>NZ_CP026031.1:3962500-4568851 GCF_003726095.1 Niallia circulans
AAACCAAGAGGCTTGCCTCTTGGGGTTGTAGGACACTCTATATGGAGTTACAAAGGAACGGGGTAGACGAATCGATCTGGAAAGGTCAGTCGTAGAAGGTAAAAACCCTGTAGTCGAAACTTCGTTCCCTCTTGAGTGTATCCTGAGTACGGCGGGACACGAGAAATCCCGTCGGAAGCAGGGAGGACCATCTCCCAAGGCTAAATACTCCCTAGTGACCGATAGTGAACCAGTACCGTGAGGGAAAGGTGAAAAGCACCCCGGAAGGGGAGTGAAATAGATCCTGAAACCGTGTGCCTACAAGTAGTTAGAGCCCTTTTATGGGTGATAGCGTGCCTTTTGTAGAATGAACCGGCGAGTTACGATTACATGCGAGGTTAAGTTGAAGAGACGGAGCCGCAGCGAAAGCGAGTCTGAATAGGGCGAAATAGTATGTGGTTGTAGACCCGAAACCAGGTGATCTACCCATGTCCAGGGTGAAGTCCAGGTAACACTGGATGGAGGCCCGAACCCACGCACGTTGAAAAGTGCGGGGATGAGGTGTGGGTAGCGGAGAAATTCCAATCGAACTTGGAGATAGCTGGTTCTCTCCGAAATAGCTTTAGGGCTAGCCTCAAGATTTAGAGTATTGGAGGTAGAGCACTGTTTGGACTAGGGGCCCCCATCGGGTTACCGAATTCAGACAAACTCCGAATGCCAAATACTTATTCTTGGGAGTCAGACTACGAGTGATAAGATCCGTGGTCAAGAGGGAAACAGCCCAGACCACCAGCTAAGGTCCCAAAGTATACGTTAAGTGGAAAAGGATGTGGAGTTGCTTAGACAACCAGGATGTTGGCTTAGAAGCAGCCACCATTTAAAGAGTGCGTAATAGCTCACTGGTCGAGTGACTCTGCGCCGAAAATGTACCGGGGCTAAACGTATCACCGAAGCTGTGGATTGACATCTTTGATGTCAGTGGTAGGAGAGCGTTCTAAGGGCGTTGAAGCTAGACCGTAAGGACTGGTGGAGCGCTTAGAAGTGAGAATGCCGGTATGAGTAGCGAAAGATGAGTGAGAATCTCATCCACCGAATGCCTAAGGTTTCCTGAGGAAGGCTCGTCCGCTCAGGGTTAGTCGGGACCTAAGCCGAGGCTGAAAAGCGTAGGCGATGGACAACAGGTTGATATTCCTGTACCACCTTTAAATCGTTTGAGCAATGGGGGGACGCAGGAGGATAGGGTAAGCGTGCTGTTGGATTAGCACGTCCAAGCAGTTAGGCTGGTAATGAGGCAAATCCCATTACCACATAAGCGGAGCTGTGACGGCGAGGGAAATATAGTACCGAAGTTCCTGATTCCACACTGCCAAGAAAAGCCTCTAGCGAGATTTAGGGTGCCCGTACCGCAAACCGACACAGGTAGGCGAGGAGAGAATCCTAAGGTGAGCGAGAGAACTCTCGTTAAGGAACTCGGCAAAATGACCCCGTAACTTCGGGAGAAGGGGTGCTCTTGCGGGTGCAAGCCTGCGAGAGCCGCAGTGAATAGGCCCAGGCGACTGTTTAGCAAAAACACAGGTCTCTGCGAAGCCGCAAGGCGAAGTATAGGGGCTGACACCTGCCCGGTGCTGGAAGGTTAAGAGGAGGGGTTAGCACGTTAGTGCGAAGCTCTGAATTGAAGCCCCAGTAAACGGCGGCCGTAACTATAACGGTCCTAAGGTAGCGAAATTCCTTGTCGGGTAAGTTCCGACCCGCACGAAAGGTGTAACGATCTGGGCACTGTCTCAACGAGAGACTCGGTGAAATTATAGTACCTGTGAAGATGCAGGTTACCCGCGACAGGACGGAAAGACCCCGTGGAGCTTTACTGCAGCCTGATATTGAATTTTGGTACAGCTTGTACAGGATAGGTAGGAGCCTTGGAAGCCGGAGCGCTAGCTTCGGTGGAGGCATTGGTGGGATACTACCCTGGCTGTATTGACATTCTAACCCGCACCCCTGATCGGGGTGGGAGACAGTGTCAGGTGGGCAGTTTGACTGGGGCGGTCGCCTCCTAAAAAGTAACGGAGGCGCCCAAAGGTTCCCTCAGAATGGTTGGAAATCATTCGTAGAGTGTAAAGGCACAAGGGAGCTTGACTGCGAGACCTACAAGTCGAGCAGGGACGAAAGTCGGGCTTAGTGATCCGGTGGTTCCGCATGGAAGGGCCATCGCTCAACGGATAAAAGCTACCCCGGGGATAACAGGCTTATCTCCCCCAAGAGTCCACATCGACGGGGAGGTTTGGCACCTCGATGTCGGCTCATCGCATCCTGGGGCTGTAGTCGGTCCCAAGGGTTGGGCTGTTCGCCCATTAAAGCGGTACGCGAGCTGGGTTCAGAACGTCGTGAGACAGTTCGGTCCCTATCCGTCGTGGGCGTAGGAAATTTGAGAGGAGCTGTCCTTAGTACGAGAGGACCGGGATGGACGCACCGCTGGTGTACCAGTTGTCTTGCCAAAGGCATCGCTGGGTAGCTATGTGCGGAAGGGATAAGTGCTGAAAGCATCTAAGCATGAAGCCCCCCTCAAGATGAGATTTCCCATAGCGCAAGCTAGTAAGATCCCTGAAAGATGATCAGGTTGATAGGTCAGAGGTGGAAGCGTGGCGACATGTGGAGCTGACTGATACTAATAGATCGAGGACTTAACTAAAATGAAAAGCGGAAATGCCTGTTTATGGCGTTGGAGCTGGACAAAATGATTACTTGGCAAATTGGAATACTTCTAAATGATTTAGTTTTGAGAGAATAATTCTCTAAATAAATAAGTCTGGTGGCGATAGCGAGAAGGTCACACCCGTTCCCATACCGAACACGGAAGTTAAGCTTCTCAGCGCCGATGGTAGTTGGGGGTTCTCCCCCTGTGAGAGTAGGACGTCGCCAGGCAATAAGGAAACAAGCATCTATTCATTAGATGCTTGTTTTTTATTTACTCTTTTTAAACCACAGGCTCTGCCTGTGTGAAAATAAAACTTGTAGAGTCGTATTAGAAAAAAACTCCAATCGTTATAATAGAAGATGGCCGTCAAACCAACTTCAAATAACGAGAGGAGTTCTGCTCATGTCGAGCGACAATAGTTTATCACATACAAGATGGAATTGTAAGTATCATATCGTATTTATTCCCAAATACAGAAGGAAAGTAGTATATGGGAAATTAAGAAAAGATATAGGTGCTATATTGAGAAAACTATGTGAAATGAAAGATGTAGAAATAATGGAAGCACATGCCATGCCAGATCATATACACATGCTGGTAAAAATACCACCGAAAATGTCTGTTTCGTATTTCATGGGATATTTAAAAGGTAAAAGTTCATTGATGATCCATGATAGACATGCAAATTTAAAATATAATCATGGAAATCGAACGTTTTGGGCGAAAGGATATTACGTAAGTACGGTTGGATTAAACGAAAAAACAATTGCAAAGTATATACGAGAGCAAGAAGCAGAGGACCGTTTGCGAGATAATATGAGCAAACGAGAATACGTCGATCCATTTAAAGATAAGTAGGGAGAGTAAACGGTTGGCGGTCAATTTAGAGGTCCCTTTAGGGGCTTCGTTGGTAAAGTGCCCTTATAGGGCGAAATTAAAACCGCCGGTTCTACCGGCGGATACTTACTTATATCTAAGCTTGCCGTCTTTCCTGAAGAGTTCGTGCTTTTCTCATTTGATGAACAAAAAATAGATATTTGGGATCATTTGTTTTCGTATTAACAATCTCTCTTTCGCAATCCATACATATAAAGGATTCGAATAGATGAATACCTTCTAATTTATGTTCTTCACATATGAGACAGGCTTCTGCTCTACTTGATTGATATTTCCCCATTTCTCCACCTCCATAGACATTATTCTATCCATTTTAGTAATCACTCATACCTTTATTCTTAAAAACTACCAAACTAAAATACTACAAAATAGGAAAGACTAAAGGGGGATTGATAATATAGCCCAATATGGGTGGATAAGGGATTTATATTATCTGAAATACTTAGATAAGAAAATGGAAAGAAGGAAACGTAAATTACTTCCTATGAAGAAAAAGTGATAAAATAAATAGAGTGAAAAAAGAAAAGAGGAATACTATTGCAAGAAAACACACCGTTATATTCTAAACTGTTGCAATTCCAGTCGAAAAATAATATTTCTTTTCATGTACCTGGTCATAAGAATGGGGAATTAATTTCTTCGGAAGAGGAGTGGAAAGGACCCTTATGGAATTTTGATGTGACAGAGCTCAATGGCTTAGATGATTTACATGCACCAACAGGTGTTATTGCAGATGCAGAAAAATTACTAACAGATTTTTATGGAGTTAAGAAAAGTTATTTTCTTGTAAATGGAAGTACTGTTGGGAATTTAGCAATGATATTAGCGGCCTTAACAGAGGGTGACAAAGTATTTGTACAAAGGAATAGCCATAAATCAATTATGAATGGAATAAAGTTAGCAAAGGCAGAGCCTATTTTACTTAGCCCTGATTATGAGGAAGATTGGAAAGTCGATACTGTCCTTTCAAAAAAAACAATTGAACAGGCAATTGCACGATTCCCAGAAGTCAAAAAGCTTATTTTAACTTCTCCTAATTATTATGGAATGGTTGGAAATTTACAGGAGATTATTGACTTAGCCCATGCTAATGGCATTTGTGTATTAGTAGATGAAGCGCATGGAGCACATTTTAAAGGAAACCCACATTTTCCACCTTCAGCAGTTGAGTTAGGTGCAGATATAGTTGTTCAATCAGCACATAAGACGCTTCCTGCATTAACAATGGGTGCTTATTTACATTATAATACAGCATTCGTTCAACAAGAGGATGTTAAACATTACTTAGACATTTTACAGTCCAGCAGTCCATCTTATCTTATTATGGCCTCTCTAGATAAGGCTAGGCATTATATAGCAAACTATAGCATGGAGGATTGGGAATACCTACATACGATGCTTACACTTTTTCGGGAACAACTTCATACAATACCCCAGCTAAATGTACTAAATTATCCTTATGATGGAGATCCTTTAAAAATTACTATTCAATCAACAGAAAATAGAAGCGGATTCGAATTACAAAAAGAATTAGAAAAAGAGGGCATTTATACGGAGTTAGCTGATTCAAATAATATATTATTTGTCTTTCCATTGTTAAAGAAAGGAATCTCTTACCCATTAGAAAAGGTTATTTATAAAATAAAAAGGGCACTTCTTAAACATACACATGCTTATTCTTCACAGAGTGAGACAGTTGAATCTATAAAAAAGCGTCAGGATATAGTAGAATTAAAACTTAGTGAAAAAGAACAAGCAATACGAAGTAAGGTAGAAGTTTCATTAAGTGAAGCTTTACATGCAGTTTGTGCAGAAACAATTATTCCATATCCTCCAGGAATTCCTATTTTAATGCCTGGAGAGGAGATAACGAACTATCATATTAAACAAATAACGAACTTATTAAAGGATGGAGCAAGATTTCAAGGAAGTCCATCTATTTATAAAAATAGAATTACAATTTTTAAGAAATGACAACTTAGGAGGACAATAAGGTGACAAAAGGGCTCTTTATTACATTAGAAGGACCAGAAGGAGCGGGAAAGACAACCGTTATCGATATGTTGTTAAATTATTATCAAGAAAAAGAACTACAGATTATAAAGACTAGGGAACCAGGTGGAATTCCTATTTCAGAAAAAATTAGAAATATTATATTAGATCCTAAGCATATTGAAATGGATGCTCGGACAGAAGCGTTACTATATGCAGCTGCTAGAAGACAGCATTTAGTAGAGAAGGTCGTTCCAGCTTTAAACGGCGGAGCAATTGTATTATGTGATCGCTTTATTGATAGTTCATTGGCATATCAAGGGTATGCAAGAGGAATTGATATGGATGAAATTTGGAAAATTAATCAATTTGCAATTGGAGATATCATGCCTGAACTAACCATTTATTTTGATTTAGATCCAAGGGTTGGTTTAGCAAGAATTAATAATACGAGTGATAGAGAAATTAACCGTTTGGATTTAGAAACGATTGAATTCCATGAAAGAGTACAAGAAGGCTATTCTAAGGTAATAGAGAAATTTCCAGAGAGAATAATAAAAGTAGATGCATCGAAACCACTAGAACAGGTTTTGGAGGATACAGTGGATATTATTAATCGTTTTTTAAAGTAGAAGTGCGTTGCTAATTATATATTAGGGTATTATGCATATAGTGATAACAAACAAAAAATAGATAGGCTTTCAAAGAATTATTTTCCTTTCAGCTGTTTGTTTTTATATTTATTGCTATAATAGGAACAAGTTATAAAATCATTCGGAAACTATAATAAGGGGCGGGATAAAATGAAATTAATTCTAACAGTCATTCAAGATAAAGATAGTAACAAATTACTTAATGCACTAGTTGAAAATAATTTTAGAGCAACAAAGCTTGCGAGTACTGGCGGATTCTTGAAATCTGGAAATACCACCTTTATGATAGGAACGGAAGATATACGTGTGGAAAAAGCACTGCAAATCATTAAAGAAAATTGTCAATCAAGAGACCAATTAGTAGCACCTGTATCGCCAATGGGAGGAAATGCAGATTCTTATGTCCCTTATCCAGTAGAAGTGGAAGTTGGTGGAGCAACAGTCTTTGTATTACCTGTAGAGCAATTTAAACAATTTTAAGCTGTACATCGGTTAACTTCTGTTACCGATGTACTTTCATGGTTAAATGATAAAAGTTAAAAGTAGGATACAGATCCTTTTACTAATAAGTAGTAGATCGTTCTTCAGGAGGAAGAATATGAAGATTAATAAAGACATTCGAATCAATCTGGAAGGGAATAGATTAGGAACAAAAGGTAGTCTAGGGACTCTAAATTTCAGGGATATGTCCAACAACAAAATGAGAAATTAAAGGTCGATCAGCTTCAAAATTGATGAAGAACATCGATGATATTGGCAATAGGTTAGGGCGATCCCAAAATTTAAAAGACTTAACAAAATATAAATCTCTTGTTAAACAGTTTGTAAAAGAAGCTGTTGAATTAGGGATGAAAGTAAAAAAAGACAACTCGTGGGATCAGTTTGGCCAAGGGAGAGACTTGCGTGTTGTACAGGTAATTGATGATAAGTTAGTAGAATTAACAGAAGAAGTAATTGCGACTGAGAAAAAATGGCATAAATATCTTAGATAAAATTGGTGAAATTAAAGGTTTACTAATTAATATATATACGTAAATGGAGTGATTGTCTTGACAAGGACGTGGGAACAGCTTGAACAGACACAACCCATTGTTTTAAAAATGCTAAAAAACAGCTTGAAAAAAGAGAGATTAGCTCATGCATATCTTTTTGAAGGAATGAAGGGAACTGGTAAACGGGAAATAAGTCTAGTTCTCACTAAGAGCATTTTATGTGAAAATACTATAGATGGATATGTTCCATGTGAAACATGTTCAAATTGCAAGCGGATAAATAATGGTAACCATCCTGATGTGCATTTACTTGAGCCAGATGGATTATCCATAAAGAAGCATCAAATACAAAGCCTACAAGAAGAGTTTTCCAAGACTGGAGTAGAGTCAAAGCAAAAGGTGTATATTCTTGTTCATGCAGATAAAATGACTACAAATGCGGCTAATAGTTTACTGAAATTTTTAGAGGAACCAAATGCAGAAACAACGGCCATTCTAATAACAGAACAAATTCAGCAAATATTGCCGACTATTTTGTCTCGGTGTCAGGTCCTTTCCTTTACACCATTATCCCCAAATGAAATGGCTAAAGAACTAGTAAGAAATGGCATAAAACCAAATGAAGCCCCTTTACTTGCGCAAATTACCAATAATTTTGAAGAGGCATTGACACTTAGTACGGATGAATGGTTTGTACAAGCGCAAAAAATAGTGGTAAAATTATATGAGGCTCTTAAAGGAGCTCCTTTAGAAGCATTAGTAGCTCTTCAAAGGGACTGGTTTTCTCATTTTAAGGAAAAGGATCAGTTTGATAGAGGACTCGATTTATTATTGCTGCTTTATAAAGATTTATTATATATACAGCTTGGCAAGCACGATCAGATTGTATACGTTAGCGAAAAGGGACGATTAGAGACTTATGCTTTAAGAACTTCTAACAGGCGCTTAACGGAACAAATGACAGCTATTTTTGAAGCAAAGCGAAAGCTGCAGGGGAATATGAATCCACAGTTATTGATGGAGCAGCTGGTGCTAGAGCTGCAGGAGGGATCTTCAGTTGTATGATGTTGTAGGAATCCGCTTTAAAAAAGCTGGAAAAATATATTATTTTGATCCAAATGAATTAATCATTCAAAAGGGAGACTTCGTCATCGTCGAAACTGTTCGAGGTGTAGAATTCGGGAGAGTAGTTATTGGACCGAAAAAAGTAGATGAAAACGATGTTGTTTTACCCTTGAAAAAAGTATTAAGAATTGCGGATCATAAAGATCAAATGATTGTAGCCGAAAACAAGGTTGCAGCAAAAGAGGCTTATGATGTTTGTTGTGAGAAAGTTACGCTACATGAATTAGATATGAAATTAGTGGATGTAGAATATACATTTGACCGTAATAAAATTATTTTTTATTTTACCGCTGATGGTCGAGTAGACTTTAGGGAATTGGTAAAAGATTTAGCTTCCATTTTTCGAACAAGAATTGAACTTCGTCAGATTGGTGTAAGAGATGAAGCTAAAATGCTAGGTGGAATTGGTCCTTGTGGAAGAATGTTATGCTGTTCGACATTCTTAGGGGATTTCGAACCAGTATCTATTAAGATGGCAAAAGACCAAAACCTTTCCTTAAACCCAACGAAAATTTCCGGATTATGCGGACGATTAATGTGTTGTTTAAAGTATGAGAATGACGATTATGAAGCTGCCAAGGAACTTTTACCAGACTTAGGTGATTGGATTAATACACCGGATGGAAAGGGAAAAGTTGTTGGTTTAAATATTTTAGAACGTGTACTCCAAGTGGAAATTTCTGAACAAGAACGAGTGCTTGAATATACATTAGATGAGATACTGCAAGAGGATGCTGTTTCAGTTCAATCCACAGATTAATGAGGTGGAAGAGTGGATAAAAAAGAAGTTTTTGAATCAGTAATAAATATGGAAAGTCAAATTGGTAATTTGTATAAGCAATTAGGTGATCTTAAACAGCATGTAGCTGAGCTTATTGAAGAGAATAATAGGCTGCAGCTAGAAAATGAAAATCTAAGAAGGCACTTAGAGGATATACCAAGAGAAAAAGATTCGAAACAGGATAAAAATAAAAGAAGGAACATAAAACAAGGTAAGACGATGGAGGAAAAAAATATTGATATAGGGGAAGGGTATGACAACCTGGCAAGACTATATCAAGAAGGTTTTCATATTTGTAATCTTCATTTTGGAAGTCCTCGAAAAGATGGAGATTGTCTTTTTTGTTTATCGTTTCTTAATAAAAAATAAGGATGTCTCAAAGAAATTATTGCCCGAGTATGTAAGCAATACAATCAATGTATTGTCAGGGGATGACTCTTCTTCTTGAGACATCTCTTTTTCTATGCAGGAATAGGAAAGATGGAGGTAAAAAAAGAGTGGTTCCATTAATTGGAGATGAAAGATTAGATTATTTGCTGGATGAACGATTAAGAATTATTCAAAGTCCATCTGTTTTTTCTTTCTCATTAGATGCAGTATTATTAGCGGATTTTGTCTCTATTCCTTTGAAGAGGGGGGCAATTGTTGATTTATGTAGTGGGAATGGAGTAATTCCACTCTTTTTGTCACTTCGAACAGAGGGAGATATTGTAGGAGTAGAAATACAAGAAAGATTATATGATATGGCAAATAGAAGCATTCAGTATAATCATTTAGAACAAAAAATAAAAATGATTCATGGTGATATTAAGGATGCTCCTAGTTTACTTGGGTATGAGAAGTATGACGCAGTGACGTGTAATCCTCCCTACTTTAAGAAGACGAACTCAATGGCAGAGATTAATGGTAATGAGCATCTTGCTATAGCTAGGCATGAGATTCTCTGTACACTTGAGGATACAATTAGTATATCTAGTCAATTGGTTAAACAAGGTGGAAAAGTAGCTTTTGTTCATCGACCTGGCAGGCTATTAGATATCATTACATTAATGAGGGAGAATCGATTGGAACCAAAGCGAATCCGATTTGTCTATCCAAAAGAAGGTAAAGAAGCGAATATTTTATTAGTTGAAGCAATAAAAGATGGGAAACCAGACTTAAAAGTTCTCCCTCCGTTATTTGTTTATAAAGATGGCAACAATTATACAGAGGAAATGAGCAGAATACTGTATGGAAAATAAGAATCATTATTTTTATGTATTAAAGTGTAAGGATGGCAGCTATTATGCTGGTTATACAAATGATCTTCAAAAGCGAGTAAAAACGCATAATGATGGCAAAGGGGCAAAGTATACAAGAGGGCGTTTACCGGTATCTGTTATTTACTATGAGGAATTTCAGACAAAACAAGAGGCCATGAAAGCAGAGTATGCTTTTAAACAGTTAGATAGAAAGAAGAAGGAAAAGTTTTTATGGAAGGAAGTAGGTGAAGGAAATGAAACAACAAAAAAGCTTTAAAGAAAAAAGGGGAGCGCTGTATTTAGTCCCTACTCCTATCGGGAATTTAGAAGATATGAGTTTTCGAGCAATTAGAATTTTGAAAGAGGCAGATATTATTGCTGCAGAGGATACGCGTAATACAAAAAAACTATGTAATTATTTTGAAATTGCAACTCCAGTAGTCAGCTATCATGAACATAATAAAGAGACTAGTGGTCAAAAGCTAATACAAGCTTTGAAAGAGGATAAAATAATCGCATTAGTAAGCGATGCGGGAATGCCAACCATTGCAGATCCAGGATATGAGCTAGCTATGGATGCTATTAATCAAGAAATCCCAGTTATTCCTCTTCCAGGAGCAAATGCAGCATTAACAGCTCTGATTGCTTCGGGACTTCCGACACATCCTTTCTACTTTTATGGTTTCCTTAATCGTCAAAAGAAGGAGAAGAAGAAGGAGTTGCTTTTCCTAAAGAGTGTTCCAGGTACGTTGCTCTTATATGAATCCCCGCATCGTTTAAAAGAAACATTGGTTTTAATAAGGGAAATTCTCGGTAATAGAAAGATCACATTATGTAGAGAGTTGACAAAGTTATATGAGGAATTTATTCGTGGAACTCTAGAGGAGGCAATTGCTTGGTCTCAGTCAGAAGAAATAAGAGGAGAGTTCTGTTTAGTTATCGAACAAGGAGAATTACAAACGGAAGACAATAATTGGTGGGAAGACTTATCTATTGTTCAACATGTAGATCACTATGTGGAAAAAGAGGGAATTACGGTAAAAGAAGCAATTAAAAAGACTGCATTAGATAGAGAAATGCAAAAAAGAGACATTTACCAAGAATACCATATTCAATAAGAAAAAGGGCTGCTGCCTTAAATCGGAACATCAAAAATATGATGGTGTTCCCCTTTAAGGCGGCAGTCCTTTAGTTTATAAAAAAGAACGAATAAGCTTTTCTTATTTATTCATTCAAGAAACTATGAATAAATAAAGAGTGATGTACTTACACATTTCTAACTTTATTCTTATTTTGCAAGTTCAAAATTGCTTTTAATTTCCGCGATTAATTGCTCTGCACCTTCACGGCTAAGAATTAATTTACCACCAGCTAAAGATAGATTATCATCTGATACTTCTCCAGTAACTTGGCAAGTCATGTTTGGTTTATATTTTTTTAAGATGATTTTTTCATCATCTACATAAATTTCTAGAGCATCCTTTTCCGCAATTCCTAATGTACGTCTTAATTCGATTGGAATTACCACACGACCTAATTCATCAACTTTACGAACAATACCTGTAGATTTCATTTTCTTTTCTCCTCCCAAAAGTAAGTATTTATATTTTTTTCGCTAATTTTCGACAAATTTCTTTGTATGTTTATTATAATACCAGCCATTCCCATAAACGTCAATTATTTATTTTGAAATAAATGTATTTTAAAAAACCTTATTAAAGTAGGCTTTTCTGGAGTATGAAATGATAAATAAACATAGGATGGGATAAATTGGTATAGTATTTTCGTTCTATTTTTGTTATTTTTTCGACAAAAAACAACATTTTTATTTGTCATTTTTTCTTCCAAAACATCGCTGTTGCATTACTAATTATTTTTAGGTATATTTTGATGGGATAAAAGGAAAAATGGCAATAATTATGCGGTTTATAAATGTTCTTATACTTTTTTGTTTCGATAAAAAAGAAGAATGGTTACAATAGTAATAGCAGTTATTTTACTAAAGGTACATATTATATACATATACATAGGAGGAAACTAAGTGAAGGATCAAGAAAAAACTTTTTATATTACTACGCCAATCTATTATCCAAGTGGCAATTTACATATTGGGCATGCCTACACAACAGTTGCTGGAGATGCAATGGCTCGTTATAAAAGAATGAGAGGATATGAAGTTCGTTACTTAACTGGAACGGATGAACATGGGCAAAAAATTCAGCGCAAAGCAGAAGAAGCAGGAATTACACCTATTCAGTATGTAGATGAAATTGTGGCAGGAATAAAGGAATTATGGGATAAGCTTGATATTTCCTATGATGATTTTATCCGTACAACAGAAAAACGACATACGGATGTTGTCGAAAAAATGTTTAAGAAATTAGTGGATCAAGGAGATATTTATTTAGATGAATATCAAGGATGGTATTCTGTTTCTGATGAAACGTATTATACAGAACTACAGTTAGTTGATCCTATATATGATGAACATGGCAAAGTAATTGGAGGGAAAAGCCCCGACAGTGGTCATGCCGTTGAACTAGTAAAAGAGGAATCATATTTCTTTAGAATGGGGAAATATGCAGATCGCTTGTTAGCATTTTACGAGGAAAATCCAGAATTTATCCAACCAGAATCTCGCAAGAACGAGATGATTAATAACTTTATCAAACCAGGATTGGAAGATTTAGCAGTCTCAAGAACGACTTTTGATTGGGGAATTAAAGTGCCAGGGGATCCGAAGCATGTTGTGTATGTATGGATCGATGCCCTTTCCAATTATATTACTGCGCTAGGGTATGGCTCTGACGATGAAACATTATATAAAAAGTTCTGGCCAGCAAATGTACATTTAGTTGGGAAAGAAATTGTTCGTTTTCACACGATATATTGGCCAATCATGCTTATGGCATTAGATCTACCATTGCCTAAGAAAGTCTTTGCACATGGCTGGATTCTAATGAAAGATGGTAAAATGTCTAAATCAAAAGGAAATGTGGTTAATCCAGTGACGTTAATTGATCGTTATGGATTAGATGCTCTTCGTTATTATTTATTAAGAGAAGTACCATTTGGTTCTGATGGTGTGTTTACTCCAGAAGCGTTTGTAGAGAGAGTGAACTTTGATTTAGCGAATGACTTAGGGAACTTATTAAATCGTACAGTGGCGATGATTAATAAGTACTTTAATGGTGAAATTCCTACCTATAAAAATTCAGAGGGAACTTTTGAAAAGTCACTTGTGGAAGCACATCAAGAAACGGTTAAGAAATATGCGGAGCATATGGAAAATATGGAGTTCTCCGTTGTACTAACAACGTTATGGCAATTAGTCAGCAGAAATAATAAATATATCGATGAAACACAGCCATGGGTATTAGCGAAAGAGGAAAAGACAGAAGAATTAGCAGTTGTGATGAATCACTTAGCAGAATCTTTAAGAAGAATCGCAATTATGTTAAAACCATTCTTAACAAGAACACCTGATAAAATTTTTAAACAGTTGAACATACAAGATGAATCCTTACAGACATGGGACAGCTTGGAACGTTTTGGCATAATCCCTGCGGGTACTATAGTAGAGAAGGGAGATCCTATTTTCCCTAGATTAGATATCCAAGAAGAAGTGGAATTTATTAAGAGCGAAATGAAGGGACCTCAAAAGGAAGAAGAAACGAAACAAGAGGTTCAAGAAGTTCCGGACGTAGAGGAAATCACAATAGATGACTTTATGAAGGTAGATTTACGTGTAGCACAAGTGCTGGAAGCTGAACCTGTGAAAAAAGCAGACAAGTTATTGAAGTTACAATTGGATCTTGGTTATGAGAAAAGACAAGTAGTTTCTGGAATTGCTAAATATTATTCTCCTGAAGACTTGGTAGGACGAAAGGTTATTTGTGTAACAAATTTAAAACCAGTTAAATTAAGAGGCGAACTTTCTCAAGGAATGATTTTAGCTGGAAGTCATGACGGCGAATTGTCTCTTGCGACAATCGCAGAGGCTTTACCACTTGGAGCAAAAGTAAAATAAAATGATAGGAAAAACATGGAGATGTTTTAATTGGGGAAATCGCCAAGATCTTTAATGGGAATGGGCGAGAAAACTCCATATTTTAATCATCTCTATGTTTTTTCTTCTTTCATTAAGACTGTGGTGGCAAGGATAGAACGGTCTGAGAAAATAAAGTGTAAATATATTTAACAGATGGAGGGATGTTTATCATGTTATTTGATACACATACACATATTAATGCAAATGAGTTTCAAGATGATATAGAAGAAGTGATACAACGAGCACTCGATGTAGGAATGGAAAAAATGGTAGTGGTTGGGTTTGATAGACCTACTATTACAAAGGCGATGGAGCTTATTGAGCAGTATGATTTTGTTTACGCAAGCATAGGGTGGCATCCTGTAGATGCTATCGATATGGTAGATGAAGATTTGGTTTGGATTGAAGAATTGGCAAAGCATCCAAAAGTCATTGCAATAGGAGAAATGGGACTAGATTATCATTGGGATAAATCGCCAAAAGATATTCAAAAAGAAGTGTTTAGAAAGCAAATTCAATTAGCAAAAAAAGTAAAACTTCCGATAATTATTCATAATCGTGAAGCGACTGCTGATATTGTTGAAATCTTAAAAGAAGAGGATGCAAAAGAGGTAGGCGGGATTATGCATTGTTATGGAGGAAGTGTAGAAACTGCGCTTGAATGTATAAATATGAATTTTTATATTTCGCTTGGTGGAACGGTTACTTTTAAAAATGCACGAAAGCCAAAGGAAGTTGCAGAAGCCATTTCGTTAGATCATTTATTAATCGAAACGGACTGCCCATATTTAGCACCGACCCCTTTTAGAGGAAAACGCAATGAACCTAGTTATGTAAAACTAGTAGCAGAAGAGATTGCTGCTATAAAAGGGATTTCCTACGAAGAGGTGGCGTCAAAAACAACAGAAAACGCAAAAAAATTATTCGGCATAAACTGATAAAGATTTTTGTCGAATGAAGAAAGAGCTTGTCCGAACTTCCTCTTATTTTTAATCGTTCTACATTGCTTCCTTTTCTCATAGACTAATTATGTCGAGATTTCTTTCTTTCCTTTCGCTTGTTTTTTTTGCATAATAGGATATACGTTCAAAGATTCTAAAGGGTTGACAGCGGACATGATACTCTATATAATCACTCCGAGAGAAAAGGAGGCGTTTTTCATCGTAATCAAAAACATGAAAAACCTGTTTTCAAAATCTTTGAGCAAGAAGAAAGTGTCTATCTTTTTAGCTAGTTTCATCGTTTTTGCGAGTAGTATTGGATTTATAATTTATGAAACTACTAAAAGTACTGTGGCACTAACGCTAAATGGTAAAGAACAAATCATCGAGACGCACTCATCTACTATACAACAAATATTTGATGATTTAGATATTACCGTCGGTTCAAAAGATTATGTGTTTCCCTCGTTAAACACAAAGGTGACAGATAACCTAGAAGTTGTCTGGAAAAAAGCTAAACAGGTTGAATTGCAAAAAGACGACGAGAAGAAAACGGTTTGGACAACAGTAGATACTGTTAAGGAGTTTTTAGAAGAACAAAAAATTTCTTTGAACGAGCACGACCAGATCAATCAGAAAGAAAATAACCCTATAGAACATAAAATGGACGTTGTCGTACATACAGCATTTCCAGTAACGCTAGTAGACGCAGGAAAGAAAAAGCAAGTATGGTCCACTTCGACTACGGTCGCTGACTTTTTAACACAACAGGAGATCTCACTTGATAAATTAGACCGAGTTGAACCAGCTCTAAAGGAAAAAGTGAAAGAAGAAGCTATTGTTAATATAACAAGAATAGAAAAGGTCACCGATGTAGTGGAACAACCGATTAATTTTGCCGTAATCACCCAAAAGGACGATGATCTTCCACACGGAACAGAAAAAGTACTTAAAGAGGGAACTGAAGGAGTGGTCTCTAAAAAGTATGAAGTGACGAAGGAAAATGGCAAAGAGATTTCCCGAAAATTGCTAAGTGAAACAACAGTAAAAGAAAAGCAGGATAAAATTGTCTCTGTTGGAACAAAAGACGAAGTCATTCAACTTGCATCCCGTGGTGAAGAACGTGGGCAAGAAGTGTTCGTCAATTCAACAGCATATACTGCTAGCTGTAATGGATGTTCTGGCCGAACGGCTACTGGAATTGATCTGAAAGCTAATCCTAATGCAAAAGTAATTGCTGTCGACCCAAGTTTTATCCCATTAGGAACAAAAGTTTATGTGGAAGGCTATGGCTACGCTGTTGCTGCCGATACTGGCGGAAGTGTAAAAGGGCAGAAAATTGATGTTTTCTTTTCCACAAAAGCCGAAGCTTACCGTTGGGGTAACAGGCAAGTTAAGATAAAAATAATTAATTAGGTAAAATAGAAATCTCGACAATTTATCATCCAATATCAGATGATAGAAAGTTAGCTAATTTGGCAGAGGGAGCATCTCCTCTGTCCTTTTTTATGTTTCATCACTTGTTAATTAAATTGCAATGAATCAGCCATTTGTTTAAACATAAATATTAGCTATAATGATAATAATTAAAACATTTCTTTCTCTCTGTATATATAGACGATTCATGTTACAATTATGTTTCATTTTTTTTTCAAATTTTAAATATTTTTTTGGAGGTTCCATGAAGATTAAAGAAATAATAGTAGTGGAAGGTCGAGATGATACTACCGCTATTAAGCGAGCGGTAGATGCAGATACAATTGAAACAAACGGTTCAGCTATTAATCAAGAGACATTGGATAAAATAAAGCTAGCCCAAAAAACAAGAGGAGTTATTGTTTTGACAGATCCAGACTATCCAGGTCAAAAAATTCGTCATACAATTGAAATGCATGTTCCTGAATGCAAGCATGCCTTTATTCCGAAGGAGCTTGCTATCCATAAGCATGGTAAAGGTGTTGGGGTGGAACATGCATCAGTAGAAGTAATTAGAGAAGCATTAAAAGAAGCACATCTGATGCAAGAAACAATAAAGGAAGAAATTACAAAGGAAGATTTAATTGATGCGGGCTTAATTGGCGGTGCTGATTCTAAGGAGCGAAGAGAACAGTTAGGTAAGCTGCTTAAAATTGGGTATACAAATGGAAAACAGCTCTATAAACGATTATTGATGTTTCATATTACAAAGGCAGAGTTTGCACAAGCGATTAAGGAAATACGCCAGGAGGATAAGCATGTATAAAGATATAGCAACACCCGCAAGGACAAGAGCAATACTAGATAAATATGGTTTTTCCTTTAAGAAAAGCTTAGGACAGAACTTTTTAATTGATACAAACATTTTGAGAAATATTGTGGATCATGCGCAGTTAACAGAAGATTCAGGTGCAATTGAGGTTGGCCCTGGAATTGGCGCATTAACAGAACAATTAGCAAAGCGGAGCAAAAAGGTTGTAGCGTATGAGATTGATCAACGTCTATTACCGATTTTAAAAGAGACACTTGAACCATATCCTCACGCAAAAATTATCCACCAGGATATTTTAAAGGCAAATGTTAAGGAAATGTTAGACACAGAGTTTAAAGATATCAAGGATATTATGCTTGTTGCTAATTTACCTTATTATGTTACAACGCCGATTATTATGAAGATACTAGAAGAAAAGTTACCTTTAAGAGGCATTGTGGTAATGCTACAAAAAGAAGTGGCAGAACGAATTTCAGCGAAGCCAGGAACGAAGGAATATGGTTCTCTTTCAATTGCCATTCAGTATTATACAAAACCAGAAGTGGTTATGATTGTACCAAAAACTGTTTTTGTCCCTCAACCAAATGTGGATTCAGCTGTTATTCGTCTTACGATTAGAGAAACACCGTCTGTTGTAGTGAAAAATGAAGCATTTTTCTTTCAAATAACAAGAGCCAGCTTTGCACAAAGAAGAAAAACGATTCTCAATAACTTATCGAGCCAATTAGAGGGTGGAAAAGAAAAGAAGGCAGAAATCATAGAAGCGCTGGAACAAGCGGAAATTGAGCCTTCTAGACGCGGAGAATCATTATCTATTGAAGAGTTCGCGAAGCTCAGTGACATACTTTATGAAACGTTTGGAAAATAATGATGATAAATAGGTGTACAGATTAATTGCTTTTCCTAAAAAATATCAAGGAAGAGGAAGCTTTCTGTGCACCTTTTTATATGATGTTTTATTTGGTAAAGGTTGTTGTTAGAAAGGGGAGCAGCCGATGTTCTCATTCTTCTTTTTCGAATTGCTCACAACTTTATAGACGTATGCATAATTTATCAGAGATAGATATTGAATAATAATATCCACTCAGGAGAAACAAGTTTGGGTTAATTGGAGTGACAAGAGTGACTATAAATATCATGGATATCGTCGGTAGAGAGTCTTATCAATGTGATTTATTGTTTCGAATAATTGACACGAAAGAGGTAAATGGCCAAAAAATTGCCATTCTTTATGGAGAAGATTTTCGCTTGATTGCAGATGCTCCATATGAGGATTTAGTATTAATTAATCAACCGATGCAACGAAAAATTTCCCAAAAGGTTCAGTTAATGGAGGAACAATCTCTCCAATTATTTCGACAAGATGTGAATCTTTTGCGAAGAAAGCAGGAGTATCAAGTAACAGAAGCTTATAGCAAGCCTTCTAACTATTTTCAATTACCGGGTAAAGTACTCCATATTGATGGAGATCCCAACTATTTGAAAAAGTGTCTCACTTTATACGAAAAAATTGGGATACCCGTCAATGGAGTGCACTGCAATGAAAAAGAGATGCCAAGTAAAATAGGCAGTCTTTTGGATTACTATCGCCCTGATATACTGGTTATAACAGGTCATGATGCTTATTCTAAAGCACTAGGAGACAAAAGTGATATTAATGCATACCGACACTCTAAATACTTTGTACAGACCGTCAGAGAGGCGAGAAAGAAGCTTCCTAATCTGGATCAGTTAGTTATTTTTGCTGGTGCTTGTCAATCCCACTTTGAATCCCTTATTTATGCAGGAGCTAATTTTGCAAGTTCCCCCTCAAGAGTAAATATTCATGCCCTTGATCCAGTTTATATCGTTGCCAAGATAAGCTTTACACCTTTTATGGAAAGGGTAAACGTTTGGGATGTTTTAAGGAATACATTAACGGGTGAAAAGGGACTAGGTGGAATTGAAACAAAGGGAGTACTGCGAACAGGCATGCCATATCATGTAGATTCGGCGGAAGAGGTGTAACAAAGACAGAAGCATTTAAATATTACACACAGGATAAGGTATGCTTTTACCCTTTAATAAATGGTGGGCTATCTGGATTCTGTGTGTTTTTAGCTAGAAGATGCTTTATTTCCTTTGAAAGATATAAGTAGTTGAAAAAAATTGAAATTTTCTACATATTTATGCTCACTTTGTGCAAACTATCTTTGTTGAAAAATTGGAGAAAAATAAGAATAAAAAATATTGACAACTTCTAAAAAAGACTGTTATAATTTATGTTTTTATTTGACTCTGTTGTGTCAGTATGATATACTTTACACAGTGAGGTGGACCGAATGGCAAAAACATTATCAGATATAAAAAAAGCTCTTGATTCAAATTTAGGAAAAAGACTTATGCTGAAGGCAAATGGCGGTCGTCGGAAGACAATTGAACGTTCAGGAGTATTAGCAGAGACTTATCCATCTGTGTTTGTAGTGGAGTTAGATCAGGATGAAAATGCATTTGAACGTGTATCATACAGCTATGCAGATGTTTTAACAGAAACGGTTCAAATTACCTTCTTCGAGGATACATCAGGACAAATTGCTTTAAGCTAACTATTATTGCTTGAAAGCATTAAGCGGCAGTGAACAATTTGTTTGCTGCTTTTTTCATGGAGAAAAATAATGATTTGCAAATAAAGATGATTGCAGATGTATAAATAAGCATATGTTTTGGCAACAAATAGATAACATGAAAAACTAGTGATGGATACATACTAAGCTTACCGTGGGTGATGAAAGGAGAGATTCACTTTGGGTAGACGAAAAGGAATTATGTCTGAAGGATTGAAGGAAGAATTAGCAAAAGAGCTTGGTTTCTATGATGTAGTCCAGAAAGAGGGCTGGGGCGGTATTCGTGCAAGAGACGCAGGGAATATGGTCAAAAGGGCAATAGAAATAGCAGAGCAAAGTCTTCTTACTCAAAATAAAGAGTAATGTGTAACTTCGAAATTCACTTTACGTCCATCTTATTTGTACGATAATCAAATTGGATTTACCCACGGCAATTTATAGAATCTATCATTAGCGTATATCTATATTATCGATTAAATAGTATAGATATAAGGAGTTAATGATAGATTCTTTTTTTATTCAAGGATGATGGGGAGTAAGAGCTCACCTCAATTGTTGATAAATTATAGGAAAACACAATCTCAATTGTATGTAAGAGAATAATTTGTGGTAAAATCACTATATCTATATAGAAGATTAGATGAGCATAAAGCTTGTTAGGCACGGAATAAGGGTAAGATAAAGTTCGTCTAGCCTACTATTATTATCTCCTTTAAGGAAAATCCTCTTTCGTTAGTTGGAGAAAAAAGTAAATGATGAAATTGTTAAGTGGGTGGAAATATTGAAGCTTTTGGTGAAAGCGCCAGCTAAAATCAATTTGTCATTAGATGTGCTTCATAAGAGACCAGATGGGTATCATGAAGTAGAAATGATTATGACGACAATTGATTTAGCAGATAGAATTGAGCTAGCATTGTTAGATAACGATGTAATAAAAATAGTTTCTCTTAATAGGTTTGTTCCTGATGACCAAAGAAATCTTGCTTATCAGGCAGCAAGTATATTAAAGGAAAAGTTTGATGTGAAAAAAGGCGTAGAAATTAAAATTGAGAAACATATTCCTGTTGCAGCAGGTCTTGCTGGAGGAAGCAGCGATGCAGCGGCAGTATTACGCGGTTTAAATAAGTTATGGGATTTAGGATTAACATTAGATGAATTAGCTGTCATTGGAGCTGAAATTGGGTCTGATGTGTCTTTTTGCGTCTATGGGGGCACTGCCCTTGCAACTGGAAGAGGGGAAATCATTAAGGAGTTGCCTGCGCCACCAGTGTGCTGGGTTATTTTAGCAAAACCATTTATTGGTGTATCAACAGCTGATATTTATAAAAGACTAGATATTGAGACAATTGAGCATCCCAATACGGAGAAAATGATTGAGTCCATTTCAGCGAAAGATTATGATCTTATGTGTAATAGCGTTGGGAATGTGTTAGAGAATGTTACTCTATCCTTATACCCAGAGGTTGCTCAAATTAAAGAACAAATTTGCAAATTTGGTGCAGATGCTGTTCTTATGAGCGGAAGTGGACCCACTGTTTTTGGATTGATTCAACATGATTCAAGGATGAATCGGGTTTACAATGGTTTGAGAGGATTTTGTGATCAAGTATTTGCGGTTCGAATGATTGGGCAACGACATACTCTTGATTAAATCCGTATAATAATGTAAAATTGTCTTTAAATATTCGGATTTTGGGGGTTCAGTTATGAAATTTCGTCGTAGTGAGCGTTTAATAGACATGACGAATTACTTGCTGGAGCATCCTAGGCAGTTAGTATCTCTTTCTTACTTTGCAGAAAAGTACGGTGCAGCCAAGTCTTCAATCAGTGAAGATTTGGCTATTGTTAAAGAAACATTTGAGCAAAGAGGAATAGGGACTTTACATACATTGCCAGGAGCAGCCGGTGGAGTAAAGTATCAAGTAAAAGTCAGTGATGAAGCAGCGAAACCATTTGTTGAGGAGCTTTGTGATTTGATAAAAAGTCCAGAAAGGCTTTTGCCCGGCGGATATCTATATATGAATGATATTCTGGGAAATACGACTATCATGCAAAAAGTGGGAAGGCTGTTTGCCTCTGCTTTTGCTGATACGGATATTGATGTGGTCATGACAGTTGCTACTAAAGGGATTCCTTTGGCATATGCAGTTGGAACTTATTTAAATGTTCCGGTAGTTATGGTTAGAAGAGACAGTAAAGTAACAGAAGGCTCCACGGTGAGTATTAATTATGTTTCTGGTTCTACAAAAAGAATCCAAACGATGCTGCTTTCTAAAAGAAGTTTAGAAGATGGCTCAAAAGTATTGATTGTGGATGACTTTATGAAAGCTGGCGGTACCATCAATGGTATGATTAGTCTATTAGAGGAATTCAATGCAAGCGTTGCAGGAATCGCAGTATTAGTAGAAGCAGAGGAAGCAGAGGAAAGACTAGTGGATGATTATTTATCACTAGTAAAATTATCCGGTGTTGATGTAAAAGAAAAGAAAATTTCTGTGGAAAATGGTAATTATTTCGACAAAAAGTAACTCTTAGGGGGAAAAGACAAATGAAAGTTGTTCAAACAAGTAACGCACCAGCAGCTATCGGACCGTATTCTCAAGGGATTATTGTGAATAATTTATTTTTCAGTTCTGGTCAAATTCCTTTAACTGCAGAAGGTACCTTAGTAGAGGGAGACGTGCAGACACAGACACATCAAGTATTCAAAAATTTAGCAGCCGTCCTTAAAGAGGCAGGAGCATCCTTTGAAACGGTTGTGAAGGCAACGGTGTTTATTAAAAATATGGAAGACTTTCAAGCAATCAATGAAGTATATGGAGAATATTTCTCTACACATAAGCCCGCTCGTTCATGTGTAGAAGTAGCTAGACTTCCTAAGGATGTATTAGTTGAAATCGAAGTTATCGCACTTTGTAAATAAGTTACTTCATAAAGGAAGATAGTCGGAGATTAAGTGGAAAAACAGAAGATTTTATCACTTTTAGGCACTTTTTCTTTATTTTATTCCTAAATATTCTAAAAAATTTCACCTTTAAAGAAGGAGTTATGAGAATTCTGTTGAATTTAATAACTAGATTTTATCTTCTAGTAAAGGTGGTGAACAGGATGGAAGTAACTGATGTAAGGCTACGCCGAGTTAACACGGATGGACGTATGAGAGCTATTGCCTCTATTACACTAGATAATGAATTTGTTGTTCACGATATTAGGGTAATTGACGGAAATAATGGACTATTTGTAGCGATGCCAAGTAAACGAACTCCAGATGGTGAGTTTAGAGATATCGCTCATCCAATTAACTCTGGTACAAGAGGAAAAATCCAGGAAGCAGTTTTGGCAGAATACCACCGCCTGGGTGAATTAGAAATTGAATTTGAAGAAGCTGGTGCTTCCTAAAATAATCTGCAGCTAGAGCCTACTTCCTAAGAGTAAGGCTCTTTTTTTATTCCTATTTCTCTCCTATTTACCCCTTGATTTTCCAATGAAAACAATTAGTTCTTCTAGTATCATAAAAGAGATAAGTTTTTTTTATTTTTCATGGTTGTTGGAAGTAGTTCTCCGTATAAAAAAGGAAAATGTTACAATTAATAAACAGCTTTTATAAAGAAGCGTACATAAAATGTGAATCCTTCCTTGAAATCAAGAGTTATTTAAGATATATTTTTTAGTGGATAAAAAGGTTATTGGAGGCCTGTGAATGACAACTCGTTACGCAGTGATTTTAGCCGCAGGACAGGGTACTAGAATGAAGTCAAAACTTTATAAAGTACTTCATCCTGTTTGTGGGAAACCGATGGTACAGCACGTTGTAGATCAAGTGGAAAAGCTACAAATGGATTCAATCGTAACAGTAATTGGCCACGGTTCAGAAAAAGTAAAAGCACAGCTTGGCAATAGTGTTAAATACGTAAATCAAAAAGAACAGCTTGGAACGGCACATGCAGTAATACAAGCAAAAGATCTTCTTGTAGACAAAGAAGGAGTGACACTTGTTATATGTGGGGATACGCCTCTCATGACAAGTGAAACGATAGAAGCGCTCTTTTTACACCATGAGAAAGTAGGAGCGAAGGCAACCATTTTAACGGCAAAGGCAAGTAAGCCAGATGGGTACGGCAGAATCATTCGTAATTCAATGGGCGTAGTAGAGAAAATCGTAGAACACAAGGATGCAACGGATGAAGAAAGAAAAATAACAGAAATTAACACAGGTACCTATGTATTTGATAATGCTCTATTATTTCAGGCTTTAGATAATGTTTCCAATGAAAATGTTCAAGGAGAGTATTATCTGCCAGACGTTATCGAGATTTTAAAACAGCAGGGAGAAACTGTAAGTGCATTCCAAACCACAGATTTCAATGAAACAATTGGTGTGAATGATCGGATTGCTTTATCTGAAGCAGAATCAATCATGAGAAAGCGAATCAATGAACAGCATATGCGCAATGGCGTAACAATTATTGATCCGACCAATACTTATATTGGAGCAGACGTAATGATTAAAGAGGATACAGTTATATATCCTGGAAGTATGATTAAAGGAAATACTGTAATAGGTTCAGATTGTATTATTGGGCCAAATACAGAAATAAATAATTGTTCAGTGGGAAATAATACGGCTATTAAACAATCTGTTGCTCACGATAGCAGCATTGGGTCTGATGTGAATATTGGACCGTTTGCCCATATTCGTCCAGCCTCTATGATTGATGATGAAGTGAAAATTGGAAACTTTGTTGAAATCAAGAAAGCGACATTTGGAAAAGGCAGTAAGGCATCACATTTAAGTTATATTGGAGATGCGAATGTTGGTAGTGATGTCAATATTGGCTGTGGTACCATTACAGTTAATTATGATGGAAAAAAGAAGTTTTTGACGACGATAGAAGATGGCGCATTTATTGGATGCAATTCCAATTTGATTGCACCTGTCACAGTTGGTAAGGGTGCTTATGTTGCAGCAGGCTCCACCATTACAGATAACGTTCCTTCTGAGGCACTTTCAATTGCCCGTGCACGTCAAGTTAATAAAGAGAATTATAAACGTAAATAAATAGGTTAAAAGGAAGAATAATTCGTTTAATAGATATGTTTCATTCTTCGTACTATAAGTGGAAAAAGACCAGTGGAGGTTCAGCATGCCAGTTAAGAATTTAGATCCAAATTTGAAGGTATTCAGTTTAAACTCTAATCCTGCCTTAGCGCAGGAAATTGCCGATTCAATTGGAGTAGAATTAGGGAAATGTTCAGTAACACGTTTTAGCGATGGTGAAATTCAAATTAATATTGAGGAAAGTATCCGTGGTTGTGACGTATATGTTATTCAGTCAACAAGTGCACCCGTTAACGAACATATTATGGAGTTATTAATTATGATTGATGCATTGAAGCGTGCCTCAGCTAAGACGATTAACCTAGTAATTCCTTATTATGGGTATGCTAGACAAGATAGAAAAGCAAGAGCACGAGAACCAATTACAGCGAAATTAGTTGCCAATTTATTAGAGACAGCTGGAGCAACTCGTGTTATTACATTAGACTTGCATGCACCACAAATTCAAGGTTTCTTTGATATTCCGATTGATCACTTAATGGGTGTGCCAATCCTTGGTAATTACTTCAGTCAACGAGAATTTGATGGAGAGCTTGTTATTGTTTCTCCAGATCATGGTGGGGTTACAAGAGCAAGAAAACTTGCAGAACGATTAAAGGCGCCAATTGCTATTATTGATAAAAGACGTCCAAAGCCAAATGTTGCGGAAGTAATGAATATTGTTGGTAATATTGAAGGGAAAATTGCTATCCTTATTGATGATATTATTGATACAGCAGGTACCATTACACTTGGTGCCAATGCTCTAGCAGAAAATGGAGCAAAAGAGGTTTATGCTTGCTGTACACATCCTGTTTTGTCAGGACCTGCAATGGAGAGAATTAACAATTCTAAAATCAAAGAATTAGTTGTAACAAACTCAATTGAATTGGGTGAAAAGAAACTTTCAGCTAATGTTATTCAATTATCAGTTGCTGATCTATTAGGTGAAGCAATTTTACGTGTTCATCAAGATCAATCAGTAAGTTTCTTATTTGATTGATAAAACCCTTTATATCATTCTAATTAGTCGCTTGTCTAAAAGGCAGGCGGCTATTAGTATTGTGCCTTTCTTTTAAACAGATAGTAAATTCTTTATGTTTAAATATCTTCCATTTAGGGCATTTTTTATATAAGAGTGTTCATTTGATAAAATAATGGAAGGTGAAATCATGACAACTACTTTACAGGCAAAAAAACGTACGATGGACAAACATTCAAGCTTAACAAAATTAAGAAATAATGGAGAAATTCCAGGTATCGTTTATGGATCAAAAGTAGAAAATACGGCTATTTCCTTGAGTGAGGCTAATTTCTTGAAAACGATTCGTGAAGTTGGGAGAAATGGCGTTATTTCACTAGATATTGATGGGGAAAATTATAATGTCGTTTTAAATGAGTATGATGCTGATCCAATTAAGCGAGGCATTATACATGTGGACTTTTTAGCGGTAGACTTATCGAAGGCTATCAGCGCACCAGTAAAAGTATCTTTAGTGGGGGATGCTGCTGGAGTAAAGGATGGTGGCGTTATGCAGCAGGCTTTACACGAAGTAACAGTTACAGCAAAGCCTAATGATATACCATCTAGTATTGACATTGATGTAACAGAGCTTCAGGTAGGAGATACGATTACTATCGAAGATGTGAAGGGTTATGATAAAATAGAAATTAACCATGAAAAAGAGGAAGTAATAGCATCAATTCTTGCACCGAGACAGGAAGAAGAGATTAGTACAGGAGAACAACAAGAAGAAGGTATGCCGGATAATGTAGAAGGCAGAGAAACAGAGCCGGAAACAGCTGAAGAATAATCCGATTTATCAAAATGTATTCTCCCTGTACGTTTTTAGAAAGGGATTTCTAGAAAAGCAAAAGCAAGAAAAAGGTTTGACCGATTAGCATTCTAATGGCCAAACCTTTTTCTTGTATGATATAAGTATAGAATGAAAAGCAGGGGGATTCATATGAAATTAATTGTAGGCCTTGGTAACCCAGGGAAGCAATATGATAGAACAAGACATAATATTGGATTTGAAGTAATTGATTTTTTATCAAGTCATTATAATATTCCATTAGATAAGGCAAAATTCAAAGGGAATTATGGAATTGGAGTTATTGGCGGTGAAAAAGTGATTTTATTAAAGCCGCTTACATATATGAATCTTTCTGGGGAGTCTATTCGCCCCATTATGGATTACTATGATCTAGTGCCAGAAGATTTAGTCGTTATTTATGATGATCTAGATCTGCCAGTCGGAAGAATCCGACTTCGACAAAAAGGGAGCTCTGGCGGACATAATGGGATTAAGTCAACTATTCTTCATGTTGGTACAGAAAAATTCAATCGTATAAGAGTTGGAATTGATCGTCCTAAAAACGGAATGAAAGTAGTTGATTATGTCCTTGGGAAATTTACGAAAGAAGAAATGGATATATTAGAGGGAACCATTAAAAAATGTGCAGATGCGTGTGCGCAATGGGCAGAAGAACCCTTTTTGCAAGTAATGAATAAATATAATATCCAGTAAGATAGAGAATCATCCGCTTATTTTGGTTATATTTACATCCGAATAGGTGAATACTAGCAATATTAATGTGCTAGTAAGGAGGCCTAGGGATGGCTATACATTATCATTGCAGACATTGTGGTGTGCATATGGGAACACTTGATGCAGAATCCATTGCAGCAAATCGCTTAGGATTTGATCATTTATCAGATGAAGATCGATCAGAAATGATTCAATATCATCAAACAGGTAATATTGAGGTAAAGTCTATTTGTGAAGATTGCCAAGAGTCATTGTCAAAAAACCCTGGCTACTATGAAAATGATTATTTGATTCATTAGAGGAGATTTGGCTGTTTTTTAATTCGGGAAAAGCTTTGGAATAATCCAAAGCATTTTTCCGTTGTCTATATATTTGTTTTCTTGCGGTTAGCAGGAATATAGGCAAGATATCTCGTATATAACAACATTAAGGAGTATTTTCTTTAACCTTTTTTTAAATGATGCCATGATAAGCACGGTTCCATTCTGCTTAAGGGGGCATGAACTGAAGGATTAATAGTAACTATGTCATTAATCACGAAATAAATAGATTGCAATCATAATTATTTCTTGTAAGATAAGAACAAATTATCAGAAATGGATGCACGTTGAAAATAAAAAGAGCTAGCGAGCAGGCAGTCATATACTTTACTAAAAAAATAAGATAAAACTAGCTCAACACCACTTTTATGGTGTCTTTTGCTTTCGAATGGGAGGGAAAATTTTTTGTTAGGGCTAAAACAATTATTTAAACAGCAAGAAGATATACAAAATGTCATTTCAGGACTAGAAGCTGGGTTACATGAACAATTGGTTTCAGGACTTTCCAATTCAGCACGTACTCTATATATGACTTCAATTTATGAAAAAACAAAAAAGCCATTACTAATTGTGACTCATAATTTATTACAGGCGCAAAAACTATACGATGATATTACCAATATTGTGGATGAAAAGGATGTTTTTCTCTATCCTGCAAATGAGTTAATTGCAGCTGAAATTAGTATTGCAAGTCCAGAATTAAAGGCTCAGCGTATAGAGGTATTGAATTATTGGGCGAAAAAAAAGTCGGGAATCATGATTGCGCCAGTAGCAGGTCTGAGAAAGCTACTTCCTCCAAAAAAGTTATGGAAGGAAGCTCAGCTAAAACTTGAGATTGGGCAAGATCTTGATTTAGAAGCCTTTTTATTAAAGCTTGTTCATATGGGATATGTACGCTCGGAGATGGTTTCATCGCCGGGAGAATTTAGTGTGCGCGGTGGAATTTTAGATATTTATCCATTAACAGAGGAAGATCCGCTCCGGATTGAATTATTTGATACAGAAATTGATTCGATTAGAGCCTTTTCACTTGAAGATCAACGTTCGAAGGAAAAAAAGGAAAACGTTAGCATTGGACCAGCGACAGAAATTCTTTATGATGAGAATGCAGTCGGCGACTTGCTGGCTATGTTGGAAAAAGGCTTAGCCCAAAGCTTAAAGAAAATAAAAGATGAAGCGACAAAGACGTTACTGACCCAAAATATTAGTAGGGAAATGGAACAGCTAAGAAATGGGCAAAAGCCAGAACAATTATATAAATACTTATCCATTCTTTATGGAGAGCATATCAGTTTAATAGATTATTTACCGAATAACGGTTTTTTAATTGTCGATGAAATTAGTAGAGTGCAAGAAATGAATGACACGCTTGAGAAAGAGGAAGCTGATTGGTATACAAGCTTGTTAGGTGAGGGAGAAATTATTCATGGGTTAACCTTATCGCAGAGTATCAATCATCTTTTACATCAGGCAAAACAGCCCATTGTCTACTTATCTTTATTTTTACGCCATGTGCCAAATACTAATCCGCAAAATATCATAAATGTTTCTTGTAAACAAATGCAGAATTTCCACGGGCAAATGAATGTTTTGAAGACAGAAATGGAAAGGTGGAAAAAAAATCATTACACCGTTGTTCTGCTTGGTAATAGTGAGGAACGCTTAGAAAAGTTAGAGCAAGTTCTTCAAGATTATGATATGGAAGTAATGATTCAAAAAAATGCTAAGAAGATTTCTGAAGGGAAAATTCAATTATTAGAAGGACATCTTCAGTCAGGCTTCGAGCTTCCTATCCTAAAATTAGCGGTAATAACAGAAGAAGAACTATTTAAGACAAAGACTAAAAAGATATCCAAAAGAAGACAAAAGCTGACAAATGCAGAGCGTATTAAGAGCTACTCTGAGTTAAATGTTGGTGACTATGTAGTCCATGTTAACCATGGTATTGGTAAATATCTTGGGATTGAAACACTTCAAATTAATGGTGTCCACAAGGATTACCTACATTTGCGATATCAAGGAAATGATAAGTTATACGTTCCTGTTGAGCAGATTGATTTGGTCCAAAAATATGTTGGATCAGAGAGCAAAGAACCAAAGATATACAAATTGGGCGGTAACGATTGGAAGAAAGTAAAGAAAAAGGTAGAGTCTTCTGTTCAGGATATAGCGGATGATCTTATTAAGCTATATGCAGAAAGAGAGGCTTCTGTTGGTTATGCCTTCTCTCCGGATGGAGAAATGCAGCGAGAATTTGAAAGTGGATTTGCCTACCAGGAAACAGAGGATCAATTACGGTCTATTCATGAGATTAAAAAAGACATGGAAAGAGAAAGACCGATGGATCGCCTTCTTTGTGGAGATGTTGGTTATGGGAAAACAGAGGTTGCAATCAGAGCGGCTTTTAAAGCGATAGCGGATGGAAAGCAAGTAGCCTTCTTGGTTCCAACAACTATTTTAGCGCAACAGCATTATGAAACATTGAGAGAGCGTTTTCAGGATTATCCAATTGAAATTGGCTTACTCAGCAGATTTAGAACGAGAAAACAGCAAAATGACACGCTAAAAGGTCTTAAAGCGGGAACAATTGATATTGTCGTAGGAACGCATCGGATTTTATCAAAGGATATCTCTTATCGAGATTTAGGTTTATTGATTATCGATGAGGAACAACGCTTTGGTGTAACGCATAAAGAGAAAATAAAACAATTAAAAACCAACATTGATGTATTGACGCTAACGGCTACACCAATTCCAAGAACACTCCATATGTCTATGCTAGGTGTACGTGACTTATCAGTTATCGAGACCCCTCCTGAAAATAGATTCCCTATTCAAACCTATGTAATGGAGTATAACGGTGGGCTTGTAAGAGAAGCGATTGAAAGAGAACTTGCTAGAAATGGCCAAATTTATTTTCTGTATAACCGGGTAGAAGACATTGAGAGAAAGGCTGAGGAAATTTCAATGTTGGTGCCTGACGCTAGAGTTACTTATGCTCATGGGAAAATGACAGAAAATGAATTGGAATCAGTAATGCTTGGGTTTTTAGAAGGGGAATATGATGTTTTAGTAAGTACGACGATTATTGAAACAGGAGTAGATATACCAAATGTAAATACACTAATTGTCCAGGATGCAGATCGCATGGGGTTGTCGCAATTATACCAATTACGAGGAAGGGTTGGACGTTCGAATCGAGTAGCTTATGCATATTTTACGTATAAGAAGGATAAAGTTCTAACAGAAGTTGCGGAAAAGAGATTGCAGGCAATTAAAGAGTTTACGGAATTAGGATCTGGCTTTAAAATTGCTATGCGTGATTTGACTATTCGTGGTGCTGGAAATCTTCTCGGTGCCCAACAACATGGATTTATTGATTCAGTTGGGTTTGATTTATACTCTCAAATGCTAAAAGAAGCCATTGAAGAGAGAAAAGGAACAATTAGTGATGAACAAAGGCAGACGATTGAAATTGACCTAGATATAGATGCCTATATTCCTGATTTTTACATTAATGATGGACAGCAAAAAATTGAAATGTATAAACGCTTTAGAGGTGTTACTTCCTTAGAGGATATGGAAGAGCTAAGAGAAGAATTAATTGATCGTTTTGGAGACTATCCAGAAGAAGTTTCGTATCTTTTCAAAATCACAGAAATGAAGATTTATGGAAAGCAAGCAGGAGTAGAATTGATCAAGCAGACGAAGGATGAAGTTCTTATTTTATTATCGGAACATGGAAGCGATCGAATGGATGGCCAAAAAATATTTGAGAAAAGTTCTAAGTATGGTCGAATGATTGGTCTTGGTATGGAAGGAAGAAAATTAAAAATGATCTTCCATGTAAAAGGTGTCGAAAAAGAAAAGTGGCTGAAAGCTTGCCATGAAATGGTAGAAGCATTAAATACATTTAAAAAAGAACCAGAACAAGTAACTAAATAATGGGGACGAACTTCCTTACAGTCTTGTAATAGGAGCGTAAGTATCCCCAAACAAGAGAAACCCGAGTAATTATACGGATGCTAATAAAATTTCGTATAATCATTTGGGTTTTTCGTTTTCAAAAATCTAAAGTCCTCTAATTCGGATAAGTGTTCTCTATTGGCTTATATAAATACTATAAACCAGTCATTATTTAAATCGTTATATAGAGTGCTTATCTTTCCCCACTAGCTAACTTGTTTGTGCCGCCCGTCCTTCCTGTTCCTATTTTATAAAGAAAATTGCGTTAATAGGATGTTTAATATAGGGGGACAAGGGTATAAACAATATAGATAACAATAGTAGATTTTCCTTTGAATGACATCTAAGTAAATACAGGAATAAATAAATGATTTATCCCAATATGGGAGTCAAGATTGATAATATGGTAAATCTTTTTCCTTCGTGAAATATTCAAAAAGGAAAATAAAGCTACCTAGAGAAAATTTTGCATGATTAATGTATAGAACTTACCATATGAAAGATACTATGTTTAAATATGGTGAACATTTCATGTATAGTGAGAATGCTTTCGCCAATTTTAAAAAATCATCTGATGAAAGTGAGGCAACACGGAATGAAAGCAACTGGAATTGTGCGTCGAATCGATGATTTGGGTCGTGTCGTTATCCCAAAAGAAATCAGAAGAACATTACGAATTCGCGAAGGGGACCCATTAGAGATTTTTGTTGATCGAGATGGAGAAGTTATTTTAAAGAAATATTCACCTATAAGTGAATTAAGCGATTTTGCTAAGGAATATGCAGAGGCTCTCTATGATAGTTTAGGAAATGCTGTGCTAATTTGTGATAGAGATTCCTACATCGCTGTTTCGGGTGGATCGAAAAAGGACTATTTAAATAAGAACATTAGTAGTGTAGTGGAAAAGGCCATGGAGGATAGAGGGTCCATTCTGATGAATCAACAAGATCAAGTATCCTTAGTTGATGGTACTACTGAAACGATTTCTGCCTATACTATTGGTCCTATTATTGCAAATGGTGATCCAATTGGGGCGGTTGTCATTTTCGCAAAAGAGGACTCACTTGGTGATGTAGAGAAAAAGGCAGTAGAAACCGCAGCAGGATTTTTAGCTCGCCAAATGGAATCATAAGGTTTACCTAACAATTTTACTAAAGCATAAATTTTAAAGTCGGCAAACTCGAAAAAGAGTTGTCGACTTTTTTCATTTACGAATAGAATAGACTCTATGATGAAAATTGTTCTATTAAACGTAGAACAAATCTGTTATAATAAGAATATAACAGTATGAGGTGATTAATGATGTATATACAAATAAATCCTGAATTGGAAATGCCCATCTATGAACAACTTACCATGCAAATCATGATAGGGATAATTAGGCAAGAATTACAGAATGGTGATGTGTTACCATCTGTTCGTTCACTGGCCGCTGATTTAGGTGTCAATATGCATACTGTGAATAAAAGTTATCATGCTCTCGAAAAAAAGGGGCTCATTCAAATTATTCCTAAATCTGGTGCAATCATTCGAACAAACAATGGGATTCCAACCCAAGAAGAGCAGGGCAGAATTTCAAATAGCCTAAAACCAATGATTGTGGAAGCTTTAGTAATAGGAATGAAGGAAAAAGAAATAACGGGGTTAATACAATCCATTATCCATAAATTAAAGGAGGAATAAAATATGGAGACCATTATTTTTATTAGTATGATCATCATAACTGTTTTTTTTGAAGCTGCTATGCCTTTTCTAGTACGAAAAACAGTTGTATTTGGGGTAACCATTCCCAACAAACAAGTAAATAATCCGCAAATTTCAACCTATAAAAGACGATATTCTCTCTTGGTTATCATTCCTTCTCTTATTGGAATTATTGCTTATTATATTTGGCAAGCTGCGAATAATATTCAAGCAGATCAAGTAGCGATTGGTGGAACCGTTTTGCTGTTTGCTATTTTGTTTTGGAGTTTAAGTCTCTACTTTTATTTTCACGGAAAAATGATGGCACTAAAAGCAGAGAACAAGTGGGAGGCGGAGCTAAAAGAAATAAATATAACAGAAATTGGAGTTAGACAAAAGGATGAGATGCTCCCGTGGTATGTTTTTCTTATTCCAATAATTATTACGGTAGGATTTTTGATCTTTACGGCAACACAGTATCATTTATTACCAGCGGAAATTCCTGTACACTGGGGATTGTCTGGAAAAGCTGATCGATTTACGAAGAAGACGCCTATATCTGGTGTGTCCATGCTACTGATTTTACTGGTTATGCAGATTATGTTCTTAAGCATAAACAGCGCCACTAAAAAATCAGGGATTAAAATAAGTGCCAATAATAAACATGCATCTAAGCTTAGACAGCTAAAGTATCGCAAATATACAAGCTGGTTTTTCCTTCTTACGTCTATTGCTATAACAGTTCTTATTATATTGTTACAATTAACTATTTTATACGATAATATCTTCAGTGATCACTTAGTCTTTCTTATTCCAATTATTATTACCTTATCTATATTAATTGGGGCAATTTTATTTACGATTAAATTAGAAAGATTAAATCGCGGAGCAGAGGGGGAAGAACAGGACACCAAAGAAATCTCATCTTTTGATGGGGATAGCTATTGGAAGGGTGGTTTAATTTATTTTAATAAAAGCGATCCTTCTATTTTTGTAGAGAAGCGTTTTGGTGTTGGTTGGACATTGAACTTTGCGAATCCAATTGGGTATGTCATTGTTTTTGTTCCATTGCTAATTATTATCTTACTAAGCATTATAGAATAAAGGAATTGTTTTTAGGCTGCTGGTACAAAACAAAATATATAATGGATAAAGAAAAAATTAGACACATTATTTTAACCTATGGTCTGAGTTCAATATTCTATTGGACACAGACCATTTAGTTTTTAAGCAAACTAACATTACTAGGAAAAACGGAGCAGGCTGAATACACGTAGACTCCTATGGGAGGCTTGGCGCTCGCCCCAGGGAAAGTAAAGTGTATTCAGGCTGCGGGTGATCACCACAAACCTTCTTTCTTGAAATTAATTAACCCCCGAACAATTATACGTACACACAAAAAATTTCGTGTAATTGTTCGGAGTTAAAGTTAATTGAAATACTTATATCCCACCGTCTTCTTTTTGTGTTAATATATGGAAAAAGTATTATGTACAAGGATACATCTTCCATCTAACTATGCTATAATACTAGCGAAAGTAATTATGGAAGGAGCTAGACATGTGAAGACTTCGCAATCAAATGTCTGGTTTAAAGGCGCTTTTATTCTTATGATAGCTGCCTTAATAACTAAAGTACTAAGTGCTGTATATCGAATACCGTTTCAAAATATTGTCGGTGATAAAGGCTTTTATATCTATCAGCAGGTTTATCCTTTCTATGGGGTAATCATTGCTTTATCTACATATGGTTTTCCAGTTGTACTATCAAAATTGTATATGGAAATGAAAGTAGAGGGGAATCAATCGGGTATAAATAGACTTGTGAGTTCCTCTTTTTTCTTATTTGTTCCCATTGGAATGATAGCTTTTCTGGCTTTGTTTTTTAATGCAGGGAGACTAGCTTCATGGATGGGGGATCCTTATTTGGCATCCTTATTGAAGGTTATTTCTTTTGCGTTTCTGTTTTCCCCTTTGATCGCTATTTTGAGAGGGATTTTCCAAGGGGAGGGAAATATGATTCCGACTGCAGTTTCACAGGTGGGCGAACAATTAATCAGAGTAGGGATTATTCTGTTTGTCGCTGTGTTTTTTTCTTATCAAAATTACTCCTTATATGCCATTGGGTCAGGTGCTATGTTTGGCTCTGTTGTCGGAGGCTTACTCTCCTTGTTCGTCTTAATCTATTTTTATAGAAAATCCGCCCTTTCTTTTTCTCTGTTTCGCTTTTCGCTTCTTTTTGAAAAGGAGAATCGTATTCTTTGTAAAAGAATACTATATGAGGGCATAACTATTTCTATTAGTAGTATGCTTTTAGTGTTATTGCAATTAGCGGATTCATTGAATTTATATTCCTTATTAATGGAAGATGGCATGGCTGATGAAAAGGCCAAAGTGATGAAGGGAATTTATGATAGAGGGCAGCCGCTCATACAAATTGGAAGTATCATTTCTACTTCGATGGCTTTAAGTATTGTCCCTCTTATTACAAAGAATCGCCAAAAAACAAGTAAGAAAGATCTTATGAGAAATATTCATTTTTCTCTTATAGTTAGTTTTTTTATTGGACTTGGAGCAACAGTAGGACTAATTGGTATCATTCGAGAGACAAACAGCATGCTGTTTAAGAATGATGCCGGTTCAGAGGTTCTTACTGTTCTGTTTTTTGTAATATTTCTTAATGCTATTATTGCAACAATAATGGCCATCCTGCAAGGATTAGGGCATTCTTTCTATCCAGCTGTTTTGATTGTATTAGGCTTTATAGGGAAGTATGTTCTTAACATCATACTCATTTCTTCTTTTGGGATATATGGAGCAGCCTATGCATCACTTATTGTATTATCTATCATTCTAATTTTAATGGCAGTAAAATTAAAAAAAATAGTCAAAGAGCCGCTTGTTAGTATAAGGCACGTATTGATTATAAGTGGTGCGAGTTTAGTTATGTTACTTGTGCTTAGAGGGTATATACCACTTTCTTCTTTACTGCTTGAAGGGATAGAGCATAGCCGGATAAAAAGCGCTATTCAAGCAGTATCTGGAGTAGTAATAGGTGGAATAATATATGTGGTTATAGTGGTACGAGGAAATGTTTTTAAAGAAAAGGAATTATCTTTATTACCGTTAGGAAGTAAACTAAAATGGTTTTTACCGAAAAAAGGAAGGAAATAAAATGAGTCAAATAAAAATTATTGGATTAGGGGCAGGAGATATAAACCAGCTGCCGTTGGGCGTTTATCGCAGCTTAGTCGATGAGAATAAGACTATATATGTACGAACGAAGGATCATCCTGTTCTCTCTATGCTTGAGCAAGAAGGAATAACCTTTTATTCCTTTGATTCTATTTATGAAAAACATAATCAATTTGATGCTGTATATGAAGAGATTGTTGAATTTCTATTAGAGAAAGCAAAAGAAACGGATATTGTCTATGCTGTTCCAGGTCACCCGCTTGTTGCAGAAAAAACGGTACAAATCTTAATAGAAAAAGATAAAGAAGGAATGGCCTCTATCGAAATTGCTGGTGGTCAAAGCTTCTTAGACAGTATTTTCCAGGCGTTGCGAATCGATCCAATCGAAGGATTCCAGCTGCTAGATGGAACTGCTCTTAATCGAGCAAGTATTCAGCTTAGAAATCATTTGATTATTGGCCAGGTATATGATACTTTTTCTGCATCGGAAGTGAAGTTAACCTTGATGGATATTCTCCCGCATGATTATCCAATTAAAGTTGTTACTGCAGCTGGAAGTAGTCTAGAAAAGATAAAAGAAATAGAGCTGCATGAGTTAGATAGAGAGGTAGACTTAAATAATTTAACAAGCATATATGTACCACCTGTTCAAGAAGAAAAGATCTTATATAAAGACTTTTCTCAGCTGAGACAGATAATAGCGGAGCTTCGTGGACCAAATGGCTGCCCATGGGATAAAAAACAAACTCATGAAAGCTTACGAAAATATTTATTGGAAGAAAGCTATGAATTAATTGAAGCCATTAATGAAGGAGATATTGACCACATTATTGAAGAGCTTGGAGACGTGTTATTGCAAGTGATGCTTCATAGTCAAATTGGAGAAGACGAGGGATATTTTTCAATTGATGATGTAGTGGAAGGGATTTCCGATAAAATGATTCGTAGACATCCACATGTATTTGGAGAAGAACAAGCAGATTCTGTTGATGATGTGATGAAGCACTGGCAAAACGCGAAAAAACGAGAAGTGAAAACGGACAGGGAGTCTGTTTTAGAAGGATTAAATAGTGCGTTACCTAATTTGATGCAAGCTTACGAACTGCAAAAAAGAGCGGAAAAAGTAGGGTTTGATTGGCCGAATGCAGAAGGAGCTTGGGAAAAGGTAAAAGAGGAAATTCTGGAGTTTCAAGAGGAATTAAAAGAGATTAATAATAATGTACAAATAGAAAGTGAATTTGGCGATATTTTGTTTTCGCTTGTAAATATTGCTAGGTTTTATAAAGTAGATCCAGAATTAGCCATCTTCCGGACAAACAAAAAGTTTATTGAGCGCTTTTCTTATATAGAAGAAAGGGTAAAAGAGTCTGAGAAGGAATGGAGCCAAATGAGTTTAGAAGAATTAGACGGCTTTTGGAATGAAGCAAAGAAAAAATAACAACGTGAAGGAGCTATTAGAATGAGACTAGATAAATTCTTGAAAATTTCGCGCTTAATCAAACGAAGAACATTGGCAAAGGAAGTTGCGGATCAAGGAAGAATTTTAGTGAATGGACAGCAGGCGAAAGCAAGCACCAATGTAAAGGTCGGTGATGAGCTGCAGGTTCGTTTTGGGCAAAAGCTAGTTACAGCTAAGGTGGAAATGTTGCAGGAATCCACGAAGAAAGAAGATGCTGCCAATATGTATAAAATAATTAAAGAAGAAACACTTTCATAAGTTTAGTAATCGAAATAGATGGCAATAAACAAAGTAGAGTTCTTTTCTTCGCCTATAAGGCTTGTTCTAAAATAAGGATTCCTCACATATATTTGTACAAGTAGAGATTGTACTAATGGATTGTGAGGGATAATGATGAGCCAATATCATGAATCAAATATGACGAAAAGTAATAATACGGTAGACCATGATGTGATCATGAGAGGAAGAAAGCTGCTCGATATTACGGGAGTAAAGCAAGTAGAGAGTTTTGATAACGAAGAATTTATATTAGAGACAGTAATGGGATTTTTATCTATTCGTGGTCAAAATCTGCAAATGAAAAACCTTGATGTAGAAAAGGGAATCGTCTCTATTAAAGGTAAAGTATTTGATTTAGTTTATGTAGACGATCAAAGTGGAGATAAGGCTAAGGGATTCTTTAGCAAGATATTCCGATGACACTATCTACACAATTTATGACCATGCTGGCTATGGTTAGCATGGGTCTATTCTTTGGTATAAGTTTAGATACATATCAATACTTCTTGAAAAGGCCAAAAAGGAAAAGAAGTATTGTCTTTATCCATGATATCCTTTTTTGGGTTTTGCAAGCTCTTCTTATGTTTTATGTTCTTTTCCTAGTAAACAAAGGAGAAGTTCGCATTTATTTGGTCCTAGCATTGCTATTAGGTTTTGCTATGTATAAAAGTTTGTTTCAAACTCTTTATCTTCAATTATTAAAAGGAATCATTTCTTTTTGCGTCCATACTTATCGTTTTTTCCTTAGAGTAGGAGTAAATATTGTATACAAGCCAATTAAATCTATCATTTTCTTCCTTTTTTCGATAATAATTGCTCTGGGCAGGGGACTTATGGCACTTGTCAGTGGTATAATTAGGACATTAAGATTTATTATAGGGATACTCTTTAAACCAATTGAATGGCTTTTATCTCTACTGTGGCTAATTGTGCCGAAAAAGGGTAAATTATTCGTCGAGAGAATTTTTAATAAATTGGCAGGATATTACTTTAAAATAAAGAACTATTTGAAACAATGGATGGCTAAAAGAAAAAAATAATGGAAAGGAGGAGCCTCATATGAGTGCTATAAGAAAACCAGATGTTACAACATTTCCAACAGAATATAATTTACAGCATCAAGCTAATAGTCTTAGTGGAGCTAGAAAGAAAAAGCTATTGATGCGCAGGCTGACAACGTTCTTCGTATGTGCTGCTGTTATTGGCTTTATTATGATTTCCACACTCATATCACAAAGCTCCACTTTAAAAGAGAAAAGAGCAGAGAAAGAACAGTTAGATGGACAACTTGTTGCATTAGAAAAGAAAGAAGCAGACCTAAAAGACCAAATTGCTAAGTTAAATGATGAAGAGTATTTAGCTAAATTAGCAAGGAAAGACTTATTACTTTCAAAAAAAGGGGAAATTATTTTTAATATCCCTGAAAAAGATGCAAAAAACACAACTGGAAAATAATAAGGTTGGCAGTAATATTGACACTCTTTTTTTCCATTCTGTATAATATAAGTAAGTACGATTTTTTATATCCTTAAGGAGGCAAAACTTTTTTATGTCAATCGAAGTAGGCAGCAAGTTACAAGGAAAGGTAACAGGAATTACTAATTTTGGTGCGTTTGTTGAGCTCCCAGAAGGCGCAACAGGTCTTGTTCATATTAGTGAGGTCGCAGACAATTATGTAAAAGACATTAATGATCATTTAAAAGTAGGCGATGAAGTCGAAGTGAAAGTGATTAATGTCGAGAAAGATGGAAAAATTGGACTATCTATTAAGAAAGCAAAAGATAGACCAGAAAGACCCGAGAGACCAGAAAGACCACAATACGAACGCGGAGAAAGAAGAGAATCAAGAGGCGGCTATTCCGGTGGGAATTCTCAAAGGTCACGTAATGCAAAATCAAATGAAAATCGTGCTCCTAAAGAGAATTTCGAATCGAAAATGGCTCGTTTCTTAAAAGACAGTGAAGATCGATTAGCTTCTCTGAAACGAAATACTGAGTCGAAACGCGGGGGAAGAGGCGCTAGACGAGGGTAACTTGCTGCTGAATAACCAAATAGATAGCAGGGTTTATCGTTTATATATTCCCATAGCTTAGGCAAGCCAATTTGGCTTGCTTTTTATATTTTATAGGAAGTTTGTCTGTTTAGCTATTCCCGTAAAAAGAACACAAAAAAACCACGTAAAAATTTTTACGTGGGTTTTTTTGTGATAGCGGCGGAGGGGATCGAACCCCCGACCTCACGGGTATGAACCGTACGCTCTAGCCAGCTGAGCTACACCGCCATAATATTAACAAGACAATTAATATAATACAAATAAATAATCGCAATGTCAATAGATTTTAGACATTTATTTAATATGTTAGTATGGTGTATGTTTAAGCACTTGTTAATGAGTTGAAAGACCAAAAAGCATATTGCATGAAATGACAAAAATAAGCAATAAATATAAAAAAGTGACTGTAGAAAAGATCATTTATATTAAGATTGTCTGTTGGTAAGGCTGACTAATTATAAAGTAACTTCTTTTTGCTTGATAGAAGGAATCTATCGAATTTTGTATTTCCATAAAAAAATGGAGGAAAGAAGTCGAGCGAAAGATTGGAACTGCTTCGTTATTTTGACAAACTTTTAAATAACTAGCTTCTATAATGTGGAGCAACGATACTTGTTAGGGAGTGTGGTTTATGGAGAAAGTGGAAAGGGATATAATCGATCCGATTGGTGAAGTTGATTTTGGGAAGTCGCGAGATAGCTTCAGTACATTAGTTCATAAATTTTATACAAAAGTAGAAAACTTCTTTTTAGTAAAAGGCTTTTTATTGTTGATTCTCGGATTTTTACTTGGACGAGCTTTAATATTAGGACAACTTACCCCTTTTGCTCTTCCATTTTTTGCGGCAGTATATCTATCAAGGAAAGATAAAGCACCACTCGCGCTTATTGGATTAATAGCCGGCGCTGCTACTTTAGGGGTAACAGAGGCAGCTTCTAACTTTGTCTTGTCTTTCTTATTTTTGATTAGCTATAAAATTATTTTAAATTGGAAAAATAAAGAGCAGCAACTTGTCCCATTATTTGTGTTTGGACTAGTCTTTTTAGGCAGCTTAGTGAAAGCCTATCTTTTAACAAATGGTTTTACACTGTATGGTGGAATGTTAGCGTTTGTAGAAGGAAGTCTTGGCTATATACTTACATTAATTTTTTTACAAAGTCTGCCGTTACTTACGGTCAATAAAAGAAGACAAGCCCTTAAAACAGAAGAAATTGTCTGTCTTATCATTATGCTAGCTTCTATTATGACTGGAACAATTGGCTGGGCCGTTTATGGCTTATCGATTGAACATATTATGTCTCGTTATTTAGTTCTCCTATTTTCCTTTATGGCAGGGGCCACTATTGGCTCGACTGTTGGCGTTGTGACCGGATTAATTTTTAGTCTTGCAAGCATTTCTAGCTTCTATCATATGAGCTTATTGGCTTTCTCTGGTCTTCTAGGTGGATTGCTGAAAGAAGGAAAGAAAATCGGTGTAGCACTTGGTTTATTTATTGCCACTCTCCTTATTGGCATGTATGGAGAAGGTGGTGGCGTCCTATCTGTTTCGTTAATGGAAACAACTATAGCTGTTTTCCTGTTTCTTATGACACCGAGAAGTTTAACCTCACGCATAGCAAAGCATATACCAGGAACAGCAGAATATTCCCAAGAACAACAGCAATATATGAGAAAAATGAGAGATGTAACAGCTCAAAGAGTATCTCAATTCTCCAATGTATTTCAAGCACTCTCTAAAAGTTTTTCTTCCCCAAATATAAGTGAAATGATAGAGGAAGAGGATAAGGAGCTAGATTACTTTTTAAGCAATGTGACAGAAAAGACGTGTCAGACATGTTTTCGTAAAGAACATTGCTGGGCACGTAACTTTAATACAACCTATGATTATATGAAAGATATTATGACTGAAATGGCTGATACTGGTGGAAATATTTCCACTAGTCTTCAAAGGGAGTGGGATAAACATTGTACAAGGTCGAAGAAGGTGACGGATGCAATCCATCAAGAATTGACATTGTACCAGGCAAACCAAAAATTAAAAAAACAAGTCCAGGAAAGCAGGAAATTAGTTGCAGATCAATTGCTTGGTGTATCTGAGGTAATGGGTGATTTTGCAAAAGAAATTCAAAGAGAAAGAGAAAATCACTACAAACAGGAGGAATTAATCCTAGAAGCTATTCAAGAGTTTGGCATTCATATTGAAAATGTTGAAATATACAGCTTGGAACAAGGAAATGTAGATATCGATATCACTATTCCATACAACACAGGCTATGGAGAATGTGAAAAACTAATTGCGCCAATGCTATCGGATATTCTTGGCGAGACCATTATTGTAAATAAAGAGGAGGTATCTGAGTACTCCAAAGATTATAGTCATGCAACATTCCGGTCAGCGAAAGCTTATACAATAGAGACTGGTGTTGCGCATGCAGCAAAGGATGGCGGGTTTATTTCAGGAGATAGCTACTCTACTATTGAACTAGGTTTAGGTAAATACGCTATGGCAATTAGTGATGGAATGGGAAATGGGAAGCGGGCCCATGTAGAAAGCGAAGAGACCCTTCAATTATTGCAAAAAATTCTGCAATCAGGAATTGAAGAACAAGTAGCGATAAAATCAATTAATTCCATTCTATCTTTGCGAACAACAGATGAAATTTTTTCTACACTGGATTTAGCAATGATTGATCTCCAAAACGCAGCGGTTAAATTTCTGAAAATTGGCTCTACACCTAGTTTCATCAAAAGAGGTTCAAAGGTTATGAAAATACAGGCAAGTAATCTGCCAATGGGAATTCTCCAAGAATTTGATGTGGATGTTGTGAGTGAACAATTAAAGGCTGGAGATCTTCTCATTATGATGAGTGACGGTGTGTTTGAAGGACCAAAACATGTTGAGAACTTTGAGATTTGGATGAAGAGAAAAATTAAGGAATTGAAAACAGAGAACCCTCAAGAGGTAGCAGATTTAATTATGGAGGAGGTTATCCGATCTCGCTTAGGCTTAATTGAAGACGACATGACCGTGTTAGTTGCGAAAATTGACCATAATATTCCGAAGTGGGCGTCCATTCCAGTAAAAGGTTTTAAGCAAATCGCAAACTAAATGTGATCGTTTAAAATGGTCTTTCTAGTTTTATATAAATTTAAAGGACTAACATTCAGTAGGAGAAAAACACTGTGTGTTAGTTTTTATTATACTAATCTGTTTATTCTTGGAAAAGGTATAAATACTTCTCTTTTCGTCGAGAATGGGACTAACTCATAAAGATGGAGGGGAGATATTTATGAAAACAGGTACGTTAAAGCAGGTTTTGCTTATCACAGATGGATGTTCTAATAAAGGAGAAGATCCTATCGCAATGGCAGCATTAGCAAATGAACAAGGAATTACGGTAAATGTTATTGGAGTCATGGAACAAGATACAATTGATGAGCAGGGAATGAAAGAAATTGAAGGCATTGCACTCTCTGGAGGCGGTGTTAGTCAAGTTGTGTATGCGCAGCAGTTAAGTCAGACTGTCCAAATGGTAACGAAAAAGGCGATGACCCAAACACTCCAAGGGGTAGTAAATAAAGAGCTTCAGCAAATACTAGGTTCCTCTAAAACAATGGAGGATCTTCCTCCAGAAAAAAGAGGAGAGGTAATGGAGGTTGTGGACGAACTGGGGGAAACAGTTGAACTGGAGGTGTTAGTATTACTAGATACAAGCGCCAGTATGAAGCATAAATTACCAACTGTAAAAGAAGCCTTACTTGACCTATCTTTAAGCTTGAATGCCCGATCTGGCGAGAATCGCTACTCTGTGTTTGTATTTCCCGGGAAAAAGAAAGATGTCGAAAAATTAATGGATTGGACACCTCGTCTAGAATCTCTAACAAGTATCTTTCCAAAGTTATCGACAGGAGGCATTACACCAACAGGTCCAGCTTTAAAAGAAGCCATTCGTTACTTTAAGCATAAGCGCTCATTAAGGAGCTTGATTTCAAGTGATGATGAATACATCGAAGAGTCAATTTAAAATAAATAGTGGAACAGTAATAAAAGGAAAGTGGCATAACAAGCAATATACAGTCTTAAAGGAACTTGGCTATGGAGCGAATGGTACAGTTTTTTTAGCAGATTCCAAAATAGGAAGAGTTGCTTTGAAATTAAGCAACAATAGTGTATCTATAACTTCTGAAGTAAATGTTTTGAAATCCTTCGCAAAGGTCCAAGGTTATAGCCTTGGACCTTCTTTAATAGATGTAGATGATTGGGTAACAAATAGAGGAACTACTTCTTTTTATGTAATGGAGTATATTAGTGGACCAGATTTACTAACCTTTATTCATAATAAGGAAGTATTATGGATTGATGTGCTAATGATCCAATTATTAAAGGATTTACAAAATCTTCATGAAAATAATTGGGTCTTTGGAGATTTAAAACCAGAAAACCTAATTATTACAGGGCCCCCAACGAAAATTAGATGCATTGATGTAGGGGGGACAACCATAAAAGGGAGAGCGATTAAAGAATTTACAGAGTTCTTTGATAGAGGATACTGGGGGTTAGGAACAAGAAAGGCAGAGCCAGGATATGATTTGTTTGCTGTTGCGATGATTATACTGAATCTTTATTATCCACAGCGTTTTAATAAAAAGGAGGGCGGAATCAAACAGCTGCATATGATGATTCGACAAAAGCAAGGATTAATGCGTTTTGAGGGGATTCTAGTAAATGCGTTAACAGGAAAATATCTATCGGCAAAAGAAATGCGATTAGATTATTTAAATTTAACAAGTGGAGAATCAAAAAAAACAAGTAGAAGCACAATAACAGCTGGAACGAATAGAAGTAAAGCTCGCCAAGCGAACAGTCAACCTGCTCCTTCTGCTCAGACAAGAAGTAAATTGGTTAAAAAGAAGAAAAAGGCAGGATGGGCTGAATCTATAGTCATCATTATCCTTATCTCTATTTGTTATATTTTGTATATATATGGTCAATTAACTTGAAAAGAGGATTTTTAGCAATTTTTAGAGAATAGTCTTTGGTATCACTTTTAAAAAAGTGATATCCTAGACTATAGTAACTACAACCTCTGATGAAAAAGTAATAACATCAGGGCTGGTAGAATAGTGATAGTGATAAGGAAGTAATCAAAAATGTTTGAGGATCAAATTTTAAATTACCTGCAAGGAAAAAATATGAACCTAGAAGGTAAGAAAATCTTGGTTGGAGTTTCTGGAGGACCAGATTCTTTAGCACTCCTTCATTTTTTATGGACAAAACAAGAAGAATGGAAAATCAAGGTTTTTGCTGGACATGTGGATCATATGTTTAGAGGGGGGGAGTCGCTCGAGGAGGCTGAGTTTGTAAAATCGTTCTGTGAAGAAAGAAATATTCCTTTTTCTTGGGAGCGAATAGATTTACCAGCATTTATCCAAAAAACAGGAATGAATTCACAAAAGGCAGCAAGAGAATGCAGGTATTCCTTCTATGAAAAAGTAATGGAGAAGCACAACTTAGATTACTTAGCATTAGGTCATCATGGAGATGATCAAATAGAAACCATCTTGATGCGATTAACGAGAGGAAGTTTAGGTAAATCAAGGGCTGGAATTCCTTTTATGCGTCCATTTGGTACAGGAAAAATTATTCGTCCCTTTTTATGTTTAGAAAGGGAAGACATTGAGGAATATTGTAAAGTACATAATCTTAATCCAAGAAGAGATCCAAGCAATGAAAAAGATACCTATAGCCGCAATAGATACAGAAAACAAGTTGTGCCCTTTTTAAAAAAAGAAAACATTCATGCGGCAAAGCATTTTCAACGGTTTAGTGAAGAATTAACAGATGATGAAACCTATTTAATGAAGCAGGCTGAAGAAAAGCTTTCTGAGGTATTGGTTGAAAAAAAGGCTGCGGAAGTAGTAGTTGATATTAATCGTTTTCTTTTAATAGCTATTCCTTTACAAAGAAGATGTATTCAACTAATATTAAATTATCTCTATGACGAGATACCTATTTCATTATCCGCATTACATACTGAGCAAATGATGATATTACTTAAGAGTCCTCATTCTTCTGGAAATATTGATCTCCCGAATGGTTTGAAAGTGAAAAAGTCGTATCATTTTCTTCATTTTCAACTTAATTTATCTCCAGCACAATCCTTTTATTATGAATTATCAAAAATGGGAGAGTTATTATTACCAAATGGGTACAATATTAAGGTAGAATATATAAACGGTGAAACGATTACTAATGACCATTGTATTCTTTTGGATGCAACTTCTATTTCTTTTCCTCTTATTATCCGTACTAGAAGAGATGGTGATAGAATTCATTTAAAAGGAATGGATGGAAGGAAAAAAGTGAACCGTATTTTTATCGATGAAAAGATTCCAATCCATAAGAGAGATCATTGGCCAATCGTTACGGATAGCAAAGGTGAAATTCTTTGGATACCAGGACTAAAAAAATCGATATATTCTCATAGTAATACGAATAGTGGTAGTAATCTATTAATAACATATAAAAAGCAATGATCTTCTAGGGGGCACACAAGAAATGAAACACGATATTGAAAAAATATTGATATCTGAAGAGGAAATACAAGGTAAAATCAAAGATTTGGCATTTCAGCTTACAGAGGAATATCAAGATAAATTTCCTTTGGCAATTGGAGTATTAAAAGGTGCTATGCCCTTTATGGCAGATCTTTTAAAACGCGTGGATACATACCTTGAAATGGATTTTATGGATGTGTCAAGCTACGGTAATTCTACTGTATCTTCTGGAGAAGTAAAAATCTTAAAAGATTTGGATACTTCTGTGGAAGGAAGAGACATACTAATTATCGAGGACATTATTGATAGTGGATTAACTTTAAGCTATCTTGTAGAGTTGTTCCGTTATCGTAAAGCAAAATCAATCAAAATTGTGACACTTCTTGATAAACCAACTGGTAGAAAGACAGATCTTAAAGCAGATTATGTAGGATTTATCGTACCAGACGCTTTTGTTGTTGGTTATGGATTAGACTACGCGGAAAGGTATCGAAATCTACCATATATTGGTGTTTTAAAACCGGAAGTTTATACTAGTGACAGTGAATAAGTACATGAAAAGAGGAATTCTAGCCCGAAGAGGGTAATTCCTTGAATTTACTTAATTTTCTATGTTACTATACTCTATAGTTTGTTTACCGTGGGAGGAGGTAAGGGATGAACCGTATTTTTCGTAATACCATTTTTTATTTATTAATATTTTTAGTAATTATCGGTGTGGTTAGTTTTTTCAATGGAAATAATCAGCCTACCAAGCAATTAACATATACTGAATTAATAAATCACCTTGATGCTGGTGATGTTGCCGAAATAACGCAGCAGCCTGAAAGAGGTGTCCTTGAAATACGCGGGAAATTAAAGGGCTATAAAGAAAATGAAACATTTGTTTCCTATGTAACTAATAATGAAACAAATGCTCAAGTGATCTTAAAGGCTGCTACAGAAGGTTCCAAAATCGATGTCAAGCCTGCACAAGAAACAAGTGGATGGATCACATTCTTTACTTCAATTATTCCGTTTGTGATTATTTTTATCTTATTTTTCTTCTTGTTAAATCAAGCCCAAGGTGGCGGCGGCGGCCGTGTAATGAACTTTGGTAAGAGTAAAGCAAAACTATACAACGAAGAAAAGAAAAAGGTTCGCTTTAATGATGTAGCGGGCGCAGATGAAGAAAAGCAAGAGCTAGTAGAAGTAGTGGAATTCTTAAAAGATCCCCGAAAATTTGCTGAGCTAGGTGCTAGAATACCAAAAGGTGTCCTTCTTAATGGACCTCCAGGAACAGGTAAAACATTACTTGCTAGAGCTGTTGCAGGAGAAGCTGGTGTACCTTTCTTCTCTATCAGTGGTTCTGACTTCGTGGAAATGTTTGTTGGGGTAGGGGCTTCTAGGGTTCGTGATTTATTTGAAAATGCGAAGAAAAATGCTCCTTGTATTATCTTTATTGATGAAATCGATGCTGTTGGTCGTCAACGTGGCGCTGGTTTAGGTGGAGGACACGATGAACGTGAACAAACGTTAAACCAACTATTAGTTGAAATGGATGGATTCGGTGCAAATGAAGGGATTATTATCATTGCTGCTACAAACCGTCCTGATATTCTTGACCCTGCATTATTACGTCCAGGTCGTTTTGACCGACAAATTACGGTAGATAGACCTGATGTTAATGGTCGTGAGGCGGTATTACGTGTACATGCTCGTAATAAGCCTTTAGATGAGTCTGTTAATTTAAAAAGCATCGCTCAACGTACTCCGGGATTCTCTGGTGCGGATTTAGAAAACCTTCTAAACGAGGCTGCACTTGTTGCAGCGAGAGCGGATAAAAAGAAAATCGACATGGAAGACATGGATGAAGCGACAGATCGTGTTATTGCTGGACCTTCCAAGAAAAGTCGTGTTATTTCCAAAAAAGAAAGAAACATTGTTTCTTACCATGAAGCTGGACATACGATTATTGGTGTTGTATTAGATGAGGCGGATATGGTTCATAAAGTAACAATCGTACCTAGAGGTCAAGCTGGTGGATATGCAGTTATGCTTCCTAAGGAAGATCGTTTCTTAATGACGAAACAAGAGCTTCTTGATAAGATTACTGGATTACTTGGCGGTCGTGTTGCAGAGGATATCGTATTTGGGGAAGTAAGTACTGGAGCCCATAATGATTTCCAAAGAGCTACAGGTATTGCCCGTAAAATGGTAACAGAATACGGAATGAGTGATAAACTTGGACCATTACAATTTGGTCAAGCGCAAAGTCAAGTATTCCTTGGTCGTGACTTAAATAATGAACAAAATTATTCAGATGCAATTGCATATGACATTGATTTAGAAATTCAACGAATTATAAAGGAATGTTATGAAAGAGCAAAACAAATTCTTACAGAAAACCGTGAGAAGTTGAACTTAATCGCTGAAACACTTCTTGAAATTGAAACGTTGGATGCAGAACAAATCAATAGTTTATACAAAGATGGTGTCTTGCCTGACCGTACAAAGAAGGCTGATACTACTTTAGGCACAGAAGATCTAAAAGTAAATATTAACAAAAAAGATGATAACGAGTAATCGTTGAAAAAAGATGCGCTTTCAAGCGTGTCTTTTTTTTGTTAGAGAACCTTTACAACCACATCTTTTGGAAACAGCCATTGCTTTAGGCTTTGTCTCTTTCTTGTTGTATGTTATGATATTTCCAGTATTGGATAGACTCTAGATATAGCTTTCCTAAGTATATAAAGCGATACAAGATATGACGGGAAAATGAAATTAATAAAAAGTGGTGACTATAATGATTTTTGTCTTTGATATTGGAAATACAAATATAGTATTAGGTGTTTATGATAAAGAAGAATTAAGACATCATTGGAGAATTGAAACAAATCGTTATAAAACGGAAGATGAATATGGTATGATCATTAAATCCCTATTTGATCATGTTGATTTAACGTTTTCAGATATTGATGGAATAATTATTTCTTCTGTTGTTCCTCCAATTATGTTTTCTTTAGAAAGAATGTGTCAAAAGTATTTTCACTTAAAACCGTTAGTTGTTGGTCCAGGAACAAAAACGGGACTAAACATAAAATATGATAATCCTAAGGAAGTCGGAGCTGATCGAATTGTTAATGCAGTTGCGGCTATTCACGAATATGGAAGTCCATTGATTATTGTTGATTTCGGAACTGCTACAACATTTTGTTATATAAATGAGCAAAAGCAATACATGGGTGGAGCGATAGCGCCTGGTATTAACATTGCGACAGAGGCATTGTATTCAAAAGCAGCTAAATTACCGCGTATTGAAATTGCAAGGCCAGAAGGAGTAATTGGTAAAAATACTGTATCAGCTATGCAGTCAGGAATTCTTTTTGGGTATGTCGGTCAGGTAGAAGGCATTGTGAAAAGGATGAAGGCAGAAAGCAATGTACAGCCAAAGGTTATTGCTACAGGTGGATTAGCGAATCTTATTGCAAAAGAGTCAAATATTATTGATGAAATAGATCCGTTTCTTACTTTAAAGGGATTACAGCTTATTTATAAGAAGAATAAGGATACACTAAAATAAAATATGTTTAAACGGAACTTTCATTCCGTTCATTAACTGATAGAAGATAAGGAGTAAACAATGAGCGATTATTTAGTAAAAGCATTAGCGTTTGATGGTGAAGTTCGTGCATATGCAGTAAGAAGTACAGAAACAGTAGGAGAAGGACAAAGAAGACATCATACTTGGCCAACAGCATCCGCTGCTTTAGGGAGATCATTAACAGCTACAGCAATGTTAGGAGCAATGCTAAAGGGTGATCAAAAGCTAACAGTGAAAATCGATGGCGGCGGTCCGATTGGTCTTATTCTAGTAGATGGGAATGCGAAAGGGGAAGTCCGCGGTTACGTTACTAACCCACAAGTACATTTCGATTTAAATGAACATGGAAAATTAGATGTTAGAAGAGCTGTTGGAACGGAGGGCACGCTATCGGTTGTAAAAGATATTGGAATGCGTGATTACTTCACTGGGCAGGTGCCAATTGTTTCTGGAGAGCTTGGAGAAGATTTTACTTATTACCTGTTTAATTCAGAACAGGTGCCTTCCTCTGTTGGCGTGGGTGTTTTAGTAAACCCAGATAACAGCATTTTAGCAGCTGGAGGCTTCATTATTCAATTAATGCCCGGAGCGAAGGATGAAACAATTACAAAGATTGAACAAAGATTAAGTGAAATTCCGCCTATTTCGAAATTAATTGAAAAAGGTTTAACGCCAGAAGAGCTTTTGGAAGAAATTTGTGGAAAAGATAATGTGAAGGTAATTGAGAATATGCCAATTTCCTTTACTTGCACATGTTCGAAAGAAAGATTTTCAAATGCAATTATTAGTTTAGGTCAAGCAGAAATTGAAGATATTATCAACACAGACGGTCAGGCAGAGGCGGAATGCCATTTTTGTAATGAGAAATATCTGTTTACAAAGGATGAGCTAGAAACATTATTAAAAGAAGCAAAATAGTTATAAGACACCTGCAGAATTGGGACTTACTATCCCTTGCAGGTTTTTTTTATGTAGAATAGCTGAATAAGGAGTTTCTTTTTTTAGAATAAAGTGGAGATTAAGTGGTTTGGCTGATATGTCCTTGTGTTTATCCTCTTTGTCCCTGTTTAAGTATAAACTGCGATAGAAAGCAACTAAAGATTAATTTTTCGGAAAATACAAACATATCAATTGACAAACAAAAGGGTTATTTGGTAAATTAATATTATAAAACCAATTAAAATACTCGGAATAAAGATAAGGGGAGATAGAACATGTCAAGAATCGCAAATTCTGTAGTAGATCTTATCGGTGGCACACCCATTGTAAAATTAAATCGTTTAGTGGATGATTCAAGTGCAGATGTTTATTTAAAGTTAGAATACATGAATCCAGGAAGCAGTGTAAAAGATCGTATTGCGCTTGCGATGATTGAAGCTGCTGAAAAAAGCGGAGACTTAAAACCAGGCAGTACGATTATTGAACCAACAAGTGGAAATACTGGTATTGGCCTTGCAATGGTTGCTGCTGCAAAAGGTTATCGTGCGATTTTGGTTATGCCTGAAACGATGAGTATGGAACGTCGTCGACTTTTGAAAGCTTACGGTGCTGAATTAGTATTAACCCCTGGACCAGAGGGGATGGGTGGAGCTATTCGCAAAGCAGAAGAATTGGCAAAAGAGAATGGTTACTTTATTCCACAGCAATTTAAAAATATTTCAAATCCTGAAGTACATAGATTAACGACAGGGCCAGAAATTGTGGAGGCTTTTGGCGAGGGAGGTTTAGATGCATTTATTGCTGGTATCGGTACAGGTGGAACTATTACTGGTGCTGGGGAAGTGCTTAAAGAAAAATACAGTAATATCAAAATATATGCAGTAGAGCCTGCTGATTCTCCTGTACTGTCAGGTGGAAAACCAGGACCACATAAAATCCAAGGTATCGGTGCTGGATTTGTTCCGGAAATTTTAAATAGTGAAGTTTATGACGGTATTATTAAGGTTACAAATGAAGACGCTTTTGAATATGCTCGTCGTGCAGGGAAAGAAGAAGGCGTATTAGGTGGAATTTCTTCTGGTGCGGCTATTTACGCAGCATTACAAGTTGCAAAAGAGCTAGGAAAAGGTAAAAAAGTACTTGCAATTATCCCAAGTAATGGAGAACGTTACCTAAGCACACCTCTTTATCAATTTGATGAAGAATAAGCATAAAAATCAGCCTTGGAAATAGGCCTCCTTTGAAAAGGGGGCTTTTTGTTTTAGATTAAAAAACTCTTGTTATGCAGCTATCTGCCGAATAGGTGATTTTTTTGTATTTCTCTCTGTACATCTTGTATGATGAGAACAGATAAAATATAAGGAGCGAAGTCTGTTTGAAAAATTACAAAGTATATAGTAAGACTATTCCTCTTTCATATGACCAGTTTTTTAGGCGCTTTTTAACCATTGCTGAAGATAAGTCCCATTATGTTCTGTTAGAAAGTGGACGTGGTGGCAGATATAGTATTGGCGGAGTTTCACCTATAGTGAAAATGATAGGCCGAAGTAATGGTTTAGAAGTGATAGACGGAAAAGGAACTGTACGAATCGAAGGAAATCCCCTCCATTCTATAAAAGAAGTGATGAATAAGTATGTTGTAGAGACTAATCCAGATCTGCCAGATTTCCAAGGAGGAGCGATAGGATTTATTAGTTATGATTATATCCGTTATATTGAAAAAATCCCCAATCTGACGACAGATGATATGGAAATACCGGATGTGTTCTTTTTGTTATTCGAGGAATGGTTTACTTATGATCATAAAGAAAATAAATTATGGATATCAGCCTTATACGAAGAAAATCAGTTAGTGATGATTCAAGATAAAGTAGAAACCTATGCGCAAGGCTGGATGGATGAGGAGAAGGAAGAGACAGTTCAAAGCCATACAGAGAAATCGGTAGGATTAAAAGTATCGATGGCGGACAATGAATTTCAACAATCTGTCCGCAAGATTCAGAACTATATTTCTGAAGGAGATGTGTTTCAGGTTAACTTGTCTGTTCGGCAGGCTAAACCACTGCATGTGTCTGCGCTTGAAGTGTACCGGCAGCTAAGAGTTTTAAATCCTTCTCCTTATATGGGGTATTTTCATACACCTGAATTTCAGCTAGTTAGTGGATCACCAGAACTCCTAGTTAAAAAGAAAGGAAAGGAAGTAAGCACAAGACCTATAGCAGGAACAAGGTCCCGTGGGAGAGATGAAGCAGAGGATGTCGAGCTTGCTCGTGAATTAATCGAGAGTGAAAAGGAAAGAGCAGAGCATGTAATGCTAGTAGACCTTGAAAGAAATGATTTAGGAAGAGTATGTACATACGGAAGTGTTCAAGTAGACGAATTTATGGTAATAGAAAAGTATTCTCATGTTATGCATATTGTGAGCAATGTAAAAGGGCAGCTTGCGGACAATAAAGATGAGTATGATCTTATTAATAGTATGTTTCCTGGTGGAACCATTACGGGTGCGCCAAAGATAAGAACAATGGAAATTATTGAGGAACTAGAACCAGTGCGACGAGGCCCATATACCGGTTCATTAGGATGGATTGGTTTTAACCATGATATAGAATTGAATATTATGATCAGAACTATGTTGGTGAAGGAAAACCAAGCATATGTACAAGCAGGTGCGGGAATTGTAATTGATTCTATTCCTGCAAATGAATATAAAGAATCGATGAAAAAGGCCAGAGCGTTGTGGAATGCGAAAGAATTAGCAGAAGAGAAATTAGGTGATGGCAATTGATTTATATGATTGATAATTATGATTCCTTCACCTATAATCTAGTTCAATACTTAGGTTCATTAGGGCAGGAACTGCAAGTGAAAAGAAATGATGAGACTTCTATCGAGGAGATCAGAGGGGAAAAGCCGATGTACTTAATGGTTTCTCCTGGACCATGTACGCCTAATGATGCAGGTATTAGTTTGGAAGCGATTCGTACCTTTGCTGGTGAAATACCGATTTTTGGTGTGTGTCTTGGTCATCAAGCAATTGGGCAGGTTTTTGGAGGAGAGGTTGTGAAAGCTGCCAATTTAATGCATGGAAAGACATCCCTTATTTATCATGATAATCAAACCATTTTTCAGGGTTTACCTAATCCCTTCCCAGCTACGCGCTATCATTCACTGATTGTTAAAAAGGAATCATTGCCAAAGTGTTTAGAGATCTCTGCTTGGACGAAAGAAGGAGAGGTTATGGGGCTTAGACATAAAGAGCTTCCTGTCGAAGGAGTTCAGTTTCATCCAGAATCTATCATGACTAAGGCGGGAATGGAAATCTTACATAATTTTATCCAATTTTATCAAAAAGGAACTAAGTAGAAGATGTATATATATTTAAATGGACAAATAATTCGTCAGGAAGAAGCGGTTATCTCTGTTTTTGACCATGGATTTATGTATGGCTTAGGCTTATTTGAAACATTGCGTATTTATGATGGACATCCTTTCTTATTAGATGATCATCTTAAACGATTAAATGATGGGTTATCGGAGTTGAATATAGAAAAATCTTTTGAGCGAGAAGATGCAGTATCCGTTATAAAAACACTGCTCAGTAAAAATAACATAGAAAATGCCTATATTCGCTGGAATGTTTCAGCAGGAATTGGCATGATCGGACTGCAAACAGAGACGTATACACAACCAAATACGATTGTGTATATAAAACCTCTTCCAAAGGTAGTTGATATGGTTGAAAAAACAGGGCAAATAGTTACAGTTCCAAGGAATACACCAGAGGGATTCTTTCGCTTAAAATCCCATCATTATTTAAATAATATTCTTGCCAAGCGAGAGATTGGGCCAGAGCAGACTATGGAAGGAATCTTTTTGACGAAGGAAGGATATTTAGCAGAAGGTATTACCTCTAATATTTTCTGGGTTGTAGATGGAGAGCTCTATACTCCTAGCTTGCAGACAGGAATATTAAATGGCATCACAAGGCAATTTATTGTAAAACTTGCACAGGATCATGGGGTGGCTGTGAAAGAAGGCGTTTTTTCACTAAATATTCTTGCACGTGCCAAAGAGGTATTTGCAACCAATTCCATTCAGGAAATTATCCCGATTAAAAGAATCGATAAGTATGAATATAAGGGAAAAGAGGGTCCTGTTGTTACAATGCTATATAAAGAATATAGAAAACATACTAGTCAATTATGGTCCGTAAAAGAGTTGGAGGGAATAAAGGAATGGTAAATAAAATTGTTTGTGGCCCATATACGTTAAACTATGAACAAAAAACAATCATCATGGGAATTTTAAATGTGAATCCTGATTCTTTTTCTGATGGAGGAAAATATAACAAAATGGATAGAGCTGTTAAGCGTGCGGTCCAGATGGTGGAGGATGGAGCAGATATTATTGATATAGGCGGGGAATCCACCAGACCAGGTTATACAGAAATATCAGTTGAGGAAGAATTAGAACGAGTTATTCCGATTATTGAACGATTAGCTAACGAAGTGAATGTTCCTTTATCGATTGATACATATAAAGGAGAAGTGGCGAGACAATCTTTACAGGCGGGTGCTCATATTATCAATGATATATGGGGAGCAAAAAGAGACCCTAATATGGCTGAGGTTGCAGCCGAGTTTCAAGCTCCTATTATTTTGATGCATAATAGAGATAATCTAAGTTATACTTCTTTTTTGGAAGATGTAGTGTCTGATTTGCGGGAAAGTATTGATATGGTAAAAAGAGCAGGAGTTTCTACCGAGAAAATCATTCTTGATCCAGGTATTGGATTTGCGAAAGATTTAAAGGGGAATTTGGACATGATGCGAGGATTAGATAAGCTTGTTGAAATGGGCTATCCTGTCTTGTTGGGAACCTCGAGGAAATCATTGATTGGCAATGTATTAAATTTACCTGTTAGCGAACGATTAGAAGGAACAGGTGCAACAATATGCTATGGCATTCAAAAAGGATGTCAGTTAATTCGTGTTCATGATGTGAAAGAAATGACAAGAATGGCACGTATGATGGATGCTTTAATGGGAAAGGGCGAATACAGTGGATAAAATAATATTAAACCAAATGGAATTCTATGGTTACCATGGTGTGTTTAAAGAAGAGACTAAGTTAGGTCAGCGTTTTATAGTGGATTTACAAGTAGATGTAGATTTAGCGAAAGCGGGAGCAACAGATGACTTACAGTATTCGGTTAATTATGGCCAGCTATTCTTAGATGTAAAGGAGATTGTGGAGGGGGAGCCATATAAATTGATTGAAGCAGTAGCAGAGAATATTGCAAAGAAACTATTGGAATCTTACTCTCTTATTGAAGGTTTAACTGTTCGGATCATTAAGCCAGATCCCCCGATTCCGGGCCATTATAAATCAGTTGCGGTAGAAATCACAAGGAAGAGAAAAGAATGAATAAAGTTTATTTATCTTTAGGATCCAATATAGGAGATCGGTTAGAATATATACGTGAAGCTGTACAAATGCTACATAATCAGGAAGAGATAAAGGTGGTAAATATTTCATCTGTTTATGAGACGGATCCAGTAGGATATGAGGAGCAAGCACTATTTTTGAATATTGTCATACAGGTTGAAACTTCCTTAAATCCATTGTCTTTATTAGAACAATGCCAAAAGATTGAAAGTGAACTTGGAAGAAAAAGGATAATCAGATGGGGACCAAGAACAATAGACCTTGACATTTTATTGTATAATCAAGAAAATATAGTATCAGAGAAGCTAATTATTCCACATCCAAGAATAGAAGAAAGAGCATTTGTTTTAGTGCCGTTAATAGAAATTGCTCCAGACATAAAGTTACCAAATAAACCAATACTTTTAAAAGAAAGTTTGCAACTTTTGCGAGATAGAGAAGGAGTAAGGGTATGGAAACAACAGAAAAATGGGGAAGACGTATTCGCGCTTTTCGAAAGCTAAAAGGATATACACAGGAAGGTTTAGCAAAAGAGTTACTTGTTTCTGTTTCTATTTTAGGGGAGATTGAGCGAGGGAATCGGATGCCTTCAGAAGAAATGATCGATTCTATTGTAGGTGTGCTAAAGATAACGAGAGAAGAGTTAGATCCACATCAAAATAAATGAGCACGGTTCGTTAGGGAGGTAAAAGATTGTTTAAAATAGGAAATGTTGAAATTAGTAACCGTGTTGTACTTGCGCCAATGGCTGGTATTTCAAATTCTGCTTTTCGTCTAACAGTGAAGGAATTTGGAGCGGGTCTAGTTTGTGCGGAAATGATTAGTGATAAAGGGATTGTTTTGAAAAACAAGAAAACAATGAACATGCTCTATATTGATGAGCGTGAAAATCCAATGAGTTTACAGATTTTCGGCGGAGAAAAGGAAACGTTAGTAGAAGCGGCGCAATTTGTTGATCAGAATACCAATGCAGATATTATCGATATTAACATGGGATGTCCGGTACCTAAAATTACAAAATGTGATGCAGGAGCTAAGTGGTTGTTAGACCCGGATAAAATTTATGATATGGTCTCTGCTGTTGTAGACAATGTTCGTAAACCTGTAACGGTTAAAATGCGTATGGGCTGGGATGAAGACCATATATATGCAGTAAGAAATGCTCAAGCGGTTGAACGCGCAGGTGGAGCGGCAGTTGCCCTGCATGGCCGAACTCGTGTTCAGCTATATGAGGGAACTGCAAACTGGGATATTATTCGTGAAGTAAAACAAGCGATCAATATTCCTTTAATGGGGAATGGAGATGTAAATACACCCCAAGATGCGAAAAGAATGTTAGATGAAACTGGGTGTGATGGTGTTATGATTGGCAGAGCGGCGCTTGGAAATCCGTGGATGATTTATAGTACGGTTAAGTATTTAGAAACGGGTGAGTTAGTTAGTGACCCATCGGTTCGAGAAAAGATGGATGTATGCATATTGCACTTAGATCGGTTAATCCATTTAAAAGGGGAGTATGTAGCCGTTAGAGAAATGCGAAAACATGCTGCTTGGTATTTGAAAGGCATTAAAGGAAATGCAAAAACAAGAAGTGCTATTAATGAATGTGAGACTAGGGAACAATTAGTAACGATCTTGAATGCGTTGGTCTTGGAAGTAGAAGCAAGAGAACAATCTGGGATCGAAGTAGGTTAATTTTAAACGTAACTGTTTAAATTTCCTGTAATATGTGTAAAAATAAAGCTGTTGGACAAAAATCTGACAGTTTTTTTTCTTTTTTAGTGTCTGTAATCGTGACATTGTGTAGAATAATAAAGTATGTATAAATTGAACGATTCCTTTTTTAGGTGATCATACATAAAAAGATGTTGGAGATGATTAAGCATGAGTCATGAAGAATTAAACTTAAATGACCAATTACTAGTTAGACGTAACAAAATGAATGAGTTGCGTGAACAAGGAATAGATCCGTTTGGTAAACGTTTTGATAGAACTCATTTATCTGAAGCTTTAAAAAAACAATATGAATCCCTAGAGAAAGAAGAACTAGAGGAAAAGAATATCTCTGTTTCTATTGCTGGAAGAGTAATGACAAAAAGAGGAAAAGGGAAAGCTGGATTTGCTCATATTCAAGATCTTGAAGGACAAATTCAACTGTATGTCCGTAAAGATAATGTAGGGGAAGAGCAATATGCAATTTTTAACTCTGTCGATTTAGGAGATATTGTTGGTGTTGAGGGTGTTTTATTTAAAACAAACGTAGGGGAGCTTTCGGTTAAAGTTCAAGATTTTACTTTACTTACAAAGGCTCTTCGTCCTTTACCTGATAAATTCCATGGTTTGAAAGATATTGAGCAACGTTATCGCCAACGTTACTTAGACTTAATTTCAAGTGAAGAAAGTAAGAATACCTTTATTCTGCGCAGTAAGATCATTCAATCTATGCGCCGTTATTTAGATAGCAATGGCTATTTAGAAGTAGAAACGCCAATGATGCATTCTATTGCAGGGGGAGCTTCTGCACGCCCGTTTATTACACATCATAACGCGTTAGACATGCCTTTATATATGCGTATCGCTATTGAGCTTCATTTAAAAAGATTGATAGTTGGTGGATTAGAAAAAGTATACGAAATTGGCCGCGTATTCCGTAATGAAGGAGTATCAACAAGGCATAATCCAGAATTTACGATGATCGAACTTTACGAAGCTTATGCTGATTATCGTGATATTATGAGTCTTACAGAAAACTTAGTTGCTCATATTGCACAAGAAATCCATGGTTCTACAACTGTGACATATGGAGACTACCAAGTTGATTTAAAACCAGAATGGACAAGACTTCATATGGTAGATGCAATTAAGGAATACACAGGAGTAGACTTCTGGCCAAAAATGACTGTAGAAGAGGCTAGAAGATTAGCGAAAGAAAATGATATTGAAATTAATGATAATATGACGTATGGCCATATTGTTAATGAGTTTTTTGAGCAAAGAGTAGAAGAAAAATTAATTCAACCTACTTTCATTTATGGTCATCCTTTAGAGATTTCGCCATTAGCGAAGAAAAATGAGGAAGATCCTCGTTTTACAGATCGTTTTGAACTATTCATAGTAGGAAGAGAGCACGCAAATGCCTTCACTGAATTAAATGATCCTATCGATCAACGTGAAAGATTTGAAGCACAATTAAAAGAGCGTGAACAAGGAAATGATGAAGCACACTTAATGGATGAGGATTTTGTAGAAGCATTAGAATATGGTATGCCTCCAACAGGTGGATTAGGTATTGGTATTGACCGACTAGTAATGCTGTTAACAAATTCTCCTTCCATTAGAGATGTATTATTATTCCCGTTAATGAGACATCGCTAAGTAGGATAAGACACCTTTTGAAGGTGTCTTATTTTTTATAATAGTAATGGTTGTTATAGAACTATATAGAAGAGGTAGTAAAGGGATAAGCATAATAGTATAAGGTTATCTGAAAAACCTATTTATCCCTTATTATATTATCTAAATAAAGAGAGAATACGCAGGTGAATAATAAGAATATTTTTTCTTTTAAAAAGTAGTTGCATAGAGAGTTAAACGGTGGTATATTAATATTCGTTGCTGAAATAAGTGACGATGAAACAAAAAAGAAATTCAAAAAAGTGTTGACATCGAAAACGACTTCTGGTAATATTAAAAAGTCGCCGATGACGACGATAAACTTGCTCTTTGAAAACTGAACAAACAAACGTCAACAATAATCGTTTTATAACTAGCGTTATAGAACAAAAAGTAACAAAAAGCTAGAGTTTAGCAATGAGCTAATCAACTCTTTATTGGAGAGTTTGATCCTGGCTCAGGACGAACGCTGGCGGCGTGCCTAATACATGCAAGTCGAGCGGACTTTAAAAGCTTGCTTTTAAAGTTAGCGGCGGACGGGTGAGTAACACGTGGGCAACCTGCCTGTAAGACTGGGATAACTTCGGGAAACCGGAGCTAATACCGGATAATCCTTTTCCTCTCATGAGGAAAAGCTGAAAGACGGTTTACGCTGTCACTTACAGATGGGCCCGCGGCGCATTAGCTAGTTGGTGAGGTAACGGCTCACCAAGGCGACGATGCGTAGCCGACCTGAGAGGGTGATCGGCCACACTGGGACTGAGACACGGCCCAGACTCCTACGGGAGGCAGCAGTAGGGAATCTTCCGCAATGGACGAAAGTCTGACGGAGCAACGCCGCGTGAGTGATGAAGGTTTTCGGATCGTAAAACTCTGTTGTTAGGGAAGAACAAGTACAAGAGTAACTGCTTGTACCTTGACGGTACCTAACCAGAAAGCCACGGCTAACTACGTGCCAGCAGCCGCGGTAATACGTAGGTGGCAAGCGTTGTCCGGAATTATTGGGCGTAAAGCGCGCGCAGGCGGTCCTTTAAGTCTGATGTGAAAGCCCACGGCTCAACCGTGGAGGGTCATTGGAAACTGGGGGACTTGAGTGCAGAAGAGAAGAGTGGAATTCCACGTGTAGCGGTGAAATGCGTAGAGATGTGGAGGAACACCAGTGGCGAAGGCGACTCTTTGGTCTGTAACTGACGCTGAGGCGCGAAAGCGTGGGGAGCAAACAGGATTAGATACCCTGGTAGTCCACGCCGTAAACGATGAGTGCTAAGTGTTAGAGGGTTTCCGCCCTTTAGTGCTGCAGCAAACGCATTAAGCACTCCGCCTGGGGAGTACGGCCGCAAGGCTGAAACTCAAAGGAATTGACGGGGGCCCGCACAAGCGGTGGAGCATGTGGTTTAATTCGAAGCAACGCGAAGAACCTTACCAGGTCTTGACATCCTCTGACACTCCTAGAGATAGGACGTTCCCCTTCGGGGGACAGAGTGACAGGTGGTGCATGGTTGTCGTCAGCTCGTGTCGTGAGATGTTGGGTTAAGTCCCGCAACGAGCGCAACCCTTGATCTTAGTTGCCAGCATTCAGTTGGGCACTCTAAGGTGACTGCCGGTGACAAACCGGAGGAAGGTGGGGATGACGTCAAATCATCATGCCCCTTATGACCTGGGCTACACACGTGCTACAATGGATGGTACAAAGGGCAGCAAAACCGCGAGGTCGAGCAAATCCCATAAAACCATTCTCAGTTCGGATTGTAGGCTGCAACTCGCCTACATGAAGCTGGAATCGCTAGTAATCGCGGATCAGCATGCCGCGGTGAATACGTTCCCGGGCCTTGTACACACCGCCCGTCACACCACGAGAGTTTGTAACACCCGAAGTCGGTGGGGTAACCTTTTGGAGCCAGCCGCCTAAGGTGGGATAGATGATTGGGGTGAAGTCGTAACAAGGTAGCCGTATCGGAAGGTGCGGCTGGATCACCTCCTTTCTAAGGAAAATGGAATTTACATTCCATCAAAGATTGTTGACGATTTGTTGTTCAGTTTTGAGGGAGCAATTAATTCCTCAAAACAGTAATAAGTTTGAGGGTAAAGAGAAACAAGTAGATCAAGGAAGCGAATGCGCGAGCACCGGAGCGTACGACAGTACGTGAGGAGCAGAGCGAAGAAGCTGACGAAGAGATGCGAAGTTTATCTTTAGCCGAAATTGTTCCTTGAAAACTAGATTATGAATAGTAAGAACCAAGAAAGAAACCGAGTAATCGCCATCTTAGATTCTCTATTTTAAATAGTAGAATTAAAAAAACTAAGGCTTTAAGCCAATTAGTTAAGTTAGAAAGGGCGCACGGTGGATGCCTTGGCACTAGGAGCCGATGAAGGACGGGATTAACACCGATATGCTTTGGGGAGCTGTAAGTAAGCTTTGATCCAGAGATTTCCGAATGGGGAAACCCTCTATCCGTAATGGGATAGAATCTTTACCTGAATACATAGGGTACTGAAGGCAGACCCGGGGAACTGAAACATCTAAGTACCCGGAGGAAGAGAAAGCAAACGCGATTCCCTGAGTAGCGGCGAGCGAAACGGGATTAGCCCAAACCAAGAGGCTTGCCTCTTGGGGTTGTAGGACACTCTATATGGAGTTACAAAGGAACGGGGTAGACGAATCGATCTGGAAAGGTCAGTCGTAGAAGGTAAAAACCCTGTAGTCGAAACTTCGTTCCCTCTTGAGTGTATCCTGAGTACGGCGGGACACGAGAAATCCCGTCGGAAGCAGGGAGGACCATCTCCCAAGGCTAAATACTCCCTAGTGACCGATAGTGAACCAGTACCGTGAGGGAAAGGTGAAAAGCACCCCGGAAGGGGAGTGAAATAGATCCTGAAACCGTGTGCCTACAAGTAGTTAGAGCCCTTTTATGGGTGATAGCGTGCCTTTTGTAGAATGAACCGGCGAGTTACGATTACATGCGAGGTTAAGTTGAAGAGACGGAGCCGCAGCGAAAGCGAGTCTGAATAGGGCGAAATAGTATGTGGTTGTAGACCCGAAACCAGGTGATCTACCCATGTCCAGGGTGAAGTCCAGGTAACACTGGATGGAGGCCCGAACCCACGCACGTTGAAAAGTGCGGGGATGAGGTGTGGGTAGCGGAGAAATTCCAATCGAACTTGGAGATAGCTGGTTCTCTCCGAAATAGCTTTAGGGCTAGCCTCAAGATTTAGAGTATTGGAGGTAGAGCACTGTTTGGACTAGGGGCCCCCATCGGGTTACCGAATTCAGACAAACTCCGAATGCCAAATACTTATTCTTGGGAGTCAGACTACGAGTGATAAGATCCGTGGTCAAGAGGGAAACAGCCCAGACCACCAGCTAAGGTCCCAAAGTATACGTTAAGTGGAAAAGGATGTGAAGTTGCTTAGACAACCAGGATGTTGGCTTAGAAGCAGCCACCATTTAAAGAGTGCGTAATAGCTCACTGGTCGAGTGACTCTGCGCCGAAAATGTACCGGGGCTAAACGTATCACCGAAGCTGTGGATTGACATCTTTGATGTCAGTGGTAGGAGAGCGTTCTAAGGGCGTTGAAGCTAGACCGTAAGGACTGGTGGAGCGCTTAGAAGTGAGAATGCCGGTATGAGTAGCGAAAGATGAGTGAGAATCTCATCCACCGAATGCCTAAGGTTTCCTGAGGAAGGCTCGTCCGCTCAGGGTTAGTCGGGACCTAAGCCGAGGCTGAAAAGCGTAGGCGATGGACAACAGGTTGATATTCCTGTACCACCTTTAAATCGTTTGAGCAATGGGGGGACGCAGGAGGATAGGGTAAGCGTGCTGTTGGATTAGCACGTCCAAGCAGTTAGGCTGGTAATGAGGCAAATCCCATTACCACATAAGCGGAGCTGTGACGGCGAGGGAAATATAGTACCGAAGTTCCTGATTCCACACTGCCAAGAAAAGCCTCTAGCGAGATTTAGGGTGCCCGTACCGCAAACCGACACAGGTAGGCGAGGAGAGAATCCTAAGGTGAGCGAGAGAACTCTCGTTAAGGAACTCGGCAAAATGACCCCGTAACTTCGGGAGAAGGGGTGCTCTTGCGGGTGCAAGCCTGCGAGAGCCGCAGTGAATAGGCCCAGGCGACTGTTTAGCAAAAACACAGGTCTCTGCGAAGCCGCAAGGCGAAGTATAGGGGCTGACACCTGCCCGGTGCTGGAAGGTTAAGAGGAGGGGTTAGCACGTTAGTGCGAAGCTCTGAATTGAAGCCCCAGTAAACGGCGGCCGTAACTATAACGGTCCTAAGGTAGCGAAATTCCTTGTCGGGTAAGTTCCGACCCGCACGAAAGGTGTAACGATCTGGGCACTGTCTCAACGAGAGACTCGGTGAAATTATAGTACCTGTGAAGATGCAGGTTACCCGCGACAGGACGGAAAGACCCCGTGGAGCTTTACTGCAGCCTGATATTGAATTTTGGTACAGCTTGTACAGGATAGGTAGGAGCCTTGGAAGCCGGAGCGCTAGCTTCGGTGGAGGCATTGGTGGGATACTACCCTGGCTGTATTGACATTCTAACCCGCACCCCTGATCGGGGTGGGAGACAGTGTCAGGTGGGCAGTTTGACTGGGGCGGTCGCCTCCTAAAAAGTAACGGAGGCGCCCAAAGGTTCCCTCAGAATGGTTGGAAATCATTCGTAGAGTGTAAAGGCACAAGGGAGCTTGACTGCGAGACCTACAAGTCGAGCAGGGACGAAAGTCGGGCTTAGTGATCCGGTGGTTCCGCATGGAAGGGCCATCGCTCAACGGATAAAAGCTACCCCGGGGATAACAGGCTTATCTCCCCCAAGAGTCCACATCGACGGGGAGGTTTGGCACCTCGATGTCGGCTCATCGCATCCTGGGGCTGTAGTCGGTCCCAAGGGTTGGGCTGTTCGCCCATTAAAGCGGTACGCGAGCTGGGTTCAGAACGTCGTGAGACAGTTCGGTCCCTATCCGTCGTGGGCGTAGGAAATTTGAGAGGAGCTGTCCTTAGTACGAGAGGACCGGGATGGACGCACCGCTGGTGTACCAGTTGTCTTGCCAAAGGCATCGCTGGGTAGCTATGTGCGGAAGGGATAAGTGCTGAAAGCATCTAAGCATGAAGCCCCCTCAAGATGAGATTTCCCATAGCGTAAGCTAGTAAGATCCCTGAAAGATGATCAGGTTGATAGGTTAGAGGTGGAAGCGTGGCGACATGTGGAGCTGACTGATACTAATAGATCGAGGACTTAACTAAAATAATCTTAGCGTAAGCTAAGAAAGATTACTTGTTCTTTCTTTTACTTCATAATCTAGTTTTGAGGGAATAACCTCAAAAATTAAATAGTCTGGTGGCGATAGCGAGAAGGTCACACCCGTTCCCATACCGAACACGGAAGTTAAGCTTCTCAGCGCCGATGGTAGTTGGGGGTTCTCCCCTGTGAGAGTAGGACGTCGCCAGGCATTATATATGGAGGATTAGCTCAGCTGGGAGAGCATCTGCCTTACAAGCAGAGGGTCGGCGGTTCGATCCCGTCATCCTCCACCATTTATTATTGGACAAACTATATTACGCCGGTTTAGCTCAATTGGTAGAGCAACTGACTTGTAATCAGTAGGTTGGGGGTTCAAGTCCTCTAGCCGGCACCATTTTATGAGCCATTAGCTCAGTTGGTAGAGCATCTGACTTTTAATCAGAGGGTCGGAGGTTCGAATCCTCCATGGCTCATCTTATTTTTGTCTGCGGGTGTGGCGGAATTGGCAGACGCACTAGACTTAGGATCTAGCGCCGCAAGGCGTGGGGGTTCGACTCCCTTCACCCGCACCAATTTATTATCAATTAAATACATGCGGAAGTAGTTCAGTGGTAGAACACCACCTTGCCAAGGTGGGGGTCGCGGGTTCGAATCCCGTCTTCCGCTCCATAAAACAATGCCGGGGTGGCGGAACTGGCAGACGCACAGGACTTAAAATCCTGCGGTAGGTGACTACCGTACCGGTTCGATTCCGGTCCTCGGCACCATTGTTTTTTTATATAAATGCGCCCGTAGCTCAATTGGATAGAGCGTCTGACTACGGATCAGAAGGTTATGGGTTCGACTCCTTTCGGGCGCGCCATTATATTTCGGGAAGTAGCTCAGCTTGGTAGAGCACTTGGTTTGGGACCAAGGGTCGCAGGTTCGAATCCTGTCTTCCCGACCATTATTCTCATTATACGGGGCCTTAGCTCAGCTGGGAGAGCGCCTGCCTTGCACGCAGGAGGTCAGCGGTTCGATCCCGCTAGGCTCCACCAAAAAAATATATTGACGGTTTGATATATAACTGTTATTATATAAAAGTTGCTTCTGATAGCAACAATAAATTGCTCTTTGAAAACTGAACAAACAAACGTCAACAATAATCGTTTTATAACTAGCGTTATAGAACAAAAAGTAACAAAAAGCTAGAGTTTAGCAATGAGCTAATCAACTCTTTATTGGAGAGTTTGATCCTGGCTCAGGACGAACGCTGGCGGCGTGCCTAATACATGCAAGTCGAGCGGACTTTAAAAGCTTGCTTTTAAAGTTAGCGGCGGACGGGTGAGTAACACGTGGGCAACCTGCCTGTAAGACTGGGATAACTTCGGGAAACCGGAGCTAATACCGGATAATCCTTTTCCTCTCATGAGGAAAAGCTGAAAGACGGTTTACGCTGTCACTTACAGATGGGCCCGCGGCGCATTAGCTAGTTGGTGAGGTAACGGCTCACCAAGGCGACGATGCGTAGCCGACCTGAGAGGGTGATCGGCCACACTGGGACTGAGACACGGCCCAGACTCCTACGGGAGGCAGCAGTAGGGAATCTTCCGCAATGGACGAAAGTCTGACGGAGCAACGCCGCGTGAGTGATGAAGGTTTTCGGATCGTAAAACTCTGTTGTTAGGGAAGAACAAGTACAAGAGTAACTGCTTGTACCTTGACGGTACCTAACCAGAAAGCCACGGCTAACTACGTGCCAGCAGCCGCGGTAATACGTAGGTGGCAAGCGTTGTCCGGAATTATTGGGCGTAAAGCGCGCGCAGGCGGTCCTTTAAGTCTGATGTGAAAGCCCACGGCTCAACCGTGGAGGGTCATTGGAAACTGGGGGACTTGAGTGCAGAAGAGAAGAGTGGAATTCCACGTGTAGCGGTGAAATGCGTAGAGATGTGGAGGAACACCAGTGGCGAAGGCGACTCTTTGGTCTGTAACTGACGCTGAGGCGCGAAAGCGTGGGGAGCAAACAGGATTAGATACCCTGGTAGTCCACGCCGTAAACGATGAGTGCTAAGTGTTAGAGGGTTTCCGCCCTTTAGTGCTGCAGCAAACGCATTAAGCACTCCGCCTGGGGAGTACGGCCGCAAGGCTGAAACTCAAAGGAATTGACGGGGGCCCGCACAAGCGGTGGAGCATGTGGTTTAATTCGAAGCAACGCGAAGAACCTTACCAGGTCTTGACATCCTCTGACACTCCTAGAGATAGGACGTTCCCCTTCGGGGGACAGAGTGACAGGTGGTGCATGGTTGTCGTCAGCTCGTGTCGTGAGATGTTGGGTTAAGTCCCGCAACGAGCGCAACCCTTGATCTTAGTTGCCAGCATTCAGTTGGGCACTCTAAGGTGACTGCCGGTGACAAACCGGAGGAAGGTGGGGATGACGTCAAATCATCATGCCCCTTATGACCTGGGCTACACACGTGCTACAATGGATGGTACAAAGGGCAGCAAAACCGCGAGGTCGAGCAAATCCCATAAAACCATTCTCAGTTCGGATTGTAGGCTGCAACTCGCCTACATGAAGCTGGAATCGCTAGTAATCGCGGATCAGCATGCCGCGGTGAATACGTTCCCGGGCCTTGTACACACCGCCCGTCACACCACGAGAGTTTGTAACACCCGAAGTCGGTGGGGTAACCTTTTGGAGCCAGCCGCCTAAGGTGGGATAGATGATTGGGGTGAAGTCGTAACAAGGTAGCCGTATCGGAAGGTGCGGCTGGATCACCTCCTTTCTAAGGAAAATGGAATTTACATTCCATCAAAGATTGTTGACGATTTGTTGTTCAGTTTTGAGGGAGCAATTAATTCCTCAAAACAGTAATAAGTTTGAGGGTAAAGAGAAACAAGTAGATCAAGGAAGCGAATGCGCGAGCACCGGAGCGTACGACAGTACGTGAGGAGCAGAGCGAAGAAGCTGACGAAGAGATGCGAAGTTTATCTTTAGCCGAAATTGTTCCTTGAAAACTAGATTATGAATAGTAAGAACCAAGAAAGAAACCGAGTAATCGCCATCTTAGATTCTCTATTTTAGAGAATTACTTCTTTGGAAAGTAGTCGTATTAAACGAATACTCCTTCAAAGATTGGAGAGCAAAGAGAAGCAAGTAGGTCAAGGAAGCGACCGAACGAGCACCAGAGCGTACGACAGTACGTGAGGAGCAGAGTGAAGAAGCTGACGAAGAGATACGCCGCTTATCTTTGGTCGAAACTAAGTTAAGTTAGAAAGGGCGCACGGTGGATGCCTTGGCACTAGGAGCCGATGAAGGACGGGATTAACACCGATATGCTTTGGGGAGCTGTAAGTAAGCTTTGATCCAGAGATTTCCGAATGGGGAAACCCTCTATCCGTAATGGGATAGAATCTTTACCTGAATACATAGGGTACTGAAGGCAGACCCGGGGAACTGAAACATCTAAGTACCCGGAGGAAGAGAAAGCAAACGCGATTCCCTGAGTAGCGGCGAGCGAAACGGGATTAGCCCAAACCAAGAGGCTTGCCTCTTGGGTTGTAGGACACTCTATATGGAGTTACAAAGGAACGGGGTAGACGAATCGATCTGGAAAGGTCAGTCGTAGAAGGTAAAAACCCTGTAGTCGAAACTTCGTTCCCTCTTGAGTGTATCCTGAGTACGGCGGGACACGAGAAATCCCGTCGGAAGCAGGGAGGACCATCTCCCAAGGCTAAATACTCCCTAGTGACCGATAGTGAACCAGTACCGTGAGGGAAAGGTGAAAAGCACCCCGGAAGGGGAGTGAAATAGATCCTGAAACCGTGTGCCTACAAGTAGTTAGAGCCCTTTTATGGGTGATAGCGTGCCTTTTGTAGAATGAACCGGCGAGTTACGATTACATGCGAGGTTAAGTTGAAGAGACGGAGCCGCAGCGAAAGCGAGTCTGAATAGGGCGAAATAGTATGTGGTTGTAGACCCGAAACCAGGTGATCTACCCATGTCCAGGGTGAAGTCCAGGTAACACTGGATGGAGGCCCGAACCCACGCACGTTGAAAAGTGCGGGGATGAGGTGTGGGTAGCGGAGAAATTCCAATCGAACTTGGAGATAGCTGGTTCTCTCCGAAATAGCTTTAGGGCTAGCCTCAAGATTTAGAGTATTGGAGGTAGAGCACTGTTTGGACTAGGGGCCCCCATCGGGTTACCGAATTCAGACAAACTCCGAATGCCAAATACTTATTCTTGGGAGTCAGACTACGAGTGATAAGATCCGTGGTCAAGAGGGAAACAGCCCAGACCACCAGCTAAGGTCCCAAAGTATACGTTAAGTGGAAAAGGATGTGGAGTTGCTTAGACAACCAGGATGTTGGCTTAGAAGCAGCCACCATTTAAAGAGTGCGTAATAGCTCACTGGTCGAGTGACTCTGCGCCGAAAATGTACCGGGGCTAAACGTATCACCGAAGCTGTGGATTGACATCTTTGATGTCAGTGGTAGGAGAGCGTTCTAAGGGCGTTGAAGCTAGACCGTAAGGACTGGTGGAGCGCTTAGAAGTGAGAATGCCGGTATGAGTAGCGAAAGATGAGTGAGAATCTCATCCACCGAATGCCTAAGGTTTCCTGAGGAAGGCTCGTCCGCTCAGGGTTAGTCGGGACCTAAGCCGAGGCTGAAAAGCGTAGGCGATGGACAACAGGTTGATATTCCTGTACCACCTTTAAATCGTTTGAGCAATGGGGGGACGCAGGAGGATAGGGTAAGCGTGCTGTTGGATTAGCACGTCCAAGCAGTTAGGCTGGTAATGAGGCAAATCCCATTACCACATAAGCGGAGCTGTGACGGCGAGGGAAATATAGTACCGAAGTTCCTGATTCCACACTGCCAAGAAAAGCCTCTAGCGAGATTTAGGGTGCCCGTACCGCAAACCGACACAGGTAGGCGAGGAGAGAATCCTAAGGTGAGCGAGAGAACTCTCGTTAAGGAACTCGGCAAAATGACCCCGTAACTTCGGGAGAAGGGGTGCTCTTGCGGGTGCAAGCCTGCGAGAGCCGCAGTGAATAGGCCCAGGCGACTGTTTAGCAAAAACACAGGTCTCTGCGAAGCCGCAAGGCGAAGTATAGGGGCTGACACCTGCCCGGTGCTGGAAGGTTAAGAGGAGGGGTTAGCACGTTAGTGCGAAGCTCTGAATTGAAGCCCCAGTAAACGGCGGCCGTAACTATAACGGTCCTAAGGTAGCGAAATTCCTTGTCGGGTAAGTTCCGACCCGCACGAAAGGTGTAACGATCTGGGCACTGTCTCAACGAGAGACTCGGTGAAATTATAGTACCTGTGAAGATGCAGGTTACCCGCGACAGGACGGAAAGACCCCGTGGAGCTTTACTGCAGCCTGATATTGAATTTTGGTACAGCTTGTACAGGATAGGTAGGAGCCTTGGAAGCCGGAGCGCTAGCTTCGGTGGAGGCATTGGTGGGATACTACCCTGGCTGTATTGACATTCTAACCCGCACCCCTGATCGGGGTGGGAGACAGTGTCAGGTGGGCAGTTTGACTGGGGCGGTCGCCTCCTAAAAAGTAACGGAGGCGCCCAAAGGTTCCCTCAGAATGGTTGGAAATCATTCGTAGAGTGTAAAGGCACAAGGGAGCTTGACTGCGAGACCTACAAGTCGAGCAGGGACGAAAGTCGGGCTTAGTGATCCGGTGGTTCCGCATGGAAGGGCCATCGCTCAACGGATAAAAGCTACCCCGGGGATAACAGGCTTATCTCCCCCAAGAGTCCACATCGACGGGGAGGTTTGGCACCTCGATGTCGGCTCATCGCATCCTGGGGCTGTAGTCGGTCCCAAGGGTTGGGCTGTTCGCCCATTAAAGCGGTACGCGAGCTGGGTTCAGAACGTCGTGAGACAGTTCGGTCCCTATCTGTCGTGGGCGTAGGAAATTTGAGAGGAGCTGTCCTTAGTACGAGAGGACCGGGATGGACGCACCGCTGGTGTACCAGTTGTCTTGCCAAAGGCATCGCTGGGTAGCTATGTGCGGAAGGGATAAGTGCTGAAAGCATCTAAGCATGAAGCCCCCCTCAAGATGAGATTTCCCATAGCGCAAGCTAGTAAGATCCCTGAAAGATGATCAGGTTGATAGGTCAGAGGTGGAAGCGTGGCGACATGTGGAGCTGACTGATACTAATAGATCGAGGACTTAACTAAAATGAAAAGCGGAAACGCCTGTTTATCGGCGTTGGAGCTGGACAATAATGATTACTCATTTCTTTCTTTTACTTCATAATCTAGTTTTGAGGGAACAACCTCAAAATTAAATAGTCTGGTGGCGATAGCGAGAAGGTCACACCCGTTCCCATACCGAACACGGAAGTTAAGCTTCTCAGCGCCGATGGTAGTTGGGGGTTCTCCCCTGTGAGAGTAGGACGTCGCCAGGCTGTCAAAAAGTTCTAAAAGCATTTAGCTTTTAGGGCTTTTTTTATTGTTTTTTTATCGATAAATAACTTTCTGCTAATTCCCCATACTATGCAAAAAACTCCTTCTTTTTTAATACATTAAAAGATATACATTACATAAATTCTTAAACTTGAAAATTGCAATAAATCAGACTATAGTTAATATAATCTTTAAACATATCCTTTCCTTCCATGAAAGAATAACGATAGCAGGTTTGGAATAACTAAAAAATGGGAAAATTAATAAAACGTCTTCCTTGCTAAATAATATTTTTATCGTGTATAATTATAGTCAAATATAGTCAAAGTCAGAAGGGGGAGGCTTGGTGAGAAATATTTCGGATATAATTGAGAATTACTTAAAAGAAGTATTAGAAATGAGCGAAAAATCATTAGTAGAAATAAAACGAAGTGAAATCGCTGATAAGTTTGAGTGCGTACCATCACAAATTAATTATGTAATTAATACCCGTTTTACGATAGAAAAAGGGTATGTGGTGGAAAGTAAACGTGGTGGCGGTGGTTTTATTCGAATTATGAAAGTCCAAACATATGATCATGCCCATTTAATTGACCAATTACTATCCCTTATTCAAAGTCGGATACCTCAAAATAGTGCAGAAGATTTAATTCTTCGATTAGTAGAAGAAGATGTTATCAGTAAGCGAGAAGCGAAGATAATGTTAAGCGTAATTGATCGTTCTGTATTATATTTAGAATTACCATATAGAGATGAATTAAGAGCAAGATTATTAAAGGCGATGTTAACTTCATTAAAATATAAATAATATCCCTGTGTATAAATTGAGGTGAAGATTATGATGTGTTCTGAATGTAATCAAAGACCAGCTACTTTACATTTTTCTAAGAATATCAATGGCAAAATAACAGAGTTTCATCTATGTGAGCATTGTGCAAAGGAAAATGGTGATATATTTATGACGAATGGCTCATCTGGTTTATCTTTGAATAGTTTATTAGCTGGGTTATTAAATATAGAGCCAAGTTTTCAACATATCACAGAAGATACGTATAAGAGACAGCAGCCGTTACAGTGCAAAGAATGTAATATGACATTTTCTCAATTCAGGAAATTAGGTAAACTAGGTTGTCCTCATTGCTACGATACATTTAAAGACCAGCTGCTGCCATTTATAAAGCGTCTCCATGGTGGGAATATTGAGCACAAAGGAAAAATCCCAGAGCGCATTGGAGGGCATTTTCTCATTAAAAAGGAAATTGAGCAGTTGCGAATAGAGTTGAAAGAACTAATAAACAACGAAGAATTTGAAAAGGCTGCAATCATTCGAGATGAAATAAAAGATAAAGAAAAGCAGTTAACTTCTTTTACTGAGGGAGGGGAGTAACGTGTCTTTAGAAAAATTTATAAGTAAAGCACGAACTTCATGGATGTGTTCCGATGGTCCCGACTCTGAAATTGTTCTTACCTCTCGAATCCGATTAGCAAGGAATATAGAGGGTGTGAAATTTCCTCTATTATTTTCAAAAGAAGAAGCTGAGAATGTGATTCAACAGGTTGAGGGTGCAATCATAAATGAGTCCAATCAACCCTTTGGTCAATTGGAACTTCTTGCAATGAATAATTTAAATACATTGGAAAAAAGAGTCCTTGTAGAGAAACATTTAATTAGTCCTCAGCTGGCAGAACAATCTCCTAATGGTGCAGCAATCTTATCAGAGGATGAAGAAGTAAGTATTATGATTAATGAGGAAGACCATATTCGTATTCAGTGTATAAAGCCTGGTCTTCAAATAGAAGAAGCGATTAAAGAAGCTAATACAATTGATGATTTATTAGAAAAAAAGGTCAATTATGCTTACCATGTAGAAATGGGATATCTGACAAGCTGTCCAACTAATATCGGAACAGGATTAAGAGCTTCTGTTATGATGCATCTACCGGGAATGGTATTAACCCAGCAAATGAACCGAATCATTCCGGCGATTCAACAGCTTGGCTTAGTAGTTAGAGGAATATATGGAGAAGGCAGCGAAGCCCTCGGAAATATTTTTCAAATTTCTAATCAGATAACACTAGGAAGATCAGAAAAGGACATCATTGAGGAACTAAAAAGCGTTGTTACTCAATTAATTGAGCAAGAAAAAGAAGCAAGGAATGCATTAGCGCAAACCTCAAACATACAATTAGAAGATAGGGTTTTTCGTTCATACGGAATACTGTGTAATAGTCGTATTATGGAAACAAAGGAAGCAGCTAAATGTCTATCCGATGTTCGGTTAGGAATTGATATGGGATATATAAAAAATATATCGAAAAGCATCCTTAATGAATTAATGATTCTTACCCAGCCGGGGTTTCTACAACTATATGCTGGAGAAGAGATGAATCCAAATGAACGCGATATTCGTCGTGCAGTCTTAATAAGAGAAAGATTAAAATTGGAAACTGAATAGAGATTCTAAGGAGGATGAAAGTATGATGTTTGGCCGATTTACAGAAAGAGCGCAGAAAGTATTAGCACTTTCCCAGGAAGAAGCAATTCGATTAGGTCACAATAATATTGGTACAGAGCATATCTTATTAGGATTAGTCCGTGAAGGAGAAGGAATTGCTGCAAAGGCGTTACAAGCACTTGGATTAGGTGCTGAAAAAATCCAAGAGGAAGTAGAAAACTTGATTGGTCGTGGTCAAGATACAACACAAACCGTACCACATTATACACCCAGAGCTAAAAAAGTGATCGAACTATCCATGGATGAAGCAAGAAAATTAGGTCATTCTTATGTGGGAACAGAGCATATTCTTTTAGGCTTAATTAGAGAAGGCGAAGGGGTAGCTGCTAGAGTATTAAATAATCTAGGTGTAAGCCTAAATAAAGCGCGTCAACAAGTCCTCCAGTTGCTTGGTAGTAGTGAATCAGGAAACCATCCCGGTGGCTCTGCTGCTAGTGCTAATACACCAACGCTTGATAGCTTAGCTAGAGATTTAACTGCTATTGCAAGAGAAGGAAGCCTTGATCCAGTTATAGGGAGAAGCAAAGAAATCCAACGTGTTATTGAAGTATTAAGCAGACGGACAAAAAATAATCCTGTATTAATAGGGGAACCTGGTGTTGGTAAAACTGCTATTGCGGAAGGTCTTGCACAACAAATTGTTCAAAATGAAGTTCCAGAAATTTTGAGAGATAAACGTGTAATGACATTAGATATGGGAACAGTTGTTGCTGGTACGAAATACCGTGGTGAATTTGAAGATCGCTTGAAAAAGGTGATGGATGAAATTCGCCAAGCTGGTAATATCATTCTCTTCATTGATGAGCTGCATACATTAATCGGTGCAGGTGGTGCAGAAGGTGCTATTGATGCATCTAATATTCTAAAGCCATCCTTAGCTAGAGGAGAGCTTCAATGTATTGGTGCCACAACACTAGATGAATATCGTAAATATATTGAAAAAGATGCAGCATTAGAAAGAAGATTCCAGCCGATCACGGTTGATGAGCCTACTAGTGATGAATCTATTCAAATATTAAAAGGCTTAAGAGACCGTTATGAGGCGCACCATCGAGTATCAATTACAGACGATGCAATTGAAGCAGCTGTAAAATTATCTGATCGCTATATTTCAGATCGTTTCTTACCAGATAAAGCAATTGACTTAATTGACGAAGCTGGTTCTAAGGTTCGTTTAAGATCTTATACAACTCCACCTAACTTGAAAGAGTTAGAAGTCAAGTTAGAAGAAGTACGTAAAGAGAAGGATGCTTCTGTGCAAAGTCAAGAATTCGAAAAAGCTGCATCTTTACGAGATACAGAACAAAGATTGAGAGAACAGTTAGAAGAAACGAAGAAAAATTGGAAAGAGAAGCAAGGACAAGAAAATACAGAGGTGACAGTAGAAGATATTGCAAGTGTAGTATCTAGCTGGACTGGAATTCCTGTATCTAAGCTTGCACAAACAGAAACCGATAAATTACTGAACATGGAAAATATCCTTCATAATCGCGTGATTGGTCAAGAAGAAGCCGTTATTGCTATTTCTAAAGCTGTAAGACGCGCAAGAGCTGGCTTGAAAGATCCAAAGAGACCAATAGGTTCCTTTATTTTCCTTGGCCCTACTGGAGTAGGGAAGACCGAACTTGCTCGGGCACTGGCAGAGTCCATGTTTGGTGATGAAGATGCCATGATCCGTATTGATATGTCTGAATATATGGAGAAGCATTCTACTTCTAGATTGGTAGGATCTCCTCCTGGTTATGTAGGATATGAAGAAGGCGGACAATTGACAGAGAAGGTTAGAAGAAAGCCATATTCTGTTGTTCTTTTAGATGAAATTGAAAAAGCGCATCCCGATGTATTTAATATTTTACTTCAAGTGCTGGAGGATGGTCGCTTAACAGATTCGAAAGGAAGAACGGTTGATTTCCGAAACACAGTGTTAATTATGACTTCCAACGTTGGAGCTTCTGCATTAAAACAAAATAAATATGTTGGTTTTAATGTGCAAGATGGAGATCAAGATTATAAAGATATGAAGGGCAAAGTAATGGAAGAGCTGAAAAGAGCATTCCGTCCAGAGTTCTTAAACCGTATCGATGAAACAATTGTTTTCCATGCATTAGAGAAGAAGCATTTAAAAGAAATTGTTACTTTAATGGCAGATCAGTTAGTTAAACGTCTATCAGAACAGGATATTCAATTGAGTATCACAGAAGCGGCCAAAGAAAAAATTGCGGAAGAAGGCTATGATCCAGAGTATGGAGCGAGACCACTTCGTCGTGCAATACAAAAGCATATAGAAGATCGATTATCTGAAGAACTTCTAAAGGGAACAGTATTAACTGGTCAACAAATTGAATTGGATGTCGAAAATGGTGAGTTTACTGTGAAGGTGAACGGTGCAGAGCCAGCAGTAAACCTACAAAAATAATACCTAGAACATTTATAAGGTGACACACGTATTACAGCTTTACGTGTGTCCTTTCTTTATTTAAGATAAAAATAGAAAAAAATTAATATCTATTATTTGGGTTGGAGATGTTAGTAATAAAAGGGGAAGGAGGCTGAATATGGCCAAAAGAAAAACAAAATTTCTTTGCCAGGAATGTGGATATGAATCAGCAAAATGGATGGGGAAATGTCCTGGTTGTGGAAATTGGAATACAATGGTGGAAGAAGTAGAGAAGAGTGCTGTTCAAAGAAAAGGTGCGTTTGCTCATTCTGCAACCACTACTGTTGCTGCAAAGCCTATTCCTATAACAAGCATTGAAACGGTTAATGAGCCCAGAATATATACCGACTTAATGGAGTTAAACCGTGTTCTTGGTGGAGGAGTTGTGCGTGGTTCTCTTGTATTAATAGGTGGAGATCCCGGAATTGGTAAATCAACGCTTCTTTTACAAGTATCCTCGCAGTTAGCACATAAGAAACATTCTGTCTTATATGTTTCAGGAGAAGAATCGCAAAAGCAAACAAAGTTAAGAGCAGACAGATTGGGGGTAGTTTCTGATCATTTGCTCGTCTATTCAGAAACCAATCTAGAGGAAATAAGTAGAACCATTGAAAATACGAATGTGGAATTTGTGGTTATTGATTCGATTCAGACCATCTATCATCCGGAGGTCACCTCTGCTCCAGGAAGTGTTTCTCAAGTTAGAGAATGTACAGCAGAATTAATGCGGATAGGAAAAACCAAAGGAATAGCAATCTTCATTGTAGGACATGTCACAAAGGAAGGATCGATTGCAGGACCAAGATTACTGGAGCATATGGTTGATACTGTATTGTATTTTGAAGGAGAAAGACATCATACATATCGTATTTTACGCGCTGTAAAGAACCGTTTTGGCTCTACTAATGAGATGGGTATTTTTGAGATGAAGGAATTTGGACTGGAAGAGGTAGAGAATCCCTCTGAAATTTTCTTAGAAGAGCGATCACAGGGTGCCGCTGGCTCCACTGTTGTAGCATCAATGGAAGGAACAAGACCGGTTCTGGTTGAAATCCAAGCATTGATTTCACCGACTAGTTTTGGGAATCCACGAAGGATGGCAACGGGCATAGATCATAATAGAGTGCCGTTGTTAATGGCGGTATTAGAAAAAAGAGTTGGAATGTTACTCCAGAATCAGGATGCCTATTTAAAAGTAGCTGGTGGTGTAAAACTTGACGAGCCTGCTATAGATTTGGCGATCGCTGTAAGCATTGCCTCGAGTTTTAGAGATAAACCAACAAGAGCAACTGACTGTATTATTGGGGAAGTTGGCTTAACTGGAGAAGTTAGAAGAGTATCCCGTATTGAGCAAAGGGTGCAGGAGGCTGCTAAATTAGGTTTTGAGCGTGTTATTATTCCAGCTAATAATTTAAGTGGTTTGAAGGCTCCAAAAGGCTTAGAGGTCGTTGGCGTTCATACGGTTGCGGATGCTTTAAAAGCGGCTTTAAGCGATTAGTTTTTCGAAAAAATACATTGATGTGAATTTTTAGTTGTGTTAAAATGTAATATTTAATTATTTGACTTGCGTTTATTTTTAATGCTAATCTAGTTTTATAAATTAAATAGGTATTTATCTCTTTGTCTGTGTTATATTTCCATTTTTGTAAGGGTTTAAGGGTTTTTCTGAGCTATTATAAATGTTTCTATTAAATATAAATAGTTGGTCATTATTTCCCGAGCAATGGAAAAGGGCATTTTTAACATTAGTATATGACATAGTCATCATATCTATAAAAATAACTTTTTCATTACAAATAAAAAATTCCTGTAATATTAGGTTTCAAAACTGGGAATTTGTTTATAATGTGAAAGAGGAGGTGGAAGTATTGTTAAAACGCATTGTTCAAGTTTGTTTTTTAATTATTGGAGGAACAATCGGGTTTTTATTTATTCCTGATTTATTCTCAGTAATGTCTATCGATCATGATCTTATTAATAACGCATATGTGTCTGCAATACTTGGTGCCATTATTTTTTATCTTATTACTTTTTGGGCGATTGATTATATTGTTAACTTTATTAAGTTTTTAGAAGAATCAATTGTAAAGGCTCCGATTACGGATATAATTTTCGGTAGTCTTGGAATAGGATTTGGGTTAACTTTAGCCTTTTTAGTAGGCTATGCATTAACGTCTGTTCCTGTGCTTAATACTGTCGCTCCAATCCTTTTATCATTACTTTTTGGGTATTTAGGCTTTCAAGTTGGGTTTAAAAAGAGAGATGAGCTATTAACACTCTTCACAGCTAGAAAGAAGAAGGTAGTGGAAGAGGAACCCACAAAAGTTGAGAAAAGTAATTTAAAAATATTGGATACTAGTGTTATTATTGATGGAAGAATAGCTGATATTTGTCAAACGGGCTTCCTGGAGGGCACAATTGTTATTCCGCAATTTGTGCTGGGAGAACTTCAGCATATAGCAGATTCATCCGATGCGCTAAAACGTAATCGTGGACGAAGAGGGCTAGATATTCTAAATCGAATTCAAAAGGAATTAGCGATTAAAGTGGAAATTTACGAAGGTGATTTTGAAGATATCACTGAAGTAGATAGTAAACTAGTCAAATTAGCTAAATTAACAAATGGTGTTGTTGTAACAAATGATTTTAATTTAAATAAAGTTTGTGAACTGCAGAAGGTTGCTGTTCTCAATATTAATGATTTGGCAAATGCAGTAAAGCCAGTAGTTCTTCCAGGGGAAGAGATGAAAATACAAATTATTAAAGATGGAAAAGAACATAATCAAGGTGTTGCCTATCTAGATGATGGCACGATGATTGTAGTAGAAGAAGGTCGCAATTATATTGGAAAACATATAGATGTTCTTGTAACGAGTGTATTGCAAACATCTGCAGGTCGAATGATCTTTGCAAAACCAAAATTATTAGAAAAAGCATTGTAAGAATAGGGGTTAGTTATATGACTTATGAAGTCATTATTCCGGCAGCAGGACAAGGGAAACGAATGGGACTAGGAAAAAACAAATTATTTCTTGAGCTAGACAGTTTACCAGTATTTATTCATACCTTAATTGTTTTCGAAAATGATCCAAACTGTAATGGAATTTGGTTGGTAGTTAGTTCAGATGATAAAAAAGAAATGAATGAACTAGTAAAAAAATATGCAATTACAAAGGTTATTGCTCTTATTGAGGGTGGTACAGAAAGACAGCATAGTGTTTACCATGCAGTAAAGGAAATATCGGATGATACAATTGTTCTTGTTCATGATGCGGCGAGACCTTTTATTCAAACAGAGCAAATAGCTAGATTAACAAAGGTTGCAGTAGAAAGCGGCGCAGCTGTTTTAGCAGTACCAATTAAAGATACGATCAAAAAAGTTGATGGTGATTTGGTAGTGGAAACAGTTGAGCGTTCAAGCTTGTGGGCGATTCAGACCCCACAAGCTTTTCGCGTTTCTATTTTAAAAGAAGCACATGAAAAGGCGATTCTCGATACATATATAGGTACAGATGATGCTAGTTTGGTGGAGCGATTAGGACAAGCTGTTCAAATCGTAGAAGGAAACTATGACAATATTAAATTAACGACACCAGAAGATTTATACTTTGCCGAAGCAATTGTGGCAAAGCGAAAAGAAAATATAGCAGAAAGTAAATAGATGAGCTTTGAGAAGTTTTAATACAAGCAAAATAGAATGGAGGAGTTATAGATGTTTCGCATAGGCCAAGGGTTTGATGTTCATCAATTAGTAAGCGGAAGGCCCCTGATTATCGGAGGGATAGAGATACCATATGAAAAGGGTCTACTAGGACACTCTGATGCAGATGTTTTACTACATACGATTGCTGACGCTTGTTTAGGTGCTATTGGTGAAGGGGATATCGGAAAACATTTTCCTGATACAGATGAAGCCTTTAAAGATGCTGATTCTGCAAAATTATTGCAGCATGTATGGCAAATAGTAAAGGAAAAGGGTTATGAATTAGTGAATGCTGATTGTACGATAATGGCTCAACAGCCGAAAATGGCGCCACATATTCAAGCAATGCAAGCGAGAATTGCAGAATTGCTGGAGACAGAACAAGATAATATTAATGTGAAAGCAACAACCACAGAGAAATTGGGATTTACCGGAAGAGGGGAAGGGATTGCTTCCCAAGCAGTTGTATTGCTCCAAAAAAGAAATGTATAATTGATAACCAATTATAGAGGCGAACACCTTTTAAAGGAAAAAGCAAAGTGATAGAATAGATTAGAAAAAAGCGTAAGTAATCAAGGAGGCACAAGCATGTCTAACGAAATTCGTGTTCGTTATGCTCCAAGTCCAACAGGGCATTTGCATATAGGGAATGCGCGTACAGCGTTATTTAATTATTTATTTGCACGTAGTCAAGGCGGGAAATTTATTATTCGTATTGAAGATACGGACAAAAAAAGGAATATTGAGGGTGGAGAAGAAAGCCAATTAAAATATTTAAAATGGCTTGGAATGGATTGGGATGAAAGTACGGATGTTGGTGGAGAATATGGTCCGTATCGTCAATCTGAAAGAAATGACATCTATAAGAAGTACTACACAGAATTGCTGGAAAAGGGACTTGCTTATAAGTGTTACTGTACAGAAGAGGAAATTGAAGCAGAAAGAGAAGACCAAGTAAGTAGAGGGGAAACACCTAAGTACTCTGGCAAATGTCGTCATTTAACAAAGGAACAGCAAGCGGCATTAGAAGCGGAAGGAAGACAGCCGAGTATTCGAATTCGTGTTCCTGAAAATGTTGTATATGAATTTAATGATATGGTAAAAGGGGACGTTTCGTTCGAATCAGCAACAATTGGCGATTATGTTATTGTGAAAAAGGATGGTACTCCAACCTATAATTTTGCAGTAGCAATTGATGATCATTTGATGGATATCACACATGTATTGCGTGGAGATGATCATATTACCAATACACCAAAACAATTAATGATCTATGATGCACTAGGTTGGGACAGACCTATCTTTGGACATATGACTTTAATCGTTAATGAAAGCAGAAAGAAATTGAGTAAGCGGGATGAATCCATTATTCAATTTATTGAGCAATATGAAGAATTAGGCTATTTACCTGAAGCATTGTTCAATTTCATTGCTTTATTAGGGTGGTCTCCAGAGGGAGAAGAGGAATTATTCACTATAGAAGAATTTATTCGCATCTTTGATCCAGCAAGATTGTCTAAGTCTCCTGCGTTATTTGATCAAAATAAATTAGCGTGGATGAATAATCAATATATCAAAAAGGCAGATTTAGAAACGGTTGTTCGTCTAGCTGTTCCTCATTTAGAGAAAGCAGGCTTAGTAAGTGAAAATCGCTCAGCTGATGAAGAGGCATGGGTAAATAATCTGGTTGGTTTATATCAAGAGCAAATGAGCTGCGGAGCTGATATTGTAAACTTATCTACGTTATTCTTCAGTGATGAAGTCCAATATGATGAAGAGGCAAAAGAGGTTTTAGCTGGTGAACATGTTCCGACTGTAGTCCAAGCATTTAAAGAAGCATTAGCTGAAATGCCAGAGTGGAGTGCCGAGCAAATTAAAGCCGCTATTAAAGTGGTTCAAAAAGCTACTGGTCAAAAGGGCAAAAACTTATTTATGCCGATTCGCGTGGCTACAACAGGTCAAACACATGGTCCTGATTTACCAAAGGCGATCGAACTATTAGGTAAAGAAAAAATTGATGCGCGATTAACAGCATTAATTAGTTAACATTTTGGAGAAAATATAATATAGTAGTAGGAAAGCTATATAGAAAAAACGAAGATGAGGAAAAGTAAAAAAGGAGAAGCTTATTAGAGAGAATCATCACCCGGCTGAAAGTGATTCAAGTAACCTCTTTTTTGAAGTGCGCCTCAGAGTCCTGTATCGAAAAAGAATTTATTTAGTAGATAGAGGCGGAACCTATCCGTTAACAGGGATGAGTGGAGATTATTGCTTAAAAGCAGTAATCTAAACAGAGTGGAACCGCGCCTAAATAAGCGTCTCTGTCTTTTAGACAGAGACGCTTTTTATATGGATAAAAAGCTTCAGTGGCATCAAGGAAAGAGAATGTAATAGTTTTACTTTTTTAGTGGGAGTTATGGGATTGAAATGAAGTAGTAAAAAATAGGGATTAAAATGGTTTTCTTGTATATAAGATATATAGACGTTTAAAGGGAAACAATGGTAAAGGAAATGACATCTTTTACGAGAGTGATGATTGCTAGATAGCTGCATTATAGTTGCAAAACAGGGGGGAGATTTGTATGTTTCGGCGCATGAAAGAGGATATTGCTGTAGTGTTTGAACAAGATCCTGCTGCAAGGAGCTCGATAGAAGTTATTTTAACTTATTCTGGGTTGCATGCTATATGGTTTCACAGAATTGCTCATTTCTTTTTTAGGCATAATCGTTTTTTCTTAGCAAGAGTTATCTCGCAATTTAGCCGCTTTATGACAGGGGTGGAAATACATCCCGGAGCAAAGATCGGCAATCGTCTATTCATTGATCATGGTATGGGTGTAGTGATAGGGGAAACCTGTGAGATAGGGGATAATGTCACTATTTTTCAGGGAGTAACGCTTGGGGGAACGGGAAAAGAAAAAGGGAAAAGGCATCCAACCGTTAAAGATAATGCTCTTATTGCCTCTGGTGCAAAAGTATTAGGATCTATTGTAATTGGAGAAAATGCCAAAATTGGTGCAGGATCAGTAGTGTTAAAAGATGTTCCTGCAAATTCGACAGTAGTAGGTATTCCAGGAAGAGTTAAAGTACAAGATGGTATTAAAATAAAGAAAGACTTAAATCATTGTGATTTACCAGATCCAATTGCGGATCGACTGAAAGAAATGGAATTGGAAATTAGCTATTTAAGAGAACAACTAAAAGAATTACAGGAAGAAAGGAGTTATAAGTAATGCCTATTCAAATATATAACACATTAACACGAGCAAAGGAGGATTTTGTTCCGCTAGAAGAGGGAAAGGTAAAAATGTATGTATGTGGACCGACTGTCTACAACTATATCCATATAGGAAATGCTCGACCAGCAATTGTCTTTGATACTGTGCGACGTTATCTAGAGTTTCGTGGATACGATGTACAATTCGTATCGAATTTTACCGATGTCGATGATAAGTTAATAAAAGCGGCAAATGAGCTTGGAGAAACGGTGCCGGTTATTGCTGACCGCTTTATTGACGCATATTTTGAAGATGTTTCTGCGTTAGGCTGCAAAAAAGCTGATTCTCATCCACGTGTAACAGAAAATATGGATATTATTATCGATTTTATTGCAGCATTAATAGATAAAGGGTTTGCTTATGAGTCAGAAGGAGATGTGTATTATCACACTAGAGCCTTTGATGGATATGGAAAGCTTTCTCATCAATCTATTGATGAACTTCGTTCAGGTGCAAGAATTGCAGTTGGGGAGAAGAAACAAGATTCATTAGATTTTGCCCTATGGAAGAAGGCGAAAGAAGGCGAAATTTTCTGGGAGAGTCCTTGGGGGAATGGGCGTCCAGGCTGGCATATTGAATGCTCTGCGATGGTGCGTAAATATTTAGGTGATACAATTGATATCCATGCAGGTGGGCAGGACTTAGCATTTCCGCATCATGAGAATGAAATTGCCCAGTCAGAAGCATTAACAGGTAAGACCTTTGCTAATTATTGGATGCATAATGGTTATATTAATATTGATAATGAAAAGATGTCTAAATCCCTAGGGAATTTTATCACTGTAAACGATATTATTAAGATTCATGATCCACAAGTGTTAAGATTCTTTATGCTTTCTGTACATTATCGTAATCCAATTAACTATAGTGAAGAAGTATTGGAAAATACGAGAGCAGGGTTAGAGAGAATCAGAACTTCTTATGAAAATTTAAAACATCGCAGTATCGCGAGTACGGATCTTACAGATACCAATCAGGAATGGATTGCAAAAATTGCCGATCTTCGAAAACAATTCGTTGATAGTATGGATGATGATTTTAACACAGCGAATGGTATTTCTGTTCTTTTTGAATTATCGAAGCAAGCAAATTATTACCTGCTTGAAAAAACAACCTCTCCTGCTGTTATTCATGCTTTTATGAATGAGTTTGAAGAATTATTTACAGTGCTTGGGTTATCTTTATCTGCGAATGAGGAATTATTAGATGAAGAAATCGAGGCGCTAATAGAAAAAAGAACGCAAGCTAGAAAGGATAGAGACTTTGTGCTTGCTGATCAAATTAGAGATCAATTAAAAGCAATGAACATCATTTTAGAAGACACCGCACAAGGTATACGATGGAAAAGAGGGTAAAAAGATGCTCCTCTATGATAAAAAAGTGGATGAAAAACAACTGAACAGCCTTGCCCTTGCTTATATGGGCGATGCTGTTCTTGAAATATATGTAAGAAGACATTTGTTGTATAGCGGGAAGGTGAAGCCTAATCAGCTTCATCGAGAAGCAACAAAATATGTTTCGGCAAAAGGACAGGCAAAGGTAGTGCATAGTCTTTTAGAAAAAGGATTTTTTTCTGAAGAAGAGATTGCGGTATTAAAGCGAGGGCGAAATGCGAAATCAGGCACTATTCCTAAAAATACCGATGTACAAACCTACCGATATAGTACTGGTTTTGAAGCAGTTTTAGGTTATTTATATTTAGCGAAGCGAGAAGAGCGACTTGAGGAAATAATCAAAGCTGCTTTTTCTATCATTGAAAGCAAATAGGAGGAGCAAAAGTGTCAAGTGACTTTATTGTTGGAAAAAATGCAGTTATTGAAGCGTTAAAATCAGAAAGAGATGTAAATAAAATACTTATTGCGGAAGGTTCCCAAAAAGGCCAAATGCAAACAGTAATTGGTTTGGCTAAACAGGCAAATGTGCTTGTTCAGTTTGTTCCTAAAAAGAAATTGGATAGCTTAGTAGACGCGAATCACCAAGGTGTAGTAGCGCAAGTTGCCGCCTATCAATATGCTGAAATAGATGATTTATTTGCACTTGCAGAAAAGAAGCAGGAAACACCTTTTTTCTTGTTGCTTGATGAAATTGAGGATCCTCATAACTTAGGATCCATCATGAGAACGGCTGATGCGGTAGGTGCTCATGGGATTATTATTCCACGGAGAAGAGCAGTTGGGTTAACGGCTACAGTTGCAAAGGCATCTACTGGTGCTATCGAGCATATTCCCGTTGTGCGAGTAACAAATATGGCAAGGACGATAGAGGAGCTTAAAACGAGAGGAATATGGATTGCGGGAACGGATGCAAAAGGAAGTGAAGATTATCGCAAATTTGATGGAACGATACCATTAGGATTAGTGATTGGCAGTGAAGGAAAAGGCATGGGAAGATTGATTAAGGAAAAATGCGATTTTCTTATTCATTTACCGATGGCTGGAGCTGTTACGTCTTTAAATGCTTCTGTTGCAGCGGCACTTTTAATGTATGAGGTATATCGGAAACGCCATCCACTTGAGGGATAATAATGGATATTCTTATTGTTGACGGCTATAACATTATTGGTGCTTGGCCAGAACTAAATGCTTTAAAGAATAGAGATCTTGCAGCAGCAAGGGATGCTTTAGTAGCAAAAATGGCAGAATATCAAGGCTATTCCGGATACAGAGTAATGGTTGTTTTTGATGCATACTATGTAAAAGGCACAGAGAAAAAATATAAAGATTACAAGGTAGAAGTCATTTTTACCCGTGAAAATGAAACTGCTGATGAGCGTATCGAAAAACTAGCTATTGAACTAAATAACAGAAAAACACAAATTCATGTTGCGACTTCAGATTTTACAGAGCAATGGGCTATTTTTGGACAAGGTGCCCTGCGGAAATCAGCACGAGAATTATTGTTAGAGATGGCTGGAATGGAACAGGAAATCGGAAAAAAAGTAAAAAAAATTAAAGAAAAAAAACCAGTTGCAAAGATTCCGCTTTCAAGAGAAGTGGAAGAAATTTTCGAAAAATGGCGACGTGGAGAGAAATGAGTTGTTGACGCTCAAAAAAAGGCTAGAGTATAATGGATTTATCCATGATTGCACGGTCGGGGGATCTGTATGAGTACTGACAGCTGGACTAAGAGTAACGAGTATACTGGAAATTATATGGAACTTGAAGATGAAGTGTTGGTGGAATTGGTGCATCAAGGGGAAAGTGATGCTTTGGATTATTTAATTCAAAAGTATCGTAACTTTGTGCGAGCTAAAGCCAGATCCTATTTCTTAATCGGAGCAGACAAAGAAGATATTGTGCAAGAGGGAATGATTGGTCTTTATAAGGCAATACGCGATTTTAAAGAGGACAAACTTTCTTCCTTTAAGGCATTTGCTGAATTATGTATAACAAGACAAATCATTACTGCTATCAAAACGGCCACTAGGCAGAAGCATATTCCTTTAAATTCTTATGTTTCTTTGGACAAGCCCATTTACGATGAAGAGTCTGATCGAACGTTAATGGATATTATCTCTGGAGCAAAGGTTCTTGATCCAGAAGAATTGATCATTAATCAGGAAGAATATGATCACATCGAGATCAAAATGTCTGAATTATTGAGTGATTTAGAAAGAAAAGTATTGTCTCTATATCTTGATGGTCAATCTTATCAAGAAATTTCTGAGGAATTGAATAGGCATGTGAAGTCTATTGATAATGCCCTTCAGCGGGTGAAAAGAAAATTAGAGCGGTATTTAGAAATAAGAGAATTCTCGCTATGAGCGTAAAAGTTTTTTTGGAATAGCAAATATTTACTGATATTGACATCTTACGCGTGTCCATGATACAGTTTGAGAAGATATAAAGGACGTAGTAGGTGTAAGTGGAATGAGAAAAAAGATTGTGTTAGCATGTGAAAAATGTGGGTCAAGAAATTATTCTACTGTGAGTAACAATGGTACAGAACGTTTAGAAGTAAAGAAATTTTGTCAAAATTGTAATGCTCATACTGTTCATAAAGAAACAAAATAATGATTTTGGATAATGCCCGCTCTTAAAGATGGAGGTAACAAAAATGCAAAGTGCTGTTAAGTATTTTCGTGAAGTTGGTAGAGAATTAAAGAAAGTTAGCTGGCCGAAAAAAAAGGAGTTAACTAATTATACACTCACAGTCCTTGTGACAGTTGTCTTTTTTGCTATCTTCTTTGCTGTTGTTGATTTAGGAATTTCCGAACTTATTCGTTTAATACTTGAATAACAGTTGTCTACTCATGGTATAATGGTAAAACGATAGGAAACATTTACAAAAGCCCGGTAACGGGTTTTTTCATTTGCTGAAAAATAAATGACTTGTTCCTTACAGATACTATAAAAAACAGCACGAAAAAAATAATGTTGCAGGGAGGGACGGACGAAGTAGTCCTCTTTTATGGAAAAAAACTGGTATGTAGTGCATACGTACTCTGGATATGAGAATAAGGTGAAAGCGAATTTAGAAAAACGGGTAGAAACAATGGCGATGCAAGATAAAATTTTTCGCGTGGTTGTACCTGAAGAAGAAGAAACAGATATCAGAAACGGTAAAACAAAAGTAGTAAAAAGAAAAGTATTCCCAGGTTATGTGTTGGTAGAAATTGTTATGACTGATGATTCTTGGTATGTCGTACGTAATACCCCTGGTGTAACTGGATTCGTTGGTTCCGCTGGGTCTGGATCAAAACCAACGCCGCTTTTACCAGAAGAAGTCCAAGTAATTCTGAAAAGAATGGGCGTAGAGGAACAAAGAATTGAAATTGAGTTTGAATTAGGAGAAACAGTAAAAGTAAATGAAGGTCCATTTGCTAATTTCACTGGTACAGTTGAGGAAATTGATAAGGATAAAGCAAAGGTTAAAGTACTAGTAAATATGTTTGGTAGAGATACTCCTGTGGAGCTCGATTTTACACAAATTGAAAAATTTTAACTAGAAAACTTGAAATGGTATTGAAAAAGTGTTACTATTTCATAGGTCAGTATATCTCATAAAGAGATAAGATATTGTCAAATTTCTTTATTTCATATAAAGACGATAAGTTGAGTGGGAGGGGAAACCCCTATTACCACATCACGGACTTTAAGGAGGTGTGTCTCGTGGCTAAAAAAGTAATTAAAGTTGTTAAATTGCAAATCCCAGCAGCTAAAGCGAATCCGGCACCACCAGTTGGTCCTGCATTGGGTCAAGCTGGCGTAAATATCATGGGATTCTGTAAGGAGTTTAACGCTCGTACAGCTGAACAAGCTGGTTTAATCATTCCTGTTGAGATTACGGTTTTCGAAGACCGTTCATTTACATTTATTACAAAAACTCCACCTGCTGCAGTTTTACTTAAAAAAGCAGCTGGTATCGAGTCTGGTTCTGGTGAACCAAATCGTAATAAAGTAGCAACTGTTAAGCGTGATAAAGTACGCGAGATTGCTGAAACAAAAATGCCTGATCTAAATGCAGCTAGTGTTGAATCTGCTATGCGCATGGTTGAAGGTACTGCCCGCAGCATGGGTATTGTTATTGAAGACTAAACCTATATATGGTTAGTGTTGATTAAGGTTGTGACGACGGTGAATCTTTAGTCGCAACCTTTATTCGTGGGAGGTAATTCCGCTAAAACCACAATTCAAGGAGGAAATATAGTTATGGCTAAAAAAGGTAAGAAGTATTTAGAAGCTATCAAACTTGTTGATCGTACTAAAGCTTACCCAATTCAAGAAGCAATTGAGTTAGTGAAAAAAACTAGCACTACAAAATTTGATGCATCAGTTGAAGTTGCTTTCCGTCTAGGAGTAGATCCTAAGAAAGCAGACCAACAAATCCGTGGAGCAGTAGTTCTTCCAAACGGTACTGGTAAAACTCAACGCGTTTTAGTTTTCGCTAAAGGTGAAAAATTAAAAGAAGCAGAAGCAGCAGGAGCAGACTATGTAGGCGATGCTGAATTTATAAATAAAATCCAACAAGGTTGGTTCGATTTTGACGTAATCGTTGCAACTCCAGATATGATGGGTGAAGTTGGTAAACTTGGTCGTGTATTAGGACCTAAAGGTTTAATGCCAAACCCTAAAACTGGTACAGTTACATTTGATGTAACAAAAGCAGTTAACGAAATCAAAGCTGGTAAAGTAGAATACCGTGTAGACAAAGCTGGTAACGTACATGTTCCAATCGGTAAAGTTTCTTTCGATGAAGCTAAACTAGTTGAGAACTTCCAAACTATCTTTGACACAATGTCAAAAGCTAAACCAGCTGCTGCGAAAGGTACTTACATGAAGAATGTATCTGTTACTTCAACAATGGGACCTGGCGTAAAAGTAGATCCATCTACTGTTTGATAAAAATTGGTATTTGACAAAACAAGATGGATAGCATATACTTCATCTTGTTGAAAAAATAAATAACATTTGTACCGTAGACAGTAGGTGCTAAATTTTAGCTTAATTTCCTGCCGAGGTAATACGATAGATTATTTGATCAGTTGTGAGAACGACTATTGTATACACCTCCATGTCTAATAGATATGGAGGATTTTATTTGTCGGTATGAATGTAGAAATTCTACAGGAGGTGTAAAGATGAGCAGCGTAATCGAACAAAAGAAACAAATAGTATCTGATATTGCGGAGAAATTCAAAGCAAGTAAATCAACTATCGTTGTTGACTACCGTGGTTTGACTGTTTCAGAAGTAACTGAACTTCGTAAACAACTTCGTGATGCAGGAATCGAGTTTAAAGTTTTCAAAAACTCTTTAACTCGCCGTGCTGCAGAATCTGTTGAATTAGCAGGTTTAAACGAATCCTTAACTGGTCCAAACGCTATTGCGTTCAGTAATGAGGATGTTGTTGCACCAGCAAAAATTCTAAATGACTTCGCTAAAAACCATGAAGCATTAGAAATTAAAGCGGGAGTAATCGAAGGGAACTTAGCGACAGTTGAAGAAGTGAAAGCTCTAGCAGAACTTCCATCACGCGAAGGTTTACTTTCTATGTTACTCAGCGTTCTTCAAGCACCAATCCGCAACCTTGCTCTTGCTACAAAAGCAGTTGCAGATCAAAAAGAAGAACAAGGCGCTTAATATTTTATACGGAAACGTATCATAAAACCCCAAAAAACAAGGAGGAAACATATAATGTCTAAAGAACAAATCTTAGAAGCAGTTAAAAATATGACTGTTTTAGAATTAAACGATTTAGTAAAAGCAATTGAAGAAGAATTTGGAGTAACTGCTGCTGCTCCTGTAGCTGTAGTTGCAGGTGGCGGAGAAGCTGCTGCTGAAAAATCTGAGTTTGATGTAGTTCTTGCATCTGCTGGAGATCAAAAAATCAAAGTTATCAAAGTTGTACGTGAAATCACAGGTCTTGGTCTTAAAGAAGCAAAAGAACTTGTTGACAACACTCCAAAAGCAGTTAAAGAAGGAGCTTCTAAAGAAGAAGCTGAAGAAATCAAAGCTAAACTTGAAGAAGTTGGAGCTAACGTTGAAGTTAAGTAATGTTAGTTGAAAAGAAGCTCGCTATTTTAGCGGGCTTTTTTTTCCTGAAAAGTGAGAAGGACTTAAGAAAAGTTAGGCGCAATTTACCAAGTTAGAAGTGAATGTGAACTGCTGGGGGAATTTATCTTCTAAGGAGTTCTATGAATAAGCTACTGATGGTATAAGATAACTTTAGGAAAAGTCGTCTGCGCTTTTTAATTGATTACGATGCTGTGCTTTGTAGTCAATCCTCAAGTAGTCTTCCTTAAATAAATTCTCCTAAGGAGGTGTTCGTATGACGGAACATTATTATTCCCGAACCCAAAATGTAAATAGCGATCCAAATTACTGGAATTTTACGCTTAAAGGTAATACAATACGTTTTAAAACAGATAATGGAGTCTTTTCTAAAAAAGAAGTGGACTTTGGGTCTAGATTATTGATAGAGACGTATACCTTGCCTGATTTAGATGGAGATATATTAGATGTAGGCTGTGGATATGGCCCGATAGGTATATCTATTGCGAAGACTTCCCCAAATAGAATGGTCCATATGGTTGATGTTAATTTACGTGCTATTGAATTAGCAGAAGAAAATGCCAGACAAAACGGCGTTGAAAATGTTCGCGTATATGAAAGTGATCGACTTCTTCGTGTGAAAGGACAAAAGTTTGCCTCTATTTTAACTAATCCGCCGATAAGAGCGGGGAAGAAAGTAGTTCATGATATTTTTGAGCAAAGCTATGAGTGTTTAGTACCTAATGGGGAATTATGGGTTGTGATTCAAAAGAAACAAGGAGCACCCTCTGCTATTGCGAAATTAGAAGAATTCTTTAAAGAGGTAAACATAGTAGAAAAGAAAAAAGGCTATTTTATAATTCAAGCAAAAAAGATTGACTAGTCCTTTTTGTTGTGATAGCATTGTATAATGCCAATATAATATTTTTCTGAAACTCGCAATTTTATCTAAGTTACTGTATAAAATTGGTGTAAGAAGGAAAAACTAACAGAATAATATTAGAAATATGAAAATGTGGTTTTTTGATTGGAAAACCCTTTTTCTTTTTGTCTTATAAAAATGGGTCTAATATCCTTTTTTATAAGATGTTAATAGATGTACTATAACGTTTGATTTGAGGGGTGAATCAGTTGACAGGTCAACTTGTTCAGTATGGACGACACCGCCAGCGGAGAAGCTACGCACGAATTAGTGAGGTTTTAGAATTACCAAATCTTATTGAAATCCAAACCTCTTCCTATCAATGGTTTTTAGATGAGGGATTGCGAGAAATGTTCCAGGACATTTCGCCTATTGAAGATTTTACTGGCAATTTATCACTTGATTTCATTGATTATAGCTTGGGAGATCCTAAGTATTCAGTGGAAGAATCGAAAGAGCGAGATGTTACATATTCTGCACCTTTGCGTGTGAAGGTTCGTCTTGTAAATAAAGAAACAGGAGAAGTAAAAGACCAAGATGTATTCATGGGTGATTTCCCGCTTATGACTGAAACTGGTACTTTTGTTATTAATGGTGCGGAACGAGTTATCGTTTCTCAGTTAGTACGTTCTCCAAGTGTTTATTATAATGGAAAACTTGATAAAAACGGTAAAAAAGGATTTACTGCAACAGTAATTCCTAACCGTGGAGCATGGCTAGAGTATGAAACAGATGCAAAGGATGTAGTATATGTGCGTATTGATCGTACACGTAAACTTCCTGTTACTGTTCTTTTACGCGCATTAGGATTTGGTTCCGATCAAGAGATTATTGAATTGATTGGTGACAATGAGTATTTGCGTAATACTTTAGAAAAAGATAACACAGAAGGAACAGACAAAGCGCTATTAGAAATTTATGAGCGTCTTCGTCCAGGAGAACCACCTACTGTTGAAAACGCAAAAAGTCTATTGGTATCGAGATTTTTCGATCCAAAAAGATACGACCTTGCGAATGTAGGTCGTTATAAAATCAATAAAAAGCTTCATATTAAAAATAGATTATTTAATCAGCGTTTAGCAGAAACATTAGTGGATCCTGAAACTGGCGAGATTATCGCTGAAAAAGGAACTCTTTTAGATCGCCGTGCGCTTGACCGTATTATTCCTAATCTAGAAAACAATATCGGCTTTAAAAAGCTGAGCCCGTATGGCGGAGTATTAGAAGATGATGTTGTTGTACAATCAGTGAAAATTTATTCACCACTAGATGAAGGGGATAAAGAAATTAATGTTATTAGTAATGCATATGTAGAAGAAGCTGTGAAAAACATCTCTCCTTCAGATATCATTGCTTCTATCAGTTATTTCTTTAATTTATTACATGGAGTAGGTCTAACAGATGATATTGACCATTTAGGTAACAGACGTCTTCGTTCTGTAGGCGAATTGTTGCAAAATCAATTCCGTATTGGTTTATCAAGAATGGAGCGTGTTGTTCGTGAAAGAATGTCTATTCAAGACACGAATACTATTACACCGCAGCAGTTAATTAATATCAGACCTGTTATTGCATCTATTAAAGAATTCTTTGGAAGCTCTCAGCTTTCTCAATTCATGGACCAAACAAATCCATTAGCAGAATTAACACACAAACGTCGTTTATCTGCATTAGGACCTGGTGGTTTAACAAGAGAACGTGCAGGAATGGAAGTTCGTGACGTTCACTATTCTCACTATGGCCGTATGTGTCCGATTGAAACACCTGAGGGACCAAACATTGGTTTGATTAACTCTTTATCTTCTTATGCAAAAGTAAACCGTTTTGGTTTTATTGAAACACCATACAGACGTGTTGATCCTGAGACAGGTAAAGTATCGTCACGAATTGATTATTTAACAGCTGATGAACAAGATAACTATGTTGTTGCCCAAGCGAATGCTCGTTTAGGGGAAGATGGTTCTTTCTTAGATGAAGATGTAGTAGCACGTTTCCGTGATGAGAACGTTGTTGTTAAGCGTGATCGTGTAGACTATATGGACGTATCTCCAAAGCAGGTTGTATCTGCTGCAACAGCGTGTATCCCGTTCTTAGAAAATGATGACTCTAACCGTGCCTTAATGGGTGCGAACATGCAGCGTCAAGCAGTACCTTTAATGCAGCCAGAAGCTCCAAGAGTAGGAACTGGAATGGAATACGTTTCAGGAAAAGACTCAGGGGCAGCTGTTATCTGTAAGCATCCTGGTATTGTTGAACATGTAGAAGCTCGTGAAGTATGGGTTAGACGTATTTCTGAAGTAGATGGTCAAGAAGTAAAAGGAAATCTTGATAAATATAAGATGCTTAAGTTTGTTCGTTCAAACCAAGGTACTTGTTATAATCAACGCCCGATTGTTGCTGTAGGTGATAAAGTAACAAAAGGTGAGGTTTTAGCTGATGGTCCTTCTATGGAACTTGGTGAATTAGCCCTTGGACGTAACGTATTAGTTGCCTTTATGACATGGGACGGATACAACTATGAGGATGCTATTATCATGAGTGAACGCTTAGTAAAAGATGATGTTTATACTTCTATTCATATTGAAGAATATGAATCAGAATCTCGTGATACAAAATTAGGACCAGAAGAAATTACGCGTGATATTCCGAATGTCGGAGAAGATGCGTTACGTAACTTAGATGATCGTGGTATTATTCGTATCGGTGCCGAAGTAAAAGATGGTGATTTGCTTGTTGGTAAAGTTACACCTAAAGGGGTAACTGAATTAACAGCAGAAGAAAGATTATTACATGCTATCTTTGGTGAAAAAGCACGTGAAGTACGTGATACAAGTTTACGCGTTCCACATGGTGGCGGCGGAATCGTCCACGATGTTAAAGTCTTCAATAGAGAAGATGGAGACGAATTACCACCAGGTGTTAACCAATTAGTACGTGTATATATTGTTCAAAAACGTAAAATCCATGAAGGCGATAAGATGGCAGGTCGTCACGGTAACAAAGGGGTTATTTCCCGAATTTTACCTGAAGAAGATATGCCATACTTACCAGACGGAACACCAGTTGATATCATGTTAAATCCACTAGGTGTACCATCACGTATGAATATCGGTCAGGTTTTAGAATTGCATCTGGGAATGGCTGCAAGAAGCTTAAATATCCATGTTGCATCACCAGTATTTGATGGTGCTCGTGAGGAAGATGTATGGGAAACAATTAGAGAAGCTGGAATGGCGCAAGATGCGAAAACAGTACTATATGACGGACGTTCAGGTGAACCTTTTGATAACCGTGTATCCGTTGGAGTTATGTATATGATCAAACTTGCTCATATGGTTGATGATAAACTACATGCTCGTTCAACAGGACCATATTCTTTAGTAACGCAACAACCACTAGGAGGAAAAGCTCAGTTCGGTGGTCAGCGTTTTGGAGAGATGGAGGTTTGGGCGCTGGAGGCTTATGGAGCTGCTTATACTTTACAAGAAATTCTTACTGTTAAATCAGATGACGTTGTTGGTCGTGTGAAAACATATGAAGCGATTGTTAAAGGAGAAAACGTTCCAGAACCAGGAGTTCCTGAATCATTCCGCGTATTAATGAAAGAGCTGCAAAGTTTAGGATTAGATGTGAAAATCTTATCTAGCACAGAAGAAGAAATTGAAATGAGAGACACAGATGATGACGATGATATTCATCAAGCTGAATCTCTGACAATTGTTTCCGAAACACAAGAGCCTGAGTCAGAAAAGGTAGGCATGCAAGAATAATAAAGTAATGAACATGGCCTGTCTAAAAACAAAAGGGTCAGACTCCACTGCGAAGACATCTAGATAGAAGATCCTTTTATATCTTTTAAAATAGATTATTCAAGTGAAGTCAGACCCTTTTGTGACGGCCTGTCTTTGATTATAAATGTTTTTAGAAGTTTTTAAGTAAGGCAAAAGCCTGAAGATCGAAAGGGAGGTAGGACCCTTGTTGGATGTTAATAATTTTGAATATATGAAAATAGGTCTAGCTTCGCCAGATAAAATCCGTTCATGGTCATTTGGTGAAGTCAAAAAGCCAGAAACAATTAACTATCGTACTTTAAAACCGGAAAAAGATGGCTTGTTCTGTGAGCGTATTTTTGGTCCTACAAAAGACTGGGAATGTCACTGTGGTAAATACAAGCGTGTTAGATACAAAGGGGTAGTCTGTGACCGTTGTGGAGTAGAAGTTACTCGTGCAAAGGTTCGTCGTGAACGTATGGGACACATCGAATTAGCGGCTCCGGTATCACATATTTGGTATTTCAAAGGAATCCCAAGCCGTATGGGTCTAGTGTTAGATATGTCTCCACGTGCACTGGAAGAAGTTATTTATTTTGCTTCTTATGTTGTAACAGATCCAGGTGACACTGCTCTTGAGAAGAAACAACTTCTTTCAGAGAAAGAGTATAGAGCATACCGTGATAAATACGGTGTGAAGTTCCAAGCTTCAATGGGTGCTGAATCTATAAAGAAGTTATTATCAGATATTGATTTAAATAAAGAAGTAGATGCATTAAAAGAAGAATTAAAAACAGCACAAGGGCAAAGAAGAACTCGTGCGATTAAAAGACTAGAAGTATTAGAAGCGTTCCGTGGTTCTGGAAATGAGCCTTCTTGGATGATTCTTGACGTGCTTCCAGTAATTCCTCCAGAATTGCGCCCGATGGTTCAATTAGATGGTGGCCGCTTTGCGACTTCTGACCTAAATGATTTATACCGTCGTGTTATTAACCGTAATAATCGTCTAAAAAGATTATTAGACTTAGGTGCACCAAGCATTATCGTACAAAACGAAAAACGTATGCTCCAAGAAGCTGTAGATGCGTTGATTGATAACGGCCGTCGCGGACGTCCAGTAACTGGTCCTGGTAACAGACCACTTAAGTCATTGTCACATATGCTTAAAGGTAAACAAGGACGTTTCCGTCAAAACTTATTAGGAAAACGTGTTGATTATTCTGGTCGTTCTGTTATCGTTGTAGGTCCGAACTTAAAGATGTATCAATGTGGTCTACCTAGAGAAATGGCGATTGAATTATTTAAGCCTTTCGTAATGAAAGAGTTAGTAGAAAAGGGTATTGCCCACAATATTAAATCTGCGAAAAGAAAAATCGAAAGACTTCAACCGGAAGTTTGGGATGTGCTGGAGGAAGTTATTAAGGAGCACCCTGTTTTACTTAACCGCGCCCCAACTTTACACAGATTAGGTATTCAAGCATTTGAACCAACGCTAGTAGAAGGCCGTGCAATTCGTCTACATCCGCTAGTATGTACAGCTTACAACGCTGACTTTGACGGAGACCAAATGGCGGTTCACGTTCCGTTATCATCTGAAGCACAAGCAGAAGCTCGTTTACTTATGCTTGCAGCCCAAAACATTTTGAACCCTAAAGATGGTAAGCCAGTTGTTACTCCTTCGCAGGATATGGTATTAGGAAACTACTACCTAACATTAGAGCGTGAAGGTGCAGTTGGAGAAGGTATGATCTTCAATGATACAAATGAGGCTTTATTAGCTTATCAAAATGGTTATGTGCATTTACACACTCGTGTAGCGGTACGTGCTAGTTCTTTAAATAACGAAACATTTACAGAAGAACAGAATAAACAATTGTTGTTAACAACAGTAGGTAAGTTAGTGTTCAATGAAATTTTACCAAAATCTTTCCCGTACATTAACGAACCAACGAAAACAAACTTAGAAGAAAAAACTCCTGAAAGATACTTTGTTGAGCCAGGTGTAGATGTACCTGCTGCAATTAGAGAGTTGCCAATTATCGAACCGTTCAAAAAGAAAATTTTAGGTAATATAATTGCTGAAGTCTTTAAACGATTCAAGATAACAGAAACTTCTAAGATGTTGGATAGAATGAAAGACTTAGGATTTAAACATTCTACTAAAGCTGGTATTACTGTTGGTGTAGCTGACATCGTAGTATTAGGCGAAAAACAAGAAATTATCGAAGAAGCACAAAGCAAAGTAGATAATGTAATGAAACAGTTTAGACGTGGATTAATCACAGAGGAAGAGCGTTATGATCGCGTTATTTCTATCTGGAGTGCTGCAAAAGATACAATCCAGGCAAAACTGATGAAATCCTTAGATAAACGTAATCCAATCTTTATGATGAGTGACTCCGGAGCCCGTGGTAACGCATCTAACTTTACACAGCTTGCTGGTATGCGTGGTTTGATGGCCAACCCGGCTGGTAGAATCATCGAATTACCGATTATCTCAAGTTTCCGTGAAGGTTTAACGGTATTAGAGTACTTTATCTCTACACATGGTGCGCGTAAAGGTCTTGCCGATACAGCACTAAAAACAGCAGACTCTGGTTACTTGACTCGTCGTCTTGTTGACGTAGCACAAGATGTCATTGTTCGTGAGGATGATTGTGGTACAGACAGAGGATTATTAGTTTCGGCGCTTAAAGAAGGTACAGAAATTATCGAATCACTAGATGAGCGTTTAATCGGAAGATATGCAAGAAGATCAATTAAACACCCAGAAACGAACGAAGTTATTGTTCCTGAAAATGGACTTATTACAGAAGATTTAGCAGTGGAAATTGTTGAAGCTAATATCGAAGAAGTATGGATCCGTTCGGCGTTTACATGTAATACTCGTCATGGTGTATGTAAAAAATGTTATGGTCGCAACCTAGCAACTGGTCAAGAAGTGGAAGTTGGAGAAGCTGTTGGTATTATTGCAGCACAATCTATCGGGGAACCGGGTACACAGTTAACAATGCGTACATTCCATACTGGTGGGGTTGCTGGAGACGATATCACACAAGGTTTACCTCGTATCCAAGAAATATTCGAAGCTCGTAATCCAAAAGGGCAAGCGGTTATTACGGAAATGGCAGGGGTTGTTGTTGGTATCAACGAAGGTAGAGACCGTCAACATGAAATTGTTGTTCAAGGTGAATTAGAAACTAGAACATATACTGCTCCTTATACAGCAAGGCTTAAAGTAAAAGTTGATGATGTAGTAGAGCAAGGGCAGGAATTAACAGAAGGTTCTATTGATCCGAAAGAATTAATTAAAGTGAAAAACGTTACAGCAGTACAAGAATATCTACTTCGTGAAGTACAAAAAGTTTATCGTATGCAAGGGGTAGAAATTGGTGATAAGCACGTAGAAGTAATGGTTCGCCAAATGCTACGCAAAATCAGAGTGGTAGATGCTGGTGAGACAGATGTATTACCAGGTACTCTATTAGACATTCACCAATTTACTGATGCAAACGCAAAAGCTTTAAGAGAAGGAAAACTTCCTGCAACAGGAAGACCGGTATTACTTGGTATCACAAAAGCATCTCTTGAAACAGATTCATTCTTATCAGCTGCATCATTCCAAGAAACTACAAGAGTTCTGACAGATGCTGCGATTAAAGGTAAACGCGATGAATTACTAGGATTGAAAGAGAATGTAATTATTGGTAAATTAGTTCCTGCTGGAACTGGTATGCCAAGATATCGTCATGCTGAACCTATTACTGCAGAAGAACTAACAGAAGAGTCTGTTACTGTAGAGTAATAGCGATAAATTAGATCTTTTCCAAAAAAGGCATATGGTTATTACGTTGACCTATCTATCATTTGTGAATTGATAGATAGGTCAACATCCATACCTTTTATGAATATATCTATTTTTTAAAGGAAAGTTTTTTAGGAAAATAATTGACATCTAATTTTATAGATGATACTATATCAAAGGTGCTCCTATTCACCTGTTGCTTTGGAGGATATAAAAATGTCTTATGAAAAAGTACGACAGGCAAGTAAAATAGTAGTAGGAACAAAGCAAACAGTAAAAGCGTTAAAAAAAGGGATTGCAACTGAGGTTATCGTTGCAGAGGATGCCGATCCGATGATCATTAGAAAGGTATCTGAGGTAGCTGAAGAAGTGAATATTCCTATTATACTTGTTGAATCCATGAAGAAGCTTGGCGAATCATGCGGAATAGAAGTAGGCGCAGCAACTGTTGCCATAATTATTTAAAACTGTTTTTATGGAATTAACCATGAGAACTTTGTTTTTGCCCTAATATGAACCACCTGGATGTGTGGGCTTCAAACATAAAGGAAGGGAGGAAAAAGAAATGCCAACAATTAACCAATTAGTGCGCAAGCCTCGTCAATCTACTGAAGAGAAGTCGAAGTCTCCTGCGTTAAACAAAGGTTATAACAGTTTCAAAAAAGCACAAACAAACGTATCTTCACCTCAAAAACGTGGGGTATGTACTCGTGTTGGTACAATGACACCGAAAAAACCAAACTCTGCATTACGTAAATATGCACGTGTTCGTTTAACAAATGGTATCGAAGTAACAGCATACATTCCTGGTATTGGTCACAACCTACAAGAACATAGTGTTGTACTAATCCGTGGAGGACGTGTAAAAGACTTACCGGGGGTACGTTATCATATCGTACGCGGTGCGCTTGATACTGCTGGAGTTAACAACCGTATGCAAGGTCGTTCTAAATACGGTACTAAAAAACCAAAAGCAGCTAAAAAATAATAAAATAGAATTTATAGCATAATTGAAAGGAGGAAATCAAATGCCACGTAAAGGTCCTGTAGCAAAAAGAGACGTATTACCAGATCCGATTTACAATTCAAAGCTTGTATCTCGTTTAATCAACAAAATGATGATTGATGGTAAAAGAGGGAAATCGCAAGCTATCCTATATTCAGCATTCGAAATCGTTGCTGAGCGTTCTGGAAAAGAAGCGATTGAAGTATTTGATCAAGCATTAAAGAATATCATGCCAGTTCTTGAAGTAAGAGCACGCCGTGTTGGTGGTTCTAACTATCAAGTTCCAGTGGAGGTTCGTCCTGAAAGACGTACAACTTTAGGTCTTCGCTGGTTAGTTAACTATGCTCGTCTTCGCGGAGAGAAAACAATGGAAGAGAGACTAGCTAACGAAATCTTAGATGCAGCTAACAACACTGGTGCATCAGTTAAGAAACGTGAAGATACACACAAAATGGCAGAAGCGAACAAAGCGTTTGCTCACTACCGTTGGTAAAATTATAATTTACAAAAATACTTTCATTATGAAAGGAGAAAGACCAAATGGCAAGAGAGTTCTCCTTAGAAAACACTCGTAATATTGGTATCATGGCACATATTGATGCTGGTAAAACGACTACAACTGAGCGTGTACTTTACTACACTGGTCGTATCCACAAAATTGGTGAAACTCACGAAGGTGCATCTCAAATGGACTGGATGGAGCAAGAACAAGAGCGTGGAATTACCATCACATCAGCAGCAACAACTGCACAATGGAAAGGTAACCGTGTAAACATCATTGATACTCCAGGACACGTAGACTTCACTGTTGAAGTTGAACGTTCTCTGCGTGTACTTGATGGTGCTGTTGCAGTACTTGATGCACAATCTGGTGTTGAGCCACAAACAGAAACTGTTTGGCGTCAAGCAACAACATATGGTGTACCTCGTGTAGTATTCGTAAACAAAATGGATAAAATCGGTGCAGATTTCCTTTATTCATTAAAAACTTTACATGACCGTTTACAAGCAAACGCTCATGCAATTCAACTACCAATTGGTGCTGAAGATCAATTCGAAGGTATCATTGACTTAGTTGAAATGAAAGCAACTTTCTACGGAAATGACTTAGGAACAGATATTCAAGAACGTGAAATTCCAGAAGACTACAGAGAGTTAGCAGAAGAATACCATGAGAAATTGGTTGAAGCTGTAGCTGAACTTGATGAAGAGTTAATGGAAAAATATCTTGGTGGTGAGGAAATCACTACTGATGAATTAAAAGCTGCTATCCGTAAAGGTACAGTTAACGTTGAATTCTACCCAGTAATCTGTGGTTCTGCTTTCAAAAACAAAGGTGTTCAAAAAATGCTTGATGCTGTTATTGAATACTTACCATCTCCATTAGACGTACCAGCAATTAAAGGTACTGCTCCTGATTCAGATGAAGTGATCGAAAAGCATTCAAGTGATGATGAGCCATTCGCTGCTCTTGCATTCAAAGTAATGACAGATCCATTCGTTGGTAAACTGACATTCTTCCGTGTATACTCTGGTACATTGAGCTCTGGTTCATATGTACAAAACTCTACAAAAGGTAAGCGTGAGCGCGTAGGACGTATTCTACAAATGCACGCAAACAGTCGTCAAGAGATTACAGAAGTATATGCTGGTGATATCGCAGCAGCTGTAGGTTTAAAAGATACTACTACTGGAGATACTCTATGTGATGAAAAGGATTTAGTAATCTTAGAATCAATGGAATTCCCAGAGCCGGTTATCGAATTGTCTATTGAGCCAAAATCAAAAGCTGACCAAGATAAAATGACAACTGCACTACAAAAATTACAAGAAGAAGATCCAACATTCCGCGCGCATACAAACCAGGAAACTGGTCAGGTTATCATCGCTGGTATGGGTGAACTTCACTTAGATATTCTTGTAGACCGTATGCGTCGTGAGTTCAAAGTTGAAGCTAATGTTGGTGCTCCTCAGGTTGCTTACCGTGAAACATTCCGTTCATCTGCTGCAGTTGAAGGGAAATTCACACGTCAATCTGGTGGACGTGGACAATATGGTCACGTTTGGATTGAGTTCTCACCAAACGAAGAAGGTAAAGGATTCGAATTTGAAAATGCTATCGTCGGTGGTGTTGTTCCACGTGAATACATCGCTCCGGTTCAAGCTGGTTTAGAAGATGCATTACAAAGAGGAGTACTTGCTGGTTATCCAATGGTAGACATCAAAGCTAAATTATTTGATGGATCATACCATGATGTTGACTCATCTGAAATGGCGTTCAAAATCGCTGCTTCAATGGCATTGAAAAATGCAGCATCTAAATGTAATCCTGTAATTCTTGAACCTGTTATGAAGGTAGAAGTTATCATCCCTGAAGAATACATGGGTGATATCATGGGTAATATCACTTCACGTCGTGGACGTGTTGAAGGTATGGAAGCTCGTGGTAACGCACAAGTTGTTCGTGCGATGGTTCCTCTTTCTGAAATGTTTGGTTATGCTACGACATTACGTTCAAGCACGCAAGGTCGTGGAGTATTCTCTATGGTGTTTGATCACTATGAAGAAGTACCAAAATCAATCTCTGAAGAGATCATCAAAAAAAATAAAGGGTAATTGTTGATTTTACCTTTTTAATGAAGTATAACTACTATGTAGGCAATAAAGCTGTGATCATTAATCACAGCTCTATAAAAATACTTATTTTTTACAAATCAAAGGAGGATTTTCCTAATGGCAAAAGCTAAATACGATCGTTCTAAGCCACACGTAAATATTGGAACAATTGGTCACGTTGACCATGGTAAAACTACATTAACAGCTGCTATCACAACTGTACTTTCTAAAGTTGGTGGCGGTGAAGCTCGCGGTTATGATCAAATCGACGCTGCTCCAGAAGAGCGTGAGCGTGGAATCACAATCTCAACTGCACACGTTGAGTACGAAACTGCTACTCGTCACTATGCACACGTTGACTGCCCAGGACATGCTGACTATGTTAAAAACATGATCACTGGTGCTGCTCAAATGGATGGTGGTATCTTAGTAGTATCTGCTACTGATGGTCCAATGCCACAAACTCGTGAGCACATCCTTCTTTCTCGTCAAGTTGGTGTACCTCACTTAGTAGTATTCTTAAACAAATGTGATATGGTTGATGATGAAGAATTATTAGAATTAGTAGAAATGGAAGTACGTGACCTATTAACAGAATATGAATTCCCTGGTGATGATATTCCTGTAATTAAAGGTTCTGCTCTTAAAGCTCTTGAAGGAGATGCTGCTTGGGAAGAAAAAATCACTGAGCTTATGGCTGCAGTTGATGAATATATCCCAACTCCAACTCGTGACACTGACAAACCATTCATGATGCCAGTTGAGGATGTATTCTCAATCACTGGTCGTGGTACAGTTGCAACAGGTCGTGTTGAGCGTGGACAAGTTAAAGTTGGTGACGTTGTAGACATCATCGGTTTAGCTGAAGAGAAAAAATCAACTACTGTAACTGGTGTTGAAATGTTCCGTAAATTACTTGATTATGCTGAAGCTGGAGATAACATTGGTGCACTTCTTCGTGGGGTTGCTCGTGAAGAAATCCAACGTGGTCAAGTATTAGCAAAACCAGGTTCAATTACTCCACACGTAAAATTCAAAGCAGAAGTTTACGTATTATCAAAAGAAGAAGGTGGACGTCATACTCCATTCTTCACAAACTACCGTCCTCAGTTCTACTTCCGTACAACTGATGTAACTGGTATTTGTAACTTACCTGAAGGTGTAGAAATGGTTATGCCTGGCGATAACATCGAAATGGATGTTGAATTAATTTCTTCTATCGCTATCGAAGAAGGAACTAAATTCTCTATTCGTGAAGGTGGACGTACAGTAGGCGCTGGTGTCGTTGCTACTATCGTTGAATAATAACCTTTGATAAAAAACAAGCTGACGAATCAGCTTGTTTTTTTTGTGAACAAATCTATCGTATTAAAATAGATTTAGGAGCGCAAATAGTTATTATGCTATTTGGATAATGATTGTATAAAGGAATAATGTTTAAATATTCTCAGGTTAGCTATAATAGATAGGGTTATTAATATAGAAGAAAGACGTTTTCCAAAATCTTTCTATATAATCTTTCACTATTTTTTGTTAGAATATAAAAGTCTTAATAATAGTTTTCTCAATCTAAACGGTTCATTACCAATTGACTGACAATTATACATTGGGTTGAAATATGATCATGGAATATGTATAATAATCTGAGTGTACTAAAACGAAAGAAAAATAATAAATGTTGTTGCTTTTCTAGGCGTTTTTATGTATAATAGACAATGTTGGTCTTTGACTTGCGATGATGTGGGAGGTTGCTGACACACCCGGCCGCTTTGCCATGGCGAGTGTGTGGGAAATTCCTGCGGAGAATGTCTATTCTAAAATAGGCGAAAAGGAGGGAAAATAATGGCAAAACAAAAAATTCGTATTCGTTTAAAAGCGTATGATCATAGAATTTTGGATCAATCAGCTGAGAAAATCGTTGAAACTGCAAAACGTTCTGGTGCTGCTGTATCTGGACCGATTCCGTTACCAACAGAGAAGTCTATATACACAATCCTACGTGCGGTTCATAAATATAAAGATTCTCGTGAACAGTTTGAAATGCGTACGCATAAACGTCTAATCGACATCGTGAACCCAACTCCACAAACAGTTGATTCACTAATGCGTCTGGATTTACCATCAGGTGTAGATATCGAAATTAAATTATAATTGAAATAAACATTTAAACAATCAGGAGGTGTGACTTAAATGACCAAAGGAATCTTAGGAAGAAAAATAGGTATGACTCAAGTATTCGCTGATAACGGCAATCTTATCCCTGTAACTGTAGTGGAAGCTGCTGAGAACGTTGTTCTTCAAAAGAAAACTGTTGAAGCTGATGGCTATGCAGCAGTACAAATCGGATTTGAAAACAAACGTGAAAAGTTAGCTAACAAACCTGAACAAGGACATGTTGCTAAAGCAAGTACTGCTCCTAAGCGCTTCGTTCGTGAATTTAGAGATGTTAGCGTGGAAGAGTACGAGGTTGGTCAAGAAGTCAATGTAAGTATTTTCGCTGAAGGCGATATAGTGGATGTAACAGGTGTTTCTAAAGGGAAAGGTTTCCAAGGTTCAATTAAGCGCCATGGACAATCCCGCGGACCAATGGCTCACGGATCTCGTTACCATCGTCGTCCGGGTTCAATGGGACCTGTAGCACCAAACCGTGTATTTAAAGGGAAAGCATTACCAGGACGTATGGGTGGAGAACAAATTACTGTTCAAAACTTAGAAATCGTTAAAGTAGATGCAGAACGCAATCTTCTATTAATTAAAGGTAATGTACCTGGAGCTAGAAAAGCTTTATTAAAAATCAAAACTGCTGTTAAAGCATAATTATTAATCTGGAAAGGAGGAAATAAGAATGCCTAAAGTTGCATTATTCAACCAAGACGGTAAGCAAGCTGGAGATATCGAATTAAATGAATCAGTATTTGGTATCGAGCCTAACAAAAGTGTTTTATTTGAAGCAGTTGTTATGCAAAGAGCTTCTTTACGTCAAGGAACTCATAAAACTAAAATTCGTTCTGAGGTTGCTGGTGGTGGACGTAAGCCATGGCGCCAAAAAGGTACAGGACGTGCACGTCAAGGATCTATCAGATCTCCACAATGGCGTGGTGGTGGTACGGTATTTGGACCGGTTCCGCGTAGCTATAGCTATAAATTACCTAAAAAAGTTCGTAGATTAGCAATTAAATCCGCATTATCTACTAAAGTATTAGAAGAAAATATTTTAGTATTACAAAGCCTTGCTTTTGATGCACCTAAAACTAAAGATTTCAAAGCCGTATTAGGTAATCTTTCTGTAGAAAAGAAAGCATTAATCGTTACAGCTGACCTTGATGAAAACGTAGCATTATCTGCTCGTAACATCCCGGGGGTAACAGTTGTTACTGCTTCTGGAATTACAGTATTAGATGTTTTAAACCATGATAAATTAATCATGACAAAAGCAGCGGTTGAAAAAGTAGAGGAGGTGCTTGCATAATGGATGCACGCGATACGATTAAGCGCCCCGTTATCACTGAACGTTCTACTGATTTAATGGTTGATAAAAAATACACGTTTGAAGTTGATGTAAGAGCTAATAAAACTCAAGTTAAAGATGCTGTCGAAGAAATCTTTGGCGTTAAAGTTGAAAAAGTTAACATCATGAACTACAAAGGTAAATTCAAGCGTATGGGACGTTTTGGTGGATACACAAACAAACGTCGTAAGGCAATTGTTAAATTAACAGCTGACAGCAAAGAAATCGAATTCTTTGAAGCTTAATAATAATATTTAGAAGAGGAGGGAACACAAATGGCGATTAAAAAATATAAACCTACCTCCAACGGTCGACGTAATATGACGTCTTCAGACTTTAGTGAAATCACTACAAGTACTCCTGAAAAGTCATTACTTGCTCCTTTACACAGAAAAGGCGGCCGTAATAACCAAGGTAAGTTAACTGTTCGTCATCAAGGTGGAGGTCATAAGCGTCAATATCGTGTAATCGATTTTAAACGTGACAAAGATGGCATTCCAGGACGCGTTGCTACAATTGAGTACGATCCAAATAGATCTGCTAATATCGCGTTAATCAATTATGTAGACGGTGAAAAACGCTACATTCTTGCACCGAAAAATTTAGAAGTTGGATTAGAAGTTATGTCAGGGCCTGAGGCTGATATCAAGCCAGGTAATGCATTACCACTTGCTAACATTCCAGTTGGTACAGTAATCCACAACATCGAGTTAAAACCAGGTAAAGGTGGACAATTAGTTCGCTCTGCTGGAACAAGCGCTCAAGTGCTTGGTAAAGAAGGGAAATACGTACTTGTACGTTTAAATTCTGGTGAAGTTCGTTTAATTCTTGCTACTTGCCGTGCATCAATCGGTCAAGTTGGTAATGAACAACATGAATTAATCAACATTGGTAAAGCAGGTCGTAATCGTTGGTTAGGTAAACGCCCAACTGTACGTGGATCTGTAATGAACCCTAATGACCATCCACACGGTGGTGGTGAAGGACGCGCTCCAATCGGACGTAAATCACCAATGTCTCCATGGGGTAAACCAACACTTGGTTACAAAACGCGTAGCAAGAAAAATAAATCTGATAAATTTATTGTACGTAGCCGTAAAAAATAACGGGGTTGAACTACGGTTCAATGATAGAACCGTAGAACAATCACGAAGGGAGGTTCCATTATGGGTCGCAGCTTAAAAAAAGGACCTTTTGTTGATGATCATTTACTAACAAAGATCGAAAAATTAAGTGATAGTGATAAGAAGCAAGTTGTGAAAACTTGGTCTCGTCGTTCTACGATCTTCCCACAATTCATCGGTCAAACAATCGCTGTTTATGATGGTCGTAAACATGTTCCAGTTTATGTTACTGAAGACATGGTAGGTCACAAACTTGGAGAATTTGCTCCAACTCGTACTTACAAAGGTCATGCAAGTGACGATAAGAAAACAAGACGTTAATGAGAGGAGGGCATTCTAATGCAAGCAAAAGCTGTTGCAAATACAGTTCGTATTGCTCCTCGTAAAGCTCGTTTAGTCGTAGATTTAATTCGAGGAAAGCAAGTTGGTGAAGCGGTAGCTATTTTGAAGTTAACTCCAAAAGCAGCTTCTCCAATCGTAGAGAAAGTTTTAAAATCTGCTATTGCTAACGCAGAGCATAACTACGAAATGGATATTAATAACCTAGTGGTTGAGCAAGCATACGTTAATGAAGGACCAACTCTAAAGAGATTCCGTCCACGTGCACAAGGTCGTGCAAGTCAAATTAACAAACGTACTAGCCACATCACTATCGTTGTATCAGAAAAGAAGGAGGGGTAATTAGTGGGTCAAAAAGTAAATCCAGTCGGTTTACGTGTCGGGATCATTCGTGACTGGGAATCTAAATGGTTCGCAGGTAAAGACTATGCTGATCTTTTACACGAAGACCTAAAGGTACGTGAGTATATTACAAAACGCCTAAGTGATGCTTCTGTTTCTAAAGTAGAAATCGAGCGTGCTGCTAACCGCTTAAATGTTACTATCCACACTGCTAAACCAGGTATGGTTATTGGTAAAGGTGGAACAGAAGTTGAAGCTTTACGTAAAGCTCTTAACTCACTTACTGGCAAACGTGTACACATCAATATTTTAGAAATTAAAAGAGCAGATATGGATGCGAAACTAGTTGCTGAGAACATTGCTCGTCAATTAGAAAACCGTGTATCTTTCCGTCGTGCTCAAAAACAAGCAATCCAACGTTCAATGCGTGCTGGTGCTAAAGGTATCAAAACAATGGTATCAGGTCGTCTAGGCGGCGCAGATATCGCTCGTTCAGAGTCTTATAGCGAAGGAACTGTTCCATTGCACACTCTACGCGCAGATATCGACTATGCAACTGCTGAAGCTGATACAACTTATGGTAAATTAGGTGTAAAAGTTTGGATCTATCGTGGAGAGATCCTTCCAACGAAGAAGAAAACTGAGGAAGGAGGCAAATAATATGTTACTACCTAAACGTGTAAAATATCGTCGTGTTCATCGTGGTAAAATGCGTGGTCAAGCAAAAGGTGGTACAGAAGTTGCATTCGGTGAATATGGTTTACAATCTTTAGAAGCTTCTTGGATTACAAACCGTCAAATCGAGTCTGCTCGTATTGCAATGACACGTTATATGAAACGTGGCGGTAAAGTTTGGATTAAAATTTTCCCTCATAAGCCTTATACTGCTAAGCCTCTTGAAGTCCGAATGGGTTCCGGTAAGGGTGCTCCTGAAGGTTGGGTAGCGGTAGTTAAGCCTGGAAAAATTATGTTCGAAGTAGCTGGTGTATCTGAAGAGATCGCTCGTGAAGCTCTTCGTCTTGCAGCGCACAAACTTCCTGTTAAATGTAAGTTTGTAAAACGTGAAGAAATTGGTGGTGAAACTAATGAAAGCTAATGAAATTCGTGACCTTACCACTGCTGAAATTGAACAAAAAGTTAAATCCTTAAAAGAAGAGCTTTTCAACCTTCGCTTTCAATTAGCGACTGGACAACTTGAAAATACAGCTCGCATTCGTGAAGTACGCAAAGCGATCGCTCGAATGAAAACTGTCATTCGTGAGAGAGAAATCGGCGTCAATAATCGATAAGTTGAGAGGAGGTTCGTAGAATGAGCGAACGCAATCAACGCAAAGTCTATACTGGTCGTGTTGTATCTGATAAAATGGATAAAACCATTACAGTTGTTGTTGAAACATACAAAAAACACCCTTTATATGGCAAACGCGTGAAATACTCTAAGAAGTATAAAGCTCATGATGAGCAAAACACAGCAAAAACTGGCGATATCGTACGCATTATGGAAACTCGCCCGTTATCAGCTACAAAACGTTTCCGTCTTGTAGAAGTAGTAGAAAAAGCAGTTATTATATAATTGTTCGGAATTAAGCATCCCGAAGGGAGGTTACACACATGATTCAACAAGAATCACGTTTGAAAGTTGCTGACAACTCTGGTGCTCGTGAAGTACTTACTATTAAAGTTCTTGGTGGTTCAGGACGTAAAACTGCAAACATCGGTGATATCATCGTCGTTACTGTGAAACAAGCAACACCAGGTGGCGTTGTTAAAAAAGGTGACGTAGTTAAAGCAGTAGTCGTTAGAACTAAAAGTGGTGTTCGTCGTGCAGACGGTACTTACATTCGTTTCGATGAAAACGCATGTGTAATTATCCGTGATGATAAGAGTCCACGTGGAACACGTATCTTTGGACCAGTTGCACGCGAACTTCGCGATAACAACTTTATGAAGATTGTATCATTAGCTCCAGAAGTACTATAATATAAATTTTAATTGCCTTTAAGGAGGTGCGAAAAGATGCATGTTAAAAAAGGTGACAAAGTAATGGTCATCTCTGGTAAGGATAAAGGCAAAACTGGTGTTGTTCTTGCTGCATTCCCTAAAAAAGATCGCGTGATCGTTGAAGGAATCAACATTGTTAAGAAGCACTCTAAGCCATCCCAATTGAATCCACAAGGTGGAATCAATGACCAGGAAGCTGCTATTCATGTATCCAACGTTATGCCTATCGACCCTAAAACTGGTGAACCTACTCGTGTAGGATCAAAAACGGTTGATGGTAAAAAAGTACGCGTAGCGAAAAAATCCGGTGAAATTCTAGATAAATAGTTCAAATGAAGAAGGGAGGTACAATGAATGAACCGCCTAAAAGAAAAATTTGTTAAAGAAACTACTCCTGCTCTTATGAGCAAGTTCAATTATAAATCAGTTATGGAAGTTCCAAAACTGGAAAAAATCGTTGTTAACATGGGTGTCGGTGATGCGGTAGCAAACGCTAAAGCATTAGATGTTGCTGTTGAAGAATTAGCACAAATTACAGGTCAAAAGCCAGTAATCACTCGTGCTAAGAAGTCAATTGCAGGTTTCCGTCTACGTGAAGGAATGCCTATCGGAGCAAAAGTTACTCTTCGTGGAGAACGCATGTATCAATTCCTTGATAAACTTGTATCTGTTTCTCTTCCACGTGTACGTGACTTCCGTGGTGTATCTAAAAAATCATTTGATGGACGCGGTAACTACACTCTAGGTGTTAAAGAACAATTGATTTTCCCTGAAATTGATTACGATAAAGTAAACAAAGTTAGAGGAATGGATATTGTTATCGTTACAACTGCAAAAACAGATGAAGAAGCTCGTGAACTGTTAACTCAATTTGGAATGCCGTTCCAAAAGTAATCTCTAATTAGAGGGAGGCGAAGATGTGGCTAAGAAGTCAATGATTGCGAAACAAAAACGCACGCCTAAATATAAAGTACAAGAATACACACGTTGCGAACGTTGTGGTCGTCCACATTCTGTGTACCGTAAATTTAAGCTTTGCCGTATTTGTTTCCGCGAATTAGCGTATAAGGGACAAATTCCTGGTGTGAAAAAAGCTAGCTGGTAAAACCCGATATTGGGAAGGAGGTAAATACAAATGGTTATGACAGATCCAATTGCAGATTTGCTTACAAGAATCCGTAATGCGAATATGGTTCGTCACGAAAAATTAGAAGTTCCTGCTTCTAACATCAAAAAAGAGATCGCTGAAATTTTAAAGCGTGAAGGTTTTGTACGTGATGTAGAATATATCGAAGACAACAAACAAGGTATTATCCGCATTTTCTTAAAATACGGTTCAAGCAACGAGCGTGTAATAACTGGACTTAAAAGAATTAGTAAACCTGGTCTTCGTGTTTATGCGAAAGCAACAGAAGTACCTCGTGTATTAAACGGTCTTGGAATTGCATTAGTTTCTACTTCTCAAGGAGTACTTACTGATAAAGAAGCTCGTGCGAAACAAGTTGGCGGAGAAGTATTAGCATACGTTTGGTAATAATAGGTTTAATGAATGGAGGTGCAACTAAATGTCTCGTGTAGGTAAAAAACCAATCGAAGTACCAGCAGGCGTTACAGTTACTATTGATAAAAGTACTGTAACGGTGAAAGGTCCTAAAGGTGAATTAACTCGTACTTTTAATTCTGATATTGCGATCAGCTTAGAAGAAAACGTGATTAATGTAACTCGTCCTTCTGATGTGAAGGAACATCGTGCATTACATGGAACAACTCGTGCATTGTTATCTAACATGGTGGAGGGTGTTTCAAAAGGCTTTGAGAGAGGTCTTGAATTAATCGGTGTCGGTTACCGTGCTCAAAAACAAGGAAGCAAACTTGTATTGAACGTAGGTTACTCTCATCCAGTAGAAATCGAACCAGAAGCTGGTATTGAAATCGAAGTACCATCTGCTACGAAAGTAGTTGTAAAAGGAACTAGTAAAGAGCGTGTTGGAGCACTTGCTGCTAACATTCGTGACGTTCGTCCACCAGAACCTTATAAAGGGAAAGGTATCCGTTATGAAGGCGAATATGTACGTAGAAAAGAAGGTAAAACTGGTAAGTAATGCCGCATAGGTAAACGAAAGGAGTGACCTAAATGATTACGAAGGCTGATAAAAATCAAGTTCGTAAGAAAAGACACGCACGTGTGCGTTCTAAACTTAGCGGAACTGAAGCTCGTCCTCGTTTAAATGTGTTCCGTTCAAACAAACACATTTACGCTCAATTAATTGATGATGTTAACGGTGTAACAATCGCAAGTGCATCTTCATTAGATAAAGAGCTTAACCTTGAATCTACTGGTAATTTAGAAGCTGCAGTTAAGATCGGTGAATTAGTAGCTAAACGTGCTGTAGAAAAAGGAATTAAATCAGTAGTATTTGACCGCGGAGGATATTTATATCATGGTCGCGTAAAAGCTTTAGCTGATGCTGCTCGTGAGAACGGCCTAGAATTTTAATAGACAAAGGAGGGACATAAAAAGATGCGTCGTATTGATCCAAACAAACTTGAACTTGAAGAACGCGTAGTTACAGTTAACCGTGTAGCGAAAGTTGTTAAAGGTGGACGTCGTTTTCGTTTCTCTGCTCTAGTAGTAGTTGGGGACAAAAATGGTAACGTTGGTTTTGGTACTGGTAAAGCTCAAGAAGTACCTGATGCAATTCGCAAAGCGGTTGAAGATGCGAAGAAAAATCTTATTGAAGTACCAATGGTTGGTACAACAATTCCACACGAAATTATCGGACATTTCGGAGCTGGTGAAATTCTATTAAAGCCTGCTTCTGCAGGTACAGGAGTTATCGCTGGTGGTCCAGTACGTGCTGTGCTTGAATTAGCTGGTGTAGCTGATATCTTATCTAAGTCATTAGGTACTAACACACCAATTAACATGGTTCGTGCAACTTTAGACGGTTTAAAACAATTAAAACGTGCTGAAGACGTAGCGAAGTTACGTGGAAAATCAGTAGAAGAACTGTTAGGATAAGGAGGGAAATTAAATGGCAAACAATCTGGAAATTACCCTCACTAGAAGCGTAATTGGTCGTCCGCAAGACCAACGCGAAACAGTTAAAGCTTTAGGATTACGTAAGGTAAATCAAACAGTTGTTCAACAAGATAATGCTGCAATTCGCGGTATGATCAATAAAGTATCACATCTTGTAACTGTAAAAGAAAACTAAAAATCATTCTTCTTCAATAAGGAGGTGCCAAAATGAAACTTCATGAATTAAAACCTGCAGAAGGTTCTCGTCAAGAACGTAAACGCAAAGGGCGCGGTATCGGTTCAGGTAATGGTAAAACTGCTGGTAAAGGTCATAAAGGTCAAAACGCACGTTCAGGTGGGGGTGTAAGACCTGGATTCGAAGGTGGTCAAACGCCTTTATTCCGTCGTTTACCTAAACGTGGTTTTACTAATATCAACCGTAAAGAATACGCTATTGTTAATTTAGATACTCTAAATCGTTTTGAAGAGGGAACTGAAGTAACTCCAGAACTTCTTATCGAAACAGGAGTTGTTAGCAACGAAAAAGCAGGAATTAAGATTCTTGCAAAAGGCAATGTAGAGAAAAAGCTTACTGTTAAAGCTCATAAATTCTCCTCTGCTGCAAAGGAAGCTATTGAAGCTGCCGGCGGTCAAACAGAGGTGATCTGATGTTTCAGACAATCTCCAATTTTATGCGCGTGGGTGAAATAAGACGAAAAATCATATTCACCCTATTAATGTTGATTATATTTCGCCTTGGTACATTTATTCCTGTACCATACGTGAATGCAGACTTTTTAAAAGCACAAGATGCTTTTAGCGCCTTCGGAATTTTAAATACTTTCGGTGGTGGAGCACTAAAAAACTTTTCTATTCTTGCGATGGGGATCATGCCGTATATTACAGCATCTATTATAGTAAGCTTATTACAAATGGATGTTGTGCCAAAATTTACGGAATGGTCAAAGCAGGGTGAGGCTGGACGAAGAAAGTTAACGCAATTTACGCGTTACTTTACAATCGTTCTAGCTCTTATCCAAGGTTTTGGTATGTCATACGGTTTTAATAATCTTGCTGGTGGTGCATTGATTACAAAACCTGGATTTTCGTCGTATTTGGTAATTTCGATCGTGTTAACAGCAGGTACAGCCTTTTTGATGTGGTTAGGAGAACTAATAACTTCTAAAGGGGTTGGTAATGGTATTTCTATTATCATTTTTGCTGGTATCGCAGCAGGAATTCCTTCTATTGCTAATCAAATCTATGCTCAGCAGTTTGACAACCCGGGTGATCAATTGTTCCTTAATATTGTAACGTTAGCTTTAATTGTTATAGCTGTCATTGCAATAGTAGTAGGAGTAATTTTCATTCAGCAAGCTCTTAGAAAGATACCAATTCAATATGCTAAAAGAATGGTAAACGGAAATAGCAGCACAGGTGGTCAATCAACACATTTACCGTTGAAAGTAAACTCTGCTGGTGTTATTCCAGTTATCTTTGCAGTTTCCTTCTTGGTCACACCGAGAACTATTGCATCATTCTTACCGCAAAATGATGTTACTTCCTGGATTCAAAGAGTATTTGATTATACTCATCCAATAGGAATGATTATATATACAGTATTAATCCTTGCGTTTACTTATTTCTATGCTTTCATTCAGGTAAACCCAGAACAAGTTTCTGAAAATCTGAAAAAACAAGGTGGATATATTCCAGGTATTCGACCTGGTAAAAGTACGCAAGATTATTTATCACGTGTTCTATCTCGTTTAACACTAGTTGGAGCTCTATTCTTAGCCATTATTGCTATACTTCCTGTATTTTTTATTAATATTGCAGGGCTTCCACAATCTGCTCAGATTGGCGGAACAAGTATTATAATTGTGGTTGGGGTTGCATTGGAAACAATGAAGCAATTAGAATCTCAATTAGTAAAACGACACTATAAAGGTTTTATTAAATAGTATAATTTAGGGGACGTTTGTCCCTTGAATTTTATGTAAGAGAACTTGAGGGGGAATACGCATGAATTTAGTCTTAATGGGGCTCCCTGGCGCAGGTAAAGGTACACAAGCTGAGAAGATTGTCGCGAAGTACGACATCCCTCATATTTCAACTGGCGACATGTTCCGTGCGGCTATGAAAGACGAAACAGAACTGGGACTAAAAGCAAAATCTTTTATGGATAAAGGTGAATTAGTACCAGATGAAGTGACTATTGGTATTGTTCGCGAAAGACTTAGCAAGGATGACTGTGAAAAAGGTTTTCTTTTAGATGGTTTTCCTCGTACAGTTCCTCAAGCAGAAGCTTTAGAAAATATTTTGTTTGAATTGAATAAGAAACTAGACTTTTGTATCAATGTTCAAGTGGATCAAGAGATATTAATGGAGCGTTTAACAGGCAGACGTATTTGTAAAAGCTGTGGTGCAACCTATCATCTAGTGTTTAATCCGCCATCCAAGCCAGATACATGTGATCGTTGTGGAGGCGAATTATACCAACGCGCAGATGATAATGAAGCAACAGTGAAAAATCGTTTAGAAGTTAATATTAAGCAGTCTCAACCATTACTTGATTTCTATGAGTCAAAAGGTTATCTTCGTAATATCAATGGACAACAAGATATTAATAAAGTATTCGTAGATCTTGATGAATTATTAAGTACTTTAAAATAAGAGTAACTTTTGCTTTGACTAATCTGTTCTCTAGCATGGAAATAAATCAGAGATAATAAATAGAAGAATTGGGATGAAATGGCTGAGGAGTTTATTCCTAAACATGATGCATTTCCTTTTTTCAAAAGGTATAATAATTTTCATGGTTATATCTGTAACAAAAAAAGCATAACCGTGTTATTTTGACATGTTTATCTTCGTTAAAAGATTAATCAATTTAGATAATTGGTGCAGAGTATTTTGGATTTCATGGTAACTCCGCTTGAATTGCTTTTTTATCTAGTAGTGAAGAAGGTAATGTAACTATTATTCTTTCTATTATGACGATTGGTATTAGAACAGGTGTGCAGTTGTCGAACAGTCTACGAAATCCTTGAAATACGAAATCTATGTGGCTTTTCAAGTGAAACCAAGTATGAGTGGGAAGTTTTAAGGCTAGACTCTTGAAGAATGACAATTTTTCTTGAAAAAGGTCATATAAATGCTTGCATACTTCGATACGATAAGACACAAGGCTGTTGATAGAATGTTCGTAATGAGAGGAAAGATCATTTCTTTCTTAAAATGAATGATCTAGCAATGCTAAGTTTAGTTGGTAGCATTAAACCTTTTTCTATTTCTTTGCCTATTATTATATTTTTTTATAATTAATAGCGGACGAAGTACCTTCTCTTATGGTATAATCAATTAGTTGCAGTTTAATGCAGTTTTATTATATTATAGGAGCAGTTCAGAGTAGTTTAATGTACACCGATCGTGTGACAAGAAGAGCTACACTTTGCTATATTAGTTAAGATGGATCTCGTATTTTTTTATGGAAAGGAGAGATTTTCGATGGCTAAAGACGATGTAATCGAAATTGAAGGCACAATCACTGAAACTTTGCCGAACGCCATGTTTAAGGTAGAATTAGAAAATGGTCATACTGTATTGGCTCACGTTTCTGGTAAAATTCGCATGCATTTCATCCGTATTTTACCTGGTGATAAAGTAACGGTTGAGTTATCTCCATATGACTTAACTCGCGGAAGAATTACTTACCGCTTTAAATAATCTGATTGCACTCCGTACTATCAAGGAGGTTAGGATAATGAAAGTTAGACCATCTGTTAAACCAATCTGCGAAAAATGTAAAGTTATCCGCAGACGTGGTAAAGTTATGGTTATCTGTGAAAACCCTAAACACAAACAAAAACAAGGTTAATAACAAGGAGGTGCGCATATAGATGGCACGTATTGCTGGTGTGGATATTCCACGTGAAAAACGTGTAGTAATATCTTTAACTTACATTTACGGTATTGGAAAAAATACTGCACAAAAAGTATTAGCAGAAGCTGGTGTTTCTGAAGATACACGCGTTCGTGATTTAACGGAAGATGAATTAAACAAAATCCGTGATATCATTGACGGTTTAAAAGTAGAAGGGGATCTTCGTCGTGAGATTTCTTTAAATATTAAGCGTCTAATGGAAATTGGTTGCTACCGTGGCCTTCGTCACCGTCGTGGTTTACCAGTTCGTGGACAAAACACGAAAAACAACGCTCGTACTCGCAAAGGTCCTCGTAAGACTGTAGCTAATAAGAAAAAATAATCGGTAAAGGAGGTACATTATAATGGCACGTAAAACTAATACACGTAAACGTCGTGTTAAAAAGAATATTGAGTCTGGTGTTGCTCATATTCGTTCTACTTTCAACAATACTATCGTAACTATTACAGACGTTCATGGAAATGCTCTTTCATGGTCAAGCGCTGGTGCACTTGGATTCAGAGGTTCTCGTAAATCTACTCCATTCGCTGCACAAATGGCTGCTGAAACTGCTGCAAAAGCATCTATGGAACACGGTATGAAAACTTTAGAAGTAACAGTTAAAGGACCAGGTGCAGGTCGTGAAGCTGCTATTCGTGCTCTTCAAGCTGCAGGACTAGAAGTTACAGCGATCAGAGACGTAACTCCAGTTCCTCATAATGGTTGCCGACCACCTAAACGTCGCCGAGTTTAATTTTTCTGTATAAATTTTCTATCCTTGTCTATAATGGGATATGACTAAAACTTTTAGAACCCGTACAGATTTATTAACTAACCCAGTTGTTGTGCACAAGCGGGAACGTAAACATGGGGAATTTCGGTAAAAATTACCGAGGTTTCGACGTTTTGAAGGAGGGTATATCTTGATGATCGAAATAGAAAAACCAAAAATCGAAACGGTTGAGATCAACGATGATGCTAAGTATGGTAAGTTCGTCGTAGAGCCACTTGAGCGTGGATATGGTACTACTTTGGGTAACTCCTTACGTCGTATTCTACTATCCTCACTGCCAGGTGCCGCTGTCACATCCATTCAAATTGATGGGGTACTTCATGAGTTCTCAACTATTGAAGGCGTCGTAGAAGATGTTACAGCTATCATATTAAATATCAAAAAGCTAGCATTGAAAATATACTCTGATGATGAAAAAACTTTAGAGATTGATATGCAAGGTGCAGGGGTAGTAACAGCAGCAGACATTACACATGATAGTGATGTAGAGATCTTAAATCCAGATCTTCATATCGCAACTTTAGGGAGTAACGGAAATTTCCGCATGCGTTTAACTGCAAAGCGTGGCCGTGGATACACACCAGCAGAGCAAAACAAACGTGAAGATCAACCTATTGGTGTAATTCCTATTGACTCTATCTTTACGCCAGTATCTCGTGTTTCTTATCAAGTAGAGAATACTCGTGTTGGTCAATTGACTAATTATGATAAGTTAACTTTTGACGTGTGGACTGACGGTAGTACAGGTCCTCAAGATGCTATCGCACTTGGTGCAAAGATTTTAACTGAGCATTTGAATATCTTTGTTGGGTTAACTGACGAAGCACAAAATGCTGAGATTATGGTAGAAAAAGAAGAAGATCAAAAAGAAAAAGTTCTTGAGATGACAATCGAAGAATTAGATCTTTCTGTTCGTTCTTATAACTGCTTAAAACGTGCTGGTATTAATACCGTACAAGAATTAGCGAATAAGACGGAAGAAGATATGATGAAAGTTCGAAACTTAGGTAGAAAATCTCTTGAAGAAGTAAAACATAAATTAGAAGAGCTTGGATTAGGATTAAGAAAAGACGACTGATAAGTCTCTTGATTATGAACGATATCTATAAAGCTTGTATTTTAACAAAAGGAGGGAATCTCACATGGGTTACAGAAAGTTAGGACGCACAAGCGCACAACGTAAAGCTATGTTACGTGACTTAACTACAGACTTAATCATCAATGAGCGCATTGAAACAACTGAAGCGCGTGCAAAAGAACTTCGTTCTGTTGTAGAAAAAATGATTACACTTGGTAAACGTGGAGATCTACATGCACGTCGTCAAGCAGCTGCTTATGTACGTCATGAAGTTGCTAATGCTGAAACAAACCAAGACGCTGTACAAAAGTTGTTCAGTGATGTTGCTGCTCGTTATACTGATCGTCAAGGTGGTTACACTCGTATCATGAAAATGGGTCCTCGTCGCGGAGACGGAGCACCAATGGTAATTATCGAGTTAGTGTAATAGGATTTCAAAGAAACTTAGGGTACGGGACAGTTTATATTGTTATGAAACTTGTTCAAGTGCCCTTTTTCTTTAATAATCCTCACTTTTGATCAAGCCAATATAGAGTGTTATGATGAGCATTTATCTTCATTTAATGACTCGTCTAGCTCGTGCACCTCTTCTTTGGATTAAATCGTTAGAAAGAGGTGCGGGCTTTTTTCATGTTTTATTAGGACTGCAGGGTGCTAAGAAGTGGAATACCATAAGATATATTTAACAAGCATAGAAAAAGGATATCAAAGATTATACAAATAATCTTATGTTAAACCAATTCAAAGCTCGCCCAATTGGCGAGTTTATTTTTTTATCTTGCTTTAACAATGAGTTAGAATAAAAAAATGAACTATTACCCGGAGATTACTACACGAAGGTTATTAATTGTTTATGTGAATGTAGTAATTTTACTTTATTTATAATCAATAATATCTAGCAGGTAAATGGTGGGAATATAATGGACCAAAAGATTTTACTAAAGGTTGAAGATGTATCCTTTAAATATGAGGAGCAGTCAGAATATGCCCTTAATCGCGTTTCTTTTCATGTAAACGCTGGTGAGTGGGTTGCGATAGTTGGACATAATGGTTCAGGTAAATCTACGTTAGCTAAGTTATTAAATGGATTACAATTCTCTCATGAAGGTTCTATAGTAATAGACGGTATTCCGATAACAGAGGAGACTGTCTGGGACATAAGGAAAAAGGTAGGAATGGTATTCCAGAATCCTGATAATCAGTTTGTTGGTACAACGGTGAAGGATGATGTGGCTTTTGGTTTAGAAAATAACGCTGTTCCAAGAAGTGAGATGGTAACAAGAGTAGAGCGTTCTTTGGAAAAAGTAAAGATGTTATCTTTTCTTGATCAAGAGCCGCACCATCTATCTGGAGGACAAAAACAGAGAGTCGCTATTGCAGGAATTATTGCATTGAAACCTGAAATTATCATATTAGATGAGGCTACCTCTATGCTTGATCCCCAGGGAAGAGAAGAAGTCTTTGATATTATGAGAGAGCTGCAAAAAGAAAATATGACCATTATTTCGATTACTCATGACCTAGATGAGGCTGCTAAGGCAGACCGGATTATCGTAATGAATAAGGGTAGAGTATATAAGGAAGGTAATCCTAAGGAAATATTTAAACTGCAGAAGGAACTTGTTGAAATAGGTTTAGATATACCTTTTACTATTAAGATTAGGGAAAGCTTAATAAACAAAGGTATTTCATTAGAGGAAATATATTTAACAGAAGAAGAGTTGGTGACAGGCATATGGACATCTCACTTCAAAAAGTAGAGTATCGTTACCAGGAAAATTCTCCGTTTGAGCGATTGGCGATAGAGGATGTAAGTTTTGATATTCCCTCAGGAAGCTATGTTGCCGTTATAGGTCATACTGGTTCAGGTAAATCTACCATTTTACAGCATCTTAATGCTCTTTTAACACCGTCTAAAGGGAAAGTGGTAATAGGTGACCGTACACTTGAAGGTGGACAGAAACATAAGAACTTGCGGAGTATCCGGCAAAGAGTAGGGATTGTTTTTCAGTTTCCAGAACAACAGTTGTTTGAAGAAACAGTAGAAAAGGATATCTGTTTTGGCCCTCTTAATTTTGGTATTCCTGAATCAGAAGCAAAGATAAGAGCTGTAAAGGCATTAAGTGAGGTAGGATTGTCTGAAGATTTTCTCATGAAATCTCCTTTTGATTTATCAGGTGGTCAGATGAGAAGAATAGCTATTGCTGGTGTGCTGGCTATGGAACCAGATGTACTTGTATTAGACGAGCCGACAGCTGGTTTAGATCCAAGAGGCAGACGAGAAATTATGGATATGTTTTATAAGCTTCATAAAGAGCGAAATTTAACGACTGTTCTAGTTACACATAGTATGGAGGATGCTGCTCATTATGCAGATCAAATAGTCATTATGAATAAAGGGAAAGTTCATCGTCAAGGGACTCCAATAGAAATTTTTAAAGAAGCAGAGGATTTAGCTGCTATTGGATTGAATGTTCCTGAAGTTGTACGATTCCAAAAGAAAGTAGAAGCAAAATTCGGAGTGAAGATGGAACGGGTTCACTTAAACATGGAAGATTTTACGGATGAGTTAGCAGTGTATCTTCAGAAGAAAGTAGGGAGCAGTTAATGGGAAAAATGATTATAGGGCGTTTTATTCCCGTTGATTCTACATTACACAGAATGGACCCCCGTTCCAAGTTACTACTTGTTTTCCTATTTATTTGTATTGTGTTTTTGGCTAATAATATTTGGAGCTATTTGCTATTGATTGTATATGTAGGTACTTTAGTCGCCATCTCCAATGTACCGATTAAGTACATTTATTTAGGACTGAGGCCAATTTTTTGGTTAATTATTTTTACGTTTATTTTGCATATTTTTTTCACGAAAAATGGAGAGCTATTGTTTGAATGGGGATGGATTACGATTTATAAAGAAGGTATTAGAATGGGGATTCTCATTTCTATTCGCTTCTTCTTGCTCATTATCATGACATCCTTGCTTACATTAACAACAACGCCAATCGAGTTAACGGATGCAATTGAAACACTATTAGGACCACTAAAAAAGGTGAAATTTCCTGTTTATGAACTGGCTCTTATGATGTCTATCTCCCTGCGCTTTATTCCAACTTTAATGGATGAAACAGAAAAGATTATGAAGGCTCAGATGGCAAGAGGAGTAGAATTCTCTAGTGGCTCCATTAAAAGCCGTGTACAAGCAATTATTCCTTTATTGATTCCTTTATTTGTTAACTCCTTTAAAAGAGCAGAGGAGCTTGCTATTGCGATGGAAGCACGTGGCTATCAAGGTGGAGAAGGAAGAACGAAATACCGCCAATTAATCTGGAATCCTATTGATACCATAATGATTATTATTCTGATACTAATAACAGCTATGCTGTTTGTATTAAGAACATAATGGAGAATACGATGCAAAGATATAAATGTACAGTTAGCTATGATGGATCAAATTACAGTGGGTTTCAAATTCAGCCAAAGGATCGAACCGTACAAGGGGAAATCGAAAGGGCTTTAAGAAGGCTCCATAAAGGAGTAGAAGTAAAGATTCAGGCTTCTGGTAGAACGGATGCTGGCGTTCATGCTAAGGGACAAGTCATTCATTTTGATAGCTCTCTTGATATACCTGCAGATAAGTGGCCGATTGCTCTAAATACTCTTTTGCCCCACGATATTGTGGTTGCAGATGCAGAGATAGTACCTGACTCCTTTCATGCCAGATATAATGTAACAGCGAAAGAGTATCGCTATTTTATTCAATTAGGAGAGCGGAGAGATCCCTTTAAACGTAATTATGCCTATTATTATCCATATGCTCTAAATATGGAGGCGATGAGGGAAGCACTTTGTTATTTTATTGGAGAGTATGATTTTACTAGTTTTTGCTCTGCTAAAACAGACAAAGAAAGAAAAGTAAGAACGATTACTGGAGTAAAGCTTACAGAGGAAGACAATATGTTAATTTTTTCTTTCCAAGGGAATGGATTCCTTTATAATATGGTGCGGATTATGGTCGGTACCTTATTAGATGTAGGAAGAGGGAAAAAGTTACCACAAGATATTCCCGTAATTTTAGAGAAAAAGGATAGAAAGGCAGCAGGAAAAACAGCCTCTGCAAATGGATTGTATCTTTGGAAAGTATGGTATTAAACCATGATTCTTGCGACGCTGGGAGAGGAGACTAATGCTTTCCTCCTTTTCCAAAAAGAGTACAGAAAGCGACCAAGGAATCCTTTTCTTATAAGTAAAAAGTGATGTTCTTTGAGTAAAAGCCACGGAAAAAAGATTTTTTTCTCATAACAACTAAACCTGGCGTAACATTCCCTTGACATATGCTACTCTAGGATATATCATAATATGGTATGTATTTTAATCCCACATTAAGCCCCGGAACTTAATTGTGTGAACATATAGACGTAAGAACAGACATTTATATTTTAAACAAACTATAACTTTAACATTTCAGGAGGGAAACTCATGCGTACAACGTTTATGGCTAATTCAAACAATGTTGATCGTAAATGGTACGTAATTGATGCTGAAGGCCAAACTTTAGGTCGTCTTGCTAGTGAGATTGCATCAATTCTACGTGGTAAACATAAACCAACTTTCACACCTCATGTGGATACTGGTGATCATGTAATTATTTTAAATGCTTCAAAAATTGAATTGACTGGTAAAAAATTAACTGACAAAATTTACTACCGTCACTCTATGCACCCAGGTGGATTAAAGCAAAGAACTGCTTTAGAAATGCGTACTAACTACCCAGAGCAAATGTTAGAACTTGCAATCAAAGGTATGCTTCCAAAGAATTCTCTTGGTCGTCAAATGTTTAGAAAATTACACGTATATGCTGGTAGCGAACATCCGCACCAAGCTCAACAACCAGAAGTTTACGAACTTCGTGGATAATTAATAAAGGGAGGTAAAACAAATGGCACAGGTTCAATATATCGGTACTGGTCGTCGTAAAAGCTCTGTTGCTCGTGTACGTTTAGTTCCAGGTGACGGACAAATCATCATCAATGGTCGTGAAATCGAAAATTATATCCCGTTTGCAGCTTTACGCGAAGTTGTTAAACAACCATTAGTGGCTACTGAAACAACTGGAAGCTACAATATTTTAGTAAATGTTAACGGTGGAGGTTATACTGGTCAAGCTGGCGCTATCCGTCATGGTATCGCACGTGCTTTACTTCAAGTAGATCCTGAATACCGTCCAACATTAAAACGCGCAGGATTATTAACTCGTGACGCTCGTATGAAAGAACGTAAAAAATACGGTCTTAAAGGCGCTCGTCGTGCACCTCAGTTCTCAAAACGTTAATTTTTGGCGTTTCAAGGCTCTTTTCACTTTTGTGGAAAGGGTCTTTTTTATGCTAAAAGTTGTCTGTGATTATATTTGATGACAACTCATAACAGAAGCCTTCAAGAACCTCAGACTATGTACTATTGTTTTTCCCCAGCGAAACTATGGAGTACAATGATCCACTTTATTCCTCATTAAACTAAATTATTGCTCAATTTTCATTGAAAGGTGGAGAATTACTAGAACGAGAGCTAGGTTGTTTCTTATAAATTTCACAAATGGATAATATTAGTCTTAAATCGTCCCATTTTTGAACCACAGACTTTTTAAATCATTATAATGAAAGGAGAAAAGCGTTATATTAGAGCTTAAAGGGAGGCGCAATTTGATCGAAATGAATAATAGTTATGAGTTTTTATGGGGATCAACCACTGCAGTTTATCTATGTAAAGGAGCATGGTATATTTTTACCTATAAGAGTCCATAGAATATTTGAATGTGAATGGTGATGTTGCAAGTGATACTTAAAAATACTCTAAAATGTGAGGTGTAGATACCATGATAGATAAAAAAACCACAGTACAATTTACGCTGCTGACTTTTAGCATAGCATATTTTGTGTCAGGTGCCTTGATTGTTCTTGGGCCATTCGGATATTCAGTTCACAATTGGGTTCACACATTCCAGCAATTCTTGATGAATATTCCTTTTGCAATTTATATTTTGTCGCCTGCTATTGGTTCATATGTCGTTTTGAAGAAAAATAAAAAAATAGCAGATTTTAAGGAATGGTTGAAAACTGTTTTTTATATCAAAAACAACATATTTGTCTATTTGTTTGTTGTTGCAGGGCTTGCACTGTATTTCTTAATCCATATAGCAGTTTCAGACCGCACAGAAATAGTGCTTCCGTTTTATACGTTTTTTCTTTCGCTGCCTGGTAATCTTATTATTGGCGGCTTAGAGGAAGCTGGCTGGATGTACATATTGCAGCCTAAACTCAACAAAAAATACGGCTTTGTTGTATCTTCTGTTATCACTGGGATTATTTGGACTGTATGGCACATTCCCCTTTTCTTCATTCCGGGGACGAATCACGGTGAAGGGCTTATTAACTTTGGGATGTTTGTAGTTCAACTCATTGCTTTTCGATTTTTCCACGGGGCAATCTACAAAATTTCAGGAAAAGGCTTTGTCTTTATGTCCGTATTATTCCATACCATGTTCAATGCAGCATCCCCTATCTTTGGTACCATGACGATGACCTGGACGGGAACAATTGCTGCAAATACTGCGATCATTCTTGTGTCCATTTTAACTGTTGTGATATATGAAAAAAAGAGCATGACAATAATGCAAGTTAGAAAGCTATAGCATAATCGCCAATAAAGTGGATCATAAGTATTATCTCTAATAAGACTGTAAGCTTATTCAGGACCATAGATACTTAACAAAATTTTCGGAGGAATACTATGACAATTAATTTATGTACAATTGGTTTTTTGCAAAAAAATTTACGGACATTCGTAGAGTTATTAGAACGTAATCATGTAACTAAGTTAGTAGATATCAGACTGAATAATACTTCACAGTTATCGGGATATTCGAAAACAGATGATTGGCTGGGTCTATCAACGTTTTGCCAATGGATCGGCGATACAATATAGTCAAAAAGTGATTACACAATGTTATAGGAAAAACGTGTATTATCATACTTTAAAACCTATTTCGCCCCCTGACCACCATCATTATAAGGACAAAATATGTTCAATTTAATAAGATATAAAGGCTCACAAATGGTGATTAATCAAATTTGTGAGCTTTTTCATTTATTGAAAAAGGAAAGGTAGATTTACAAAGCTGTCAAAAGGTGCAGAATTGGTTTTGGCAGTGGGGATATATCACATACGATTAAAGATTATGTCTAGAAGGATGCAAAAAAATAACTAAAATATCTTTGTCGTTGTGTAATTAGAGCCGTTTTTCTTTATGATTTTGAAGAACAATACTATTTGAGGTCAGAACGAGAGCTTGCTTACTTTCTTCTTTAAAACTAAACGAATAGATAATATCAATCTCAAATCGTTCCATTTTTGAACCACAGACTTTTTTTAAAATTACTATAATGAAATTGTGAAAGCGTTATATTAGAGCTTAAAGGGAGGAGTGTTTAAACGAGATGAATAATAATAATGAGTTTTTATGGGGATCAGCTACTGCAGCTTATCAATGTGAAGGAGCATGGAAAGAGGATGGGAAAGGTTTAAACGAATGGGATAGTTTTAATCATAAGAGTCCATTGAATATTTTGAATGTAAATGGTGATGTTGCAAGTGACTTTTATCACAGATATAAGGAAGATATTGATTTAATGGCAGAAGGAAATCAAAATACTTACCGCTTTTCGATTTCCTGGGCTCGTATTATTCCTAATGGAGTCGGTGAAGTGAATGTAAAGGGAATTGAATTTTATAATAACGTTATCGACTATTGTTTGGAAAAAGGCATTATTCCAAATGTTACGTTATTCCATTATGATCTTCCAAATGAAATGGCAAAGATTGGTGGATGGGAAAATCGAAAAGTTGTGGATGCCTTTAATGAATATGCAAAAGTATGCTTTGAACATTTCGGGGATCGAGTTAAAATTTGGTCTACTATTAATGAGCCAAGGTATTATGCATATTGCAGCTATATAGTAGGAAACTATCCGCCAAATTACAAAGCAGACTTCGGACGTTTTTGGACAGTAGTTTATAACCTTATGCTAGGGAGTGCTAAGGCTGTTCAGACGTATAAAAAATTAAGTTTGGATGGGAATATTGGTGTTGTTCATGATAACGGTAATGTGGAGCTAGATCCTACTACAAAAGAAAAAGGACTAGTAAAACTAAGAGCGGATATTTTTTATAACCGAATTATACTAGATACAGCCGTATTAGGAAAATTGCCTGCCGAGTTAATAGCAGTTTTAGAAGACAATAATGTTAGTACAACGTTTATTCATGAAGAGGATTTTGTTGAATTTGCAAGAGGAAAGATTGATTATATTGGATTAAACCTATATAACCGTCAATATGTAACAGATTATTCTGAGGGTGAGACGGAAGTTTTTCACAATAATAAAGGAAAAGGCTCCAATTCCAAGGAAGGCATTCGTATTAAGAATATGTTTGAAACTTCATTTGACCCAAAAGTAAAAAGGAATCTTTGGGGCAGGGAAGTCTATCCCAAATGTATGTATAATGCACTGATGGAAATTAAAGAAAAATATGGTGATATTTTGGTCTATATCACTGAAAACGGACATGGTCAATATGAAACCCCGGATGAAAATGGCTATGTTGAAGATAAAGAGAGAATTAAATTAGTAGGAGAGTTTATTGACTATATGCTAAAAGCACGTGAAGAGGGGGTCAATGTCCAAGGTTATTATATGTGGTCAACAATGGATATATATAGTTGGATAAATGGCTATGAAAAAAGATATGGTTTAGTTCGAGTTGATTTTGAAAATAATCATAAGCGGATTCCAAAGGAAAGTTACTACTGGTTTAAAGACTTAATAGCAGCAAAAAGAAATATTTAAAATAATGTTTGTTCTAAGTAAAAGAATATAAAAAAAATTAATGTTTTACTATTTATAATCCAAACTGAACCTACAAGGTTTTATAAAGATTCATAAATACTTTTGATATCTTGTAGGTGGATTGTATTTTACAAAATTCCACTTAAAGTTCGGAAAGTAGTATAAGTTATTCGTTTCAATATATTTTGTTTTTGGAAATTAAAGCGCTTTCTAATCCGATGATGTTCAATACTCTAAAATCGATTTACCTATGTAATTAGAAGTATTTCTTATTGAAGTATTTTTTTGCTAAAGAATCGATTTTATGATGTACATCCGTTAAGTAAAACAGCAAACACTTAATACAAAAAGAATTGAAATGGAGGGAAAATAATGAAATATGTTAACATGTCGAAACAAGTACTTGAACACATTGGTGGTGTCGATAACTTGAATCATGTTGAACACTGTGCAACTAGGCTTCGCTTACATTACAATAGTAAAAAGCTTGTAAATGAAGAAGCGTTAAAAGGAATTGAAAATGTTGTAGGCATTGTAAGCAAAGCTGGACAGGTTCAAGTCATTATTGGTCCGAATGTTAATGAAGCATATAATGATTTCTTAGAAGTATCAGGATGGAAAGAGGAACAGCACAGTGGTTCAGATTCAGCAGCAGAAGAACCTGAGGACAAGAAAGCAATGTATTATGTGAATAAATTTGGTAGTTTTATGGCAACGATCTTCATGCCGATTGTTCCGGCATTGATTACAGGAGGTATCATTCTAGCACTTAGGAATTTAATGATTAATTACTTTGGTGTTGATATGGAATCTGGAACGGCAGTAATTTTGAATGCCATATTTAGTGCTGCGTTTACTTTCCTGCCGGTTTACATTGGTTTCACAATGGCAAAACGATTAAAAATGGAACCAATTATGGGGGCATTCTTAGGAGCCCTTTTGGTTAGTTCCAATATTAGCGGTGTCGAGGGACTAGATTTCTTAGGAATCTCCATACCAGTGGTTGATTATGCAAGCAGTGTTTTACCCATTATGCTTGGTGTAGGACTTATGTATTTTGTTGATAAATTCTTCCAAAAATATATACCTGAAACAGTAAAATACTTCTTGAAACCTTTATTTACCATGATAGTTGTTGTTCCTATAACATTGATTGCTTTAGGTCCTATAGGAACAGTACTAAGTGATTATGTAGGGGTTGGAGTTACAAATATGATGGATACCATTGGTGGGATAGCCATGCCAATTCTTGCGGCATTTTACCCTTACATGGTTATGTTAGGGTTAGATAAAGCTATAATGCCAATAGGGTTTAACAGTGTTGCATCAATTGGATATGACCCAGTTGTTATGGTTATGGGATTCATCTCTAACTTGTGTATTGGTGGAACTGCCTTAGCCGTAGCTACTACAATTAAAAATGATAAAAGCAAGAAAGGCATGATTACTTCCTTTGGTGTGACGGCACTTTGTGGTGTTACAGAACCAGCATTTTATGGAGCGCTAATCATGAGACCGAAAGTATTGATCGGAACGGCAATCGGAGCTGTGAGCGCAGGATTAGTTGCTGGTATTTTCGGATTAGTAAGCTATGTTATGGGAGGGTGTCCAGGCTTACTGACTGCTTTGTTTTTTATGGATAATGATGGTGGATTTGGAAATCTATTTTTAGCTGCCATTGTGGCAATTGTGGCAATTGTTGTATCTTTTGTAGCAAGCAAGATCATTTTGTCTAAAACAGAAGCAAATAAGAATGCTAAGTTTGAACCAGAATTAGATAAAGTGCTTTGACTTTATAAAGGCCGATATAAATAGATACCTATGGAAATAAGCAGATAGGAAGAGTTTTCAGTTATTAAAAGTTAGAGGTGTAAAAAATGAAAATTATGATTGCACAATTTATTATTGAATCAAATGCTAACATCCCATATAAAAGCAACTTGGAAGATTTTAATCTTTTATTTGGAGAAGATTGTATTCAGGAGATGAAATGCAAAGATGTGTTTATAAGAGAGGGAATAGAAATTATCCCTTCCATTTATGCAAACGCAAATGCTGGTGGTGTTTTAGAGAAACCAGCATTTGACTACATTGAAAGGAGAATATTGGAAGATGTGAAAAAACATCTTCACGAAATTGATGGAATTTTTCTTCATCTCCATGGAGCAAGCGAAGTAGCAGAATTAGATGGAGGCTCAGGTGATCACCACATATTGAAGATGATTCGCCAATTAGTTGGACCTTATTTACCAATAGCGGTTGTTTGTGATCCACATGGCAACTTATCCAAAGAATATGTAGAAAGCACCACAATGATCCGCAGCTATCGACATTCCCCGCATACAGACATACAAGAAACAATAGAGTTTGTATGTGAAATGCTAGTTACATTCTTAAGAAATCGGCAAAATATTACACCGGTATATCGTAAACTGCCAATGATCTTGGGAGGCGAACAGAGTGTTTCAGCTGATGAACCTGTAAAATCCATCAATAAATATATGGATAAATTGGAGGAAGATCCGAATATCCTTAGCTGTTCGTGGCATGTAGGCTACCTGCGTCATGATACCGACGTTGCAGGGTGTGGTATTGTGGTCATCCCGGCAACAGGTGATGATCAGGAATATGCAAATGAAGTTGCAGATAAACTAGCAAAATATGTATGGGATAAACGTTATGAATTTCATTATACTGGATTAACTGCACAGCCTGAAGAGGCGATGAAAATGGCAATAGAGTATGAAGATAAACCTGTGTTTATTACTGATTCTGGTGATAATGTAACATCTGGCTCTGTGGGATGTAATACATTCATATTACGCCAAGTGTTAGAACTAAATCATACCAAATCTAAAGCAAAGAGGTTTTTGTTTGCTGGTATTAATGATTCAAAAACATTAAATGAGTTGATTAAATGTGAAGTAGGAGAGACACTATCTATTTCTTTAGGAATGAATTTGGATGAGTTATCTGCCAAAGTTGATTTAGATGTTATAGTCAGTGCTAAAGGATATCTGGCCGGTTATGCTTACACAAGTGAAGGAGATTTTGGAAATTGTATCACTGTTACTGTTAAAGGCAAACCAATTGATATCATCGTTTCAGGAAATAATCATCCTTTTGTGGAATTACATCAGTTTCATGCTGCTGGTATTGATTATAAAGACTATGACATTATTATTGTAAAACAAGGATATATTTTTCCTGAATTAAAAGCTGCGGGGAAATTAAATGTTATGTCATTAACAGGAGGAGCAACACTTCAGGATACAGCAAGGCTGCCATTTAAACGCATTATGCGTCCTATGTTTCCCATTGATAATATATAAAATAAGGAACTGATGATAATTATGTTTAAAAATATGTTTATGAAAAAAGTTGAATTTTCAAAAACGATCGAATTAAAGGCATATGCAACAGGTAGTATAATGAAGCTAGAAGATATTCCTGATCCTGTTTTTGCAGAAAAAATGATGGGTGATGGCATTGCCATTGTGCCAGCTGAAGGAAATATAAGTTCTCCAGTAAATGGGGTTATCATGCATGTTTTTCCCACAAAACATGCCATTAGCATTAAAACTGCAAATGGTGCTGAAATCTTACTCCATATTGGATTGGAAACCGTTTCTATGAACGGGGAGGGATTTACTGTGCATGTTACAGAAGGAAAAAAGGTTAAAGTCGGAGATGCGCTTGTAACTGTTGATCTAGATATGGTGAAAAAACGAGCAAAAAATACTGTTATTCCAATAATTATTGTGAATACAAAGGAAATGCTGAAAATTGATAAGCCATTACTATCGGGAAATGTTACTATAGCCAAAGAGACAATCTTAGCAGTTACAGCAAAATAGTCATTATTAATAGTAAAAAATAAATGGTAGGTCAATGGCATGCAGCAGGGCATATGTAAAATGTATTATAGTAGAAACGTGCTGTTACTAATAACGTAGATGGAGAAAGGATATATATATATGAAGTATAATTCAAAAAATGTACAGTTGAGAGAAATGGAAGCACCAATGCCTGATTGTAGTAGAAAACCGTTATTAATTGATGATGAAACGATAAAGACTAGATATGAAAATGTATTACAAGAGATGAGAGTGGATGGGCTTGATGCGTTATTGGTATATGCAGATCTTGAGCATGGCGGAAACTTTGAATATTTAGTGGGATTTGTTCCAAGATTTGAAGAAGCTATATTGGTTCTTCACTCTAAAGGCGATGCCTTTCTAATCTTGGGAAATGAAAACCTTAATAAGGCACAATACTCTAGAATACCAGCACAAGGAATACATTGTCCGCACTTTTCCTTACCCAATCAGCCTATGGAACCCGATACTCCATTTTCAAGCGTCTTTCTTAAAGCAGGAATCCGAGAATCGATGAAAATTGGTTTAGTGGGATGGAAGCACTTCACAAGTAAAGTTGAGAATAATCGAAATTTCTTTGATACTCCTTCTTTTATTGTGGATACGATCAGAGATATTGTTGGGAAGGAGGGTTCCCTAACCAATAGAACAGATATTTTCATTGCTGGAAACCGTGGAGTACGGAGAGTGAATAATGCAAATGAAATAGCACACTATGAGTTTGGAGCATCTCTTGCGTCGGATTGCATCTTGCGTACTATAAATAAATTAGATGTTGGTGTCTCTGAAATGGAACTAGGTAAAGAACTGAATGATTTAGGTCAAAGAAATAGTGTAGTTACGATAGCGTCCACAGGTAAAAGATTTGAAAAGGGAAATTTATACCCTATGTCAAAAAAGGTGACGAAAGGGGATGCCATTTCTTTAACTGTGGGATATAAAGGAGGATTATCCAGTAGAGCAGGATATGCTGTTATGGAACGCTCTGAGTTACCAGAAAGTAAAAAAAATTATGTAGAAGACTTAGCAGCTCCTTATTACACTGCTATTGTAGCATGGCTTGAGAATATTCGAATTGGGATGTCTGGTGGGGACATGTATAGCTTTATTAATTCTGTTCTTCCTAAAGAAGTGTTTCATTGGGAGCTATGCCCAGGACACTTGACGGCTGATGAAGAGTGGCTGGCATCTCCGATTTATGAGAATTCGGATGAAATTATTAAAAGTGGAATGATTTTTCAAACTGATATAATACCACGTGTCGCTGGATATGATGGAGTATCAGCTGAAAGTACAATTGCACTAGCTGACGATGCATTAAAAGAGGAGATAAGAAAAAATTATCCCGAACTTTGGATGAGGATCCAAAAAAGAAAAGAATATATCAATGATTTCCTTGGAATTAAATTGAGTAAGGATGTTTTACCATTATGCAGTACGGTTGCTTATTTACGACCATATCTATTAAATAAAAAGCTTGCATTTTGTTACAATCATAATGGCTGAGTTTTGGATTCCACGCATAGTAGTTTAAAAAGTTATGTAATGTAATCGAATATAGGATACTTATCACCTCCTTGTAGCCAATTTTCTTGTCAGAAAACTTATTACAAGGAGGTTTTACTATTTATAAATCAATTAAGCATATAAAAATAAATATTGCATAGAAATTAAATCTAAAATATAGGTAATACCATATTTTCCATAAATACTAAGATAGTCATTTGAAATGCTATTTTTGCTTATATAAAAAATATTTTCATAAGCCAGTTTTATACTCTTGTCCTGATTCCCTGTTATTAAGAATTTATGTCCTCGTAAACTTTTAACAAAATCAAGTGATAATTCTGCAAATTTACCGGATGCTGACACAGTTATAATAATATCTTCATCATTTAAATCATTTAAAACCTTATTATTAGTAAACGAGGTGGAAATAACATGAATAACCTTAGATGCAAACAGTAATTCTTGTTGAAATTTTATTATCGTTCCACTAGTATTATTTGCACATAAAAGTACAACCTTTACGTCCTTATGAATTAACTGACATAAATAATTGATGTTCTCAAAGTTTAATTGCTCATCAATATCTAATATCATGTCATCAATAAGATTTTTTATATGTGTTTGATAGCTAGAGTACTCTTTAATATCTCTAAATCTTAAATTGCTTGGAAATACTAATTTATTCACAGAACTTTTTAATTCGCTAAAATTAGCATATCCTAGTTGTTCACAGAATCTTCTGATTGCGGATCGTGAAGTGAAGCATTCGTCTGTTATCTCTAAAATACTAATACTTGATATTCTATATAGATTTTTTAAAATATATTCTGCTAATATATATTCGATATTAGCAGATTTCCCAGAGTTTATAATTGAAGATAACGAATTTAAGAGCCCTAGATTGTTAATTTTCATGCGCTGTTCCTCCCCTAGTAATTTATTTTATAACTAAAAATATAATTCTTTTTTTATTTCTAATCATATTCCTTATTATAACTCAGCCATCGCTCCCATAGGGTGCTTGGAATTTGTAGGTGAATCTTGCAGGAAGTTAAAATGGTTTGTAATATAATGTGGTTTTTGATCATGTAATTCAATTGGTTTAATTCTTTGAACTTTATAAATAACTTTACAGATGGAAAGCATCAGCAGATTGCTGGTGTTTTTTTGCATTAACCAGATAATAATTTTGTATGGTTTGAATATTTTTGTGTCCTAAACGTTTCGATACATATGTAATATCTATATCATGGGCAAATAGAAACATCACGTTTTGTATTTTGTGTTTTTAACGAAGCGTTATCAAAAGTAGAACTAATTAAATGGCTAACTATGGATGTATTGCTAGCAGTTCTCCATGTTGCATCCCGTTTCTCATACTGAAGTTTCCTTATTTTTATCGGAAAGTGATACAAGATTTGTATAAGTATGCAGCTCGAAGAAGTTTGACGAGAAGGCAAAATAGATAGAAGAAATATTATAAAGTTTGATGTTGTTTTTCAATTTTCAAAATTGTAAGATCAACTTATCTACTCGGAGGTGATGTTAATGTATATAGGAAATGGCCATTACTGTTATTCAAATTCAACTGCAATGTTTCTTTCATCAATAGGAGAAAATGTATCTCCTCAACTTGTAGAAGTATTAACTGGTGTTGGATTAGGTGCCATGATAGAAAATGAAAAAAACCTTTTTTTTAGTATGAGAGATCCCGATGATGGTATCAATTATGCTCTAAACATCCTTGGATTTACTGCAGAAGAGCATCAGCAAGCTAGTGACTTAGATGACCCATTTACGTTGTTAAAAAAGCAAATCAAACAAAACCCTGTCATTCTAGGCCCTTTAGATATGGGGGAGCTAACATACCATCCGAATCATAAAAATTTACATGGTTCAGACCATTATGTGCTAGGTTATCAAATGGATGATGAAAATATTTATGTACAAGATCCAGCTGGCTTTCCATTTGTTCCATTATCACTGGACCAATTTAAGAAGGCTTGGATGGCGGAAGGGATTCCATATAGGAAAGGAATTAATAAATATTGGTCTACAGCAAAAAAGGTCGTCACATTAAACAATAACGAAATATATGAGAGAGCAATTGATTACTTTAAGAGAACTTATCGGGAATTCGAAAAAGCGGATATAGGGTTAATTGGAAGGGAAGCAATTTGTTTTTATGCGGATCAGTTATTAAATGCTCCTATTACAGCTGATACTATAGGGCATACAACATTCTTCCTTTTCCAATTAAGTGCAAGAAGAGCCAACGATTATGCAGTGTATTTTAAAGATAGGCATTCACGTCTATCAGAGTTGAAGATTGAACAGGCTAAGGTTCTTGGGATGTGTCATTCTATGTCTGTAAATAAAGATTGGAAAGGTATATCGGAGAAGTTAATGAGGCTAGCCGATTTAGAGGAGGAATTTAGATTAGAACTTTTAAAAGTCGGCAACTAATTATAATTATAGAGATTTCCACTTTAAAGGGTGCGTTGATATAAGAAGGGTTAACCTCCCTTTAAAGGGCAGCATTATTGCAAATTTATTAAATTAAAGTTAGTTTTAATACTTTCGGAATGCTAAATGCTAACACGCAACTTGCCAATTCGTATCTACTTTAATTACCGGGAAACAAGTAGACAGAACAGGGTTGCGTGTATGGGAATAGTGTATTCTATTATCAGTGTATTCTTTTAGAATTCAGTTTTAATTATTTTAATCAATTTTTCGACTTCTTCGTCATTACCAGGTTGAATAGAGATTTCCTTTGGATACTCAATAATGTTTTTCGTATATTCCTGCATAGGTTCTTTTATTTGTTCTGCACTCGGCCAATGGGAAGGAATATCATATTTATTGATGGTGCCATCCCCATTCCCTCTTATGTGATGGCACCATCAGCCATTGTTTTCCCTGATAACGATATAACGTCTTGCAGATATTGGACACTATCCGCATCATAAGGATTTACTGGTTTCTCCAGCTGAGATATGCTGAACGCGTAGTTCTTCAATATCCTGATTATTAACAATTTGTAACCAAACGCGAGCATACTCAATCTCTTTAGAAGAATAAGCAGATAATATACTATCCTTTTTTTCTTCTGCCTGAGTATTAGAACTATTATTTGAAGCTTTATCGTTAAACTTATTACTGTCGGCTTTATTCTCTTCTGATTCAGCTGTCGTATCATCTGGTTCACTTGCTTGGTTGTCATTCTCCTCTGAGTTATTCTGTTTTTCTTCTATAGAGCTATTTTCCTAGTTGCTCTTGATTTTACTTTTATCATTATCATTACTGCAGGCTATGAGAATAAATGACATTGTCGCAAGTATAGCTATAAGTTTTAAGTACTTTTTCATTTTCTTCTCTCCCTTTGAAAAAAAATACGAGGATGTTACGATAAGAAATTATGTGGCGGTAAGAAGATGAGACTCCTTCTCTTACAGAGGTATAAGCTTGGATGCGTGGTCATAGGTCAATATGATACAGAAATCTCCTTGAAAAAGGAGATTTTTTTGTCATTGGAGGAAACCTTTTTCATTAATGCAACGTAGATAAGTAGAATATTTAAGGAGCGTGTTTACATGTATTTTTCTATCCCTGAACCAACAAAAAAGGTATCTAAAGAGGCTGTGAAAGTATGGCGGATATCGGAGACGATATCTAATAGTACGATTCTTGTGGTATTGGGTGTTTGCTACTTCCTCTATTTTTATTTTTCATGGAAGGCGTGGATAGGTCCAATCATTGTAGGTCTTGGCGTATTAACAATCTTGGCGGCATTATGGGGAATTTTTATTGCACCGCCATTAAAACAGCGCTATTGGCGTTATGACGTCAGTGAAGAGTTTATTCAACTGAAATGGGGAGTAATGGTTGAGAATCATCAATTAATCCCGATGACAAAAGTACAGTCGGTTGAATTAACACAAGGACCACTGCAAAGGAAATATCAATTATATTCTATAACGGTCGGGACGATGGGGACCTCGCATGAGATTCCTGCCATTCCAAAGGAAGAGGCTTATCGTTTACGTGATCAAATTGCTCATTTTGCAAAGATTAAGGAAGTGGAGTAATGGAAGGTATCAGGAAGCGGCAGCATCCGATTAAAATAGTCTTTGATATAGCTGGATTTGTAAAAAGTAATTTTTTCTTATTTATTATTTTATTTGTGTCACATTTTGGATCCGAAAAAATGTATATGAAGATATTTCAAGTTCTCTTTCTTCTTTATGCTATTGTGCAGCTTCTTAGCATCGTACTGGATTGGTTTACACATACTTATTCAGTAGAAGAGGAAGCGCTACATATAAGGTCTGGGGTTTTTACAAAGTCGCATCGAGTAATCCCCTTTTATAAAATTCAAAATATTCACCGACACACCTCTGTTTTTCATAAAGGACTTCACCTAACTTCCTTAACATTGGAAACAGGAGAGACCGGAGATTCGAGTTCTATACCGTTAACAGTTATTCGCAAGAAAGAGGCAGATTGGTTAGAGTCTTATATCCATCAACCGGAAAATGTCTCAGCAGGCGACGGAGAAGAAGCTAAAACAGTTGCTGGAAGCGAAAGAACGGTTCATTTTCAGGTAACAAGAAGAGACTTAGTGAGGGCTTCTTTTTCTTCTTTGAGCTTTTTAGCGTTAATTCCATTATTAATATCTTTTTTCTCCAATATAGATTCAATCTTTCAAATGGAAGTGGAGACAAGTAAGGTTCTTACTTATCTATTGGATCATATCTGGATGATAGTCGGCGTATGCATTGCTCTTCTGATTATAGGGGTGCTATTTGGTCTTGGTGTGACTTTCTGGAAATATGGCCGTTTTCAAATAACCTCTGATAAGGATAAGATTTATATAAAAAAAGGATTAGTCTCAGAAACGTCCTTTTCCATTCAAAAGGAGAAAGTGCAGGCAGTGAAAGTGATCCAACTTCCAATGCAAAGACTTTTGAAAATAGCTGAGGTGAAATTAGTGAGTGCCGGGGATATCGGGGATGAAGATTTGGAGGTAAACTCCTTGTTCCCATATATGCCAGTGGACCAAGCATATGAAATTATAGAAAAGATTCTGCCGGCGTATCGGTTGAAAAAGCAAATGAAGAAGCTGCCTAAGAAAGCTCTATATGCCAGACTGCTTAGACCTAGTTATTTTGGGATAATCGTAGCAATTGGTCTTGTCTATTGGAAGCCAGAGATATGGTATATGGCGATATTATTGTTTATTTTGATTTATTTGTTGAGAGTATGGGATTACTTTAATAGCAGGTACATCCAACATGAAGAATTTATTCAAGTGAAGAAGGGGAGCCTGCAATCAACATTAATTTTGACAAAAAGAGCAAAGGTTATAGAAGTTAATGTGAAGAGATCCCGGTTACAGAGGAATTTGGGTCTTGCCACTATTGAATTCATTAATCGATCACAGCCGATTGAGCAAACGGATTTAACCGATGTTCCAGCGTCAGATGCTAGTGAATTTTATCATTGGTATAATAAGCGAATGAGTGACATACATGTAGAAGATTATGTAGAGAGCAACGAAGGTGAAAATGGTAAGAAAGCACTGAAATAGCAACTATTCTTTTAATTGGATGCTAAAAGGTTTGTTAGACTAGTATGGTCTCATCTTGTTGGTTGAAAAATAACAGCAAGAGGTGAAATCAATTGGCAGTCATTACAAGCTTTGATATAAGAAAACGCGAGAAACAAATAAAATATGAAAGAGCGGTTCTTAGGGAAATATCCCTTAAAGAATTAAAAGAAAAGGTAGCTCACTATTTTGGCTCCTCTAACCTAACTTCTAGTATCTTAATGAACAATGGAATCGAAGAGGCTTGTTATGATGTAGCAATAGAGGCCTTTCTTTTAGGAGCGAATTACAGTAAATTTAGTGAATATGGCGAAGAAGTTCAAGCTATAAAAAATAGATGCAAGGAAGAAGATGTTCATTTAAAAGAAACACTTTACCATTTTCTTCTTTATTGGGGCAGTGAGGAAAGCAATAAAAATGAATCCCTATACTATTTATGCGAACAATTTGTTGATGAATGGTGGCTGGAAGGTTATACGAAAGCGAATAAGAGAAGAAAGCTTCGCTTACATTGAAAGATGGCATGAAGATGCCATCTTTTTGTTATGGCCTGAAAGGAGGACTTGCTGTTCTAAAACCTCATATTCCTCCATATAGTATGAATAAGGACGGGCACAGGGGGGAATGAGGTTAACTGTGAATAAAAAGTGGAAAATAAGCATATATATCCTAGGACTAGCACTCCTTTTCTTTATTTTGCAATTTGATTTCTCAAATGATGATTCATGGGATGCCTGGAATTTGCCATTAACCGGAAAAGTAATCATTATTGATCCTGGACACGGCGGGCCTGATGGTGGTGCAGGGGATAAGGAGGTATTGGAAAAGGATATCGCCTTAAGCGTTTCCTTAAAGCTTCGAGATTATCTGCAAGAGCAAGGAGCGTTAGTCATCATGACAAGAGAAATAGATAAGGATTTGGCTAGTGAAAGTACGAAAGGCTATCGCAATCGAAAAGTTGAGGATTTAAAAGAAAGAATAAGCATTATCAATAAATCGGATGCGGATTTATTCTTGAGTATTCATTTAAATGCTATCCCTTCATCGAAATGGAGTGGAGCACAAACCTTCTATTCTTCTAAGCAAGAAGGAAATGATAGAGCTGCTAAGTTTATTCAAGACGAATTAATTGATAACTTAGAGAATACTACCCGGAAGGCAAAAACGCTGGAGAGTGTATACATACTTAAATATGCCGAGAGACCAGGAGTGCTAGTGGAGGTAGGTTTCTTATCGAATCCACAAGAAAAGGCAAATCTTATGAAGGAAGATTATCAGGAGAAAATTGCAGCATCTATTTATAAAGGGGTTAATCGCTTTTTTACAAATGAAGAGGAACTTGAAATTCAAGAATAGAGACTTATGATGTCTCTATTCTTATTTTTATCGATTTTATCTATTCCCGGGAAATAAATGCTAGTAATAACGTTTGAATCTTCAGAATGTAAACGATAACTATTTTTGTGCTATACTGATAGTAAAAATAGGAAAGGGGATTGCGTCATGATAACAAAAGAAGAAATCGAGAAGATAGTGGAGAATATGATCGATCCTTTTTTACATAAATCATTGCTTGAACTGAGCGCAGTGAAAGATGTCAAATGGAATGAAGAAAAAGGGCATGCCAGTTTAAAGGTGGCTGTAGCAAAGTTAGGCTCAGCCTATCAAATCGAGTTGCAAAATCAAATTGTCAGCGCGCTTAAAGAAAGAGGGGTAGAGAGTGTTGGGTTACGCTTTACCGAATTATCTAGTGCGCTTGTAGAGGAAATAATAAAGGAAACAGAATCTGAAGATAAGAAGCCAATTTATATTGCCATTGCTAGTGGGAAAGGTGGAGTAGGAAAATCAACGGTTTCCGTGAACTTAGCTGTCTCTTTAGCAAGGATGGGAAAAAAAGTTGGGTTATTAGATGCTGATATATATGGTTTTAGTGTCCCAGATATGATGGGAATCACGAATAGACCAGAAGTAATAAAGGAGCGTATTATTCCGGTTGAGCGTTTTGGGGTTAAAGTTATTTCGATGGGATTCTTTGTTGAAGATAATACCCCTATTATCTGGAGAGGTCCAATGCTTGGTAAAATGCTGACAAGCTTTATGGATGAAGTAGAATGGGGAGAACTTGATTATCTCCTATTAGATTTACCACCAGGAACAGGTGATGTGGCTTTAGATGTCCACTCTATGCTGCCAACAAGTAAAGAAATTATTGTAACAACACCTCATCCAACTGCTGCGTTTGTTGCAGCGCGTGCTGGGGCGATGGCATTAAGAACAGAACATGAGATATTAGGTGTCATAGAAAATATGTCTTATTTTGAAAGTCGTTTAACAGGGGAAAAGGAATATGTGTTTGGCAAGGGTGGAGGAACGAAATTAGCAAAGGATTTAGAGGTACCCTTACTCGGAGAACTGCCATTGGGGCAGCCAGATTGGAATGAAGAAGATTTTGCTCCATCCGTCTATAAAGAAACACATCCTATTGGTGAAAGATATAAGGAGATTGCTGAACAAATAGTAGAAGTCTTAGAGATGGCAGCGGATAGAGTAGAAAACTAACTTCTGATAGTAAAAAGAGGTACCTTCCTTTGAAGGCACCTCTTTTTATATTTTATTTTCTTCTGATAATAAAGAGGAAGAGGCTTCTTTCGCAGCTTTATCTAGTAATTCTTTAAATTTAGATTTGAATTCAGGTGTTTCCATTGTTTCTTGGAGGATTTGTTCCACATGCTCTCTATATTCTGTACTTTTTAAAATGTTCTTCATTTCTGATTCTAGTGAAGGATCTTGCAGCAACTCGACCATCATCTTCCGATATCCCGGGTCCTTCATCAGGTCTTTGATCAATTTTTCATTTTCGGATTTCATGCTTTTTGCCATTGTTTCAGCAAATTCAGGATCCTTGAATTTTTTTGCCAGAATTCAGCTGCCTTGTCAGAAACGAGTGTTTTTTCTATTGTATTTGTTACTGCCTTTTCATTCATAACCAGGTTTTGCTTTATTTCTTCATCGTTCATTACTTCACGAATAGCTTTTTTCCCTTCGTCTGTTTTTAATATATCCACAACCATTTTCTTCGTTTGATCATAGTCCATTTGTTGAGAATTTTCACTTTCTGAGCATCCACTTAATAAAGAAATGACTAGCAGGAGGGTAATCCCTTTTTTTAGCATGATAATTACCTCTTTCATTAAAGATATCTATTAAGTAGAATGGATTCTTTTTGAATTTTTATTCCTGATGGTAAGCAAAAGATAATGGAATAAGAAAGAAAAAACTGGCCCTAAAAGAGTTTTTTCGATCTTTATTCAATCGATTACCTCTAATTAGGACACAGCTTTTTTGCTTTAATGTACTTCCTTCGATTTGGAATCAGCGTTGGAAATCATTTCTGAAACAGTAACTAACTTTAAGTTCTTTTTTTGTAATTTCCCTATAATTTCTGGTAGGGCTTTTGCAGTTTGTTTAGCAGAATCAGAAGCATGTAATAAAACGATGTCCCCCTTTTTAGCTGAAGTAGCTTTTTTGATGATTTGTTGTGATCCGGGATTGGTCCAATCCTTAGAGTCGATACTCCAGTGTACTAATGTGTAATCATATTGGTCTGCAATAGTCAAAGTAGATTGACTGAAATGACCGGTTGGGGCTCTAGCTAATAAAATATTTTCTACTTTTAATTTTTGAAATGCCGTTTTTGCTTTAGATATATCTTGGCGAATTTTTTCTTCTTTTACTTCAGAATAGTCAACATAGTCATAACCTAGTATTCCAATTTCGTGACCTTCCTTTACCATTCTACTGACTAATTCAGGATGCCTTTCTGCCCAAGAACCAGCAAGAAAAAATGTTGCGTTCACTTTCTTTTCTTTCAAAATATCAAGAATTGGTTCTGCTCTTTTGTCGCCCCATCCAATATTAAAGGTGAGCGCAACTCCTTTCTCCCCTTTATAAACAGCCTTTGGTCCATCCTTAGAAGAAAATACAGGGATTTGAACAATGTTTTCCACATACAAAAACCAGGCTGTGAAGAAGGATACTACAACTATCAATGCCATTTGTTTTAAGGATTTACTGTTAAGAACATAGAAAAAATTCATCTGTTTGTCACCTCGTCCACTTTACTGCTCGTCTCATACTTATGTAGAAAAGAAAAAAATCATGACAAAAACTTTTATAAAAAAAGAAAAATTAGTACATAATACAGAGACCAAAATATGGATGCAGCAGGAGGATTAGTGATGATTGGATTATTATTAAATAAAAAGGAAATAAAAGAGATTGAATATCTACTTAAAAGGGAATTGGATGAAATATTATTGGATTTAGGAGATAAAAGAATTGATCTTGCTGTGAAGAAAGCGATGATTAAAAGGTATAAGAATTTATTTGTATTGCTTAAAAGAGTGGCTTCCCCTAAGGAATGTCTAGCATATATCCTGCCAGAAAGTAAGCTATTAGATGAAAAAATATAAAATGTGAAAAAACTGTTGACGAATAATAGTTATCTTGGTATATTAATAAACGTCACTTCGACAAAAGAAATCAACGAATAAGAAAATAAAAAAAGTAGTTGACTCTTAAGTTTGGATGTGTTAAATTAATAAAGTCGCTTATTGAGCGGCCAACCAATTGCTCTTTGAAAACTGAACAAACAAACGTCAACAATAATCGTTTTATAACTAGCGTTATAGAACAAAAAAAGCAACAAAAAGCTAGAGTTTAGCAATGAGCTAATCAACTCTTTATTGGAGAGTTTGATCCTGGCTCAGGACGAACGCTGGCGGCGTGCCTAATACATGCAAGTCGAGCGGACTTTAAAAGCTTGCTTTTAAAGTTAGCGGCGGACGGGTGAGTAACACGTGGGCAACCTGCCTGTAAGACTGGGATAACTTCGGGAAACCGGAGCTAATACCGGATAATCCTTTTCCTCTCATGAGGAAAAGCTGAAAGACGGTTTACGCTGTCACTTACAGATGGGCCCGCGGCGCATTAGCTAGTTGGTGAGGTAACGGCTCACCAAGGCAACGATGCGTAGCCGACCTGAGAGGGTGATCGGCCACACTGGGACTGAGACACGGCCCAGACTCCTACGGGAGGCAGCAGTAGGGAATCTTCCGCAATGGACGAAAGTCTGACGGAGCAACGCCGCGTGAGTGATGAAGGTTTTCGGATCGTAAAACTCTGTTGTTAGGGAAGAACAAGTACAAGAGTAACTGCTTGTACCTTGACGGTACCTAACCAGAAAGCCACGGCTAACTACGTGCCAGCAGCCGCGGTAATACGTAGGTGGCAAGCGTTGTCCGGAATTATTGGGCGTAAAGCGCGCGCAGGCGGTCCTTTAAGTCTGATGTGAAAGCCCACGGCTCAACCGTGGAGGGTCATTGGAAACTGGGGGACTTGAGTGCAGAAGAGAAGAGTGGAATTCCACGTGTAGCGGTGAAATGCGTAGAGATGTGGAGGAACACCAGTGGCGAAGGCGACTCTTTGGTCTGTAACTGACGCTGAGGCGCGAAAGCGTGGGGAGCAAACAGGATTAGATACCCTGGTAGTCCACGCCGTAAACGATGAGTGCTAAGTGTTAGAGGGTTTCCGCCCTTTAGTGCTGCAGCAAACGCATTAAGCACTCCGCCTGGGGAGTACGGCCGCAAGGCTGAAACTCAAAGGAATTGACGGGGGCCCGCACAAGCGGTGGAGCATGTGGTTTAATTCGAAGCAACGCGAAGAACCTTACCAGGTCTTGACATCCTCTGACACTCCTAGAGATAGGACGTTCCCCTTCGGGGGACAGAGTGACAGGTGGTGCATGGTTGTCGTCAGCTCGTGTCGTGAGATGTTGGGTTAAGTCCCGCAACGAGCGCAACCCTTGATCTTAGTTGCCAGCATTTAGTTGGGCACTCTAAGGTGACTGCCGGTGACAAACCGGAGGAAGGTGGGGATGACGTCAAATCATCATGCCCCTTATGACCTGGGCTACACACGTGCTACAATGGATGGTACAAAGGGCAGCAAAGCCGCGAGGTCGAGCAAATCCCATAAAACCATTCTCAGTTCGGATTGTAGGCTGCAACTCGCCTACATGAAGCTGGAATCGCTAGTAATCGCGGATCAGCATGCCGCGGTGAATACGTTCCCGGGCCTTGTACACACCGCCCGTCACACCACGAGAGTTTGTAACACCCGAAGTCGGTGGGGTAACCTTTTGGAGCCAGCCGCCTAAGGTGGGATAGATGATTGGGGTGAAGTCGTAACAAGGTAGCCGTATCGGAAGGTGCGGCTGGATCACCTCCTTTCTAAGGAAAATGGAATTTACATTCCATCAAAGATTGTTGACGATTTGTTGTTCAGTTTTGAGGGAGCAATTCCTCAAAATGAAAGGCTTAATAAGCCTGATTGTTCCTTGAAAACTAGATTATGAATAGTAAGAACCAAGAAAGAAACCGAGTAATCGCCATCTTAGATTCTCTATTTTAGAGAATTACTTCTTTGGAAAGTAGTCGTATTAAACGAATACTCCTTCAAAGATTGGAGAGCAAAGAGAAGCAAGTAGGTCAAGGAAGCGACCGAACGAGCACCAGAGCGTACGACAGTACGTGAGGAGCAGAGTGAAGAAGCTGACGAAGAGATACGCCGCTTATCTTTGGTCGAAACTAAGTTAAGTTAGAAAGGGCGCACGGTGGATGCCTTGGCACTAGGAGCCGATGAAGGACGGGATTAACACCGATATGCTTTGGGGAGCTGTAAGTAAGCTTTGATCCAGAGATTTCCGAATGGGGAAACCCTCTATCCGTAATGGGATAGAATCTTTACCTGAATACATAGGGTACTGAAGGCAGACCCGGGGAACTGAAACATCTAAGTACCCGGAGGAAGAGAAAGCAAACGCGATTCCCTGAGTAGCGGCGAGCGAAACGGGATTAGCCCAAACCAAGAGGCTTGCCTCTTGGGGTTGTAGGACACTCTATATGGAGTTACAAAGGAACGGGGTAGACGAATCGATCTGGAAAGGTCAGTCGTAGAAGGTAAAAACCCTGTAGTCGAAACTTCGTTCCCTCTTGAGTGTATCCTGAGTACGGCGGGACACGAGAAATCCCGTCGGAAGCAGGGAGGACCATCTCCCAAGGCTAAATACTCCCTAGTGACCGATAGTGAACCAGTACCGTGAGGGAAAGGTGAAAAGCACCCCGGAAGGGGAGTGAAATAGATCCTGAAACCGTGTGCCTACAAGTAGTTAGAGCCCTTTTATGGGTGATAGCGTGCCTTTTGTAGAATGAACCGGCGAGTTACGATTACATGCGAGGTTAAGTTGAAGAGACGGAGCCGCAGCGAAAGCGAGTCTGAATAGGGCGAAATAGTATGTGGTTGTAGACCCGAAACCAGGTGATCTACCCATGTCCAGGGTGAAGTCCAGGTAACACTGGATGGAGGCCCGAACCCACGCACGTTGAAAAGTGCGGGGATGAGGTGTGGGTAGCGGAGAAATTCCAATCGAACTTGGAGATAGCTGGTTCTCTCCGAAATAGCTTTAGGGCTAGCCTCAAGATTTAGAGTATTGGAGGTAGAGCACTGTTTGGACTAGGGGCCCCCATCGGGTTACCGAATTCAGACAAACTCCGAATGCCAAATACTTATTCTTGGGAGTCAGACTACGAGTGATAAGATCCGTGGTCAAGAGGGAAACAGCCCAGACCACCAGCTAAGGTCCCAAAGTATACGTTAAGTGGAAAAGGATGTGGAGTTGCTTAGACAACCAGGATGTTGGCTTAGAAGCAGCCACCATTTAAAGAGTGCGTAATAGCTCACTGGTCGAGTGACTCTGCGCCGAAAATGTACCGGGGCTAAACGTATCACCGAAGCTGTGGATTGACATCTTTGATGTCAGTGGTAGGAGAGCGTTCTAAGGGCGTTGAAGCTAGACCGTAAGGACTGGTGGAGCGCTTAGAAGTGAGAATGCCGGTATGAGTAGCGAAAGATGAGTGAGAATCTCATCCACCGAATGCCTAAGGTTTCCTGAGGAAGGCTCGTCCGCTCAGGGTTAGTCGGGACCTAAGCCGAGGCTGAAAAGCGTAGGCGATGGACAACAGGTTGATATTCCTGTACCACCTTTAAATCGTTTGAGCAATGGGGGGACGCAGGAGGATAAGGTAAGCGTGCTGTTGGATTAGCACGTCCAAGCAGTTAGGCTGGTAATGAGGCAAATCCCATTACCACATAAGCGGAGCTGTGACGGCGAGGGAAATATAGTACCGAAGTTCCTGATTCCACACTGCCAAGAAAAGCCTCTAGCGAGATTTAGGGTGCCCGTACCGCAAACCGACACAGGTAGGCGAGGAGAGAATCCTAAGGTGAGCGAGAGAACTCTCGTTAAGGAACTCGGCAAAATGACCCCGTAACTTCGGGAGAAGGGGTGCTCTTGCGGGTGCAAGCCTGCGAGAGCCGCAGTGAATAGGCCCAGGCGACTGTTTAGCAAAAACACAGGTCTCTGCGAAGCCGCAAGGCGAAGTATAGGGGCTGACACCTGCCCGGTGCTGGAAGGTTAAGAGGAGGGGTTAGCACGTTAGTGCGAAGCTCTGAATTGAAGCCCCAGTAAACGGCGGCCGTAACTATAACGGTCCTAAGGTAGCGAAATTCCTTGTCGGGTAAGTTCCGACCCGCACGAAAGGTGTAACGATCTGGGCACTGTCTCAACGAGAGACTCGGTGAAATTATAGTACCTGTGAAGATGCAGGTTACCCGCGACAGGACGGAAAGACCCCGTGGAGCTTTACTGCAGCCTGATATTGAATTTTGGTACAGCTTGTACAGGATAGGTAGGAGCCTTGGAAGCCGGAGCGCTAGCTTCGGTGGAGGCATTGGTGGGATACTACCCTGGCTGTATTGACATTCTAACCCGCACCCCTGATCGGGGTGGGAGACAGTGTCAGGTGGGCAGTTTGACTGGGGCGGTCGCCTCCTAAAAAGTAACGGAGGCGCCCAAAGGTTCCCTCAGAATGGTTGGAAATCATTCGTAGAGTGTAAAGGCACAAGGGAGCTTGACTGCGAGACCTACAAGTCGAGCAGGGACGAAAGTCGGGCTTAGTGATCCGGTGGTTCCGCATGGAAGGGCCATCGCTCAACGGATAAAAGCTACCCCGGGGATAACAGGCTTATCTCCCCCAAGAGTCCACATCGACGGGGAGGTTTGGCACCTCGATGTCGGCTCATCGCATCCTGGGGCTGTAGTCGGTCCCAAGGGTTGGGCTGTTCGCCCATTAAAGCGGTACGCGAGCTGGGTTCAGAACGTCGTGAGACAGTTCGGTCCCTATCCGTCGTGGGCGTAGGAAATTTGAGAGGAGCTGTCCTTAGTACGAGAGGACCGGGATGGACGCACCGCTGGTGTACCAGTTGTCTTGCCAAAGGCATCGCTGGGTAGCTATGTGCGGAAGGGATAAGTGCTGAAAGCATCTAAGCATGAAGCCCCCCTCAAGATGAGATTTCCCATAGCGTAAGCTAGTAAGATCCCTGAAAGATGATCAGGTTGATAGGTCAGAGGTGGAAGCGTGGCGACATGTGGAGCTGACTGATACTAATAGATCGAGGACTTAACTAAAATGAAAAGCGGAAATGCCTGTTTATGGCGTTGGAGCTGGACAATATGATTACTCATTCTTTCTTTACTTCATAATCTAGTTTTCAGGGAATAATTTTTCGAAATTACACTTGAAAAAATATCTAAAACATGTATAATAATACATGTCTGATAAAATAAGTCTGGTGGCGATAGCGAGAAGGTCACACCCGTTCCCATACCGAACACGGAAGTTAAGCTTCTCAGCGCCGATGGTAGTTGGGGGTTCTCCCCCTGTGAGAGTAGGACGTCGCCAGGCATACCATTATTCCGCAGTAGCTCAGTGGTAGAGCATTCGGCTGTTAACCGAACGGTCGTAGGTTCGAGTCCTACCTGCGGAGCCATTATTTTTAATTATATGTTAGCCAAAGTGCTTCCATAGCTCAGCAGGTAGAGCACTTCCATGGTAAGGAAGAGGTCACCGGTTCGAGCCCGGTTGGAAGCTTACGAAAATAAATACGGCCCATTGGTCAAGCGGTTAAGACACCGCCCTTTCACGGCGGTAACACGGGTTCGAATCCCGTATGGGTCACCATTTGGAGGATTAGCTCAGCTGGGAGAGCATCTGCCTTACAAGCAGAGGGTCGGCGGTTCGATCCCGTCATCCTCCACCATTAATTTTTAAAAGTTTATAAATTTATTGCCGGTTTAGCTCAATTGGTAGAGCAACTGACTTGTAATCAGTAGGTTGGGGGTTCAAGTCCTCTAGCCGGCACCACTTTTTTAATTGTCATTAGTTTGAATATCGGAGGGGTAGCGAAGTGGCTAAACGCGGCGGACTGTAAATCCGCTCCTTCGGGTTCGGCGGTTCGAATCCGTCCCCCTCCACCATTTATCATTGGACAATATTAATTATATGTCCTTTTTATATTTTTGGGCTATAGCCAAGCGGTAAGGCAACGGACTTTGACTCCGTCATTCGTTGGTTCGAATCCAGCTAGCCCAGCCAACGAGCCATTAGCTCAGTCGGTAGAGCATCTGACTTTTAATCAGAGGGTCGGAGGTTCGAATCCTCCATGGCTCATCTTTAAACCAAACACGATTGTGTTTGGTTTTTTTGTGCTTTTAAACATGGCATTCTTGTTATTTCCCCTTGAGGATTTATAGCATATTCGCATATATATACATAAAGATGTTGAGTTGAGTCATTGTTTCGGGAGAAGGTACAATAAAAGAAAAATATAGCTGGAGAGATGGGGAGGATTTTCATGAGAAAGCTGACTATTATTGGAATGCCGATGGATCTTGGACAAATGCGCAGAGGGGTAGATATGGGGCCAAGTGCAATCCGCTATGCAGGTGTTTTTGAAAGATTATCAAAGCTATTTTCTTCTATTGAAGATTGGGGAGATATATCAGTAGGAAGACCAGAAACCATAATAGATGTTCAAAGCAATCTTAGAAATCTTCACTTAATAGCAGAAAAAAATCTAATGCTTGCAGAAATGGTTGATAAGATCATTCAATCAAAGTCATTTCCTCTTATATTAGGCGGAGACCATAGTATAGCAATTGGGACACTTGCTGGAGTATCTAAGCATTACACAAATTTAGGGGTCATTTGGTATGATGCACATGGAGATTTAAATACGGCAGAAACCTCTCCATCAGGGAATATTCATGGCATGCCACTGGCTGTAAGTTTAGGATATGGGCATGAGCTATTGACCAATATATTAGGAGCCTCTCCTAAAATAAAACCAGAGCATGTAGTTATAATAGGGGCTAGATCTTTGGATGAAGGTGAGCGCAGGCTTATAAAAGAATTAGGAATCAAGGTTTTTACTATGCATGAAATTGATCGACTAGGAATGACGAAGGTGATGGAGAGTACGATTGATTACTTAAAGGAAAAAACAGATGGGGTACACTTGTCTCTGGACTTAGATGGATTAGATCCAAATGATGCACCAGGAGTTGGAACACCAGTTCCTGGGGGAATAAGTTATAGGGAGAGTCATTTAGCTATGGAAATGTTAGCGGAATCAGGACTTATTACTTCCGCTGAATTTGTAGAAGTTAACCCGATATTAGATGAAAGAAACAAGACTGCCTTATTAGCTGTAGCATTAATGGGTTCCCTATTTGGAGAAAAATTACTATAAAATTAAAAAAGGTAACAAAGCTAAAAAGCAGGCATGGATGTGCACTGCTTTTCATATGATAATTGGATTGGAAGTCAGGACAAAAACAATCCTTATTATTTTACAGATAGCTGACTACATATTTTTTCATATTTATTTAATAACAAATCTAATTTTGTACTTATGTCAACAACTTTTGGGTGCGAAAAAGAAGTGTTGTTTGCCAAATAGATCATCATTTCACGATGTTCTTCAATGTCTTTTAATAATTTTCTATCACTCATTTGCTTCACCCTCTATATGTTTTTATAATTTCTTCCTAATCTATATAGCCGTAGTAAATTCAAATGTTGCTTGTCTTGATTTTAGCATATTATTACTTTTTTTATAACCAATTCTAAAAATTTTAAACATTATGTGGCATTATTTGTTAAAATAAGAATGAGTATCCTAAAAAAGATAGATGTGCATAATAGGGAGATTTTTCACTACATATAAGTGAGAATATTATTTTTTTATACATAATAAAAAATTTTTAAAGAAAAAATGAAACCTTTCCTGCTGTCGATTCGTAAATCGATTAGCCGCACTAGAGCGGAGGTAAATAGATGGAAGCATTAGTAAAAAAAAGGATTCAACAAGTTTTAAAAGGGGATAAAAATGCATTTGGTGACATAATCGAACTATATAAAGATAAAGTGTTTCAAATTTGTTATCGGATGTTGGGGAATAGGCATGAAGCAGAGGATATAGCACAAGAGGCTTTTATTCGTGCATATGTGAATGTTCATCGCTATAATATGGAATATAAGTTTTCAACATGGCTATATCGTATTGCGACAAACCTATGCATTGACCGTATAAGAAAGAGGAAACCAGATTATTATCTTGATGCAGAGGTTCCAGGAACAGACGGCTTAAATATGTACTCACAAATTTCCTCGGATGGAAAATTGCCTGAGGAGGATGTAGAGAGTATGGAGCTACAAGCAATGATACAAAGGGAAATCTCCAAACTTCCTGAAAAGTATCGAGCAGTCATCGTTTTAAAATATATCGAAGAACTTTCTTTGAATGAGATAAGTGAAATTCTGGAGCTTCCTTTAGGAACAGTTAAAACGCGTATTCACAGGGGAAGAGAAGCGTTGAGAAAACAATTACGGTATGTCTGATAAAGAAGGTGAAAATAATATGACTTGTTCAACAAAGATTATTACCTATATGCATCAATATCTTGATGAAGAAATAGAAGAAGAGAATTTAAAAGAATTAAAAAAGCATTTAGATCAGTGTGAAGAATGTGCAACTCATTTTCATGAATTGAAAAAAACTATTGCGCTGGTCCAAAGTACGTCTCACATCCAAGCTCCAATGAACTTTGCAGAAAATATACTAGCTAAATTGCCGGAAGAAAAGAAGCAAGTAAGAGTGAAACGATGGCTTCGTCACCATCCTATGCTTGCTGCTGCTTCCCTTTTCCTTATATTAATGATATCGAGTCTAATGTCGTCATGGAATGAGGACCATCAGTTTTCTGTTTCGAAACAGCCAAATATAATAGTAGAAAATAATACCGCTATTGTGCCAGAGGGAGAGACAGTAAAAGGTGATGTGATCGTTCGTAATGGAGATATTAAAATAGAGGGACAAGTTGAAGGGAATGTAACAGTAATCAATGGTAAGAAGTATATGGCTTCTGCTAACCAAGTAACCGGTGATATTAAAGAGGTAAATGAAATATTTGATTGGTTATGGTACCATATAAAGAAAACTGTAACGGATATTACAGGGGTATTTAGTGATGAGGATAATACCCAAAAAAATAGCCTTCCTGCAATTTAATTTTAAATTGCAGGTTTTTTTATTTAGTTTTATATGTATTTTTCTTTCGAGTAAAAATAGGGCTTAAATACAATCGAGACACATATACTAGTGATATGGACAATCTAATTGTTTTCAAGATTGTTGGTTATGCTTTTCTTTGTATTAATTGGAATTGTGTTATAATATGATAATTGTAGGTTTTCTCCTGACATATTTGAGTTAGGGAAAAATCTTCTAAAGCGTCACTTTTGAAATATATACTTTGGAGGAAGGAAAATGTCGTTTGCAGATTTCCCTTTTTTAAAATATTTAGCGAATACAGTAGACATTATCCTTGTTTGGTATGTCATTTATAAGATTATTACAATTATCCGCGGGACAAAAGCGGTACAATTGTTGAATGGAATATTTGTTATTTTAATTATTAAAATGTTAAGTGAATATTTCCAACTACAAACATTAAGCTGGATGATGCAGCAGGTAATACAGTGGGGTGCTTTAGCCCTTATTATTATTTTCCAGGGAGAATTAAGAAGAGCTCTCGAACAATTGGGGCGAGGGAAGTTTTTTTCACGATCCGTTGTTCAGGAACATGAACTCCAAGCCCAGTTAGTGGAATCGATTGTAAAAGCAGTAGACTATATGGCTAAACGAAGAATTGGTGCGTTAATCACAATTGAAAGAGAAACAGGAATGAGTGATTACATAGAAACAGGTATTGCGCTTGATTCAAAGATATCTGCAGAGCTATTAATTAATATTTTTATTCCGAATACTCCACTGCATGATGGAGCCGTTATTATACAAAAAACAAATATTGCCGCAGCCGCATGTTACCTTCCTCTATCGGAAAGTCCCTTTATTTCAAAAGAGCTGGGAACTAGACATAGAGCGGCACTGGGCATTAGTGAAGTAACAGACAGCTTAACCGTCGTTGTTTCAGAGGAAACGGGTGCAATCTCGATAACGAAAAACGGTGATTTGCACAGAGAATTAAAATTAGATGCATTTAGAGAAATGTTATCTAGTGCCTTGATAACACCTTCTACCAAACAAACCACGTCAAGTAAGTGGAGCTGGAAGGGGAAGAAAAATGAGTAAATTGTTTAATAATGTAATAGGGAAAAATTGGTTTACAAAAGTTTTATCCTTAGCTTTTGCTCTTTTACTTTTTTCCTATGCATATGATCCCAATGAAAGTTCAACAGATGTAAATGTTCCAGGTGATTCAGAAACCGTTATTTTAGAGGATATCCCAGTAACAGCCTATTATGATACTGAAAATGTAGTTGTTACAGGGATACCGAAAACTGTTACCGTTACTTTAAGAGGTCCAACGGTTCATATACAGCAGGCTAAATTGAAAAAGGATTTTGAGGTATATGTGAATTTAGCAAATGCTAATTTAGGAAGTAAGACCGTTCCCCTTCAAATAAAGGACTTATCTGATAAAATTAAGGCATCGATTGATCCTGAAACGATAAAAGTCACGGTAAAAGAAAAGGTTACTCAAGAATTTAATGTAGAAGCAGAATTTAGCAGTAACGCTCTTGCGAAAGGATACGCTGCTGGAACACCGAAAATTGAGCCGAAAACAGTTAAGGTTACAGGAGCAAAAGATGAGATTGAAAAAATTGCCTATGTAAAGGCAAATGTAAATCTTGATGGAAATACAAATGAGGCTGTAAGCCAACAGGCGAAGGTTTCTGTATTGGATGGTAGTTTAAATAAATTAAATGTGCAAGTGGAACCAGAAATAGTAGAAGTGAATATTCCTGTAAAAAGAACGAGTAAAACAGTACCTATAAAAATAGTGGAACAAGGTAAGCCAAAGGATGGTATAACCATTGACTCGATAACTTTGGATAAAAAGGAAGCAACTATCACTGGTCCAGAAGATGTTTTAAAAGATGTGGAAAGCACAAGAGTTGAAGTTGACCTAAGTAAAATAGAAAAAGATGAAGAATTAACATTACCTGTCATTATATCCAATGGGGTAACATCTGTTGATCCAGAGCTTGTAAAGGTTACAGTAAAGGTAACAGCCGCCCAGCAAGAGCAAGAACAAGAACAGAAAGAGGATGATGAGCAGGCGAATCAGGATTCAGAGGAAGCTGTGACGACAGAAAAAACAGAAACAAGAACGTTAAGCAATGTACCTATTACTATTAAAGGTTTAAATAGCGATTTAGAGGCAACCATTGCTAAACCTAAAAGTAGTAGTACAAGTCTTCGGATTTCTGGGGAGCAAAATAGGGTAAGGGAATTAAGTGTCTCTGATTTTAATCTCTATATAGATTTAACAGGAATGGATGATGGGGAGCACGAAGTCCCTATTAAAGTAAATGGACCTGACAATATAGATTGGGAACTAGCTACAAATACGGCGAGTGTGTCTATTACAAATAAAGAGGCTTAACATAAAACGTGATCTATACTAGTTAGAAGGAGCGATATAGAAATGGGTAAATATTTCGGTACGGACGGAGTACGAGGTGTGGCAAATAGTGAACTAACACCAGAAATAGCGTTTAAGCTAGGAAGATATGGTGGTTTCGTCCTAACAAAAGACCACGACAGACCAAAGGTATTAATCGGACGAGATACTCGTATTTCCGGACATATGCTGGAAGGAGCGCTTGTAGCAGGATTGCTTTCCATTGGTGCAGAAGTAATGCGCTTAGGTGTTATCTCTACACCAGGTGTATCCTATTTAACTAAGGCATTAGGAGCACAGGCGGGAGTAATGATTTCTGCATCGCATAACCCGGTCGCAGATAATGGGATTAAATTTTTTGGTCCTGATGGTTTTAAACTATCGGATGAGCAAGAGTTAGAAATTGAAGCACTGATTGATCAAGCAGAAGATACGTTACCTAGACCAACGGGTGCAGATCTTGGTCAGGTTGATGACTATTTTGAAGGTGGTCAAAAGTATCTGCAGTTCTTAAAACAAACAGTGGATGAGGAATTTGCAGGCATTCACATTGCATTAGATTGTGCACATGGAGCAACTTCTTCCTTAGCAATGCATTTGTTTGCAGATTTAGATGCGGATATTTCTACAATGGGCGCATCACCGAATGGATTAAATATTAATGATGGCGTAGGTTCTACACACCCTGAGGCACTTTCTAAATTTGTCCTAGAAAAAGAAGCAGATGTTGGGTTAGCCTTTGACGGTGATGGTGATCGTTTGATTGCTATTGATGAAAATGGGGATATCGTGGACGGCGATCAAATTATGTATATATGTGCAAAATACTTAAAAGAAACAGCAAGACTCAAAAACAATACAGTTGTTTCTACTGTCATGAGTAATTTAGGCTTCTATAAAGCACTAGAACAACACGAAATTACGAGCATTCCAACTGCTGTTGGAGACCGTTATGTAGTCGAAGAAATGCGTAATAATGGCTATAACCTTGGTGGAGAACAGTCAGGACATATTATCTTCCTTGACTACAATACAACAGGTGACGGTCTTTTAACTGGGCTGCAATTAGTTAATATTATGAAAGTAACAAAGAAAAAGCTATCGGAGCTTGCAGGAGAAATGAAGAAATTTCCGCAAAAATTAGTGAATATTAGAGTGACAGATAAATTTCATGTAACAGATAATGAAAAAGTAAAAGAAGTAATTGCAAAAGTAGAACAAGATATGAACGGAAATGGAAGAATTTTAGTTCGTCCTTCTGGAACCGAGCCACTTGTACGTGTAATGGCGGAGGCTCCAACAGAGGAATTATGTGAAGCTTATGTGAATGTTATTTCCGAAGTTGTTAAAGAGGAAATGGGTTTACCAGAAGAATAAGCTTAAACACATAAGGAACTCATATTAATATCTATGCAATTAGGAACAAAATTAGCACGATAGAATACATTAATAGGGTGAAAGACATTTCGAAGGAATGTTTTTCACCCTATTAATTTTTCCGCTTTTCGTGTCGGGAATGGATCCTACCTCAGTTAATGAAATAAAAATTTACGATTTTGTCATAGGATTGTATTTGACGGAACGATTCTAGGTAGGGTATGATTAAATTGCTTTTTGAATAAAGCAAACCTGTTGATAAGGAGGATAGGGATTATTATAGGAAATTGAAGCGCCTGGACTAGTAATGGACGACACGAAACTAGTTGACGAGGAGGAGGTTTATCGATTTTTCGGCGGATGCCTCCCGGTTGTATTAGCCAATCGTAAGTCATACTTTAAAACATTAAGGTAACTTAATGCACAAAGAGTAGGGCAAGCTAAAATCATAAGCGTAATCTTTAAGTTGTATTATCTACAGCCTTTGTTTTCATCTGTCTTTAGGCAGTACAAAAGATGCAGTATATTACAGCTTATAACCAAAAAAACAGAGATAAGGGAGCAAGTTTGTTCCCTAAAAGTGACTTCTTGCTCCCTTAGAACGGAGGAAAAGAAGTATGTGCGGAATTGTTGGTTATATTGGAAACCAGGATGCGAAAGAGATTTTATTAAAAGGTTTAGAGAAACTAGAATATAGAGGCTATGACTCAGCTGGTATTGCATTAAGCAATGGAGAGGGAGTTCAAGTTTTTAAAGAAAAAGGACGAATTGCTGACCTACGCAGTATTGTGGACGAAGAAGTATTTGCACCTGCTGGAATTGGTCATACACGCTGGGCAACCCATGGTGTGCCAAGCAGATTAAATGCGCACCCACATAAAAGTGCATCAGAACGCTTTACAATTGTTCATAATGGTGTCATTGAGAACTATGACTTATTAAAGAAAGAATACCTTGCTGATGTTACTTTGAAAAGTGATACAGATACAGAAGTCGTTGTTCAACTTATTGAACATTTTGTAGAAGCCGGAAGCGATGTAAAGGCAGCATTTGTTCAAACACTAAAATTATTAAAAGGGTCTTATGCGTTTGCCTTATTAGATGAGCAAAACAAAGACATGATATATGTAGCAAAAAATAAAAGCCCATTATTGATAGGATTAGGGGAAAGCTTCAATGTTATCGCAAGTGATGCAATGGCTATGCTTCAAGTAACTGATCAATATGTGGAATTAGTAGATAAAGAAATTGTGATCGTGACAAAAGACGAGGTAACCATTGAAACATTAGAGGGAGAGATTATTTCCCGGGAAGCATATACGGCAGAACTAGATGCTAGTGATATTGAAAAAGGAACATATCCTCATTATATGCTAAAAGAAATTGACGAACAGCCAGTAGCTATTCGCAAAATTATTCAGGAATATCAAGACAAAGATGGAAAGTTGACAATTGATCCAGCGATCATTGAAGCGGTGAAAGCTGCCGATCGACTGTACATTGTAGCTGCTGGTACATCTTATCATGCCGGTCTTCTTGGGAAGCAATTTATTGAGAAATTAGCAAAAATCCCTGTAGAGGTTCATGTGGCAAGTGAGTTCGGCTACAATATGCCGCTGCTTTCTGAAAAACCACTGTTCATTTTCATTACACAAAGTGGAGAAACTGCAGATAGCCGTGCTGTGCTTGTGCAAGTGAAGGAAATGGGTTATCCAACTCTAACTATCACAAATGTACCAGGCTCCACATTGTCTCGTGAAGCTGACCACACCTTATTATTGTATGCTGGTCCGGAAATTGCAGTAGCTTCTACTAAAGCTTATACTTCGCAAATGGCTGTATTGTCTATCCTTGCAGAAGTAACAGCAAGAAACAAAGGCTACCAGATAGATTTTGATCTTATTCATGAATTAGGTATCATTGCCAATGCCATGGAAGGCGTTTTTGAAGATAAAGAAGAGCTAGAGGCTATTGCTCGAGAATATCTGGAAACATCAAGAAATGCTTTCTATATCGGGCGCGGCATTGATTACTATGTTGGCCTTGAAGGTTCTTTAAAGCTAAAAGAAATCTCTTACATCCAAGCAGAAGGATTCGCAGGTGGAGAATTAAAGCATGGAACAATTGCTTTAATTGAAGATGGAACACCTATTATCGCATTAGCAACACAAGAGAGTGTTAACTTAAGCATACGTGGTAACGTGAAAGAGGTAGTAGCTCGTGGAGCAAACCCGTGCATCATTTCGATGAAAGGCTTAGAAATGGATGGCGACCGCTACATCGTACCAGCTGTGCACGATCTGTTAACACCCCTTATCTCTGTAGTACCATTACAATTAATTGCTTACTATGCAGCACTTCATAGAGGCTGCGACGTAGATAAACCACGTAACTTGGCTAAGAGTGTTACGGTGGAATGATTTATTTTGTAGTTCCTTATGAAAATGTCCGTAAGGAAAAAAGTTGTTCACAAGGAAAAAAGTCGTTCACAAGGAAAAAAGTTATTCATAAGAGAAAAAATCATTCACATGAAATGACCATTTAATTAAAAAAACTGAGCTTAGAAGGCATTGCCGTTCTAATGCTCAGTTTTTTATTAGTTAAATGTTATCCTAAATTTTTAAACAATCCTGCCTAATCTTGTTCCGCCTCCGCTATTGCAATTTGGGCATCCTGTTGAGAAAAAGCCATGATTTGCACAAACTTCACAAAAGGTCTTATTGCAGTCATAACATTTATAGACTTCTACATCCTCTTCGTTACAACCACAGTTCATACACATTGCAAATGTTGATGCCATAAAAAGCCCCTTTCTCCATATGTTTTTATTTGTAATTCATTTATATCCAAAAAGGTTCTTCAATTAATACTTTAAATGCTTCAAAGCTTCCATTAAATTATTAATTTCTACTTTCACAAGTAGCTAGTAAGGTTCTTGCATATGCATCAGCATAATTTCTAACCCATTTCTTATTAATAAGAAAAAGCCAAATTACCAGCAGCACAATAGAAAGACTAACAGAGACCCAGAATTTAAAAGGTACACTTAATACGGATATCCCGTATTTTTGATAAATGCCAAAGACATTTAGCCCAATAGAAAGAATACAAACAAATATTCCAATAACCTTTATACCATAGGTGTTTCTTGCAAAACCATAATTTGCGTTATCTACATGAAGAATTGGATAAATCGTTTTATCACGTGTGTTTTCTCTCAACCAAGCAACCGCAGAATTATAGTTGATATCGTAATATTCTTGGTCCTCAAGTTCCTCTTCCTGGGTCGGCATCTTTATATTAGGAACTTTCTCTTTTAAAAAATTATGATACCTCTCCTTTGTTAGTGGGTCTAGTGTTGGGTCTGTATGCCTTAACATTATAGTTGTTGGAAAGCCTCCCCACTCTTTTAATAGCCTTTTTTGTTTCTTAAACCCCATATTTCTGCTCACTTTCGAAAAGACAAAAAGGATAATAATAATGCCTGCTAAAGTGAACGTTGTATTTAAGGCATCCAGTAAGTTTGGATACCATAGGATTGTAGACAGGCATAGTGGAAGTAATGTCAAAATGGCTGGAGATATCCGAGCTTTTAGTTCATATGGGTCAAATAAATTTTGTATAACCTCCATACTGATTATTCCTCCACTTCGTCATAGAATGGCAATGGTACGGATTTACTCCATCCTTTGCGGTCAGGCATATTTGAAGAGCGACGAATGGTTTGCCCATTGGTAGCATAAACATTTGCCCCCCTGCGTTTAAAAGCATTCGATACTGAGCGTCTAGGATAATTCTCCGCACCTTTTGAAGTTGATACGTAAGCTTGTTTTGTTGCAGGAGCACCCTCCATAATAATGGGTCCCACAATTTTATCTAACACACTCGGCGAAATGTTATGACGAGACCCATGATGAGGGACTTGAATAACTGTACAACCTTTGAGGTCTATACCCGATGATTCAGCATAGTCCACAGATTTATTCAATGCTCTGACACCAGCATCTCCTGTTAAGAGAACCCCAGTGTTATTTAGTATCGAATGAAGTATGACGCTGCTTTCATTTCTCTCGGAGGTCGAGACATCTTCCTTTAATGTTTCCTCCGACCAGGTTTCTTTTAAATAATTTATTACCTTTTTGATAGCACTTCGAGTAGCTTCTTGTAGTGAACGTAGTAATTCAAACGCCTCATTAGCTTTAGTTTCTGGCATCCCAGGGAAATATGGAAGCAGTTCATTTAAGTACCACTCTTTGTTCGGAGAAAGAACAGTAAACTCACCGATTTTATCCCCTTCAAATGGCTCATTAATCCTTATTTCTTTCTCCAGTGCTAATTCATAAAGACAATAAGCTGCGTTTAGATTTTCCTTTATCCGTTCCGAAAGGCTATTATCAGTAATTCTTCCATCTTTGAATAATTCGCGGATGGTTGTTGAATGTTCCCAAGGAAGATGCATCCATAATTCACCAACTTCTAAATTTTCCAAGACAACAGTTAATCCTGATGCGTGGTCCTTATCAGGGTGAGTATTAACAACATAATCCACAAATGAAGTTCCGTAGTAAGTTTGAATATGATTCACAAGTTTTTCGCCGGAATCTTTCGTTCCTCCATCTATCACCATTACCTTGTAATCGCCAGGATACCCATATCGAATAGCGATAGCATCCCCATTCTTGCTGTTTTCCCCCACTGGTAAAAATTCAATTTCAAAACCAAATTTTTCTGTCATGATTTTCCCCCTCGGAAATTATTGGAATGATTAATACTGTGTCCATTATAATACTCATTATTTAGTATTTCAATACCAAATTTGACGAATTAAAATACCTGTGTTAAAATCAATTTGTAAATGCCGCATGTTTACATTATTTTTAATAGATATACAATGGTATATCTTTGATTTTTGGATAATGATATTACTTAGAAAGGAGGCGCAAAGATGAATTCCTTAATTGAGAATTTTTGGAATATATTGTTTAGACGTGATATTATTAAGAAAGAGGAATTATTAAGAGAAGCAATCCGTGTTATTAAAACGAAACAATTAGCTGATAAGCAAGGAAAAGAATTTAGTGAATCAGATAAAGAAGCTCTGTTTCAGTTCATGAAGGAGAATACTGAAGAAAAAAAATTAGGGTTCTTTCCGGGGGACAGAGATTTATTTGCGGAATTATTTTTTGCGGGTAAGAATGTACATATTATAGAGTTTGCAATTGAGACGTACAAGAATGATTATACAGGTACTATTTTGTCACCTAAGTATCTAACTTTATTTTTGAAGGATTACTTTAATAGAGAAAATGTAAATAGTGTTTTAATTAATGAGGCAGAGAAATTCCTAGTTGGGCTAGAAGAAATAATAAATGAATCAATTGATAAAACGATTACATTAACAACTTCTAATTATTTAATGTATGAATTGCTCAAGCAGGCTTTCCAATTAAACAAAAATATAGAGGTTCATCATGCATCTTTGTACCTACCATTAGAATTTGAAAATAAATTTGATTTAGTTTTGTCCCTTCCATCATTTGGAGGAAAGATTAACGATGTTAAATCCTTTATGTCTAATGATACTTCTTCGATTGCATTAGAAAACCAATTGAGTTTATTAAAAGAAGAGGGGCTATTGATTGAAATAGTACCTGCAAGTTTTACGTTCTCTAGTAATACATCGGTTATAAGGAAGTGGATATCAGACAATTTTAGTATAAATTCTATCTTAGCCATACCCGAAGGTACTTTTCGTCCTTTTACCGGTATAAAAACCTACCTATTAACAATAAAAAAGGGATTAAAAGAGGAATCTATTCAAATTGGGAAACTAAAGCTGAACGATGGAACATTGATAAGAGATGAAATGAAATCAATTTGTAACAATGACCTCGAAATATACGAAGATTGGCGAATTGAATTAATTTTGGCTAAAGATAGAAGCGAGATAAAAAAATTTAGAGAGTCTGAATTACCAAAAGTGAAGTTAAAAGAGGTAGCAGAAGTATTTCGAGGCAAGTCAATTATGAAGAACGACTTAATGCCAGGGGATATATTTGTCTTAAACATATCAAATATCGAAGATGGTCAAATCTCACTTAATGAAATGGAAACGATTAATGAGGATGAGCGTAAGGTTAAACGGTACGAACTTATAGAAAATGATTTAGTTATGACTTGCCGTGGTACAGTAAACAAAGTTGCAGTATTTAAGGAGAAAAGTAAAAAGGTAATTGCTTCTGCTAATATTATTGTTATCAGATTTAAGGAAAATGTCCTAAGTGATTATGTTAAAATATTCCTAGAAAGCCCTATTGGAATAGAGTTAATTAAAACCTTCCAAAGAGGCACAACTGTAATGAATATAAATCCTAAAGATATTAGCGAATTAGAGATACCTATGGTGGATTATAATAGGCAACTTGAAATTGTTAATAAGTATCAAAATGAACTAGACCTTTATCAAGAATCAGTTAAGAAAGCTACTGATAGATGGGAATCACAAAAGAGTTCTATATATAACAGCTTGGTATAAAGAAAGGAGAACAAATAATGTCAAAAACAGCCGCAAATATAGGTTATGAAGAACGTTTATGGACAATGGCAGATAAATTACGAGGGAGCATGGATGCTGCTGAGTATAAGCATGTGGTACTTGGCTTATTATTTTTAAAATATGTATCTGATGCTTTTGAAGAAGAATATGAGAAACTTTCCAAGGAAGATTATGCAGACCCTGAAGACCGTGATGAATATTTAGCTTCAAACGTGTTCTGGGTTCCAAAAGAAGCAAGATGGTCCTTTATAAAAGAAAATGCAAAAAAACCAGAAATTGGACAAATAATCGATGGTGCAATGGTTGCGATAGAGAAAGAGAATAAGACACTAAAAGGTGTTCTTCCAAAGGATTATGCACGCCCATCATTAGATAAGACCAGATTGGGTGAGGTTATTGACCTATTTTCTTTTAAAGTTGGAGATAAAGAGAGTCGTTCAAATGACGTTCTAGGTAGAGTATACGAGTATTTCCTAAGTAAATTTGCCAGTGCAGAAGGAAAAAATGGTGGTGAATTCTATACACCTCATTCTGTAGTTAAATTGCTTGTTGAAATGATTCAACCATATAGAGGAAGGATTTATGACCCATGCTGTGGCTCAGGCGGAATGTTTGTTCAAAGTGAAAAGTTCGTTGAATCACATCAAGGGAAAATTGGTGATATTGCCGTTTATGGACAAGAATCAAATCATACAACTTGGAGATTAGCAAAGATGAATCTTGCTATTCGAGGAATAGATAATAATTTAGGTGACCATAATGCGGACACTTTTCATAATGATTTACATAAAGGATTGAAAGCTGATTTTATTTTAGCTAACCCCCCATTTAATATAAGTGATTGGGGTGGAGAACGAATATTAGAAGATGTACGATGGGCTTTTGGAACACCACCGGCTGGAAACGCGAACTATGCTTGGATACAACACATTATATCAAAACTTGCTCCAAGTGGAGTTGCTGGCTTTGTTTTGGCGAATGGGTCATTATCAGCTAGTACAACAAGTGAGTCAGATATCCGCAGAAATATAATTAATGCGGATTTAGTAGATGCGATAGTAGCCTTACCTGGACAACTTTTTTACTCGACTCAAATTCCGGTATCTCTATGGATAATTTCTAAAAATAAGGCAACAAAAGGATTTAGACATAGAAAAGGGGAAATCTTGTTTATTGATGCTAAAAATTTCGGTAATTTAGTAGACCGAAAACATAAAGAGTTAAGTAATGAAGAAATATTAGAAATTGCTAATATTTATAATTCCTGGAGAAAAGAATCTTCAGATTATCAAGATATTAAAGGACTTTGCAAGTCAGCAAAAATAGATGAAGTAAGGGAACATGAGTATATCCTTAATCCAGGGCGTTATGTAGGTGTTGAGGAATTGAGTGAAGACAGCGAGGAATACGAACTCGAGGTAACAAGACTTACTGAAGAAATAGCAGAATACTTTGCTAAATCAAAAAAATTAGAGGAAGAAATAAAAAGAAACCTCGGAGTGATTGGTTATGACATATAGTGGTTGGGATTCAGTTGAATTAGAGGAGTTAATTGAAATAAAACATGGTTATGCCTTCAAAGGGGATTATTTCTCGGAAGATGAAACTAATAACATCTTATTAACTCCTGGAAATTTTAAAGTAGGGGGGGGGTTTTCCTTCTCTAAGTTTAAATACTATGAAGAAGACCAGGATTTTCCTGAAGAATATGTATTAAAGGAAAAAGATTTAATTGTTACTATGACAGATTTAAGTAAGGAAGGGGATACTTTGGGGTATCCTGCATTAGTCCCGAAAATTAAAGGAAAAAGGTTGCTGCATAACCAAAGGTTGGGCAAAGTTGTAATAAAAAATAATCAAAAAATTGATAAATTATTTTTATTCTATTTAATGTGTAGTAAGGAATATAGGGATGAGATATTAGCCTCTGCTACAGGTTCAACAGTAAAGCATACTGCTCCAAAGAGAATACTTAAATTTAAATTTGTATTGCCACCTTTAAAAGTTCAACAGAAAATTGGTAAATTTCTATATTCTCTTGACGCTAAGATAGAGATAAATAATAAATTGAATAATAAGTTAGAACGCCTAGCCAGTACGATTTATAATAAAACATTTCTATACTTTGGTTCTTATAATGAAGATGAAATAATTGAAAACGATTATGGAAAAGTACCATTGGATTGGCATGTAAAAACAATTGAAGAAATTACTTCAACTATTATTGATTATCGGGGTAAAACCCCTAAGAAATTGGGGTCAGATTGGTCATCTGAGGGTATTCTTGCTCTTTCTGCAAAAATAATAAAAAATAATAGATTGGTTAATTTATCCAATTCAAAATTTGTTAGTGAAGAACTTTATGAAAAGTGGATGAAGGAGGAACTTGAAGCCAAGGATATTATTTTGACTTCAGAAGCACCCTTGGGGGAGCTTTACTATATTGCAGAATTTGAAAAATACTGTTTAAGCCAGCGTGTCTATTGTTTAAGAGCCAACCCTAAATTAATTCATCCGGCAATCCTTTTTATGCATTTAATGAATCCTATTGTAAAACAGGATATCCAAAGTAGAGCAACTGGTTCAACTGTTACTGGAATACGTCAATCAGAACTTAGGAAGGTAAAAGTTTTAGTACCTCCAAAGACCCAACAGGAGGAAATTGGGAATCTATTAGACAGTTTATTGACAAAGGTAAATTTGCTTCAAAAGGAAAATATTGCAACTTGGAATCTAAGGAATAAATTGGTGACTAAATTAGTAACAGGTCAAATTGATATTTGACAAAATCCAAGGGGGTGAAAGTGTGTACAATTTTTCGGAAGATGAACTTGAACAAGCAACTCTTGAATGGTTTGAAGAAATTGGCTACGAGAAACTATATGGTCCTGAAATCTCTCCGGGTGGAGATTATCCAGAACGTGAAGACTATAGTGATGTTATTCTAGACGAACGTTTAAAAAGTGCGCTTTCCCGTATCAACAAGAATTTACCCATTGATGCTATAGAGGAAGCATTTCGTAAAATTAAAATCCCACAAAGTCCAAGCTTGTTAATGAACAACAAGGAATATCAAAAAATGATTACTGATGGAATTGATGTTGAATATAGAACTTATGAAGGTGAGTTCAGGACAGAGAAGGTTTGGTTGTTCGACTTTAATGAGGACATAAACAATGACTATGCTGTAGTTAACCAGCTAACAATTATAGAAAACGGAGTGGATAAGAGACCTGATGTAGTTGTTTATATAAACGGAATACCAATTGCTGTCTTTGAACTAAAAAGTACATCGAATGAAGATGTAGGTATCAGCGAAGCATTTAATCAACTTCAGACTTATAAAAAAACAATTTCATCCCTATTTACTTATAACTCAATTATGGTAATTAGCGATGGTTTGAACGCAAGGGCTGGTACCTTAACTTCAGACGAAGAACGTTTTATGATGTGGAGAACAATAGAGGGGGATGATATTGCTCCTCCTGCCATACCACAACTGGAAGTATTAATTAAGGGCATGTTTGATAAGAGATGGCTTCTTGATATTATGAAACACTTTGTTTTGTTTCAGTCAGATGGTGAAAAAACAATTAAGATATTAGCAGGATATCATCAATATCATGCAACTAATAAAGCAATTGAAAGTACAAAACGAGCAGCATCCGAACAGGGTGATAGGAAAATCGGGGTTATTTGGCATACACAAGGGTCAGGTAAGAGCCTATCAATGGTCTTTTACACTGGTAAGTTAGTTCTTGATTTTAATAACCCAACTGTAGTTGTAATAACAGATAGAAATGATTTGGACGACCAGTTATACGCAACTTACAGTAAATCTAAAGACTTACTTCGGCAGACACCAAAGCAAGCTGAAGATAGAGCGCACTTAAGGGAATTGCTCCAAGTTGAATCTGGGGGTATTGTTTTTACAACAATCCATAAGTTTGCTCCAGAAGAAGGAAATGATATTCAACCGGTTCTTACTGATAGAAAGAATGTCATTGTAATCGCTGACGAAGCACATCGCAGTCAATATGGCTTCGGTGCTGATGTAACGACAGATAAAGATAATGATGGAGCTGGTATAAAGTATGGCTACGCTAAGTATATGAGGGATGCGTTGCCCAATGCTTCTTATATAGGATTTACAGGAACACCAGTTGAGCTTACTGACAAAAATACACCAGCAGTGTTTGGTGATTATATTGATATTTACGATATGACTAGAGCAGTTGAAGACGGGACTACAGTAAAAATCTTCTATGAAAGCCGAATTGCAAAAATTGAATTGTCAGATGAGGAACGTACTCAAATTGATGAAATTTATGATGAAATTACGGAATATCAGGAAACCTCTCAGCGGGAAAAACTAAAATCAAAATGGTCTCGTCTTGAAGCTTTAGCTGGTTCTGAGAAAAGACTTAAACTAATTGCTAAAGATTTCGTAAAACATTATGAAAAGCGACAAGAAGCAATGTTTGGTAAGTCTATGGTTGTAGTGATGTCGCGCCGCATAGCCATTGATTTGTATAAAGAAATTGTTGCCCTTAGACCAGAATGGCACAGTGAAAATGATGATGAAGGTGTCATTAAAATTGTAATGACCGGTTCATCCAGCGACCCTGAAGAATGGCAACCGTATATCGGTAATAAGCGCCGCAGGGAACATCTTGCAAGACGAATGAAGGATAATAATGACCCGCTAAAAATAGTTATAGTTCGCGATATGTGGTTAACAGGTTTCGATGTTCCTTCAATGAACACGATGTATATAGATAAGCCAATGAAAGGGCATAACCTAATGCAAGCCATTGCGCGTGTAAACCGAGTGTTCCGGGATAAACCAGGTGGTTTGATTGTAGATTATATCGGTATTGCTGATTCATTAAAATCTGCATTAAGTCAATATACTGAAAGCGACCGAAAAACAGCAGGTATCGATACAGATGTAGCTGTAGATATAATGCTAGAAAAATACGATTTAATCGCAGATTTGTTACATGGTCATGATTATAGCAAGTTTAAAACTGGTAAAGCAACTGATAGAATGCAAGCCATTGTTGAAACAGTTGACTTTATTCTTGGTCTTGGTGAGCAGTCTAAGAAGGATTTTATTAAGTATGTCACCGAAATGGCTAAAGCATATGCATTATGTACCACTGAACCAGAAGCAGAAAGGTTGAATATTGAGTTAGGATTCTTTAAGGCGGTAAAATCAGGATTGATTAAGATAATTAATCCTGAAAATAAAAAGCGAAAAACTGCAAAGCAGCTTGATACTCAACTTAATCAGTTAATTTCTAGGTCAATCATCTCTGAAGAAGTTGTTGATATTTTAGGTGCAGTAGGTCTAAATAAACCTAACATTGCAATTCTATCAGATGAATTTTTGGAAGAAGTTAAGGGTTTAAAACAAAAGAACTTGGCAGTTGAGTTACTAAACAGATTATTGAACGGAAAAGTAAAAGCTGTCGCTAGAAGAAATTACGTTCAGTCAAAGAAGTTCTCAGAAATGTTGGAGCAATCGATTGATAAGTACAACAAACGAGCAATTGAAACCACAAAAATTATCGAAGAACTAATTGGATTAGCTAAAGAAATGAACGAAGCACATAAACGCGGTGCAGGCACAGATATGATTGAAGAAGAAGTTGCATTCTATGATGCATTGGCTGCCAATGATACGGCGGTACAAGTTATGGGTGATGTTGTATTAAAACAAATTGCTCATGAATTGACTTTCTCAATAAAAAACAATATGAACATAGATTGGAGCTTGCGAGAAAGTGTACGAGCGAAGATGAGGGTAGCGGTAAAAAGACTATTAAAGAAATATGGGTACCCACCAGATATGCAAAAGCTAGCAATTGAAACTGTTATGAAACAAGCTGAATTAATGGCTGGCAATGAAGTCTTAACGCTAACCGAAGATAGTGAGTCCTAATTTGTATAATTTAAAAATGGAGCCAAAGGGCAGAAGAAATAGAACTTTCTTCTGCTTTTTTATTTACCTTCTGTTTTTCATTTAACGTTTTTCAAGCTTCTAAAAACTAATTGTTGATAGAAAATCATAACGGATTTGAAGTCATCCCACATATTCTTGTTTTGGTTAATATCTTTTGGAGTGATATTTAACTCTACATCCCTTCTCATTAATATTCTAAGTCTTTGATGAATTAGGTAAGGATTTAAAATGTTTTTGAAAAACTCATCGGATAGTAAAGAATGATTGTTTGTTTCAAAGAATAATTCCTCATTAATTTTTTCTTCAGATAGATTGACATTAATCCCCCAGCATATTTTATCAGACTCGGTGCTAAAAGAGCTCCCAAATACAATTGTTTGGTCCCCTAAATGAAGAACAACATCTAAATTGTGTTTAAAGTTATTTTTTTTAGGTGGCGTTACCAGTTCTGCTATTTCTATATCTAACGCTTGTGCAATGCTTAAAATCAATTTAAAGGTAGCATCCCTTTTACCTGTTTCAATTTGACTTATACTTGAAACGCTTGAATTACTTTTTCTAGCTAATTCATTAACGGTAAGTCCCTTTACTTTTCTGAATTTCCTTATATTTTCCCCAAGATAACTCATCAAATTTCCACCTATTACTTTTTATTTTATTCTATAGCAATTTCTATATATAGTAAATATAATTTACTATATAGAAAAAAAAAATTATCAAATAGTGATATTATGATGATTATTGGTTATAATAGCATTGCAACTTGAAAAATTCCCCTCCTTTTACAATAGGGATGTGTATTTGAAATTTTTTACAACTGGTAGCGTTAATATTGTTTGTCTTTCTGGAATTTATTGAGAAAAGGGGTGGTTAGGTATGAAGTATAGGTCCAAATGGACTGAGAAAAGTATTGAAAGAAGAATAAAAAAAGGATTTGGACAAGGATATATGGAGAGCTATATTCCTTGGTTAATGGTACAAGATGTACCATCAATTGGGGTCGTTACTCGTGCTAAAGGGAAAATAGTCCCCAGGGTATACCATTTCATGTCTCAATTAGAGTATCAATATTTCTGTTTGCTTGAATGGTCCGAGAACGTCAACGATATAAGGGAACAATTTCCCTTATTTCAAAGGGAAGACGCACAATATATTGCAGAGCAAAAGGGCATTGCTTACCCGATTTATCCAAAAACTAATGTTCCAGTTGTAATGACCAGTGATTTCGCTATTCAATTTATAGATAGAGATGGAACGCTCAAAGAGGTAGTTCGTACTATCAAACCATCAAATGAACTAAAAAAGAAACGGGTATTGGAGAAGTTAGAAATCGAAAGAGAATATTGGAAAAGAAGAGGAGTAGACTGGGGGATTGTTACAGAAAAAGAAATTTGTCCAGTATTAATTCATAATTTGAATTTTTTTCAAGGTGCATATTACTTTGATAATAATTTCCCGGTTTCTGAATTAGCTCCATATTTCTTTGAGGGGTTATTCAAAAATCAAAATCAGCTTGTTATAAAGTTACTTCTAGATTTGGATAATCTTTTAAATAAAGAAAAAGGGACATATTTAGCTATCTTTAAGTTTTTATTAAGCAGAAAAGTAATAGGAATTGATATGAGTAATCCAATAGATTTACAAAATTTACTTTGTAATGAACTTAATGTTCTTGGAGGTGCCAATTTATTAAATGCTTTACACAAAGATGGTACTGGAGGTAAAGGAGCCTGAGAATTTAAAATGGTTCAGAGTAATCTGGATAGACGAAAACCGCTTGAATATGTATTTAATTGATATCTATGAATTAAATGCTAAACCCTTTATCGGAAATGTGGAAGAGTATGAAAGCTTAATCAATGAGGGTTATGTAAAGATAGTTGAAGAACCTTTTCTGCGAGGAACTGAGCTAACACAGAGTAGCGAAGAAATTTGGAAGCAGCGGCTACAAATTTTAAAAAGTCTTCTAAATGAAATTGAAGTTCCTGCTATCTATGAATTTAGTGCAATATGGAAAAGGCTTTTTAGTCTTGAAAAGGCTTTTGGGTGTTCCGCAAACTATATGAAAAAAATTTTACGTTTGTATTGGCAAAAAGGGTTGAATCAGAATGCTTTAATACCTAATTTGGGAAGAACTAGAATTTTGGATGCTAGCGAACAATCTTTAAGACTGCCCGAAAGCATAAAAGACCAGAGTTCAAAGTGGAAGGATTTAATTTTACTTTCCTTTGAAAGGTATTACAAAAAAAATCCAAAAGCTACGTTACAAACTGCTTATGATGAAATGCTTGAAAGACACTTTACAAAAAAAATACAAGTTAATGGGGTTTCAAAATTAAAGCTGGATGAGGATTTTCCTTCTTATTGGCAATTTGAGTATCATACAAGACACCTTAGATTTACAGAAGATACATTAAGAAAAAGATGGGGTTCCAAAAATTTCGATTTAAAAGGTAGAGAGATAGTCGGGGTAACACAAGAAAAATTATTTGGTCCTGGAAGTCTATTTCAAATAGATGCTACTATCGCTGATGTCTATATTGTATCAAGTATTAATAGAGAAGATATTATTGGACGACCAGTTCTTTACTTTATAACTGACGCATTTAGCCGTCTAGTCACTGGAATTTATTGTGGTCTTGAAGGTCCATCTTGGAGTGGTGCAATGATGGCATTAGCCAATTCAGCAACAGATAAAGTGGCTTTTTGTAGAGAGTATGGGGTAATAATCACAAAGGATGAATGGGCATGTGCTCATATCCCAGTTGCAATACGTGCAGACCGAGGGGAATTAATTAGTAAGAAAGCAGAGGAAATGGTGAGATTGCAGGATATAAAGATTGAAAATACACCGCCGTTTCGAGCTGATTTGAAAGGAGTTATTGAAAGAAAGTTTGGAGTTATTCAAGGGAGTATCAAGCCCTTTGTTCCTGGTTATGTAGATACAGATTTTAGAGAAAGAGGGGCGAGGGATTATCGACTAGATGCTGCTCTCACATTGGAGGATTTTACAAGAGTCATTATTTTAGAAGTCCTTCAACACAATAAACAAGTGATAAAAGGATATAGGAAGGATAAGGACTTATTAAAAGAAAAAGTAGTAGCTCGACCAAATGAATTATGGGAGTGGGGAATCCAAAGAAAGTCCGGGATACTTCGAACAATAACAGAAAAAGAGATGAAATTAACATTAATGCCTTGTTATCAAGCATTAGTCACTCCTCAAGGTTTAAAATACGCAGGGATGTTTTATACAAGTCCCAAGGCTCTCCGTGAAGAGTGGTTTTCACGAGCTAGAACGCGAGGTACTTGGAAGATTAAAGTTCGAGTTGACGATAGAAATACTAATCAAATTTATTTCTGGGATGAAATAAGTAATGAATTAGAGATATTCGAATTAGTTCCCTTTGATATGAAGAGATTTGCAAATTTGTCTTTCGAACAAGTTGCTGCTGCAATAGCATTTGAAAATTTCCGCAGTAGAAAGGCTGAAAAAGCCCAATTGGAGGATAAAATCAATAAAAATGCAAAAATCCGGAGTATAACAGAAGATGCGAAAAAAGAAACTCAGCTTAGTTTATCCGGTATTTCTGACAAAAAAAGAACTGATGGCATACGTGATAATCGTTCTAAAGAAAAAGAGGAGCGGCGGAAAGTAGAAAGCTTTACTTTTAAAGAAACTGTGGCTGCACCAAAAAAACCTAAAATTCAGGTAACTGATGAATCAAAGTCATTTAATCCGTCTGAAGATAAACAAAATATTCTTGATATATTAGATGAATTTGAAAAAGAATCTGGCTGGTAGGAGTAATGCAAATGGATAACTTAGACTATAAAATTCTTGAGCCGGTTGAAGCCATATATACCAATAGGAATGTTGGGTTATATAAAAATAATCCTTACATTGATGCTCTTCCTCCTATGTTAGAAAGAGCGGATGTAATAAAAATGCTAGCTTCATTTCCTGAGTTTGATAATGAGGAAAGAATGTTGAGTGTACCTGAAAGAAAGTTAATGGTTCAAAATCTGTTTGATTACTACTATCCAACGGAAAGAACTCTGGAAATGTATGAGAAAATAACTGCGCTCTTATGTACAGGGTATTCTGCTAGAAACCCTTTAAGTAAACAATTTTATCAACAGGCAAAAGATATTAGTGTGCCAACGAATTCTTATCCTTATCAGATAAAAAGAACTAAAACAACTTCGGCAAGTAACAATGGGTTGGCTATTGTTGGAATATCGGGGATAGGTAAAACAAGTGCAATTGAGCAGGTTCTTTCTTTGTATCCGCAATGCATAATGCACAGTCAATATAACGAACACAAATGTTCCATTGTCCAATTAGTTTACTTAAAGCTTGAATGTCCATATGATGGCTCGATACAAGCATTGTGTAGACAATTTTTCTTTGAAATAACCATGTTATTTGGAGAAAACAGCTATTCATACCATTTAAGAGGAGATATGAAAACCAAGGAATATTTAGAAAAAATGAAGTTAGTAGTCCATCAACTTGGCTTAGGGATGTTGATAATTGATGAGGTCCAGAATCTAAGAGAGGCAAAAGGAAAAGAGCGGGACCAAATGTTAAACTTCTTTGTCAGTTTAAGGAATGAATTAAGTATCCCCGTGGTCTTAGTTGGAACGCCTAAAACTTATCCTATTTTACAAGGGGACTTTAGAAATACGCGCCGAGGCATAGGGCAAGGAGGCATTGAATGGGGAGTACTTGAAAAGGATAATCCCTTTTGGAAGAGGCTGCTAAGGGGTATGTGGAGATATCAGTGGACAAATGTAGAAACCCCACTTACTTCGGAAATTGAAGAAACACTCTATGATGAATGTCAGGGCATAACTGATGTTTTGATTAAACTTTACATGATGGTTCAATTAAGTGCAATGAATAAAAAAGATGAAATAATAACCCCTGAATTAATACGAAAAACTGCCAAAAAGGAATTTGCATTAATTCAACCTATGATAGATGCCATTAGAAAAACTGACCTTGAAGCATTTGGGCGATTCGAGGATGTGCGTCCTCCTGAGATGGAGAAATTAATTCAACAACATATTTTAGAATCATCGAAGAAACATGAGGTAATATTGCATCGAAGAATGTTAAAAGACCTTCAGAAACAACAGAAAAAAACATTTAGGGATGAATTGCTTAGTGCATTGTTAGAATCCAATTATCCTAAAACACGTTCAAAGGCAGCCGTTGGTTATGTCATTAATAAATTGGGGAATGATTTGGATTTTGAAAAAGGATTGGAGATTGCAAAAGAATATCTTGTAGCAACCGCTCCTAAAAAAAGAATATCAAAGAATAACGAAGTTCTTCCTGATGATGATTTAAGAAAAAAAAATGAATTTAATATAGGAAACGATGTAACCTATGAGGATATAAAAAGAAAGGGCTACATCCCTGATGTAAATCAGGAACTTGGAATATAGGAGGATAATATGATACTTAACTTTCCTTATCTTCATAAAGATGAATTATTATATAGTGGTATTGCCAGATATTTTGAATATCTTAATGAGGATAGAATAAAGTGGGTAATTGAACATCTTTTTAATACTAGGGGAGTGCGGGCAGTAGTGGGTTTTCCTGCCGGTCTAAATAACCTATCGGGTAATTTTCCGAAAGGAAGCCCATATACACCTGACTTCCTAGTGAATAATCATACGCTATATCCGTTATTTCGCCCATTTATTGATTTAGCAAGACATGAAAAAATAATAAGTGATATGTTTTTTGGAAATGGGAAAGGAATAATGACAAGACTTGGTGTTGTCGCTTCTTCTATTTCTAATAAAAGGAAACTCTATTACTGTCCTTCTTGTGTAAAAGCTCAAATGGACCAACAAAACTCACAATACCTTGACGTATTCTGGAATAGAATCTACCAGTGCCCTGGAGTATTGGTTTGTCATCATCATAAAGAAAGGCTAAAACCTACTCCATTTTCGTTGGATGAAGTAAACCAACATAAATACATTTCTTTGGGAAGTCTTAATGATTCGTTAAAACTTGATTTGGATAGTGTTCTTATTGAAGAAAGTAAGACACAAGAGTTTCATGTTAAACTGGTGGAAAATGTTGAATGGTTACTAAATCAAAATCTCCCACCTAGAAATTTAAATTATTACAGAAAAAGGTATATTGAATACCTTAAATTAATAGGTATTTCCAAACCCAATGGTCGTGTTGATGTTTGGCGATTAAAGAAATTATTCCTTGATTATTATCCTAGAGAGTTTCTCAGTCATTTAAATTCTGATTTTGATATTAACGATGAACAAACATGGATTCAGATGATAATTCAGAATAATCGTAAAGCCTTTCATCCGATTCGTCATATCTTAATAATGATTTTATTAGCTGGGTCTGCTTCAGAATTCTTTACCAATGAATATATTATTCACCTTTTGGGGCTGGACCATGGAAATGTCATAATCCAATTTGTGAAAAGACATCTGAAATAACATGTATTGACTATTCAAGTGATTGCAAAGAAGTGTACGGTGACTTTCTTTGCAAATGTGGGTTTAAGGAACGAAGGTATTTAAATGGAAAAAGTAAAGTAATGGTGTTTGGGCGAGTTTGGGAGCAAAGATTAGTTAAGTTAATTCAAGAAGGAGAAGGGATTTATCCCATTTCTAAATTGCTTAAGGCGGATATAGCTACTATAAAAAAATATGCAGAAAAGAACGATGTTTTGGATAAATGGGTACCTTCAAGAAAATATACTCCGATTGAGAAAAATCAAAATACAATTAACAATGTAAATCATTATGATTTATGGGTAGATACAATTAAGGGAAATACTCATTTGAACAAAAAGGAAATAAGAGCGTTAATTCCTGCAACCTATACTTGGTTGTACCGGCATGATAAACAGTTTTTAATGGAATACAATCCAACACCTTCGCCCCTACCTAAAAGCCTAGGAGTAAAGGCTGATTGGGATGCAAGGGATACAGAGATGCTACAGAAAGTGATATTAATTGTTCAAAATTGGGATTCAGAAAATCAAAAACCACAGCGAAAAACAAAGACCTCTATAGGGAAAAAAACGCAAAAAATGCATTGGTTAGAAAAATATCCTGGATACTTCCCAAAAACCCTTGCTTATCTTGAATCAACGATAGAAACAGTTGATGAATTTCAAATTAGGCGAGTAAAGTGGTTACTTGAAAATGACTTAAGCAAAAGGTTTGTTAAGGAGTGGGAAATTTACAGAAAAGCTGGATTGCGTTCAGATATATCAGATAAGGTAAATGTATATATCAAGGGGGAAGTAATACAGCATAATATTAACGTTGCAAAATTATTAGTAAAATAGAATAATTTAAAGGTTAAAAACCTTTAGATACGAATATAATAATAACAGTCGACTTTCGAGCAGGGTTTAGCGGCGCCCTGTACCCCACGGGGGGTCTCAAAAATACCTTGTTTACCTCAGAATTATGCCGCCTCTTTATTTTTTTTAGTTTTTTATTGACTATTAAACTATGAAGTTCTATAATGTGTATATAGAGATTTTTGTTGTTCCTTTCATGAACAAGCTGGAAACTGGTGGCTTCCGGTACCCCACGGGGGGGTCTCAAAAATACCTTGTTTATCAAAAATGTGCCGCCCTTTTAATTTTATCGAAGTGTAGGCTCTGATGATTTCATCAGGGCTTTTTTATTTGACATAAGGTTAAGGAGAAAAACAATATGTTAGACCTTGCAGGTTTGTTAAGCTTAAATAGTCGCCCCAATTTTGCGGACGTTGACCTACCAGTTCTTCGTGAATTTTATTATACACAACTATACCCTTATACATATGAATTCGTATTATCTTCAGGTGAAGAAATAAAGCTAAAATTTGATTTAGATAAGTTTTGCCATTTAGTGGCAATTGAAAAGACTGTAAATCCCCAAAAGAGAATGAACCGTGAACTAGTTAAGGAATATAAGGGTATAGGTGGTTGGAATAATATACTTGAAGGCAATCTTGACAAGGCGCATATTAGGGGAAAGGGAGTCAAATTAAATAAAATGAAGGATAAAATGCTTCATTTTTATTATCTTCCTTACCTACTGGAATATGGTACTTTAACGATTAAGTATGTTCCTAGTCCAGGTCGATATATAAACTCTACTTTTATTGTTTTCAACCTACACCTCAATGATAATGCGTTTATTCAGATAGGTATGAAAGAGGAGTTCCATGGACAATGGTATTATCCTGAAACTTTTCTAATAGAACGTAAAACGCCGGCTCATCAAACAAACCCTTATGCTAATCCACCAAGCACTGTAGTAAATGTAGTGCAAAGAAAAAAATACGATAGATTTAAATCAAACATGAAAAGAAAATTTTATCTACAAAAGAACATTAGAGTGCATAGACCAAAACGCTGATATATTCAGCGTTTTTTTTTTAGAAGGTTTTTAAATTAAAAGTGAAATAAAATATGTGTGAACAACTTTTTTCCTTCTTATAAGAAAAGTTGAAAAATCGAGAGTTCTATGGTGATAAAAGTATAAAAGTCGTTCACAGTAAAAATAAGGGCTTTGAAGCAAATCTCTGAACGACTTTTTTCCTTGATGACAGAAAAAAGATTGACCATTTAAAACAAAGTTCGGTTATTTAAAATAAAGAATGATAATTTATAATAAAGTTTGAAAAAAATCCTGTTTTTACAGGATTTTTTTCTTTAACTCTAGGGCAGCGTTTATCGAAAAAAATTAACGCCTTTTTATTGTAATCAAAAGATGCAGTTTTAGATTTAAAATAAAGTTGCAACTTCGCAACATAAATACCCTATTTCCTGAATATCTTTATGACATAAAATCCATCACCTCCCATTCCTCTGATACTGAATCAAACATACAGCTCTTTTTACAAGAACTTCAATTCCTTGTCGGGCTATTTGATTTGTCTTTTGATCACTTGTCAAAACATGCCCATATTGATTACATGTTTGTCCATGTCATAAAGAAAAAACAAAAATAAAACGGAGGTGGCGATGTGATTTCAATCAGTTTATGCATGATTGTAAAAAATGAAGAAGCTGTTATTGGACGGTGCTTAGATTCTGTGCAAGGGATAGCTGATGAAATAAACATTGTGGATACCGGTTCAGTTGACAAGACGAAGGACATCGCTGCCCGTTATACAGACCGGATTTTTGATTTTGAATGGACTGATGATTTTGCGGCTGCCCGAAATTTTTCGTTTCAGCAGGCAACGACCGACTATATTTTATGGCTTGATGCCGACGACGTGTTTACTGAGAATGATCAAGAGATTTTATTGGATTTAAAAGGAACACTAGATCCGCGTATTGACGCGGTCTCAATGAAATACCATTTAGCTTTTGATGAAGAAAATAACGTCACATCCAGCTTAAGAAGGTACCGGCTGGTAAAACGCGAAAAAAGCTTTAAGTGGATTGGCGCCGTCCATGAATATTTGGAAGTGTACGGAAACCTCCACCACAGTGAAGTTGCAGTTTCTCACCTGCCACTTAGCCATGACGCAGATCGCAACCTCCAAATTTATGAAAAAATGGCCTCGTCAGGAAAGGATTTTTCTCCAAGAGATTTATTTTACTATGCGAACGAGTTGTGTGATCACGGAAAAATGGAGCAAGCAATTGAGTATTATTTACGATTTTTACAAATGAAACAGGGATGGGTCGAGGATAATATCAGAGCGTGCAATAAATTAGCAGACTGCTATCATTCATTGGGGCTGAAGGAAAAAGAATTAAGCTGGGTGCTCTACACGCTCGTCTATGGACCGCCTAGAGCAGAAACCTGCTGTAGGTTGGGATACTATTTTTTAGAAAAAAACGATTTTCAAAGTGCGGTCTATTGGTATGAAAAAGCAATAGAAAACAAAGGAGCAGAAAACCTGGCTTTTCAAAACCGCGCCTGCGCGACCTGGCTTCCCCACCTGCAATTAGCAGTCTGCTACGATAAACTCGGCCAGCATCAGCTCGCCTATCAGCATAATGAATCGGCTTTACAATACCGTCCCCATGATTCAAGAATGCTAGCCAACAAAAAATATTTTGAAGATATCCTTCAGCAGCAAGCTAGCTCCGGGGGTGAACAGCATGGAAATCAATAAAAGGTAACTTTTAAGGAAGGAAATGAGAAAGAGAAAAAACCACTAAAAGGCAATTACAATTTTTTGAAGAAATGAAAACCAAAGCGAAAAGATCCCTTGAATGTGAAGAGAAGGCCGCAATCTACGCTCGACGGAAAATCGAAGTAGAGAGTGCGTTTGGTCACCATTAAAGGCTATCGGTCGTTCCGCAGGTTTTCGTTGAGGGGGCTCATTAAGGTTCATGTCGAGTTTGAGATTGTGGCATTGGCCCACAACCTATTGAAAGTAGCAGGCATCCGCCAGCTACTTTCAGATAGAAATCAACAGAATAGAAAAGCAAGAGGAGAAAAACGAACCTTTTTCTCCTCTTGCTTTATTTTAGGGACTTTTCAGACAGCCCCTCTATTTTGATACGCGTGGATTTATGAGTAAATACATAGCAGTGAATTGAATGCGTGTTTAAGGGAATCTAATTGCGTTTATCTCCAAATTTAGTGCGCTGCTGCTGCTCACATTACTTGCTGTGGTAAAGATTATCCTAACCTCATAGGAAGTCGTACCAGTGACTGTTGCAGTCTCTACATACGTTGTAGCAATTGGAAATCTTGACGTAATTGCAGCATTAACATTTCTTTGCACGGAGCGTGTATTTACAAATACTCCGTTTCTATAAACTCTAGTTTGGAAAGTAAAGTTCGAGTTAGCTGTCGTTGTCACATCCACAGAAATGGCAAAATCTAATTTTATTAATTGGCCAGTGACTGTTGGCACACTTAAAGTCCCAATTGACGTTTCAGTACCATTAACAGCAACTGAAACTGGGCCTGCTACCTCATTGTAAAACAGCTGCGGATTTGCCCCAGTTGGTCCTGTTGGTCCGGGTATTCCTGTTGCCCCAGTTGGTCCTGTTGGTCCGGGTATTCCTGTTGCCCCAGTTGGTCCTGTTGGTCCGGGTATTCCTGTTGCCCCGGTTGGTCCTGTTGGTCCGGGTATTCCTGTTGCTCCTGTTGCTCCTGTTGGCCCTGTTGGCCCTGTTGGCCCTGTTGGTCCTCTACTACCTCCACATGAGTTAAGTTGAGCGCACATTCCTGTCACTACTTTCAGCAAAAGTTTGTGGAATCAAAGATACAAACTGATTAATATTGATAATTTAATGAAAAAGAAACGGTTACATTTGCAGTTCCAGTTCCTCCTGCTCCAACAATACCTATTGAATTGATATCATTTAAAGTGACTGATCTACTTTCTCCTGGCGCTACTGTAAATCCCGCAACTGCTGTTCCATTAACTGTAAGAGAAGCTGTGGGGCCAACTCCTACAATCCCATTGTTTTCTACCATTATTGTTCCATTTATAACAAAAGAAGTTCCATCTTCCCAAACTGGAGTAGCTACAGCTCCGGTATCTCCTAAATCAATCGTGAAACATACAGCATCGTTTACAAAGCCAGTTTGCTCGTTACTACAACCGCCCAAAATAGCCATAATTATCCTCCTCAATTTGTATTATCTTAATAAGAATATGTTATAAAAAACAATTTCGATTGGATAATCAACCTAACTTAAAAATATTTAATAGTTTTAATAATGTGATTCAGCTGAACTTCTATTTGTCCTTTCAATTTTCTTTTTGATGATTCGATCTTAAGACACTCGAGATCTTTAACCGTAATAGAGCAACTTTCTCCTTTATTCACACCTAATGAATATAAATTTTCTTTAGTATGAAGAATAATTTTAATCGAACAATTCTTGGTATCCTTATGATGAAGAGTGACTGTAGCAGTATTAGCAAAGTTAGTTTCGTTGTTCCATAAAATACCTGTTTTATTTTCATTTGTTAAAAAACAAATTTCAAATTTATCCTTTATACTTGGTTTTAAAATCAGATAATCATATACAGGAATTTCAACTTCACCAATACCACAAAAAAAAGAAATATCAGTCAAAATACGTGAACCTGAACGATACAAAGCTTTATTGGCACATAATGTTTTCATACAACAAGGAACAAGTAATTCTAGGACAACACATTTTCGCAGTTCATTAACCGAAATGACCTTAAAATAACATGTATGGAATAGTTCTCCATTCGATATGCCAGATGCAATAAAATGTTCTCCTTCTTGATTAATTAAAAAAACTGGTGTTACAGCAAAACATTCATCAACTTTTATTTGTTTTTCATTACTTTGAATTCGTTTTAGTTTTTCAATGATGCAGCATGTCAAGTTAAACCAACTCAATTCATAGCTATAAAAGTTAAAGTAGCTTTTTATAACTTATAATATGCGACATAAGACTAATTTGTGCATTTGGTGAGAATACACCTTCATTGACTTGTATTTGATGCTATGTAATATTTATGGAAGGACGCCCCTTTTGATTTGGTTCAAGTGCTTCTAAACCGCCAGCCTCCATCTTTTTTCGCCAATTATGCTCTATTGTATAACTAGAAAAAGAGTTGCGGTATCCATTAACGACGCACCAGACCGAATTTTTGGGTTGAAAATCCTAAAATACAACATCCAAAGGCAGTTGTGGAATTGGTATTTTGTTACTCTTCAGTTATTCTGCTACTTAGCAAAGATAATGCCTTATCCGAGAATTTTAGAAAACTTTTGAAGACTGGAAGGATTTAAATTCCTATAATTGTTCGTAAACCTTATTGAGGGGGCATTAGTTCAATAAGAGATAATCAAACTTTTTTATAAAACCGGAAATTAAATATGCCAAGAAGAATCCATTTTGATCAACCCATTTTTCAAAATGGATTCTTCTTGTTTACCGTAAAATACGGGTTTATATAGTATTTTGATCAAATTTTATTTCAAAGCAACAGTGAGTGTGGCTTTGAAATAAAGTTGCGATGTTTTGAAGAAAGTCACGAAACTTTACCCCTTTAGATATGACTGTTTAAAGGGGTGTTTTTATGTCTAAAAGAAAAAGAACATCTAAAATTGAGAAATGGATAAAAGAAGGCCGGGGCTCGGGTATTGGTTCAGAATATAAACCATGGTTAAAAATTCAAGATGTATCTTCGTTAGGTAGATCTACTCGCTTGAAAGGAATAAAGACAAATAGGCAGCATGAGTTTTTAGCAGATTTAGAACGAAACTACTTTTATATTACTGAATATTCTGATTTATCCCTGGATATTCGTGAACAATTTCCCTTACTTCCACTGGGGAAGAAACAATTGTCATTGCAGATGAGTTAGGTATTAAACATCCTACCAATCCCAAAACGGGAGAACCTATTGTGATGACAACGGACTTTTTTAGTAATGATTAATAATGGACAAAGTATATTTGATGTAGCTCATACAATTAAAATGAAGGATGAATTATTAAAAGAGCGAATACTTGAAAAATTTGAGACTGAACGTGAGTATTGGCATCGAAAAGAAGTTGATTGGGGTATTGTGACAGAAGAAGAAATACATAAAACAATGGCAAGAAATATCAGTTATATTCACAATTACTATGAGATTCGAGACTATGATGTATTTGGAGAAATGAGTGCCCAGAATATTAAAGATTTATCTATTTCATTAATGCAAAGGTTATTAGGAACTAAAGAAAGCATACGTAAAATCACAAGTGAATTTGATAAAGATACATATTTGCCTTTTGGTAGTGATGTAACGATGTTCTATCATTTATTATCTCGAAAAATCATTATCATAGATATGATTGAGCCTTTAGATTTAGAAAAGCCAGTCACCATTAAGTCAATTGATGATAGTAATTTAAAGAAGGTGAAATACGGATGATAATGATAAACCAAGTGCTTCAATATGTTTCTGATTCAAAGAGACTACGTGTTATCGAGATAGAAGAAACTTATGTGTATATAGTTAATATTGATACGACAAGTGCTATGCCCCAAAGGGAAATTTATGCAAACTTACAGGCAGAGATGAATCAAGATGAGCTTTTTGTTGTAAATGATCCTTATAAAAAAGCCATTCCAGATAGTGAGCTTACGGACGTTCAAATTCGTAAACGTGAAGAAGATTGGAGAACAATAGAAGAATATATCCTTCCTAATATAAGAGAGTTACTAAGAAAAAAAGGAAGAGAAAAGAAGATTACTGAAATCGTTAAGACAAGTGGAATTGGGCAAAACAAAATAAAGAAATTGCTTAGTCGTTATGGGAGGATTCCATGTTACCAGAGTATGCAACTCAGGAGGTAAGGGTAAAGCTAAGTCTTTGTCAGAAGCAAAAACAGATCGTTCACGTAGAGTAAACATTAGTGGCGATTATCGAACTGGTATTAATATAACGAATGAAGTGAAACTCCAGTTTGAGCACGGCATAAATAAATACTACCGCAAAACGAACAATTACTCATTAAAAGATGTCTATCATTTCATATTACGCGATTTTTTAAAGAAAATGGTGAAATGAAATTCAGAGTATGGGAAGCAGCCGAATTCCATCTTACAATCAATTTTACTATTGGTTTAAGAAAAATAGAAGATACGAAGAAAGATATTCAGTTCCGTAAAAGCGCTAAAGAATATGAATTGAAACATCGCCCTATTTTAAGTAATTCAAAATTGATGCTACATTTGCAGATATATATTTAGTGAGCTCGTTTGATGTTAATAAGGTAATTGGTCGTCCTGTCCCTTCTAACAAGCGTGAGAAGAATAGAATATGTTTCGTTTTAAATAGAATCTGGTTAATGAGTGGGTTTTTTCTATTATAATATCAAAGTTTGCAGCATCCGTTTGCTCAAAATTTATTTCAAACCAACAGGTAATGTAGATTTATTGTTTTCATATAAAAGTTCCCTTCCTTATATAAAATAAAGATTCTTAGCTAAAAATAAACGTTGTTCCAATTCCGAAGTTTTTCCGGTATTTTTCCCGGTGAAACTTCGGTTTTTTGAATTCTAAAATCGAAATTTATATTTTTTCTATAAAAACTCGTCTAAATTTTTCATCAAGATGTTTAATTTGTGCTTCAGCCTTTTCATAATTCACTAAACTTTGATGTTCAGGAGCTATGATCCCTAAAATTCGTATTCGAAGATAGTCACGAATTGCTTGAGACGGTTCTAACCGATGAGTAAATAAGAATTTCGGAAGAATTAAAACGGCTAACATTGTTTTGTCCTGTAAGTTAATCAATTGTGCATTCATTCCTTGATTAAAAACTCCCTTTTTCATTCCTATTTCATAGAAATTCTGAATTACAGTATCACGCTTGGACATGGATTCAGAAAATTTCTCAAATAAATGTGGATAAATATTTTTCAAATCATCTAGAAATATTTCAGAGGCTGAGCCTGCTAGTATGACATTCTGAAAGTAAATAGAAATAAATTCATCTACAAATTCTTGATACTCTTCAGGGGCTCCTATAACAGATATATCTTTTATATATTGTAAGTACCGTTCTGTGACAGCTTCAATTACTTCGTCTTTAGAGGGGAAATATTGATATAATTTACCTCTGCTAATCCCCATTACTTTTGCAATTCCATCCATTGTAAGTGTTTTAAATCCATTTTTGACAACTTCGTCATTAATTTTATTTATCATTTGTTCTTTTCGTTCATTTTCTGTAACCATTTCTTTTCACCTCATTAAATAATACCTCTATTATAACATAATAAACAACTTATACAAAATGAACACTTTTTGTTATTTTTGTTGATTTTATTTATTTTGTGTTGTAAGCTACAAACATCAAATAATTTTTGGAGGAATTTTAATATGACAAATAAAAATAACAAAACGGTATTGGTTACAGGTGGTTCAGGCTTTGTGGCTGGATGGGCAATTCATGACCTTTTAAAACAAGGGTATAACGTTCGTACAACTGTTAGAAGCGAAAAAAAGGGAGTATATATTTCGAATAGTCTTTTAAATATTGGGATTGATACGAAGTTTTTGTCTTTTTTTCTTGCAGATTTGGAGAGTGATGATGGTTGGAAAGAGGCCATGATAGGTGTTGATTATGTCCTTCACATTGCTTCACCTCTCACGACAGGTAACAATGATGATTTGGATACTTTCATTGGTCCGGCACGTGATGGGGCAATGCGTGTAATTAGAGAAGCTGTCAACGCAGGGGTTGAACGAGTTGTTATGACATCGTCGCTTGCAGCAGCAACTCCAGATATCTCTAATAAGGATCAACATATAAATGAGGCATTATGGACCAATCTGAATGACAAAAATTTGAACGCTTATCGAAAATCAAAGGCGATTGCTGAAAAAGCAGCTTGGGATTTTATTAAGGAGAAAAACAGTAAGACAACGTTAACAACAATTCTCCCAGGAGCAATATTTGGACCAATTCTCTACGCTAATGTGCCTAGTTCTATTGAGGTGATTCAACAATTAATACAAGGAAAGGGATTGGGGAATCCAAAAATCGGGTTTGAAATTGTTGATGTACGTGATTTAGTAGACCTTCATATACGTGCAATGACTAATCCAAAAGCAGCAGGACAAAGATATATTGCCAGTAGTGGATTTATGTGGATGAATGATATGGCAAAATTTCTTAAAGAGGAGTTAGGGGAAGTTGGGAAAAACATTCCTACAAAAACAATTCCTGACTTTATACTGAGAAGTGCTGCGAAAATGAATCCATCTTTAGCTTCATTAGTACCCATGTTAGGAAGGAAATTCCGATATACATCAGAAAAAGCAAGAACTCAGCTAAATTGGAGCCCTCGTCTGGTTGAGGAAACTATTCTCGATTCTGCAAAAAAATTAACAAAATTAAAGTTAATTTAATTTACAAAGCAGCCATTAAGCTCAATAGGAGAGGAAAACTTATGAGAGAAGAAACGAGTTAAATATCATTGCATATTATTCCAAGTAAAATTAGAATAGTTATGTAAACCACTATTTTGAAAGAAATTAGTTTAAAAATATAAATAGGCTATGATTACATGTCAAAACCAAGTCAAACACAAGAAATAGAAGTTATCATGAAAGAAATGCTAGAAATTCAGCAAAAATCTAAAGCTTTTACAAATCTGTTAACGGAGAATGAGTTGCTCCACCAAAATCAGCTTGTACTTCTTTTGCAACTAAAAATTAATGGGGTTATGAAAGTAACAGAAATTGCAGAAGTTTTTAGTCTTACTCCAGGAGCTATCACATCTATGGTCGATAAATTAGAGAAGCTAGGATTTATTCAACGGGTACGTGAACTAGAAGATCGACGCGTAGTAAATATCATGTTAACTTCTGATGGAGAAGTTAAGGTTCAAGAAGTATTCCTTAAATTTCCTCGCGATAAGCTCACTTCCATAGCAAAAGTTTTAAAAGAAGTAAATACGTTAATGAGTACTATATTTTAAGGATTTCCTTCGCAGAAATCCTTTTTTTGTTGAGAATTTTGCATTTCCTTAGATTATGTAGATGTATCATTGACAAACATAAAATATATTTGGTGGTGAAGTGATGACAAATGAGCAAAACGAAAAACTTCTTAGTTTAACCCTCACAAACGGTACAATAGATACTATAGAAAAGGGTTATGAAAAATTAAAAATCCGCGGTTCAGTTAAAGTACTGCAAGATGTTCAAGTGAAAGAGATCTCTACTCATGGTCACAGTTTGTTTCAATCCCAAGTTATTTCAGAAATCTTAAGAAACACGGGATCATGTATCCTAAATGGAGACAATAAAGTGGAAAAAATCACTAATAGTGGAATACTGAAAATAAATAAAGGAGAGATAAAGGAACTTACTAGTTCGGGGAGCCTTACTATAATGGATATTATTCATGTAACACATATGAATGTTATAGGTATAGTCCAGGGAAAAGAAATACATTCTGCTATTTTTAATCTTAAATTAGCGGGTACAAATAAAATTAATCTACTTATAGCCAATGATATATGTGTTGAAAGGGCAAAAATGAATTTAACATTAGCGAATAAGAAACTAATTTGTCAGCAAATTAAAGGAGATACTATCCTACTATCACACACAATTGCTAATTCAGTGGAAGGCAATGTGGTAACAATTAAAAAGAACTGTGAGATACAGAAACTATATTACAAAGACCATTATACAATCTCACCTCTTGCTACTGTTCATCAGATCATAAGGAGTGAAGAATCTTGATTTTTTTTAAAATGATACGTTCTTTTCTTTATCTACTTGCCATACCGGTTCTTTTCATACTATATATAGCGTTAATATTTAGTGCCATTATTTCCTTAACTGCAGGTATTTTACGAACTTTTGGCTTTGATCAAATCACTATGACTATTTGGAAAGACATTAATCTACCAGTAATTCTAAGTATCCCTTTCTCACTTATACTGTCTATCATATTATTAATTGTTTGCATTTACGTGCAGCGCTCCATTGCCTATCTCAAGTCACATCTTAATTATAATTAAATAAAATACTAACGCTAAGCTTAGAGTATGTGAGCTAAATGATCTGCTAATTCTTTTATAAATTGAGACCAAAAAAATAAGAATGTTGTAGCATTCTTATAATAAAAGAAGAGAGGTCTTCTTTTAACACAAATGGGGCAGTTTAGCTCTAAAAGGATTTCTTATTTTTTACAAAAGCTATAAATGGACTTGAATTCGCAAAAAAAATCATTTGTTAAGCCAAAATAACAAGCTAAAATCCCCATCATAAGTGATAAGTATTGTACATTTGGGAACTCATAATAAGTCCGAAAAAACCAGTGCCTTTTCTAACTGACACTGGTTTCTGTTTTTTTATTTATCTTGGTAAGCTAAACGTAGCAGATTTTCCTTTGAATTGGTCTTTGCCATCTGTACCGACAAATGGACCAAATCTCATATCAAACTTCTTATATATTTCAAATTCATCTTTTCTAAGTAGGAAAACATGCAGTTTTTCACCTTTTTGTCCCGCAGCAATCTCCCTTTGTTCACGAGGTTCCACCATACCCTGACTTAACACTTTCGCACGATTGTCATCAATATTAAGAGTAGTTTTTAGATTCGATATGTCAACAGGTTCTGATGTTTGATTATCAACATTCAATTTGACAGTCACAGCCACAATCCCATTATCACTAAAATTTCTAAAGCGTTCTTTATTGGCTTCTGTTGGAATCACTTCAGTATATTGTACACCTTCAAGGGTAATTTTCACTTTATCTATCTCTTTGGTATCATTAATTCCAGATTTTTCAAAAATCATTTTTTTGTCAGCCATATTATCAGTCGTTAAACGATCTTGATAAAATTGGGGTTGTTCAGCTGTTTGTTTTGCTTGTTCATCGCTATAAATAAAATCATAAGCCGGCGATTGCTGCATGTTACTATTTTTAGCTTGTTCATTATCAGCTAAACCGCCTTCAATTATATATTTTGGTTTTACTGTTTTTAATTTTTCAAATTCAGCATCTGATAATCTGAAACTCATTAAGCCAGTTACCTTCTCGCCAGCTTCATATAAAGTAATCTTTTCTTTATTCTTTTTGATTTTATTAATCTGCTGATCTTCAGGTACAAGAGTTTTCCAGTCAGAAGGAATATAATCATACTCATTGCTTAGCTGGATCTTATGATTATTATTATAATACATTGGTTTATCGGTTCCATTTTCAATGGTAACTTTAGTCGTTACTACGTATCCATTATTCTGGCCATCAAAACGCAACTTAGAATCTTCGTTCATGTCTGTTACTTTAACAATTTGGTACTCGTTAACGGATACTTTGAAACCATTAATATCATTTAAAAATCCAGGTTCTTCATTGGTATAAACAACTTCAACATTTCCTTCTGTTTCTTCTGCAATACTTGGATTCAATACCTCACCTGATTTAGTATCTGATTCTTCTGCTTTTTCATTCGTTTTCCCTTTATTACTTGTTTCCTCTGTTTTAGCCTTTGAATCATTCTCTTTTGGTGATTCAGAAGCTTTTTCTTCATTTCCGCAAGCCGCCAACAATAACATTGCTGCAGAAAGGATTGATACCGATAATACTTTCGTTTTTTTCACATTTACACCCCTTCTTTTTATGTAGACCATAATTATTATAAAGGAAAATAGATAAGAATTCCTTTAATATTACAAAAATGGTATATTTTATCTAGTTTTGAAGAAGACTTTATCCCTAATTTCAATAACTTTTGTAGTATGAAACTTTCTAAAAGATTATTGATAGAGAAATGGATGAATGAGCGACGAAAAGCAATTAAAGCATAGGTTGGTCAACCTGCTTTCGCAAGAAACTGATAAAAAGAAGCTAGATTTCGATTTGGCCGTCTTTGATGAAAGAATCAGGAGCATATTTGAGCCGCGTATCGGCATCCATTATACTTGAGGAGATGGATGGAACTTATAGAAAGACTGCTATCCGTCTATCCAGTAGAAAGCTAACAGATATCGGGAGGAGAATTGCTTACCATGACACAATTTGAGGCATTTAGTTTACTTAGGGAAATAGCAAAAAAGCCAGTACTGGCGCAAATTGGCGGATTTCGTCCAGAGGAAGCGAGGATGAGTTGGTTTGGCGGGCATTTTTATATTGATAAGGAAGCGGGATGGCCTCATGACAAAGATGGTCCCATGATTCCCGTATTGCAAGCGTATGTGCCTGAAATACCTGGTGGGATCGATGGTGTGGGAGAGGCAAGTTTGATCCAGCTATTTCTTAACAGGAAACAGCTTCCAATCTATCCTGTTAAGAACGGAGAAGGCTGGCTACTCATCGAGCATCAGTCGGTGGAAGAGCTGCAATTAATGGAAACACCGGAAGAAGCAAGAGGTCTGAGGGAATTTCAGATTCGGTGGCACAAGGCTGATAGCGATGATTACCCATGCTGGGAAGAGGCTTGGGATTATGTTGACTTGACGGAAGTGAACGAGGATGAAGATGCGAGCGATCAGTTCTTCGATGAATTCGGCAGTTACCCGCAAACGAAAATAGGAGGATACGCATCCTATATCCAGTCACCGGTTTCCTTAGAAGATTGTCAGTATATCATGCAGATCGGAAGCGAGGAAAAGCCGAGATTTATGGTGGGTGACAACGGGACGATTTACTTGTTCAGGTCTCGTTCGACTGGTGAATGGCATATGCATTGGGATTGTTATTGAGACTTTGACGGTCAGATAAGATAAACGGGCGATAAAAAGCAGATTTTTTTACCCAATGGAATTAATTTTTTGTCATTATGGAGTGTCAAGAAATTGATCCCCATGTCTGACAGCAATAACTTGAGCTGGTTCCGGATTTGCAAATGGTAAAATTATTTTAGGGCTAAGCCAGCGGCCAGTGGAGTCGTTTCGTCTTATCTCTGGGGCCTTTGATGCCTCGAGCAGTTTAAGCCGCGGGTTAGCTTAGCTTGCATACGACTGGCTTTGGTTAATACTTAAAATTAATGATATTTTTACCAGAAAAGGCAAAATAAAATGCAATTTCCTTAAGTTACTTTATTCTAAAGCTACAGGTGACATATCTGTATAGACAAATCTAAATAAGACAATATAAAACACCTACGAAAAGGTACACTTAAACAAAGTACTATTTCGGAGGTGATTTGCATGGGAAAAACTATGTGATACTTATAATTCCAGGTAGTATGCGCTAAACTATTCATGTCCTTTATAAGGTACCCCTTTTTTTGCGCGAGATAAAAAGGAAAAATAAAAATACTTGCATTTTAAATCCAATTGAGTTAAATTATTTGATGAGTCAATAATTGATACATCAAATAATTTTTAAACTGTAAAAAGGAGGGAAGTTATTGACAAATTCTTGCTCTAAGGAAGCAATTATTTTATATAAATTATTTTTTATTAATAAAGAAATCAATTCGAAATTTGAAGGCTGCACAGGTGTTAGTCAGTCGCGCCTTGAACTTTTGCGCCATCTTTATCAAGCGGATGAAATGAGCCAGAAAGCACTTCAAAAAGAGATGAATATTGACAATGCTGCAATCACGCGGCATTTGAAACAACTCGAGGCAAACGGGTTGATTTTAAGACGAAAAAAAGCGAGTGACAACAGGATCACTCTTGTAACGCTAACTGATTATGGACGTCAAAAAATTAGTTGCTATCAAGAAGAAAAGAAACGTTTCGTCACTTCTATGCTAAAAGATATTAGTGAAGAGGAACGAGATTTGCTATTTGATATGCTAGATCGTATTCAAAATAGCATAAAAGAAATCTAAAACGTAAAACTTTAATGGAACGACGTTCAAATATTGATATACGCACCGGAGTGTTCATAGATGTTTTAAATTTTCTTTAATATAAAAGGATTGAGAGAAGAGGAGAAGAAGATGATTATTATTCATGCTGAAATGCAAATAGACGCAACAAAACAACAAATTTTTTTAGAAGAGATAGAAACACTAATTCGTGCTTCTAGACAAGAAAGTGGAAATGTTTCTTACAATTTATATAAAGATATAGAAAAGAATCATACATTTACCATGGTTGAAGTATGGCAAGATGAAGCGGCGGTAGCAAGCCATAATACAAGTGAACATTTTACTTCTTTCGTGGCCAAAGCTAGTAACTTTTTAGTGGCACCACTTGCTATAAAAGCATATGATGGACAACCTTTGCAAAGTTAGATAGCTCTAGTGTAAAAATGAGTTACAAGTAGACATCATTTTTTAATTGATTGGCGATTTATAAATGGGAAGATTGTTTATTAGAAAATATTCTGGATAACAATGACATGTCGGAATCCCTTAAATTGTAAAGTTTACATTTTTAAGAGATTCTCCTGCATTGCCCTCAACTTAGTTATTATAACTTTGATAATCGAGAATTAATTAAAAGTAGATGGAACAAAAAATGATTAAGAAAAACCTTCAAAAAAGGATGATATCGATGGCGCAGCCGTTACAAGACACGTCAAGCAGATTGAAGCTAAAAGAAGAAGGTAATCCTGAGGACAGCCGTATTATCCTTGCTCGGTTGAGCGAACAAGGGCGAGACCAAGTCAAGGCTTCCTCGGAAATCTCAGCATAGAAGAAAGCACTGTGTTTAAGAAAGTGCTGTTTGCAGATAAGGAAAAATATTAAAATATACAGGAGTTGTTTGCACATGAAAACTACATTAAAAACAAACGATTTTATGAAAATAATGAAAGAGCGCCGATCCATTCGCAACTATGATCCAACAGTTAAAATCAGCAAAGAAGAGATGACGGAAATATTAGAGGAAGCGACTACAGCTCCATCTTCAGTCAACGCACAGCCATGGCGTTTTCTTATCATCGAAAGCCCAGAATCCAAAGAAAAACTTGCAGCGCTTGCTAAATTTAATCAGTCACAAGTCACCACTTCATCTGCCGTAATCGCAGTATTTGCAGATATGAACAATGCAGACTATTTAGAAGAAATTTATTCAAAAGCCGTTGACCTAGGGTACATGCCACAGGAGGTAAAAGACAGACAAATTGAGGCTTTGAAGGCACATTTTGAACAACTACCGGAGCAAGTAAATCGGGAAACGATCCTAGTTGACGCTGGTCTCGTCTCCATGCAGCTTATGTTGACAGCACGCGCGCACGGATATGAAACAAACCCAATAGGGGGCTATGAAAAAGAAAATATCGCTGAAGCTTTCGGATTGGAAAAGGAGCGCTATGTACCAGTCATGCTTCTGTCCATCGGAAAAGCAGCTGATGAAGGATATGCTTCATACCGTCTCCCTGTCGATAGAATTGCGCAATGGAAATAATATAAATTGATATTAGGAAACAGAAAAGGGGGGATTAGTGAGTGGAAGTACTTGCGGCCATTTTAGTTGGGATAGTAGCAATAGAACATTTATTTATTATGATCCTTGAAATGTTTTTTATTGATTCAAAATTGGCAAAACGAGCTTTCAATTTACCGAAGCACTTAGAAAGAGATCGAAATGTAGCCATCATGTTTGCAAATCAAGGTCTATATAATGGGTTTTTAGCAGCTGGTCTCATTTGGGGACTCATACTTGGACTTAATTCAATTGGCTATATGATTCAGTTGTTTTTCATAATTTGTGTGGTAGTGGCAGCCATTTTCGGAGGCTTTACATCCAACAAATCAATTATGGTGAAACAAGGGCTTCCGGCTATTTTAGCACTGGTTACCCTTTTGTCTGTAATGTAGAACCGAAGCTTTTATATTTTATAAAAAAATCTAACAGAGTTATTAAAAGAAAATCCATTTTGAACAATCTTTCTTCAAAATGGATTTTTTGTATTCTTTGATAAATAAAGAGTCCATAAAATGTTTTAATTAATCTTTATTTGAAAGCTACATTTGTATAAAGTTGCAACGTTTATCCCCCTTTAGTTCTAATAATTGGCAGGGGGTTTTTAGTGAAAGGAAGAGGTTTGTAAATTCAAATGGGAGAATGCAGGAAGGGAAGTAGCGGGGAAATTTATGTCATAAAATAGTTTCCTGATAACAAATATAGTAAAATAAAGGAAAAAGAAAAGGCGGTTTTTGAATGCAGCGCAACTTTGGAAAGTATGATATACCAGCAAGCCTTCAAAAATTAATGGAATTAGAGAAGGAACTTGGCGATTGTGAATCTTTTTATAATGGGCTTCACTTTTATATTTCATTATCCGACTTTCGCTATTTTAACACACCAAGCGATGTTATTGTATTTGGCCATATTGGAGTAGATGGTATTCATTATGGATTTTTAACAGACTATGGATCGGTTTCTGACCTTGAAGAGGCGCCTATTGTCTGTATATGTCCAATGGAGTTTGAAAAGCCAACCCGTATAGTCGCAAAAAATTTGCGTGAATTTTTACGTATCAATTGCACAGATAGTGATTTATTTTATAATTATTTCGCTGATGAAGACAGTTATTTAGTATTCAAGGAACGGGAAGTGGATGATGAACTTCATCCTCAGTCTGAACGACAATTATTAAAGTATATCGATAACTTTTTAGAAAAAAACATTCAAATGCCTATTATAGCTAATCCTTATCGCTATATTCAAACGCTTAGATTGCAGCGACAAAAAATGATAACTATTCAAACCCAGGATGGCATTGGTGTAATTGCTCCATTTCTTGCTAATGAAACGCACTTTCCTTTAAAAATTAATAAAGACGTTGAACCAGACTTAGCAGCTTTAAAAGCATACTTATCTCGTGCACCAATACCATCACAATATGCTGTATTTCGAGATATACAACTTCATCATGTTTTATCAGATGAACCACTGTTAAAGAAAATTGTGCTGGAATCCATGTATAATATAGGGCTTATCGATGAAGCGAATAGACTATCTTAAAATCTCTTACCAGGTCTAAAAAATCAGCTGGAAAATGTTTCTAAATGAAAGTGTTTGAAGACATATTAACCTAAGAAGTGCTGCATATCAGCATTTTTTGAATTTTTCTTTGAATATTTATATAAATGGACTTTTACAATTGTTCCATAAACAGATGCTTGTTTCACATGAATTATTCGAAATAATTAAATTTTATTTAAATGCTAAACTAGTCGTTGAATTGAAATGTGTTGCACCGCTTTACTCCTTTGGTTAATACTGTCTAAAAGGGGTGTTTTTTAACATTCATAAGAAAAAGAAAGTCTTAGATTTAGCAGTGGATGAAATAAGGCCAAAGGAGAGGTTGGAACTAAGATCTCTTTTGATAGGTTGATATAGGTATGTTATATGTAAAAGAAAACAGCTATTTTAAAAAGGAGGAAGAAATGGTTCATGTATTGTATATAGAAGATCAAAGTGATATAGGCAGCTGGGTGACAAAGGATCTAACGGGAAGAGGATATGAAGTAACATGGCTACAGTCAGGCGAAGGAGTGGAAGAGTATCTATTAACCGTAGATATCCTCATTTTGGACGTAATGTTACCAGGATTAGATGGTTTCTCTATCGGAAAGCGTATCAAAAAAGAAAATAGAGATTTGCCTATTTTAATGCTTTCCGCACGTACCTCAATTGAGGATAAAATAGAAGGTCTTTATTTTGCAGATGATTATTTAACAAAACCCTTTCATCCTGATGAGCTTGCAGCTCGTGTCGAAGTATTAATAAGAAGATATCAAAAGAATGACGATATATTAGAATTGCGACATTTAACTATTTATACAAAAGACATGAGATTAGTAAACAATGACACAGGAAGCGAAATTCAATTAACAGGAAAACAATATCATTTATTTCAATTCTTTATTCGACATTTGAACCAAATATTAACAAAGGAACAGCTATATGAAGGTGTTTGGGGCGAGCGATATATCGAAGGAGATAAGACTTTAATGGTTCATATTCGTTATTTACGAGAAAAAATTGAAAAGAATCCTTCAAATCCAACAATCATTGAAACGATTCGCGGCATCGGATATCGGGTGAAAATATGAGAAGGTTTTTCCAATCATTATTGGCGAAGTACATGATGATTATTTTAATAGCCATTTTTCTTGTTCAATTCGCATTCCTAGTTGTCACAATATTTGTGTCTGGTGTTGCAGAAAACATGGAAAGTGGAAGTCAATCCCAATATAGGAATGATTTCAATGAAATAGAGACAAAGTGGCATGCTGAAGCAAACAATTTGAAAAACGTCACGCCTGAAACAATTGAACAGCATTTTTCCAAGTGGAAAAATCAATTTCACGATGCCTCTATGTTTTGGGTTGATGAAAATGGTAAGTTAGGAAAGCAAGTAAATGTAAGAGAACAACTTCCTTCCGAATGGTCATCTGTTTTTACAGCAAAATTTATCAAAGGTCGATATGAAGGGGACCCCTTTACGGTTATTGCCTTTGTTGGAAAGGAAGAATCTCGAGGCTTTATAGTTTTTGAGATTCCTAGAACTGCGTTAAAATCTCCGCTTGAAAAAGCAAATGATAATTATGGCACGATATTATTAGTCGGTGTTATCTGTATCATCTTCTTATTTATTATAGCTTCCTTTTTATTTTTTAGAGGCATCAGAAAACGATTATTACAATTACAAGATGCGATGGAGATACGGGATGTTGACGGTTTGCCAATCCAGATTAACGTAAAAAAGCAGGATGAAATTGGACAACTTGAAAAAACGTTTAATCAAATGGTATTTGAACTCAAGGAAAGTAAACAACGTGAACAGAAAGAAGAACAAATACGGCGGGAATTAATTGCTAATCTTTCTCATGACTTACGGACACCTTTAACTAAAATAAGAGCTCAAACCTATTCAATTGCTAAAGAAGATTTATCAGAAGAGGGTACAAAAGCAATAAAGGCGTTGGAAGCCTCGGTAGTGAATATTGATAGGTTAATGGAAAATTTGATGTCATATACTCTACTAATGGCTAGTAAATATAAAGTTGATTGGAAGGATATAGATGTTATTCGTTATGTGCGTGAATGTTTAGCTTTATGGTACCCGGTTTTTGAAAAAGAGGGATTTGAAATAGAAGTTAAATTACTCCCGTTTAAAAATAGTAAATGGACGGTTGATCCAATTTGGTTAGGACGTATATTAGATAATTTATTACAAAATGTATTGCGTCACGCTAAAAGTGGAAGATATATTTGTGTGAAAACGGAATCCACAGATCAATATGATGCTATAGTTGTTTCAGATAAAGGAAAAGGGATGAAGGGTATTTCAAATGAAGCAGGTGCAGGAATTGGTTTGTCTATTGTTGATATGATGGTGAAAGGTATGGAGTTATATTGGGAAATTAAGTCAAGTGAACATGGAACAACAATAAAAATAATAAAAAAAAGAGACTCAAGTAAAGATAGATTGGAAAAGGTCATTTAGCACCTTTTCCAATCTATCTTTTTTTAAACAAAATTTAACCTGTCAGCATACTCAGTTTTAACCTTCTTTTCCTAGGATAGAAGATGAGGTGAGAGAAATGGAATATGTAGTGCAGACGGAAAATTTATCTAAACGTTTTGGTAAAGAAGAGGCTGTTGCAGGCTTGAATATGAAGATTAAAAAAGGAGAAATATACGGATTTTTAGGGCCTAATGGTGCAGGGAAGACAACGACGATTCGTATGCTTTTGGGGTTGATGAAATCAACATCGGGTAGGATTCATATTTTTCAAAAGGATTTAAGGCTGGAAAGAAGAGACATATTAAAAAGAGTAGGTTCACTAGTAGAGAATCCATCCTATTATCCACATCTAACTGCTTATGAGAATTTAGAAGCATTGAGAAAGATTTTAGGGGTGCCGAAAACGAGAATTAACGAAGTATTAGAGATTGTTCGATTACAAGACGTGGCAAATAAAAAAGTAAAAGGCTTTTCATTAGGAATGAAGCAACGGTTAGGAATTGCTGCTTCTCTATTAAACAATCCCGAATTATTAATCTTGGATGAACCTACAAATGGACTAGACCCATCCGGAATTATTGAGATCCGAAATTTAATTAAACGATTGCCTGCTGAGACAGGAATGACTATATTGATTTCTAGTCATTTGTTGTCAGAGATTGATCAAATGGCGACAACGGTAGGGATCGTTACAAAAGGAAAAATGATTTTTCAGGATTCCATTGAAGCATTACGTATGTATGCGCAGCAAAGGATTTTATTAAAGGTTAGTGATAGTAAGCTAGCTTGGCGCTCCTTATTAGGAAAAGGGATAAATGCTGATTGGCAAGATGAGATCATTTTATTAACCGAGCATTCAAATGAGGGGGTAGCAAAAGCTGTACAGTCTCTTGTTCAAGAGGGATTTTCGATTTATCGTGTTGAAGAGGAAAAGAGATCATTGGAAGAAATATTCCTTCAAATGACTATGGAGGAGAAAGCAGTATGATTGGAAAACTTTTAAGGGCAGACTTTTTAAAAACTAAACGAAAAGGATTTTGGTTTCTAACCTTTTTAGGCCCCTTTGGTGTTGTCGCATTACAGATGGTTAACTATGGAGTGAGAAAGGATTATTTATTAAAACAGAGTGAGGATGATTGGGGATATTATTTATTGAATGTAAGTTCTTTTACACCACTTGCACTTGCATTAGGCATCGTCATTTTAACATCCTTTATGGCTAGTATTGAAAATGAAACGAATTCATGGAAGCAACTGATTTCGTTGCCTGTTTCCAAAATGAATGTTTATTTATCAAAATTTACAGTGCTTGCATTTTTTTTATTCCTATCATCCGTGCTATTGATGGTATTTACCATAGCTTTTGGAGTCTTTTTAGATTTGGGAGAGCAAACTCCATTTGTTGAAATAGTAAAATATAGTTTTTATCCGTATTTTGCCGCACTGCCTATATTGGCATTACAGCTTTGGATTGCCACTGTTAGTCAGAATCAAGGGATTCCGATTACCATAGGGATTTTAGGCGTGATTTTCGTTTATTCGGCCATGGTTTTACCAGATTGGATGATTTGGAAGTGGCCTTCATTAACGAACGAATGGAATGAGCCGATGATCAATGTCCTGCTTGGAATTGGAGTAGGTGTTTTATTATATATCGCTGGAATGATAGATTTTACAAGAAGGGATGTGAAATAATAAATGCTCTCTATTCTTCAATCAGAATGGTTTAAATTGCGAAAATCAAAAATCCTATTAATTATTTTTACCGGTCCACTCATTGGCCTTTTTACAGGGTTGACTGCTAAACCTTTCCATCTCGAAACGGAAATGAATGAATGGTATCTACCATTATTATCAATGAACTTGACATATGCTTTACTATTTTTACCTTTAGTCACAGGGGTGCTGGCGAGTGTGATATGCAGATATGAACATCAAGCTGGTGGTTGGAAGCAGCTGTTAGCACTGCCCGTAACAAGAGGACAAGTATTTACAGGGAAATACATATTGTTAATGCTCCTCGTATTGGTTATACAATTATTCTACCTTGGTGCCGTTTATGGAGTGGGAATGATGAAAGGTTTCACAGATCCATTTCCAATTGAAATTGTTTGGAAAAGTATTTTCGGAGGATGGGTTGCCACGTTTCCATTAGTAGCTTTTCAATTGTGGATGTCTATTCTATTCAAGAGTTTTGCTGCTCCTTTGGCTGTCAATGTGATCTTCACATTACCGTCAATATTAGCGGTGAATTCTGAGCGTTTTGGACCTTATTATCCATGGGCCCAGCCCTTTGCAATGATGTATATGAGTGATACTAGTGGTGATGTGTTTTCAGTTCCTTGGGACCAATTATTAATCGTAGTGGGAGGAAGTTTTATTTTATTTTTTCTTGGAGGGTATTTATACTTTCATAGGAAAACTGTATAGAACGGGTAAGCCTTATTCCAAATCAACTTACTTAATTGTTGTAAATTTATTTTTCCACATCACAACAAGAAAACCTTGGTATATTCAATTCTTGCTGTACCAAGGTTTTCTTTATAAAATATAAAGGAAGACTCTACAAAGGTGGAGAGACTATATCCGATCGATATATATGCTTATAAACCTATTTTAATTCCCGCTTATTTTCTTTTAAAAACTCTTTGTAATTTTCTCCCCATTCATTCATTAGAGAAATAATTGGTTCGAGCGTTCTTCCAAATTCCGTTAATGAGTATTCCACTTTAGGGGGGATTTCGGGATATACTTCTCGATGAACAATTCCGTCTTCTTCCAGTTCTCTTAATTGGAGAGATAACATTCGTTTGGTAATACCAGGCATTAATCTACTGAATTCATTAAATCTTTTCTTTCCATCTAATAAATAAAACAAAATAACGCCTTTCCATTTACCCCCAATCACATCAAGCGTTCCCTCAACCGGACATCCTTCGGGGCATCCATACCCTTTCTTTCGATTTCTCATCGGTATTCATACCTTTCTCATTTCTGCTTGTTCTTATTTTCTTAATTAGTAACATAGTTAATAGCAGATTACAAGAATGTCAGTTGCAGCTGCTTTCATTTCTCTCCTAATAGGTAACATGTGTGATACCGGATTACAAGAATGTGCGTACTTACTCTTAATATATTTCTTTTTTATAATAAACATGAATAAAAAAGGAGGGCTTTTAAATGAAAGCAGTTGGATTGTATAAATATTTACCGATAGAAGAGGAAGAAAGTTTGATAGATGTCCAAGTGGAAAAACCAACACCAACCAAAAGAGATATACTTGTTAAAATAAAAGCTGTTTCGGTTAATCCGGTTGATGTAAAGGTACGTGCTCCTAAAGATAAAGAAGAATCAGAACCAAGAATTTTAGGCTGGGATGCAAGTGGAGTGGTGGAAGAAGTTGGACCAGATTGTAGAATGTTTAAACCTGGAGACGAAGTGTTTTATTCTGGTGACCTAACTCGACCAGGGACGTATAGTGAATACCATTTAGTTGATGAAAGAATTGTCGGATTAAAGCCAAAGTCTTTAAATTTTGCACAATCAGCAGCTTTACCACTGACATCGATAACAGCATGGGAAAGTTTATTTGATCGATTAATGATAGATGTAAATAACTACGAAGAAAATCAAACTAAGAGCATTCTTATTATTGGTGGGGCTGGAGGAGTGGGCTCCATAGCGATTCAATTAGCTAAAATGGCAGGTTTACAAGTGATTGCCACAGCATCCAGAGAAGAGAGTAAGCAATGGGTGAATAAATTAGGTGCTGATTATATCATTAACCATCACGAAAACTTTCGAACTCAACTACAAGATCATGATATAAAGGGCGTTGAGTACATTTTATGTTTGAACGAAACAGAGCAGCATTGGAAAAATATGGCCGATATTATTTTCCCTCAAGGAAGGATTTGCTCGATTGTAGAAATGGCTAATCCTATCGACCTTACTGCTTTAAAAAATAAAAGTGTCACGTTTGTTTGGGAATTTATGTTTACAAGATCTATGTATGAAACTCCAGACATGATTAAACAACATGAACTTTTATCCAAACTAAGTAAACTAATAGACGGCGGGAAAGTAACAACAACCCTTACAGAAACTCTTAGACCAATTAATGCCGAAACGTTACGTAAAGCACATAAAATTGTAGAAACGGGAAGTATGATTGGTAAAATAGTAGTTGAGAATGAATAAATGCCTAATGGGATTGTCATCTTATCTAAAAAGTAGACTGTTTGGTTAACAATGACTTAGGATTAAAGATTATTAGTCTATTTAAAACTAAATTTTGGGGATTTGCCTTATAAAAGGGAGAGGAAAACCAGCGAAGCTGTTATCCTCTCCTTAAGAATAAATACTCATCACATCCTCTACTCCTCACTATTCAAAAATTCCCTTACATAAATTCTGTCTACTCCCTCTAAAACAAGGGAACTATATTCAGCAAAATTAACCTTTGTGCTTTTCCCCTTTACAATAAAGTCCCCAGAAACTGCTCTAGTCTTATCCATTGCGGCATCGTAGAGTAAAGTAGCCCCTTTCGTGGGTGGAGAAGAGAAAAACTTCATCAATGGTTTTATATAAAAGGGAATACCTGATTTTTTTTCTTTCCGTAACGTATTGTTACTCCCGGGGTCTACACTTAGAAACCGGAATCCATTGGCACTCTCTTTTTTTGCTATTTCTTTTGTCCATAAAGATAGAGCTAGCTTTGCTGTCGCATAGGGACCAAATAATCTTTTAAAGGAAGATGGATTTTCCAATGTGTCTGGATCAAACTGTTTCATATGAAGGATGACAGCTGAAGAGGTATTCACAATTGTCTTATCCTCTCCCTTTTCAAATAAAGGGGACAGTTCCTTAAAAATAATATAAGGCACTACTGTCTGAAGTTCATAATGTAGTTCGCGATTTTGCTTAGAAAATAACAGCGAAGGAAAGGTGCCGCCGGCATTATTGAAAAGGAAATCTATTTTCTTCTCCGCTGCGTTTATTTCTTCCAGCGCTTTTTTTAGACTGTTAAAATCAGATAAATCGGCTTTATAAATTCGTAACTGTCCTGTTGTAATTTTTGATTGAATAAAGATGTCATCCTTCAAAAAAGAAGAACGTATTAATGCAATGACTTGACTCCCTTCTGCTAGGATTTTTTTTGTTAATTCTAGACCAATCCCATTATTTGCTCCAGTAATGACTACTACCTTTCCTGTTTCCAAAATAATTCCCTCCGATAGGATAAATAATTTTTGTTGGTAAATGAACAATTGACACTTAAGTTACAATTGTCACTTAGCTTGAAAGGATTGTATAATAAATTTAAGCAAAGAAAAAGCAAAGAATTTTTTTATGTGACACAGGAAAGGAAATTGGTGCATAAATGGATAAACGGGTTGAAAGAACACAAAAATTATTGCTGCAAAGTTTAATGATGTTTAATCTTAAGAATAAAAACTTTTATGAGATTTCCATCCGAGATTTATGCGAGCAAGCTGGAATTGCAAGGCAAACTTTTTATAGAAATTATTTAGTGAAAGAAGACATCATTATAAGACAGATATCCAACGTAATGAGTGATTTTAAGTCGGTTTTAAAGCAGCAATCTTTTAACGCTTCAGGCTTTATTCAACTACTAATTCAATTTTGGAAACAAAATCAAGAGACATTTGTATTAATTGAATGGGCTGGAATTAGTAATGAATTTATTCGTCAGTTAGCCAATTTTAATAAGCTTGTAATGGAGCAACATAAAGCATTCGGTAAGAATAGTGAATATATTGCAAACTATTATGCAGGCGCTACTTACATGTTTTTAAAGACATTTATGGAAAAGAACGATTTTAGCCAAGAGGCTTATGCCAAAGGAGCTGCGGTTTATAATCAGTTGACCAACCAATGCAAAGGTTTGTTTGAACCACTTAATTAGGAATGGAGTTAAGTTCATAACATAGGAATAACAATATTTCCCATAAAAGAAACGGAGGACGAATATGAATAGAGAGACAGATGATTCAAAACAGGTAGTTATTCAAGTTGGAACCGTGCTTAAAAAATTGCGAAAAGAGAGGCGGTTGAGTCTTGAAAATTTATCTGAGATATCAGGTGTAAGTAAGCTGACGCTGGGAAATATTGAGCGGGGAGAAACTAATCCAACAATTGGGGTATTGTGGAAGATTTCGCAAAGTTTATCGATCCCTCTGATGGCGTTATTTTCCTCAGGAAACAGTGTAAATGTATCGCGAGCTGGTAGCGGGGTAAGAATTTTCGGAGATGATGGCAATTGGGCTGTAGAGCCGATTTTTCAAAATCAAAAGGATGAGATGGAAATGTGTCGAGCATATTTACAACCGCACAGTTCTTATTATCCAGAAAAGCATCACCCCAATACGACGGAAATAGCAACGGTGATGTCGGGAACCATCACCATTAATGTCAATAATGAGTCATATATCTTAAATGAATATGATTCGATTAGTTTTGATGCAAATGGAAACCATTCCTATATAAATCAAACCGATAACGTTGCTGTACTCTACATCTTATTGAGATACGGGAGATAGTGGTTAGGTTATACCATCCAGTAGCGGGGATATATTTTGTTCTAGAAAAAAGAATGGACAAACACCCGCTTGTTATATTATATTATTCATTATCACGGTGAAAATATATTATAATATACCAAATTGCTTGGCTGACGACTTCTTATTAATGAGGAAGGACTCATTTCATAGTCATTTGGCTATTAGAATCAGGAGGAAACAATGACTAATCAACATATACAATCAAATCGAGCTGTTCATAAATCAGCCGTTTGGATGATTGTTATAGGAATAATCTTTATTGCTGCTAATTTAAGAGCTCCATTAACATCAGTGGGTCCAATAGTAGGATTTATTAGGGATGATCTTCATATTTCTAATACATTAGCAGGGATGATTACCACATTGCCATTATTATCTTTTGCGTTTTTTTCTCAGCTTGTACCTAAATTGGCTCGTAAATTTGGTGTGGAAATGATGATTCTGATGTCTATTATCTTTCTTACACTAGGCATTATTTTACGTTCATTATCTGGGGTGGCTGCTTTATATATTGGTACTGCTGTGCTAGGATTGGCGATTTCAATTTCTAATGTGCTATTACCAAGTCTGATTAAACAAGAGTTTCCAACTCGAATTGGATTAATGACAGGTGTATATTCTATTTCGATGAATTTATTGGCTGCTATTGCTTCGGGAATAAGCGTTCCAATTGCCATTGGACTTGGAATTGGCTGGAAGGGTGGATTGGGAATTTGGGCGATACTTAGCTTCCTATCCATTTTATTCTGGCTGCCTCAAGTAAAGCATCTCAACAAGGAAACACCAGCTGTTCGAAATAAAGTAGTAGATACTCAGGTGAACTTGTGGCGCTCTCCATTAGCTTGGCAGGTGACCTTATTTATGGGGTTACAATCGATGGTCTTTTACATTCTTATTGCATGGCTGCCTGAGATTTTACAACAACAAGGAATAAGTTCAGACCAATCTGGCTGGCTGCTTTCTGTGATGCAATTAGCATTACTTCCGTTTACCTTTATTGTGCCTATTATTGCAGGGCGTATGAAAAGTCAGCGTTCTTTAGTCACTATCATGAGCGTTTTGCTTTTAGCGGGGACACTTGGACTAATTTATGGAAGTGCAAAGTTAATTGTATGCTGGATTATCATGATAGGCATTGGGGGAGGTTGTGCCTTCAGTTTATCGATGATGTTTTTTGGCTTGCGAACGGAGAATGGCAGACAGGCTGCAGAACTATCTGGCATGGCTCAATCAGTTGGTTATTTACTCGCGGCTATTGGTCCTACGCTTTTCGGGTATTTACATGATGTAACGAATAGCTGGACTGTTCCGTTGTTCATTTTAGCTGCTGCTTCATTACTGCTCTTTGTATTTGGATTAGGAGCAGCTAGAGATAGGTATGTAAGCACAAGTAAATAGTTTATCTTAACGAAGGTTTTTCCTGGTGCACCGCCGGAGAATCTTCGTTTTTTTGTGTGTGGGTTAAAAAAGACGAAGGAAGAATGAGATAGAAATGGAGATTATTGCTAAGTACATATAAAGTTTCACGGGGCTTTTCTGGGGAATAGTTAAGAGACTAAAACATTGGAGGGAATATTATTGATGAATAATTATAATGCAGATCCCAACAAGGCAGAAGAAACAGTGAAAGAAATGAATAGAAAAACAATCCAAGAGAAGCTAGAGAATTTTGATGAGTTTAAATCTTATTTAAGCAGTAAAATAGAAGTAGGCAAAAATCTTGGCATGGATGAAGAACAATTAGCGAAAAGCGCGGAGAAAGTCGCTGGCTATCTTGCTAACAATGCAGAACCACAAAATCGAGAGGAGGCACTTCTTCAGGAACTGTGGAAAGTGGGAAATGAAGAGGAACGACATAAATTAGCACATATGCTTGTGAAATTGGCAAATTAATATTAATTCGGGATTTCAATTATTTAGAGGATAAAGGAAATGAGGGAAAGTTAATGAGAATTTAAAAAGGGCAATCGCTTTCGCGTTGCCCTTTAAATATGTCTAAAAGAGTTTAAATTTATTAGTAGTCTACTTGATTTTACCGCCTCATAGTTGGTGAAATGGAGAATTTTCATCAAAAGATGGCAAAATCACGTATAACTTACTATTTGTAATTGACAGAAAAATAGAAAACAAGTATTATAATTGAGAATGATAATCATTTATATTATAAAATAATATAGAAAAAGAGGGACATACATATGTTTAAAAAACGAAGAAAGCCATCTATTCCTATTTTTTTGTTCTCTATTGTAGCCATTCTTTTACTAGCGGGTTGTTCAAGTCAGTCATCTTCGAAGGCTGATAAAGAAAAATCGGCTGATTCCAATACAGATTCATCGTATCCAATAACGATTAAGCATGCGCTTGGAGAGACTGTAATTAAGGAAAAACCTGAACGTGTTGCGACGATTGCCTGGTCTAACCAAGATGTAGCACTTGCGCTTGGCGTTGTACCTGTTGGTTTCTCAGCAGCAAATTATGGTGTTCAAGATGATAGCGGAATGTTACCTTGGACTGCAAAAAAACTTGAAGAGCTAGGTGAAAAAAATCCGAATATTTATCAAGATACAGATGGCATAGACTTTGAGGCGATTTCTGATTCTAATCCAGATGTCATTCTTGCAGCGTACTCAGGACTTACACAGGAAGAGTATGATACTTTAAGTGAAATTGCTCCTGTTGTTGCATATCAAAAAAACCCTTGGGTTGCTTCTTGGCGTGAACAAGTAACGTATAATTCAATGGGGATGGGTATGGAAGAAGAAGGGAAGCAGCTTATTGCAGATACAGAAAAATTCATTGCAGATAAAGCAAGTGAGTTTCCTGAATTGAAAGGGAAAAAAGCGGCATTTGTAAGTGTTAATGGTGCTGACTTATCCAAGTTTTATATCTATTCACCAACAGATCCACGGGGTGAATTCCTTACAGAGTTAGGGATGGAATACCCGGAAAGTATTACCAGTCAAATTAAGGATCCAACTAGTTTCTATTTGGAAGTAAGTGCTGAAAATGCAGACATATTAAATGATGTAGATATTTTTGTATCGTATGGAAATGATAAAACACTTGCCGCTTTACAAAAAGATCCGATTTATGGAAAGATTCCAGCTGTACAGCGAGGGTCTGTTGTCATTATCGAGGATAATACGCCACTTGCAGCAGCCGGAACACCAAGTACACTTTCGATTGAATATACGCTCGACGAGTACCTAAAATTACTCTCAGAAGCTGTAAGTAAAGTGAAGTAAATGGAACAGACATCCGTTTTAAAAAATAAGCAGTTATTAATACCGAGAAAATTTATTAGCGTATTAGTAATTTCTATTATCTTAGTCGGTATAAGTATATTGGCGTCTCTTGCTTTTGGATCTCGCACTGTTGGCTGGAATGAAATACTGGATGGATTATTCCATCCGGAAGTACAGTCTCACGGAGCAAATGTTGTCCGCCAAAGAATTGCTAGAACTGTATTTAGTTTGTTGTGTGGTGCTGCATTGGGAGTTTCTGGTGCTCTTATGCAATCCGTCACTCGTAATCCGATTGCAGATCCTAGTATATTAGGAGTAAACACAGGTGCAGCTCTATTTGTTGTTTGTGGGATATCCTTTTTCCATATTGGCACTGCTGGTCAATACATTTGGTTTGCATTAGTAGGAGCAATCTTAACTGCCATTTTTGTATTCGGAATTGGTTCGATGGGGAGTGGCGGTGCCACCCCCCTTAAACTCGTTTTAGCGGGAGCAGCGACAAGTGCAGCTTTATCCTCTCTTGTAATGGCTATTATGATTCCGCGTTCCAATGTTATGGATCAATTTAGATTTTGGCAGGTGGGAAGTGTTGGTGCTGGAAATTGGGATTCTATCTCTATTTTCATTCCTTTTCTCCTTATAGGCATTCTAATCGCCTTGTTCTCTGCCCCGGGCTTAAATGCTTTGGCCTTAGGGGATGAAGCAGCAAAGGGATTGGGTGTGCGGACCGGCACACTTAGACTTGTTGCGGCATTTGGAGGGGTCTTATTGTGTGGGGCAGCAACAGCTCTAGCGGGCCCAATTGGTTTTATAGGTTTACTTGCAACCCATGTGATCCGTCTTATTATTGGTCCTGATTTGCGCTACATTATTCCAATGTCCGCTCTAGCAGGAGCGATTATACTAACGATTTCAGATGTGTGCGGCCGGATTATTGGCAGTCCCGGTGAACTGGAAGTGGGCGTAGTTACAGCCTTTATCGGGGCACCAATTTTAATCTTAATAACTATGAAAGCGAAAATGCGTACGTTATGATGAATGAATCAATGAATCTTATTATGGTAGGTAGAACAAGAAGACGTCGTCGTTTTATTATTGTGATTTGTTTGTTAGCAATCATTGCTTTTGCTTTATGCTGCATGATGCTTATGCTGGGAAATACGATTTATCCAGTTGGGGATGTAATTAGTGTTTTACTAGGCGAGCAAGTGAAAGGAGCCTCTTTTGCGGTCGGAACAATCCGTTTTCCAAGGATGGTGGCTGGTGTTTTTGCTGGTTTTGCTTTTGGTATTTCGGGACATGTGTTTCAAACAATGCTTCGTAATCCTCTAGCAAATCCAAATGTTATTGGAATAACAGCTGGCTCAAGTGCCGCTGCGGTATTTTGTATCATCGTTCTTCATGCAAGCAGTACTTTTGTCTCCATTGCTTCTATTATTGGTGGATTAGCTACAGTCCTGGTTATTTTTCTATTGTCGAAAGGAACTTCTTTTTCTATTGGCAGGTTAATATTGATAGGTATTGGCATACAGGCAATGCTAAATGCCGTAATATCCTATTTATTGCTAATTGGACAGCATCATGATGTTCCGACAGCAATGAGATGGTTAAGTGGTAGTTTAAATGGGGTGAAGATGGAAAATATTTACCCGCTTATGATTACTGTTCTTCTTTTGGCACCTATCATTATCTTACTTGGAAAGCGACTCGATATGTTAGAGCTTGGCGAACAAACTGCCGCATCACTAGGCATCAACACAGATAGAACAAGAGTTGTACTGGTTATTAGTTCGGTTCTAATCATTGCGTTAGCTACTGCTACCACTGGACCGATTGCATTTGTTGCATTCCTTTCGGGCCCTATCGCTAAACGATTAGTTGGAATAGGATTTTCTAGTGTTATTCCAGCAGGTCTGGTGGGAATCATTTTGGTTTTAGCATCTGACCTTATTGGACAGTTTGCATTTGTCGCTAGATACCCAGTAGGTGTGATCACTGGTATTCTAGGTGCACCATACTTAATCATGCTATTAATTCGAATGAATCGAAAGGAAGAATTGTAATGGATAAGATACATGAGTTTCGAGCGGAAATGTTAACAGCAGGCTATGAAGGCAAAACGATATTGCAAGATATTGAGCTTGAAATTCCGAGTAATAAAATTAGTGTGATTATCGGTGCAAATGGCTGCGGAAAATCAACGCTTTTAAAAACACTATCCAATCTTATTAAGTCTTCCTCTGGCAGTATTGCACTCGACGGAAAGGCAATTAGTAAATTTCCGCCAAAACAATTAGCACGCATTCTCGGTATTTTACCACAATCTCCTATTGTACCAGAAGGAATAACAGTAGCAGATCTAGTTGGGCGAGGGAGATTTCCTCATCAAAATTTCTTTAGTGGCTGGTCTAAGAAGGATTATGAAGCAGTTGCAGAAGCAATGGAAATTATGAAGATTACAGAATTTGCTAATCGAAATATTGATGAGCTCTCAGGTGGTCAGAGACAACGTGTCTGGATTGCAATGGCACTTGCTCAGCAAACAGATATTTTATTTCTTGATGAGCCAACCACTTTCTTAGATATCACCTATCAAGTGGAAATATTAGATTTACTGACAGATCTTAATCGAAAATACGGTACAACGATCGTAATGGTCCTGCATGATATTAATCTTTCGGCACGATATGCAGACTATATTTTTGCACTGGAAAAAGGCAAGCTTGTAGGAGAAGGGAAGCCAGCTGATATCATTACAAGTAAGTTGGTTAAAGATATCTTTGGACTTAATTGTACGGTGATTAATGATCCGGTCTCAGGAACTCCTTTAGTTGTGCCGAAGGGCCGATATCATGTTAATGCATAGGTTTATGATGAGAAAGCCTTCAAGTATATGAAAACTTGAAGGCTTTTTGTGTCTATATACCGGACGATCTTAACACTGGCAATAATACTTTATTTTGGAAATAATATTGTTTCTTTTGGGCATATTACATGTTATATGCCAAATCTTCTTTAAAGGATGATTATTTATGTCCATCGCTATTATGTCACTGTTAGCATGTATAGTATTGATTGTATTTGCTATTGTTCCTAAAGGTTTAATGCTTACGGAAATTGTTTTTTTGTACTTTATTATTGCAATTTTAACAATTACAATATTTACAATATTAGATGTTAATTTGCACTGGGTCCCTCTTACTCGCACGGTTGAAGGTTCATTTGCTATGTATATTTGTCGCTTTATTGTGATTCCATTTCAAATTCTCTTGTCAATTTGCATACTTTGCTCTTCTTGGAAAATAAAATGGCGATTACTATTTTCCGGGATTATTGTATTATTCTTATGTTTGGAAGATCGGATATATATATGGGCAGATCTTCTTGCTTTCGAGAATTGGAATCAGTTATATTCTGCTCTTTTGTATGTTATATCAATAGTCTTAGTATGGTGGATAGCCCGCTGGTTTATTGGCCTAGATAAAGGAGAGTTGGAAGAAAAATGAAAGAATTACATTATGATTTTCATTTTAATTTAAATGAGTGGAGTATCCTTATCTCGATCTTTTTGGGATTTCTATTGGTGATATTGCTCCCAAGACGTTTTACTAAAAAGACGATGAGTATATACCTCATGTGTGGTGTTTTTTTTGGTTTCATTTTCGACCATACGTTAAGTATTTTACCAGTGCGGTATTATATAATAAATGACAGTTCTTCTTTTGAGATAATGGACTTCTTTTCCCATGTGATGTATGCCCCGATAAGCTACCTTTTCTTTTATCTATATGATCTCTTCAATATTAAGCCCCATTTTACGCTGTTATACATTTTAGGCTGGGCCCTTGTGAGTATCGCGATAGAAAGGGTTTGTGGCATGATAGGGATTTTTCATTATCAACATGGATATACGATTTATTATTCCTTTGTTATTTATTTATTAGTTATTAGTATTTGGGTTATCTTTTACAGATTGATTAAAGAACATGGGGAGAAACAATATTAGCCGAATTCCGTTTAGATTTTTCCTAATCGTTTGTATGAAAAAAGCGTAAATATGCGTCATGATTAGAAAAAGGAAGAAGAAGAACGAGAATAGGTTCTTACTGCTTATTATTGCGCTAATTTTGTCCGAAATGGCTCTTTACAAATCTATATACAGAGGAGTAAGATACAAAAAAATAAGTATATCGCTGAATCCTCAACTAGAGGAACGGGGGACCCAATTTTTTGTGATAAAACACTTGGGGTGAATCCTTTTTGTAAAAGGTAGGGTTATTCTTAGACCCGAATCCGACTGCTAACTTCGTAAGCGTTTAAAGAAGGAGAATCGATACTTGTGTTCATGGATGGAAGATTAATGAACCACAGGGGGATACCTCTGTGGTTTTTGGTATGCCGATATTTTAGAGTTGGTAAGACTATGGTAACGGAAGGAAGAAGGGGAAAAAATGAGGTTTCCTAAGAAAAAGGATATAATTGCTTTAAATCCACCTCAGATTCTTATTTTTGTTTTTTTAGCTTTTACTTTGCTAGGGACAATGCTTTTGAAGATGCCCTTAGCTACAACAGGAACCATAACATGGACGGATGCTCTGTTTACGTCGACTTCTGCGATGACGGTTACAGGTTTGGCTGTTATTGATACGGGTGGTTCATTTACTTTGTTTGGAGAAATTGTAATTTTATGCTTAATCCAAGTTGGTGGATTAGGAATCATGACGTTTGCTGTTTTAATTTTTATGACATTGGGAAGAAAAATTGGCTTTAAAGAGCGGCTGTTGATCCAACAGGCTCTCGGTCAAACATCCATTGGCGGAATTATAAAATTGGCAAAACAGTTGTTCTTATTTTCTATTACTCTGGAGACTATTGCGGCAGTTCTTCTAGCGATTAGATGGATTCCAGAAATGGGGTGGCAAAAAGGGGTCTATGCTGCTATATTTCACTCTATTTCCTCTTTTAATAATGCTGGATTTTCGATTTGGCCAGATAACTTATCTAGATATGTGGCAGATCCAGTCGTAAATATCGTTATTTCGCTTCTGTTTATTATAGGAGGAATAGGTTTTACTGTTATATTTGATCTTTGGAAAAAATCAGAGTTTAAAAAACTAACTCTTCATACTAAGATAATGGTAGTTGGAACAATTGTAATTAATGTTGTTGCTGTGCTGCTCGTATTTGGCTTTGAATACGATAACCCTCAAACATTAGGAGATCTATCTTGGTCTGGTAAGATTCAAGCTGCTTATTTTCAAGGAGTGGTTCCAAGAACGGCAGGCTTCAATACAGTTGATATTGGAGGACTAAATGAATCTACCTTGTTTTTTATGATTTTGCTTATGTTTATTGGAGCAGGAAGCGGGTCTACTGGAGGAGGGATTAAATTAACAACTTTCCTTGCAATGGTATTTTCTGTTCTATCGTTTTTAAGAAACAAAGAGGATATTGTCATCTTTAATCGATCAATAGATGATCGAACAGTTGTTAAATCTTTAGCCATTACTATTATTAGTCTGTTTGTAATTTTTGTTGCCATTTTTATTTTAGACATAACTGAGAAAGACGCAAGATTCCTTGCTATTGTATTTGAAGTAGTATCTGCTTTTGGAACATCAGGATTGTCGATGGGATTAACATCAACGTTAACGATGGCAGGGAAGTTTGTCATTGTCCTTGTTATGTTTGTTGGGAAAATTGGCCCTTTAACCTTGGCCTTCTCATTAGCAAAACCAAATAAATCAAAGATTCGTTTTCCGAAAGAGGATATTTTAACAGGATGAATAATAAAGGGGACTGTTTTCAGGAAGAAAACAAGCCCCTTTTTTAAGAAGTATAACCAATTAAGAAACTGATAAATAATATTATTAATACTATGGCTGTTATTCCAACATATAACCAGTCCTTTTCTTTATAGAAAGCATAACAGGATATTCCAACTCTTAATACAGGGGTTAGGATTAAACAAAAGAGACCTAGCATAATAATGGCAAATGGTTTAAAGGCAGCAACCCCAATAAAAATATCTTTAAAATTAGTAGGGAACGTTTCCTTATAACCAGAGTTATTTGTAATCAAATAAGTAATAATGCCTACTAAAATAATCAGTGCAGAGACAAGAACCCCGAATCTAAGTATTTTTCCGATTGTTTCCTCAATAATGACTAATTCTTCTTCAAAAGTTTGTTCTTTTTTTTGTGCTTCCATTAAAATTTCACCCCAAACCCTTCAAATATCATTTGAACACCGATATAGCATAAAAGTGGAATAAAGATAATTCGGATCCATTTTGCTGGTAATATTTGCATTACTTTTGCTCCAATTGTGGATCCAATTAATACCCCAATAGCAACGGGAGCAGCAACTTCTGGTAAGATAGAGCCGTTGAAAAATAATACAGTTGTACTTGCAGCAGCAGTAACTCCCATCATTAGGTTGCTAGTTGCGCTAGAAGGCTTGAGTGGCATTTTCATAAAGGTATCCAATGCCATTACTTTAAAGGCACCACTGCCAATCCCTAGTAACCCACTAGCCAATCCTGCCCCAAACATCACACTAAATCCTGCTGGGACTTTTTCGACTTGATAATCAATTTGTGTCTTTAGGCTTTTATCATAATATGTATTATTTAGTTTTAGCCTGTCCGATAAATAGTCAGGTTGTGCCTTTTTTAATACTTTTTCGCCTGAACGGAGCTTTTGTACCATATTGATCGCTGAGTAAAGTAAGAAAGAACCAAATAAAATAAACATAAGAGTTGGCGAGAGAATGCCTACTAAAATTGCTCCTATGATCGCTCCAGCAGTAGTAGCGATCTCTAAAAACATGGCTACGCGAATATTGAGCATTCGATCCCTTAAGTATGCTACTGCTGAACCTGAACTTGTTGCAATAACTGATATTATACTTGCTCCAATCGCATGGTGGATATCAAACCCAAATCCTAGTGTTAGAACTGGAGTAAGAATAATCCCTCCGCCTATTCCGAGGATAGAGCCCAGAAGCCCGGCAAAAATACAAATAAAAAGAAGTAAAATGAAAGTTAGCATTACATAGCCTGTTTTTTCCTAGTAATTTTAGTTTGCTTAAAAACTAAATAAGCTTTAAAAAAGAGTGAAATGGAACGAATTGATTTCATTTCATCACTGAATTAGAGATTGTTCGTCTTTATCCAATATATATTATGTTTTTTCCCACCCTCTTGTTTTAACTGATAATAAGTTTTACTAGAATAATATTTTTTGGTAGAACAAGAGATTTGAATGGTGAAACACTTTTTTTATGCTTGCAGATTTCCCTATATAGTTTGTGTACAACGAGAGTGAGAAAAGAAAATTAATAGAATTCCCTAGCATATTTTGTCAGAAAATATGCTATTATTATTTTATTCATAATACAAAGAGAACTTATTTAAAACACTATGGGGGAATAAGATGAAGACCTGGGTACTACAGAAATTATATTGGATCATACCAGGGGTGCTGATTTTATTAGGACTGTTTTTATTATTTGTTGAAAATTTTTCCAATGTGACGGCGCAACCAGAGTCAGATTGGAGCAGAGGATTGTTAGTTGGACAATCTGAAGTAAGTAAACTGCCGGCAATCAAGGAAACGGAGGATGGGCATTACTTGTTCTCCTTCTTTCAGGAAAATAAATTAAAGACGGCTATCATGACCAATGATTTTCGGATTGAGGCAGAGAAATATTATGATATACCTGCAGACAAATGGACACAAATATATCAGGGAAAAGACGAGCTTATTTATTTTGATTATAAAAATATTTTTGACCAAGATAAAACACAATTAGTTGCGGATGTTGCGGAGTTTTTTCCGCTCGAGAAAATCATTCTTTATATAAAAGAAAATAAGCTTTTTCAATTAAATCCTGAAACCAAACAAACGTCGGAAATTATGGATATTGATCTAGAAAAGGAAAAGTTAGCGGTAGAGGAAAATGCGGATGGCGTTCACCTTCTGTTATTTGCAAAGAAGAAGGGCAATGTTGATCTTGCTTTATCTCGAGTCCAAGATGGGAAAGTTAACCACCTATATGAAACAAAGATAAAGGTTGATCCTGGGAAAATAGTAAATGGCATATCTTTTACGTTTGAAGATCAAAAACTGGCGTTATTGCTTCAAGAGGAATTAGAATTAACGCAAGGGAAACCAGAGTTTTTTAACTATTATGCAGAAATTGATATTACAAAAGGACAAGAGGCTGCGCAATATAAGTTAACGTTCCAAGACCCTGCAAGGGAGAATGGAGAGTTAACAGAAATTTCGGATGTTGCCTTTACCTTTAGGGATGGAAAGCCGCGTCTGCTATTTAAGGCGAATGGTTATACAGAAACGAAATATAATGAAAAGACTGGCTTCAATATTTATGAATCGGAAATAGGCGAAAACGGAAGTACCAAGACGGAGCGACGCAGCAATACAGCCGCGATATCGACGATTCCACAATGGTTAGATGAAGATATGATTGCATGGATGGATTTACATGGAGATGACAATAAAGTCTATGTTTCTTCTAATGAACTTACAAAAATAAACAAGCAAATAAAACATTCTTCTGAGGATTGGCTGCAGGCATTAGGCAAGACATTTGGAATGATTTCCACCTCTTTTTTCGCTTTTGCACTTTCCTTTATATGGTTATTGTGGCCAATAGCATTTGTTATCTTTATGTATCTATTTTTTAGTAGAAAGGTTGATTACAATCCACCTTGGATTTTCTATACTGGCATTGGAATCTATTTAATCGCAGCGGTTATATGGAAGGATCGTTTCTTTGTTCCGAATATACTTGCAACCGCACCTAAGTACCTAACATTTACGGGCAGTACTTATTTTTATCTGTTATTATTTGCGGTTATTTCCTATTTTTTATCCATATTAACAAAACGTATCAATGAATGGACAGGTACACCGAGGATTATCTATTTTGTGGGTGTACACATTATCTTGTTAACTGTATATTTTGGTCCGTATATTATTTATTAGAAAGGAGAGGTTTTTATGAACTTATTAGAGGGATTTTTATAACGAGATTACAGCAGGATTCGTGCCCTCCAATTATAAATAGAAGAATAGAATCATATAAATAATTTATAATTGGAGGGATAGTATGAGAACAGAGAAGCAAATGTTAGATTTAGTGTTAAAAGTGGCAAATCAGGATAATAGAGTAAGAGCTGTTTGCATGAATGGCTCGAGAACAAATCCAACAGTACCAAAGGATGCTTTTCAGGATTTTGATATTGTTTATTTAGTAGATAATATGGAATCTTTTTTGAATGAGCCTAACTGGATTGATGTTTTTGGGGAACGAATCATTATGCAAACCCCAGAGGATTCCACGCTTTTTCCCGCAGAGCTAGGTGGAAGATTTTCTTATCTTATGCTATTTACGGATGGGAACCGCATAGACTTAACCCTTGTTCCGCTGGAGGAAAAGAACAAGTATTGTCAGGAGGATGGGTTGACGGTGATTCTATTAGATAAAGACAATAGTCTCCCTTATATGCCCCCTAGTACAGATAAAGATTATTGGGTGAAAAAGCCAGCTGCCGAACAATTTTCTGACTGCTGTAACGAATTTTGGTGGGTCTCGACCTATGTGGTTAAAGGGTTATGGAGGCAAGAAATTCTTTATGCGATTGACCATATGAATACCATAAGAGCGATGTTGTTAAAAATGTTGGAATGGAAGGTTGGCATGGAAACAGATTTTTCCCTTAGCATAGGAAAAAACAGTAAGTACTTAAAGCGGTATATCGATGATGATACGTGGGAAAGGCTCATGTATACTTATCCGAGTGGAGATTATAATCGAGTCTGGGAATCGTTATTTTCTATGACATCATTATTTGAGAAAATCGGATTAGAAGTTGGCAGAAAGATGGGATTTCTTTACCCTTTCGAAGAGGCGGAAAGGGTGAAAGCCTATTTACACCATGTTCGTCAATTGAATCCTAATGCAACAGAGGTATATTAAAGGTAATAGGCGGTTTTTATGCATCAGCAGAGACCGCCTTTTGATATGGGAAGCTTTAAATAAAAAGCTGAATATCAGATTTTAAAGCATCTTTAAGGTAAACCTTGGCGTCGACAATTTCGACTTCAGGATAAAATTCTTCTTGCTTAAATCCAAGTATATCAACTGATAATTTGCAGGCAAGAAACTTAACGTGTTTTTTTCTTGCCCCTTTTAAGAAAGCTATAAGTGGTGGGGCCTCTTCCTCCTCAAGCATTTCCTTCATCATTATTTTACCTAGACCAGCATAATTCATTTTGGATAAAGGAAGCTGCTCTACGTCTTTAGGTTGGAAGGTGTTAAACATTTTTTCATAGAAGGATTTACCTTCCAAATCGATTTTTTCGGGGTCGCGAAGTAATAAAAGCCCCCAAAAAGTGAAAAACATGGTTACTTCCACATCTATTTCCCGGGCACTATTAGCTAGAATTAAACCAGCCATTGCTTTATCGTAGTCCCCGCTAAACATTAATACGTTTAACTTTTGTTCCATGGGAAAATTCCTTTCTTGTTTTAGAATATCTTTAGCTTTCATCAAATTGTTTTGGATATACGAATTTCACTATATTGTCATTTTTACGGAAGAGATTAGAAAAAAGCGAATATAATAGGAAGGTGATGAGCAGTCATGCTATTTCGAAAATTTACAGCAAATGATTTTGAGTTGTATTACCAATTAGTTTCTAATGAGCGAGTGATGGCCCAGATTACAGAAAGAGCTATTCCGTTAGAAGAGGCAAAGATTGACTTTGAAAAACTATTAATCCGCAATGACAAGAATCAGCTCTTTGGATCCTATGCTTTTTTTCAACCAGACTCAGAAGTATTTATCGGGCTTGGCCATGTGACTTTAACGGAGCAAGAGCTTGCTGAAGCAGAGCTTGGCTATATGCTTTTGCCAGAACATTGGGGGAAGGGATATGGCGGTATGGTTGCGGATAGATTAATGTCATTAGTGAAACAAACAGATCTAAAGGTAATAAAGGCAATTATAGATCCTGCTAATATAGCCTCGAGAAAAATATTAGTGAGTAAAGGATTTACTTCGGCATGGATTGGAGAAATAGAAGGCCTGCCAGGAGAGATTTTGAAGAAAGTTCTTTAATAGTCTAGAAGGTATTATGTGAAAATTCATTTAAAAAGTTGTTGTGTACTTTTAAACGTTCCCGTATTATCTAATTTATATGTATTTATAAAGGAGTATTAGATTTATGCAATCAAGAATTTCTTTTTCAACTTATGCTCTAATTGGGACGATGCTTTTTGGTATGTTTTTTGGAGCGGGAAATTTAATTTTTCCTATTCAGCTTGGACAGCTTGCGGGAACAAACTTTTGGCTTGCGCTAGCAGGCTTTTTAGTAACGGCGATTGGGCTTCCTTTTCTCGGTATATTAGCAATTGGATTATCAGGAAGCAATGGTCTGCGCGAGCTTTCAAGTCGCGTTCATCCAGTATTCGGATTTCTCTTTTCGTTATTTCTATATTTAACGATTGGTCCATTCTTTGCTATTCCACGTACAGCGACAGTTCCATTTGCAATAGGGATTGAGCCGTTTGTCGCGAATAGCCATATTGCTTTATTTTTAGCTATTTTTAGTTTTCTTTTCTTTTTACTGGTTTACTATTTTTCCTTAAATCCGGCAAAGATTATGGATGTGATCGGGAAATATCTGACTCCTGCTTTTCTGCTGTTTTTATTTTTATTAATAATAGTAAGTATTGTTCGCCCGATGGGGAGCTTTCAAGAGCCACAGGGAGCATATCTAAATAATGCTTTTATGACAGGGTTTAAAGAAGGATATAACACCATGGATGCTCTAGCATCTCTTGCCTTTGGGATAGTGGTGATTAATGCTATCAAAGGGAAGGGAATTATGGACGTAAAGAGTATTGCAAAAACGACATGGAAATCAGGAATATTTGCCATGCTGCTAATGATGCTTATCTACGGATTTATCACTTATATGGGTTCTTCTAGTGTACAAGCTGTAGGAACTTTTGAAAATGGCGGACTTATCTTTGCTGCAGTAGCTAAGCATTATTTTGGTCCTTTTGGCGGCATTTTGCTTGCGGTTATCATTGTGCTTGCCTGTTTAAAAACAAGTATTGGATTAATAACGTCTTGTAGTGAATTTTTTCATGAAGTATTTCCGAAGATTGGCTATAAGACTTTTGTGCTTAGTCTATGTGTTGTTTCTTTCTTATTTGCCAATTTAGGCTTAAATAAAATTATACTATTTGCAGTACCTGTGCTCATGTTCTTATACCCTTTAGCAATTGTGCTTATCATACTTGCTCTTTTTTCGCGATTATTCAAAGGCAAGCAAAGTGTGTACCTAATGGCAATGGTGCTAACATTCTTTGTAAGTATATTGGATGGCTATCAAGCACTTGTAAAAAGCATCCCAGAAGCTAAGCTTGGCTTTTTTGAGGAGATTGGGCATTTTTACGAGAATATTCTCCCCTTTTACGAAATAGGGTTAGGCTGGATTTTACCTGCCCTTATTGGTACGGTGATTGGATATTTCATTCGTAAATAGTACGTAGAGGGACGGTTCTCCTGCATTCCATAGAGGAATCGGGAGAACCGTCTTTTTTGTTTAGTAGTCAATAAATCAAAGAAATTAAGGGCTGATTCAATATTGATTTATCATCTGCTGAATTCTCCTTTTTATTTCCTTTCTTATGTCTGTGGGTTCGATTACTTCTAAATAATTTCCATAGGATAATAGGTAGCTGTATAACCATTCCCCTTTTATATGAGAGGTGGAAATGATATGATAACCATCCTTTTCTTTGGAAATATCCTTTTCCTCAAATTCATCATAAATCCGATAACTGGCTCTGGAACTAATTTTGAGCACTAAGTCTGCCCATTCTAAATAATCCCCATCCAAAGAATCATTTAAAAGTAATTCTTCCGTTTTTTTTATGTTGTCATAAATTTCATTAGTTAAAGCTATATTAGACATACGGTTTATTTTAAAAGTTCTATTCGCCGATTTTTCTAGGCAAAAACCTTCTAAATACCAGGCTTTATCCTTAAACAATAATTTTTCTGCAAGAATTCGCCGTAAGCTCTTTTCCCCATTCGAATTGATATAGTGAAAAGAGAGGACATGACGCTCTAGAATGGCTTGTCTAAAAAGAGAGAAGTATTCCTTTCTTTTTGTATCACTGCCCCATGCTGAAAAATCTACCTCAATCCACTTAGTTTCGCTTTTTTGAAATAGATGACTTAGTTTCGCTAAAATATCGCTTGTATCTGGATAATTAGTGGCAGATAGACTTTGCAGGGAAAATAGTATTTCATCCTGCTCTTTGTCTAAAAGGAGTGATTTGTTGAGTACAAACTGATCCATCAAGGTAATTCCGCCTCCTTTACCTTGCATTGTATAAATAGGAATGCCAGACTCCGTAAGGACTTCAATATCGCGGTATATAGTTCGCACAGAAACTTCAAGTTTATCGGCTAGTTCGTTAGCCGTGATCATTTTTCTTTCTAGCAAAATATAGATAATTTGAAACAGTCTACTTATTTTCATGGAAAGCCTCCTTATTTGAGGAATATAAGAGAAACAGAAGAACTGTCCCTCTGTCACCATTTTAATGGTGGTTTATCTAATTGAGCTTCTATTCCTAATTCTTCGGCTGCTGTTAATAAAGGGAATTTACCTTCTAGCGTTTATCCTATATATAACGGCTAGGTAGAATAAAATTATACTAAGTGTATCATCCAAAGAAAAGAGAAGCGAGAAGTGGTATCAAAATATGACATACTGTTGTCAGGTTAATTGGATTATACTAAAGAATAAGAATAATTTATTTAAAGAGGATGGTTTGATGGAAACTAGATGTGCCTGGGCAAATTCCAGTGATTTAATGCGAGAATATCATGATAAAGAGTGGTGTATTCCAAGTCATAATGATCGATATTTGTTTGAAATGCTTGTACTAGAGGGAGCACAAGCTGGATTGTCTTGGTCAATCATTTTAAAAAAGCGAGAAGCATACAAAAAGGCCTTTCATGATTTCGATTTAGAATACTGTGCAAACCTAACAGAAACAGAGTTGGAAAATATCCGAATTAATACAGAGGTTGTGAAACATCCGTTAAAGATTAAATCAGTTAAAAGCAATGCCTTAGCAATGATAGAAATACAGAAAGAATACGGAAGTTTTGCTGAATTTTTATGGTCTTATGTAGATGGAAAACCAATCATATCAAATTGGCAGTATGACAACGAAATACCAGCGCAAACTGACCTATCAAAGAAGGTCAGCAAAGATTTGAAAAAAAGAGGATTCAAGTTTGTTGGACCCGTCACGATCTATTCCTATCTACAAGCAATTGGAATAGTCAACGATCACATAACTAGCTGTGCTTTTCATAAAGAATAAAGGAAATCGAGGAAGTTCTCCTGTTTCTGAAAGTATTTCAAGCTTTTAAACAAACTGGATAGGGATCTTACAAAAAGTATATAGGGAAGCTTGACTAAACCAGCGCTTTTCTTTTAGGAAAAATATTCAGCAGAAAACAGAAGAATTGCCCCTCTACTTCCCATTTATGGTATAATAATGTTAATTAGATGAATGGAGGGTTGCTTTAAGATGTGGAATTCTATCTCGATTGTATACTTTATGTAACTAATTTTATAGTACTTAAAGGCTCTGCCTGTGTGTAGAGTAATCGGGATTAGTTTGCCTATTTTTAAAAGCAACCTTTCATTAACGTTATTTATAATGATGTGGTGTAAAAGGGGAGAATTATGCTCTCTTTTTATTAAAATGGAATAATATTTTCTTTAGAAACCCATTTTAGGCTTAGGGTTTACTTTAAATAAATACTATTCCTCTTTCTTATTCCGATTGCTTCACACACAGGTGACCACCTGTGTGTTTTTTTATGAACAGAATGGAGGAACAGGAATGGAAGGAAAACAAAAAGCGATAGTAGTAGGCGTTCATTATGATCAGAAAGAAGACTTTGCTAATTCAATGGAAGAGCTAATTCAATTGGCAGAAGCTTGTGATATAGAAGTAGTGGGAGAGATAACGCAGAAGTTGGATCGGGTTCATTCTGCACACTATATTGGGAAAGGGAAACTGCAGGAGTTAACTGCATTGCTTGCGGAGAAGGACGTACAGGCTGTTCTTTTCAATGATGAGCTGTCTCCTTCCCAAGTTCGTAATTTAGAGGAAGCAACAGATTGCCGAATCATTGACAGGACAGTATTGATTTTAGATATATTTGCTCAAAGAGCGAAGACAAAAGAAGCGATGCTCCAAGTTGAAATCGCAAAATTGCAATATATGCTGCCTCGATTAGCTGGTTTAGGAGAATCACTAGGTCGTCAGGGAGGAGGATCTGGCCTTATAAATAGAGGGTCAGGGGAAACGAAGCTTGAATTGGATCGAAGACGGATTGAAGACAGAATTAGTCGCTTGCATAAAGAATTAGATACGCTTGTGGTCCAACGTAAAAACCAGCGAAAGATGCGAAAAAAGAAAGAGTTGCCAAGTATTGCACTCGTTGGCTATACGAATGCTGGGAAGTCGACTTTAATGAATGTGCTGCTTGAAAAATATCATGCTGCAACAGAGAAAATGGTGTTTGAAAAGAATATGCTCTTCGCAACCCTTGAAACATCAGTGCGCAATATTACATTACCAAATAATAAATCCTTTTTATTAACAGATACAGTTGGGTTTATTAGTAAATTACCGCACCAATTAGTAAAAGCATTCAGGTCGACCTTGGAGGAAGTGGCGGAAGCTGATTTGCTTATTCATGTCGTTGACTACTCTAATCCAAATTATCAAGAGCAAATCAATGTGACTAATAAGACTTTAAAAGAACTTAACGCGGAAAATATCCCAGCTATCTATGCTTTTAATAAGATAGATTTAGCAGCAGGAGATACATCGATGGCAGGAACAGATGGAGTTTACCTTTCCGCTAAAAAGCAAATAGGAATAAATGAACTAGTGGAAGCTATTTCTAAAAATGTCTTTAAGCAGTATATTTCCTGTGAAATGACTATCCCGTATGATAAAGGGAATGTACTATCCTATTTGACGGAAAAGGCAAATATCCTTTCAACAGAATATAAGGAAGAAGGCATATTCCTATCCATCGAATGCAAAGAAGAAGACTATAATCGTTATCGAGAATATGTAATATAAAATACGCAGAGGGACGTTCTACGCTTCTATTTTGAAAAAGAAAGCGCAAGAGCCGTCCCTCTGCTCATTCTACATCCTGCAAGTACATAGAAAAATCTGCTGCCTCTCCGTTTACTATTAAGGATCCATCATCGGTGAAACGGGGCATGACTAGGCGTTCTTTTATATTATTAAATATGGGTAGTTCCTTTAAATTTTCCGTTTCTAATTGATATAGTTTAACTGTATCTGTATTTTTTTCCACTACACTTAATGCAACGTAATTTTTATAGACAGCATAAGTAGTAAAGGGTGGTGTGGGGATTTCATGAAATACTCCATTAGTGAGATCGATATACCCTAAAATAGATGGGCTCTCATCCTCATTTGAAAAAGCTGCATATATTTTATTATTTATTAAAGTAACGTTTTCCGCTGCTTTATAGGGAACGCTATAATTCCCAACTTGTTTTAGGTTGGTTAGATTATAGACAAAAAACTCCGTTTTATTTCTGTTATTTGATTTAAACTGCTCAGGAATAACAAGTAAATTACGATCTAAATCAGCTTTGCTGTTTCTGGCAATTCCCGTGAAACCATGAATGCTAGTTTCCTTAAATGTTGATAAATTTAACTGCTTATATCCAGAAGTATCATCATAAATTAATGTATTTCCTTTCAATTGAACATCTCCTATAATGTCCTTTTTATATTCTTTCTGTGAGAGTGTTTTTCGATTTTTAATAAAAAGCTTATTATTTTTTTCTCCCCACACAAGCCAATGCGCATTTGCTGTCAGTGCATATATATCAATGTTTGCACCAGATTCGACAAGTACTTGCTGTGAGTGCGATGTGAGGGAATAAGAATAAATGCTTTTTTTATCAGCATAAATCAATTCGTTCGTTTCCTTTATATAGAAAGAATGGATTAAAGATGAATAATCAACATTTGGTATAGTTACTTTTTCCATCGGTGTATGAAAAGAAGAGTGTGTTGAAAGCCGGTTTACTAGAGAAGGACTAATTAAAATAAGGAGAAGACTAATAATGGCAACTACACTGCATATTGGACGGAATATTCGTTTTCTCTGACTAATGTTTTGCATTTGCTGGTTTGCATTTCGTAAAATCCTTTGTTTGTTTTCTTCGGAAAGGGTGATATCCGCTGGGATTATTTCATCAAATAATTGTTTAATGTTCTTTGGCACGATTTATCTCCTCCTCACTCATTGTTAGTTGTGCTTTCTTCCGTCCTCTCGCTAGTCTAGTTTTAACCGTATTGCTGGAACAGTTTAATATCTCGCTGATTTCCTGTGTAGATAATTCACCATAGTAATATAACCATAAGACTTCCTTATACTTTATTGGTAGTTTATTAAGTAAGTCGGCAAGATAATTTTTACTTTCCTGTTTTAAATAGGCTTCTTCGGGTGTTTCTTTATGGATCAGAAAAGTGTTCTTAATCTTCGAAACTTCGACTTTTCGAAAAGCCCAGCTTTTAAAGTAGTTTCGGCATTCATTTACCGTTATACGATATAAATATGTTTTCACACTAGATCGACCTTCAAATTGATCAAGCTGCAAATAATAACGAATAAACACATCCTGCACAATGTCCTCTGCTTTTTCCCTATCTTTCACAAGGGCGTAGGCAAGTCGGGATAAATAATGACCATATGTATCCATCGCGTTTGTAAGCAATTTATCTCTTTCTTGCTTCTCCACAGTCCCCTCTCCTTTCTACCTACAGATTAGACAAAACAAACAGACGAACGGTTTCTCTTTTTTACAAATTTATTCTAGCACTACGAAGGCAACGTCGTTCATATACTTAAAATAGAAGGAAAAAGGGGGAATCTATGGAGATGAATATTCTTGATTGTATAGTTATTGGTGGTGGTCCAGCTGGAATGAGTGCTGCGCTGACACTAGGGAGAGCGAGAAGAAGTGTGGCTATCTTTGATGATGGAACGAATAGAAATAGAGTAAGTCATGAATCACATGGCTTTCTAACAAGAGATGGAATAAGTCCACAGATGTTTAAGGAATTAGGGATGAATGATTTAATGAACTATCCGAGCATTTTTCCCTATAAGGATACGGTAACGGAAATAGAAAAGTTAAGAGGGGCAGAAGTGTTTCTGGTTAAAACGAAAAAACATAAAGAATATTTAGCAGAGAAAATTATTTTAGCGACTGGTGTACAAGAGATTATTCCGATTCCTAATGCGAGACAATATTATGGGAAAAGCCTTTTTAGCTGCCCATACTGCGATGGCTGGGAGCTAAGAGATCAAGCTCTTCTTATTATTGCTTACACGGAAGCACAAGCATTACATATGGGAAGGTTAGTTTATAATTGGTCGAAGGATTTAGTGATAGCAACAAATGGTGCAGCGATTTCTCCAACTACAAAAGAAATATTCCTCAAGCGGAATGTTCCAATCGTTACCGAACCAATAAAGAGCTTAATAGGCGAAAATGGGTATCTTCAGCAAGTTGTGTTTACATCAGGAAGGCAGATTGCTAGAACGGGTGGCTTCGTTTCTCCTTCTTATTATCGCTCCAATCAGTTTGTGGAGCAGCTAAGATTAGATGTCTATGAAAATGGAGTGTTAGTAACAGATGGATCAGGGAGAACATCCAAAAAAAATGTTTATGTTGCCGGAGAAACCGAAAAGGAAGGGGCATCATCCTTACTGTTTGCTGCTGCGGATGGAAGCAAAGTAGCTATAGCTGTAAATACAGATCTTATGCTGGAAAGATTTTAAAGGAATCAAAGGGCTGGTTCTTATGCTTCTGTTGTTTAAAAAAGGGAAGTGTAATAACCTTCCCCCTGATTCTTTATCCTCTCGTCATTGGTAACGAATTACTGCTTTTCTTAACCAATAAATATTGAATAACATCAATGTTGCTGGCTTTAAAGGAAGCGGCACAAGCCTGCAAATACAAGTCCCACATGCGGATAAAGCATTCATCCTTTGTTTTCCTGATTTCCTCTAGGTTAGCGATAAAGTTAGCATGCCATATTTCTAATGTTTTTTGATAATGGCGACGAAGGCTTTCTAAGTCTACTAATTGGAGATTTTCAGCTGTCATATGGCTGACTAGCTCTGCGACTCCAGGGATATAGCCTCCAGGAAAAATATATTTATTGATCCAAGCATTAGTTGCGCCACCTTGTTGACGTGAAATTCCATGAATTAAGGCTGCCCCATCGTCTTTTAGCAATTGATGTACCTGGTGGAAATAGGCTTGAAGATTTTCCTTACCTACATGTTCAAACATCCCTACACTAGTGATGCGGTCAAAGTTCCTATCCTTTAAATCACGATAATCCATTAAATAGACGGTTATGCTTTCCGATAATCCTTTTTCCTTAGCTAGTTGGGTCACATAATCATACTGTTCTTGGCTCAAAGTAATGCCGGTTGCCTTCACCTGATAATCTTTAACCGCAGTAAAAATAAGATTCCCCCATCCACAGCCAATGTCTAAGAGATGCTGGCCCGGAGATAGATTTAATTTTTTTAAAATATGATCCACCTTATTTTGCTGTGCGGTTTCTAATGTGTCTTCTGGATTTTTGAAATAGGCACAGGAATAAGTCATGGAACGGTCTAGCCATAGTTTATAAAAGTCATTGCCGATATCGTAATGATTTTGGATATCTTCTTTACTTCGCGCTTTCGTATGAGATTGTTTGGGAACAAATTTCCTAAACTTATTATTTTGCATAAAGCTAGATGCATTTTCATAGGCAGACGCAATTAAATCCTCAATACTTCCTTTTATTTCAATCTTCCCGTTCATGTATGCTTCTCCTAAAGCTAATGATGCGTTATTATGAATGTCTTTAATACGAATAGGCTTTCTAAAAATAAGCTCTATGGCAGGATCGCCGTTACCATAAACAGCTGATTTTCCATCCCAATAAGTAACCTTCACTGGAATGGTGAAGGAATTGCTTAGAATAGTTTTATATATAGATTTCTCGAACACACCATTCACCTCTTACTCTTATGTTATATGTATAATTTTACCTCTATTCCATGAAATATGTGTTCGATATGCTCAAACGAGAAAATGGACATTTATAAGGGAAATTATCCCCATATAAGAGTGAAAATGGTAAAATAGAGACGAGCATCATGATAGGAAAGAGGTGGAATGAAATTGCGATTTATAACGGCAAGAGCCAATATGCTAGAAGAAGTTAATGATATATATATCAAATGCAGAGAAAATCTAATTAAGCATGATATTTTCCAATGGGATGATCATTATCCTAATAGAGGTTATTTCCAGGACTGCATGGAAAACAAGATGCTATTCGTTTTATTAGAAGAGGATAAGATAGTGGGACATGTGGTATTAAATGAATGGCAAACAGAGGAATGGCAGTCCATTCCATGGAATGGAAATAATCCTTTGATTATTCACTCTCTCATGCTTAATCCCCGTTACCAAGGAAAAGGCATAGGAGCAATCATGGTCCAGCATATGGAGGAATATGCTCTTGCCAAAGGATATGATAGCATCCGATTAGATGTATTTTCAGGAAACCCTCAAGCTTTAAAGTTATATAAAAAGCATGGTTATATAGAAAAAGGAGAGGTTTTCTTTGCCTCTAAGCCTATTGGGCATCAAAAATATCTTTGTATGGAGAAGGAACTGAGATGAATATTACCGCGATTACTGAAACCAACCGTGAAAAAGTAAAATTATTTTTCCAATCTCATTGGGGAAGCCCCGAAATGGTCCTTTCTACAGGCATCTATGATTGCAGTGCTTTAGATGGATTTATTGCCTGGAATAAAGAAGGGGAAATGATTGGTTTAATAACCTACATTTTAAGAGATACGGAGTGTGAAATTATCTCTTTAGACAGTATCGAAGAAGGAAGGGGCGTTGGAACAAAGCTTTTACAAACTGTTGAACGAACAGCCAAACAAGCCCCATGTGATCAGGTCAAAATAATTACAACAAATGATAATTTACTAGCCTTAAAGTTTTACCAAAAAAGGGGCTATTGTTTAGCAGAATTGCTTAAAGACGCAGTAAAAGAAGCTAGAAAGATTAAACCAGAAATCCCTTTCTTCGGAAACGATGGTATTCCTATTAGAGATGAAGTGGTGCTAGTGAAAAATCTATCAACAACAAAGTAAATGGAAGGTGAAGATAGTGCCTCTATCATTGGAATTTTATGAAGAAAAATATAAGCGGCAATTAGAAGAATATCTTTTATCGGATGAACAGCTATATTATACAAGTACGCCGCTTGATGCTTTAGAGAAATGTTTAACGGAAGAGGATCGTCATCCTATTGTTATCTTAAATGATGGGATGGTTGCGGGTTTTTTTGTCCTTCATGGATGGGAGGGAGTAAAATCGTATAGTGACAATAAAGAAGCTATTCTTATGCGAGCTTATTCTATTCAGCATTCGTTTCAGGGGCAAGGGATAGGCGGGAAATCAATGGAACAATTAGTTCCCTTTGTGAAAAAGCATTTTCCTGCGAAAAAGGAAGTAATCTTGGCTGTGAATGTAAAAAATACTAGAGCACAATATGTTTATCAGAAAGCAGGATTTGCTGAGACAGGAAGAAGAGTAATGGGACCAAAAGGAGAACAAATTATTCTCAGCAGAAAAGTGTAAGTAGGACTGTTTAAAAAAACAGTCTGAATTAAATAGTTGCAAAATGCAAATAATAAGATATAATAAAAATAACTTCATAAAGAAAAGGGGAAATAGGATGGAGAATATCCGTGAGATTTTACAAATTACGATGAGGAGATTTGGTGTACTTGATAAAAATTGTTGTTCTGTTGGAAAAACAGAAATATCGCTTGTCCAAAGTCATATTTTATATGAAATTGATAAGAGAAGTAATCCGTCAATGCAAGAAATAGCGGAGCTTATTGGAATGGATATTACCACCTTTAGCCGGCAAATTCAATCTTTAGTAAAAATGGAATTAGTGAATAAGCAACAATCAATGAACGACAAGAGAGTATACGTACTCCAATTAACAATGCAAGGAAAAGCGATTGCGACTTCTATTGATACCCAAATGAATCAATATTTAGAAGAAGTTCTCTCCTTTATGTCAGACTTTGAAAGAGAAACGGTAATACGGTCGTTAAAGTTATTAAATAGTTCCATGGCAAAAAGCAATATGTGTTGTCACCCGGTTAAGTGATGGAAAAAAGCTATGTTAGATTTCCTTCTTAATATAGCTTTGATATAATACTTGTATTTTGCAAATAATAGGAGGCTTTTAAGATGTGGTATGAAGTGTTGAAAAATTTCGCATGGTTAGTAATCGAATTAACTGTTCTGTTTGTGGTTGTATCTTTCATTGTTAACCTGCTGCAAGGATTTATTCGCTATAACAAAGTGGAGATGTGGATGAAGGAGGCTCCACCTATTGTTAGTGCGCTGATTGCAGTAGTCTTTGCTTTTATTACCCCTTTTTGTTCCTGTTCTACCATACCGGTTGTGGTGAATTTATTAAAAAATAAAATCCGGTTTAGCACCGTTATGATTTTTTTATTTACTTCTCCCGTTCTTGATCCAACTATTTTAACTGTAATGGCTGTTCTAATGGGATGGAAAGTAGCTCTCACATATACGGCAATTACAACGATACTTTCAGTTATACTTGGCTTTGTATTAGAGAAATGGGGGTTTGAAAAAGAAGTAAAAAATGTCATCATCAAAAATGCGTCTCAAGCAGAGAAGGGATTTAGCTTGAAAAATACAGTTTCTGAAATTTTAACATTAATGAAAACTGTTTACCCTTTTTTGTTACTAGGAGCAGGTATTGGAGCAGTGATAGGAGGAATCGTGCCAACAGAGTTTGTAGCAACCTACTTAGGCGGAGAGAAGTGGTGGTTGATTCCAATCGCAGCCATTATTGGTATTCCTTTATATATTCGGTTATCATCTATGATTCCGATTTCCCAGATTCTTATTGCGAAGGGGATGGCGCTCGGACCAGTCATGGCAATGATGATCAGCTCAGCAGGAGCAAGTCTCCCAGAGCTAAGCTTATTAAATAGCATCTTTAAGCGGAAATTAGTGTTCGCGTTTATTTTATCGGTTATTTCGATGTCCACGATTTCAGGATTTTTGTTTTATTTTATCTAAAAGGAAAACAATTAGCAGGAGGAATGATTTATTATGAATATTTTAAAAAAAATAATGAAAAAAGAGCAGAAAAATGATTGTTGTACCATTATGATAGAAGAAGTAGGAAAGAAAAAAGATGGCTGTTGTGTCGTGAAGGAGGAGAAGGAGGATGAGCGTAAAGGTTGAGAAGATTTCGGAGAAATACTGGGAAGCAATCGCAGCTATTTATAGATTAGGGATACAATCAAGACAAGCAACATTTGAGACAGATGTTCCCACTTGGGAAAAATGGAGCAATAATAAAGATTTAACTGCTAGCCTAGTCCTATTAGATAAAGAAACGCATAGAGTGATTGGTTGGGCTGCTATCAGCAAAGTATCGAACCGTTGTGTATATCAAGGGGTTGGGGAGCACAGTGTGTATATACATCCAGCTTATCATCGCAAAGGATATGGGAAACTTTTATTAGAAAAATTAATTGAACATTCTGAACAAAGTGGTTATTGGACACTGCAATCAGGCATATTTCCAGAAAATAAAGCAAGCATCTATCTTCATAAGAGCTGTGGCTTTAGAGAAGTCGGCATTCGAGAGAAAATTGGCAAGCTAGATGGTGAGTGGAGAGATATAGTATTGGTGGAAAGAAGAAGTAGGAAATTCTAATTGTAATCCGAGAAAGTGATAGATGCTTTCTTGGATTTTTTTAGTTGGATTGTAAATACAATAAATCTCTAAAGAAAGTCTCTTACCATATTAAAAGAAAATATGGAGAAAAAACAGAACCTAAAAGAGGTTTGTGTCGTCTAAACGTAATAGGAAAAAGGAGGAGGTTTTAGATGCTTGAGAAAAAGCACAATATGCATCAGAGAGAGCAAATGAGCTCTACCGATCCTCTTGAAAAGGAAGAACGCCTTATTTGGTTAATGGATGAGTACGGAAAAAGTGTTGTCCGATTAGCATATACCTATGTTCGCCATAAACAAACAGCAGAGGATATTGCTCAGGATGTATTTATAAAATGTTATGAAAATATCGATAATTTTCGAAACGAGGCATCCTATAAGACTTGGGTATACCGTATCACGGTAAATCGCTGTAAAGATGTATTAAAAAGCTGGTCTTATAAAAATATCCTTTTTGCAGACTTTCTTTCTTTTAAAAGAGATACTAAGGAGCAATCGGTGGAGAAACAAATTCTTTTAAATGAAGAGAATCGCTTTATTTCCGAACAAGTCATTTCTTTGTCTGTTCCCCTTCGAGAAGTTATTATTCTCTACTACTATGAAGGTCTTTCTCAACATGAAATAGCAGAATTACTAGAATTGAATGAGAATACGGTAAAGTCCAGAATGCATCGTGCACGTCAGAAGCTAAAAAAACTGCTTGATGGAGGAGATGGCAATGGATGAAAAACTAAAAAATTTAGATGAGAAAATGAATGGAACGATATTAAAGGAAATAAATTTTTCGGAGGAACAGAAGCAAAAGGTATTGAAGCAGATTAATTATTCTGGAAAGAAAAGAAAAAGCCCATGGTTTGTTCATAAATATATTCCGGCAATCATTAGTGTAGTCATGATTATCCTTTTTTTTATTGGTATAAAAAGTCTTATGATAAATCAGAGTGTTTCAGCACAATACCGAGATAAAAAGGAAATTGTTGAAAGATTATCCCAAACATTTAAACCTGTGCATACTGTTGTTGGCCAATTCGAGAATAGAATGAGTGATGGAGATAAAGCTAATACTATAACTTTTACATTAAATCTAGACAAAGAACTATATAAATCCAGCGAGAAAGTATGGACCGAAGATGGTTATCAAACAATAAATATATTATGGAAAGATGGAAAGCTAATCTATAAAAATTCCACAATAGGCATTTCTGATGAAAAAAATTTAACAAAACAGGAATTTATAGAATCAGGATATTTAGGTTCCATTTTCGAAGGCAGAAAGTATATTTCACTTCTTGAAAATTATAATAATTGGAAATACAAGGAAGTAGAGCGGTTTGGGAGAGTGCTCTATCAGATTGAAGGTAAGCAGCCGGATAATACTCATTTTCCCAAGAAAGATGCTTTTGCTCTGACAGTAGATAAGGAAACAGGTATTATTTTGTATTTAGCCTTATATGATCAAAATGGCGCGAGTAAAGTAATAATAGATACAATTGATATATGGATAAATAAGGAAGTTCCGGACGATGTATTCCAACTTTTTTAAATAAGGAGTAATAAAAAGAAAGAGAGATAACCATGAAAAAACATAAGAAAATTACTATAAGTATATTATCTATTATTTTTATTAGTATATGTAGTTTTGTATTTTACTTGTATAAAACGATAGATAATACAGTAGATAAGGTTTATGAACCTATTGATGGAGAAACAAAAACGGAAAGTAAGCTAAGAAGTGAAAATGTCAAAGATAAAAAGCCTATCTCCATTTTATTAATGGGAGTGGATGAGCGGAAGAACGATGTGGGGAGAACTGATGCCTTGATTGTTATGACGTTAAATCCGGTGAAGGAAAAATTACAAATGATAAGTATACCGAGAGATACAAGAGCAGAAATAGTCGGAAACGGGGCGATTACTAGAATTAACTCTGCTTATGCGTTAGGGGGAGTGAAGATGGTATTAGATACAGTGGAGGGATTTACTGGCCAAAAATTGGACTATTATATAAAAATTAATATGGAAGCACTAAGTGGGATGGTCGATGCTTTAGGTGGCATAACTGTAGATAATGAAATTGAATGGCTTGATGAAGGGTACTACAAGAAAGGATATCATTATCAATTAGGAAATATAGATTTAGATGGGGAGCAGGCATTAGGTTATGCGAGAATGAGAAAACTGGACCCTAGAGGAGATTTTGGCAGGAATGAAAGACAAAGAAAGGTGATAGCAGCGATTATTGATAAAGGAACTAGTATCTCCTCAGTTACTAAATTTAAGGATATATTAGAGACTTTAGGTGAAAATGTTAAAACTAATATTCCCTTGAATGAGATGATATCTATTGAAAAAGGCTATAAGAATACTAGAAATAGAATGGAACAATATGAGGTAAAAGGTGAGGATGCTTATATAGATGGTAAGTATTTCTTCGTGGTAAATGAAGAGGAAAGAAATCATATTAAGGAAATGCTTGCGAATAATCTTTTAGATTGAGATGGTAAGAATTAAATATGCGTTGGACTGTGAAAATAAAGCAAGTATCCATCTATATTATGATTTTGGTGGCAAAGTAGGAAGATTGATTCCGCTCTTAACGGACGGTAGGACTGCAACTACTAGCTAATCCAGAATGATAGAATGATAGTAGGCATCTCAAGATCCAGTAAAAGCCAAAAGAAAACGACTAGCCATTATTTTTATCAAATCTATTCTCGTTCTATGCAAACATATTATAATAAGGTAAATCTAAATAAAATAGGGAAGAAGGTTACTTTATATGAGCCCAATTAATCTATTAGAGCAATATATTGATGCGACAAATACGCATGACTTCGAAAATGTAGAACGGCTGCTGCACCCACAAGCGATATATTGGTTCTCAGACCAAACATGCAGAAGTAAAGAGGAGATAAAAAATTATTTTGAGAATGCGTGGAACACTATCAAGGAAGAAAAGTATTCAGCTGCAGATATACAGTGGCTAGGTATGGGAAATGACACAGCAACATGCGTCTATCATTATCATTATGAGGGATATTATAAAGGCGAATTTATAAAAGGCAGTGGACGAGCAACGAATGTGTTCGTAAAAGATACAGATGGAAATTGGAAAATCATTCATGAGCATTTGAGTAGCTTTTAATGCCGATTACAAGGAAGATAAGGGGAAAGTCCGTTTCCAATTATTCATTGTGAATCAGTGGAAACGGACTGGCCTGCAGTTATAATCGAATGAATCTTTAAAATCTTATTTTTCTAATGCTAACGTCATAAAAACACTATTTGGATCTTCGGTATAATCCGAAAATGGGCCGCAATACTCAAATCCTAAGCTTTCGTATAGTTTTTTGGCTGGTAGAAAAGCATCCATGGAACCTGTCTCTAAACTTAATCGGCTATAGCCACGATTTTTGGCTTCTGCGATAATATGGAGGAGTAGTTTTCTTGCTACTCCTTTTCGTAGATGATGAGGGGAGGTTTTCATAGACTTTATTTCTCCATGCTTGTTATCTAGCTCTTTTAATGCGCCGCAGCCAGTTAGCTCTCCATCCTCCCATGCACTCCAAAAGGTTACATCTGGTTTTCTTAATCCTTCCACATCTAATGCATGAATGCTCTCAGGAGGGGAGTGAAGGGTCATGCTATGTAAATGATCCTCTAATAAAGCAATGATTTCTTTTGATGTAACAGGGTCGATTATAATGTGCATCCTCATCATCCTTTTCATTATTTTACCTACTATTCTACTAATTTCCTCATTCCAATGGAATAGCTTATTTGCATTTTGATTGGAAATATTTAATTAAATATCTTTAATTAAAAATATTTGCCTTTGAACCATTTTTTTTGTTATGATATTCACATAGGTTTAAATTTGTATGAGGGAAAGGAAAATGAAATAAATGAATGTATTAGTAGTAAAAGCAAACAATCGTCCAGCAGCTGAAGCTGTATCAAGCAAAATGTATGAAACGTTTATGGAATCTGTTAAGGGTGCTGAAAACCTTAATGTGAATGTATATGATGTCTATGCAGAAGATACTCCTTATTTTGGTCAAGAATTATTTGATGCTTTCGGTAAAGTGCAAAGCGGAGAAGAATTAACAGATATAGAGCAACGCTTATTAGCTGCAAAGCAAAAAGCGATGGATGCTTTAACAGCTGCTGATGTAGTAGTGTTCGCATTCCCGCTTTGGAACTTAACTATTCCAGCTAAATTACAAACATTTATTGATTATGTATATGCTGCAGGCTTTGCCTTTAAATTTGATGCAGAAGGTATCATGATTCAATTAATGACAGATAAGAAAGCAATCCTTTTAAATGCTCGTGGCGGCGTTTATTCTACTCCAGAAGCTGCTTCTTCTGAAATGGCTGTTAACTATATGCGTGCTGTATTTGGTGGCGTATTTGGTATGGAAATCATTGATGAAGTTATTATCGAAGGCCATAACGCAATGCCTGATAAAGCTGCTTCTATCATTGAAGAAGGATTACAAAAAGTTGCTGCTGCTGGAAAGAAATTAGCAGCACAAACTGTTTAATAGATATTTAACTAGTTAAATAGATAAACTCCGTTTGAAATTAAGTTTTCAGACGGAGTTTTTTTATGGAAAAAAGATTATACTAGGAGAAGGAGTATTTAGGACATATGTCCTTTTCCTATTTTTAGAAATCGATTATCTTTAAAAAGGAAATCAAACAACAAGGGGTCGAACAAATGAGAGGTATTTTATTTGCACTAATGGGTGGGGCATTCATTACCCTTCAAGGAGTGGCAAATGCAAAAATTAGTCAGGATATTGGTTCTTGGCAGGCAGCTACCATTACACAATTTACTGGTTTTGTACTTGCATTTCTAATCTTGTTAATCGTAAAGGAAGAAGCATTTTCAAAATATAAACAAGTAAAGCCATTATATTTGGCGGGAGGATCTTTTGCTTCGGTTGTTATTTTCAGTACGATTACTGCCATGCATTTAGTGGGAGCAACGTTAACAATCTCAACAGCTTTGATTGCCCAGTTATTTATAACTTTTCTAATAGATAGCAATGGCTGGTTTGGACTGGAAAAGCAGCAAATGAGGGCTCCGCAGTTTATTGGAATTGGTATGATGATAATAGGTGTTCTTTTATTAAAAATGTAAGGAGAACCATCCTTGAAAGAAATGGGAAATCTAGAGCAGATAGAAAAATATATTCGCAAGTTTCAATTAGAAGCAATCTTTCCGAAAAAGTTGAAAGACCATTTACATCTTTATGCTTTTAATCAAGGGGAATTTATTTGTACGCAAGGACAGGCAGCGGAATATCTTTACATTTTGGTAGATGGCAAGGTGAAAATATATACGACAACAGCAGAAGGAAAAACGTTAATTCTATCCTTTAAAACACCAATCGAAATGGTTGGGGACGTTGAATATGTAAGGAATACAGATATTTTGAACACGGTGGAAGCTATCACAGATGGGGTGGTCATTGGTGTACACAAACGATATTTAAAGCAATATGCGAATGATTATGCCCCTTTCTTGCAGTTTCTATTGGATATTATTACGAAAAAATTCTATATAAAATCTAGTTCGATGCGTTTCAATTTATTTTACCCAGTGGAAGTGAGACTGGCTAGCTATTTAGTATCTGTTTCTTTTGATAAGGAGGATCCTTTATACAATACGGATGGTAAGGAAATTAATCTTAAGGATACAGCCAATCTAATTGGCACTAGCTATCGTCATTTAAATAGGGTAATACAGCAATTCTGTCAGGATGGATTGATTGAACGGAAAAAGGGGTTTATTATCGTGAAAAACCGCGATGGTTTATTGAATTTAGCTGGTAAAAGTATTTACGAAGAAGGGGCAGGTGAATAAAAAACATGATATATGGATTACTGATTGCCTTTATTAGTGGGAGTCTCGTTGGGGTGCAGAATATATTCAATAATCGAGTAAATCAGAAGGCTGGTCTTTGGGCAACGACGACTCTAGTGTTAGCGTTAGGCTTTATTGCCTCCTTTACTTTGGGTATTATTTCAGAAGGTACAGGCCTTTTTCACTTAGAAAATATGCACACATGGTATTGGTTCAGCGGAATTATTGGTGTCGGTGTTGTTGTATGCATGACAAAGGGGATTAAGCATTTGGGAGCAACATATGCTGTGTCGATTTCTTTGTCTTCTCAGCTTGTTTTTGCCTTGCTATTTGATTCCTTTGGTTTATTGGGATTAGATCAGGTTCCGTTTACTTTCAAGCAATTAATAGGAGTATTAGTTATTATCGGTGGAATTCTCGTGTTCAAAATGGGTGGTGCATCAGAGAAGAAACAGCCAGTGAAAGAACTGCTGAAATAATAGGAGTGAGTTTACATGCAAGGATTACTGAATAATAAGGAAGAGACCACTAGCAAAAACGCTGGGAGCGTAAAGTGTTATCAAACATTGCTTTTTGATGTGGACGATACTTTACTAGACTTTACAGCTGCAGAAGATCACGCCTTTCGATTATTGCTGCAAGAGCAAGGAGTTTCCTACAGAGATGAATGGAAACAGCAATACCAAGAGCTCAATAAGGGCCTTTGGAAAGCCTTTGAAGAAGGAAAAATAACGCGCGATGAGGTCGTCAATACAAGATTTACCCTCTTCTTTGACACATTGGGCATAAAAGTAGACGGTGTTTTATTACAACAAAGCTATCGCGATTATTTAGGAGAAGGAAATCAGCTGTTAGATGGAGCATTTGATTTAATTCAAAGGATTTCCAATCGATTTGATTTATATATTGTGACCAATGGAATATCAAAAATCCAAGAGAAGCGGTTAAAATCCTCAGGTCTTTACCCATTCTTTAAAGCTGTATTTGTCTCAGAAGAGACTGGCTATCAAAAGCCAATGAAGGAGTTCTTTGATTATTGCTTTGAACGAATCCCGCAAATCAACAAAGAGACAACTTTAATTATTGGCGATTCGCTAAGCGCCGATATACAAGGCGGATGCAATGCAGGAATTGATACATGCTGGTTTAATCCATTAAAAAAGAAAAAAGAATTAGAAGTCCAGCCAACATATGAAATAGCAAAACTAGAAGAATTGCTTGTGCTTCTTGACCAAGAAAAACAATCGAACCCTTAATGGATCGATTGTTTTTTATCTTCTTTGTCCAATTTACGGATAATCCCAATACACATTCTGGAAATTAAGAAGGTACAAGTTTCGGTTAACAATGTATCATACCAATTCCAGCCTTTCTTATAGGAGATTAACTTTGTGTATTTTTCGAACAGAAATTCTACAATCGTCATCGGGATACTAAAACAAAGTGCTTTGAGAATAATTCCAGGTAGTTTGGAATGATAGCTTATTTGATTATAAACAACAGAGGTGATCGGGAATAGTAAATAGTCAAATAACACATTAATTTTAAAATGCTTTGGTAACAATCGAACAGGGAAACTAAGGCGTTTTTTCGAAGTAACAATACCGTCAATAAAACTGGACATATACCCTTTTAAAAAGAAAACAAGAAACCAATCCTTTGCTTGTTTTTTTCTAAAGATAATTGGTAAAAGTCCAATTCCTAAAATTAGGAGAAATCTTAATATTTTCCGTTCCACTAAATAATCACCCGTCTAGTTACGATTATCCTTTCTCTAAGTTATCATAGGATTTTTTTATATTCCCCCAATACGAAAAAAGTATGAAAAAAAAGCATCTGTTTGGATGCTTTTTTTGTGACAATGAAACCCTGTTGCCTTTTTGATCATGTGCTTTTTCGTTTAATTAATTCTGACTGCAGTAAAACAGTCTTTGGAATTTTTCTTTGATCTAGAATTTGTTCGAGAAGTAAAGAAACACCCGTCTTGCATAGTTCTGGTATATCAATATGAAAGGTTGTTAAGGGAGGTGATACATATTTCGCCACACTTATATTATTGACGCTTATAATACTGACTCTATTTGGAATCGAAATATTATATTCATTAAAAGCTTGAAGACTTCCGACTGCAATTGGATCAGAGGCAATAAAGAAGGCAGTCGGCAATTCTTCTTTTAAGCAGTCAATTGCTTTCTTTGTAACGGTATAGCCATCATTTACGGAAAAATGCCTTTCGCCAAATATATATCTTTCATCGAGCAATCCTATATTCTGCATATGTGCACGAAACGTGATTTCGCGAATATCCATTTCATCTTCATTTGTATCCGGATTATGATAAGTTCCACCAATAAACCCAATTTTTTGATGCCCATTTTCAATGAAGTAATCAATTGCCTTTTTGGTGATTCTTACAGTATCCGGTAATACAGCATCATATAGGTCAGGAACAGGGTTAGCATCAATGAAAACCCCCTTTTTTGTTTTCTTTCTTAGCTTTTGAATTTCGTCCATCGAAAAGGCTCCCACTGCAATAAAGCCAGAAATATCATGGGGGATACTATTTATACCGTCTTCATGTTTGTATAGATGCAATTCAATATTATGGTTAATAGCGTTTTTTTCCAGTTCTAATCGCATTTGTTTAAAATAAACATCCTCTAGCTCTTCTTTATCCGTAATCCAGTATAGAAGTGCCACCTTTTCAATAAGTGGTTGAATACTTTTTCTTTCATATCCTAATTCAAATGCTGTATCTAAAATTCTCTTTTTAGTTTCTGGAGAAATAGAGAGTGTTGAATCATTATTTAATAATCTCGAAACGGTAGATGGTGAAAAACCTGCCTTTTTTGCAATATCTTTTATGGTGACCATGTAAACCTCCTAAAAGCACTGTTCTCAATAAATACATTATAAGCGATTTGTTTATAAATTAGTAATGTTTTTTAGTAAATTATTTTCCTTTTGTTGTTTTTAATAAGTAAATGTTTTTATTTGTATTTATTATATTATTAAATTTATTAAGTGTTGTATTTTTCTATGTTAATAAAATATATTACTAAATATATTTACAAAAAAATCTTTGTATAGTATTCTTTTGTTAGAAAACGTTTTCAGAAAATAAAAAAGCAAAGGGTGGAAAAAAGATGAAAAAGAGGCTTACCGCAATACTTTTGAGTAGTTCTTTAGCTTTAGCGTTAGCAGGTTGTGGACCATCAGATGAAGCAAGTAGCGATACATCTTCAAAGAAAAATAACAATGGCTATGATCTCCTTGTATGGGAAGATCAAAGCAAGTCGGAAGGAATTGCAGATGCAATTAAAAAATTTGAAGAAGAAAATAAGGTGAAAATTAAAGTTGAAGAGAAAGCTTATGCAGATCAATTAGAAGATTTGCGATTAGATGGGCCAGCAGGTACAGGAGCTGATGTTATCACAATTCCCGCAGATCAGATTGGAACGGCTGTAACAGAGGGGATTTTAAAGGAAATCACAGTTAATGATACGCAAAAGGCAATGTATACAGAGGCAGCGATGGAATCCCAAATGGTTGATGGCAAAGTATATGGGCTTCCTAAAGCCGTGGAAACGACCATTTTATATTATAACAAGGACTTAGTAAGTGAAGACCAATTGCCGAAAACAACAGAGGAATGGTATGAGTTCTCTAAAGGGGTAACCAAGGATGGAAATTATGGCTTATTGGCTTTATGGGATCAAATATACTATGCAAATGGCGTTCTAAGTGGATATGGAGGTTATGTATTCGGGCAGGACAGTTCTGGAGCATACAATCCAGAGGATATTGGTTTAGCAAATGAAGGAGCCATTGAAGGAGCAGAGTATATTTCCAAATTTTATAAAGATGGATTGTTCCCATCCGGAATTATTGGCGAGCAAGGGATAAATGTTCTGGATTCTCTATTTACAGAAGGGAAAGCCGCTGCAGTTATTTCTGGACCGTGGAATTTAGAGCCGTATGCGAAAGCAGGCGTCAATTATGGAGTAGCAGAGCTCCCGATGTTAGCAAATGGAGAACATATGGGATCCTTCATAGGGGTGAAAAGCTATAACGTAAGCACTTATAGTAAAAATGCAGAACTAGCAGAAAAATTAGTTGAATTTTTAGCAAATGAAGAGAATTCTAAAACACGTTATGAAATTACGAAAGAAGTTCCAGCAGTAAAGGCGTTAGCAGAAGATCCAGCTGTGAAAGAAAGTGAAAATGCAAAGGCAGTAGCGAATCAATCTCAATATTCACAATTAACACCAGGCATTACAGCAATGGATGCAGTGTGGCAGCCAATTGACTCAGCACTTCAAACGATTGCAACAGGAAAAGCGAAGCCAAAAGAGGCCCTGTCAACAGCAGTCGAGACAATTAAAGGTTCCATTGCTGCTAATAGTGGAAACTAACTAGGAATAAGAGGGGAACAGTATCCAAAAAATACTGGTCCCTTTTAAAAGGAGAGAGGTGAAGTTTAAGTATGAGCTTCCAAGCAAAGGCAGTTGATACAGATACAAAGACAGCGAAAAGAGCTGCATTATTATCAATCATTCCAGGTTTAGGACAGTTCTATAATAAACAATGGGGAAAGGGAGCATTCTTCCTTATCTTTTCTATCGCATTTATTGTTGTTTTTAAGGATTTATTTAATATGGGACTATGGGGGATTGTTACGCTTGGGGAACAAGTGCCCCGAGATAATTCCATCTTCTTGCTTGCAGAGGGCATTATCGCTGTAATTGTTATTTTCTTCGGATTAGCTTTTTATTACTTAAATATAAAAGATGCCTATGCGATTGGAAAGAGAAGAGAAGAAGGATTTGCTATTCCCTCCATAAAAGAGCAGTATCAGGTTCTTTTAGCAGAAGGATATCCATATATCATTACAAGTCCAGCCTTCCTTTTACTTATTTTCTCTGTTATTTTTCCGATCCTATTTTGTTTTGCACTTGCCTTTACTAATTATGACCTGTATCATTCCGCTCCAGCTAATTTAGTGGATTGGGTAGGACTTGAGACATTTAAAAAGATATTTACCGTCGATATATGGAGAGCTACTTTTTTTGATGTATTAGGATGGACTTTAATTTGGACACTGATTGCCTCAACGCTTCAAGTGGCAATCGGGATTTTTTTAGCGGTGGTTGTTCATCAGAAGGAATTACGCTTTAAAAAATTCTTTCGTACTATTTTAGTGCTACCGTGGGCTGTACCTGGATTTGTAACAATTTTAGTATTTGCAGGTATGTTCAATGATAGCTTTGGTGCGATTAATACTTCCATCTTAGCCTTTTTGGGGATCGATAGTATTCCTTGGCTGACAAGTCCAAACTGGACACGATTAGCGTTATTGCTTATACAAGGATGGCTCGGTTTTCCATATATATTCATTGTCACCACGGGGGTACTTCAATCGATTTCCGATGATCTTTACGAAGCAGCAACGATTGACGGAGCATCCCCCCTTCAAAAGTTCAAAAATATTACGCTGCCACTTATTTTATACTCAATGGCACCTATTATTATTACGCAATATACGTTTAATTTTAATAACTTTAATATTATCTATCTTTTTAATGCGGGAGGACCAGCTGTGCCAGGATCAACAGCCGGTGGTACAGATATTTTAGTTTCTTGGATTTATAAATTAACGATGCAGAACAGTCAATATGCACTTGCTGCTGCATTGACGATTTTACTAAGTATTTTTGTTATTAGTATTGCTCTTTGGCAATTCAGAAGAACGAATTCGTTTAAGGAGGTAAAATAAGATGGCCAAAAAAACGGTCAGTATCAAAAAACAGCGGACTATTCGGATGACACTTACTTACCTCCTCTTGCTTATTGTATGTACCCTTATTATTTATCCGTTAGTATGGACGATTGGTGCTAGCTTCAATCCAGGTAACAGTTTGGTAAGCACGAGTATTATCCCAGATAATCCAACAGTGGGTCATTACAAAGACCTTTTTCAACAGGAAGGCACTCTTTACTATGGAAAATGGTATATGAATTCCATGAAGATTAGTATTCTTACAATGGTGTTTTCGATACTATGTGTCTCTTATACGGCATATGCTTTCTCTCGTTTTCGGTTTAAAGGGAGAAAAAATGGTTTAATGCTATTCTTGCTATTACAAATGATTCCACAGTTTTCTGCTTTAATCGCAATCTTTGTTTTGGCGCAAATGCTTGGATTAATCAATAGTCATTGGCTCTTAATATTTATTTATGTTGGTGGCCAAATCCCAATGAATACCTATTTAATGAAGGGATATATTGATTCTATACCGCTTGACCTTGATGAAAGTGCGAAAATTGATGGAGCTAGCAACACCAGAATATTTTGGAGAATACTCATGCCCTTATCTAGACCAATGCTTGCGGTAGTTGCAATGAACGGATTCACTGCTCCGCTGGGAGATTTCGCGATATCATCGGTCATATTGAGAAATCCAGAATACTATACACTTCCGATAGGCTTGTATAAATTAGTCAGCGACAAAATGGGAGCAAGCTATACCACCTTTGCAGCTGGAGCTATTCTGATAAGTATTCCGGTTGCGATTGTATTTGTAGCTTTACAGAAGCATTTCGTATCTGGATTAACAGCAGGAGGAACAAAAGGATAGAAATCGGAGGACTTTAAGATGATAGATAAAACAGTAGCAGATAATCGCTTATTGCATGGTGGAGATTATAATCCGGATCAATGGCTCGATTATCCAGAAATATTGAAAGATGATTTACGATTGATGAAATTAGCAAAAGCAAATACGTTTACCTTAGGTGTATTTGCATGGAGTGCACTTGAACCAACAGAAGGGGAATTCCAGTTTGACTGGCTCGATGAAAGAATAGAGGCCATTTATCAAATGGGCGGGAGAGTCATCTTAGCTACTCCAAGTGGCGCTAGACCAGCATGGATGTCTAAGAAGTACCCAGAAGTCTTAAGAACCACCGAAAATCGCATGAAAATGTTACATGGGGGACGCCATAATCATTGTTTTTCTTCCCCTATCTATCGTGAAAAAGTAGCAATTATTAATAGAAAGCTAGCGGAGCGCTATGGAAATCATCCTGCGTTACTAATGTGGCATATTTCTAATGAGTATAGCGGCGATTGTCACTGTGAACTTTGCCAAGATAATTTCCGTAATTGGCTGAAAAAGAAGTATGGGACATTAGATAAACTAAATCATGCTTGGTGGGGGCCATTTTGGAGCCATACAATCACAGATTGGTTAGAAGTTGAATCTCCTTCTTCCATTGGAGAAAGTATGGTTCATGGATTGAATTTAGATTGGAAACGTTTTGTCACTGACCAAACAATTGATTTTTACAAGCATGAAATAGTGCCATTAAGGGAAATCTCTCCATCTATCCCTATTACAACAAACTTTATGGCAGACACGCATGATTTAATACCCTTTCAAAGTTTGAATTATAGTGAGTTTGCAAAGCATGTGGATATTGTTAGTTGGGATTGCTATCCTGCTTGGCACAATGATTGGGAGGAAACAAAGGACTTAGCTGCAAAAGTTGGTTTTATCAATGATTTGTATCGCTCTTTAAAACAACAGCCTTTTCTCATTATGGAAAGTACACCAAGTGGCGTCAACTGGCATGATGTGAATAAAACGAAGAGACCTGGTATGCATTTGCTATCCTCCATGCAATTTATCGCACATGGTTCAGACAGTGTTCTGTATTTTCAATGGAGAAAATCAAGAGGATCCTCCGAGAAATTTCATGGGGCAGTAGTGGATCATGATAATAGTGAAACGAATCGAGTCTTTCAAGAGGTTTCAGCAGTTGGTGGAGCTCTAGAGAAGATTGCTGAAGTAAAGGGAACACATAAACAAGCAAGAGTAGCAATTGTATATGATTGGGAAAATAACTGGGCTTTAAACGATGCACAAGGATTCTCCGATTCAACAAAGCAATATCCTCAAACGTTGCAAAAGCATTATCAAAGTTTTTGGAAAAAGGATATTAGTGTCGATATAGTTACATTAAATCAAGAGCTTGCTTCCTATGATTTAGTTATTGCTCCAATGCTCTACATGATGTCTCTTGATACAATTTCTAAATTAGAAAACTATGTTGCAAATGGAGGAACACTTGTAAGTTCATATATTAGCGGCCTTGTTAATGAAACGGATCTTGCCCATTTATCAGGTTGGCCTGCAATGCTAAAACGAATATTTGGCATTGATGTAAAAGAAATAGATACTCTTTATCCAAAAGATAGAAATACCCTTATCTATAACGGGAAGCAATATGAAATAAAAGATTATTGCACCATTTTTGAAAGGAAAGAAGCGAATATTTTAGCGACGTATATGGAGGACTTTTATCAAGGGAATCCTGCTGTTGTAGAAAACTGCTACGGGAAAGGAAAAGCCTATTTTATAGGGGCAAGAACGGAACAGGCCTTTTTAGATGATTTTTATGAGGAATTGCAAAAAGAAGGTAATCTTGACAGCGAAAGGGAAATTCTGCATAAAGAAGGTGTTTCCGTCCAAAGAAGGGATTCGGCTGAGTGCTACTATTTATTTGTCATGAATTTTACAGAACAAAAGCAAACAGTAACGTTAAAAGAATCCTTTTTCGATTTACTTACACAAGAAATAAAGCAAGAACAGATAGAACTTTTGCCATATGAAGTAAGGGTGTTAAAAAGAGAAAAATAATGAGGAATAACAAAAGAGGACGACGGGATATCGTCCTTTTTTGCTGTTCTAAGTCGTAACCATAGCACCGCCATTTACATGAATCGTTTGTCCTGTCATATAAGAACCATCATCAGAAGCAAGCAACACATAGACTGGAGCAATTTCATACGGCTGCCCCGCCCGCTTCATTGGTACATCTGAGCCTAATGTAGCAATATTTTCAGCCGATTGTGAGGCAGGCTGGATGGGTGTCCAGAAAGGTCCAGGAGCAACAGCGTTCACACGGATACCTTTTTGCACAAGGTTGTTGGCTAGCGCTCTTGTATAACTAACAATCGCACCTTTCGTCGTCGTATAATCAATCAAGTGACTTACCCCAATATAGGCAACAAGAGAAGTCGTATTAACAATACTGGCTCCTTCTTTTAAATGGGGTAAGGCAGCCTTTGTTAAGTGAAAATAGGCATGGATATTTACATCAAACGTTAATTCCCATTGTTCGTCTGGTATGGAAGTTAAGTCTTCTCGCAAAAATTGTACAGCTGCATTATTAACCAAAATGTCAATTTTTCCAAATGTTTCTAATGTTTTTTGCACAATGAATTCACAATGTTCTCTTCTTCGCAAGTCTCCTGGAATGAGTAAGCAGGAGCGACCATATTGCTCGACAACTCGCTTTGTTGTTTCTGCATCTGTATGCTCGTCAAAATAAGAGATGACAATGTTTGCCCCTTCCTTCGCAAAGGCGACGGCAACGGCTCTGCCGATGCCGCTGTCTCCTCCAGTAATAATAGCTGTACGGTCCTTTAACTTGCCTGTTCCAATATATTTGGGGTTATCAAAAATAGGAAGTGGATCCATCAAATATTCAAACCCCGGCTGTCGTGTTTGCTGCTGAGGTGGAAACGTCCATTCAATTTCTTCACATTTTACTTCAGAACCATAATGTTGTTTCTTTGTCACAGTAATAACCTCCATACTTTCTTACTTTTCTTGGTTAATAAGCGTGGGGAGGAGAGGAAAGATTGAGATAAGGATGTATAGTAGGTGTAGGCTGAGTGGCATGGTATGGATAGTTTACGGCTCCTCCGATTTGGTCACATCCTGGTGGTGGCCCGAGAATAGTAGACTGGGTAATGGGGGCAAGGGCATGTGCGTAGGCGGCTTCGTTTACACAATAAGCTCTGTTAGCAATTTCTTTTGGCAAAAAACGTAGAAAATCAGAACCAAACACGATATCAGGTTGCGGCTGGTCGAAAATAGTAAGAAAATGAGTATTGTTTCGCAATGCTACTATCCAATGGAACCACCCCTTTGGAAATTGGGAAGCTTGCCCGGGTTTTACATGATAAGTCATGATGCTTTGTGTAAAAGGGTTGAAGACAGAGGTCATAACTTCCCCACTAACGACAAAAACAAGTTCATTCACATTTGTGTGCCAGTGTGGCTGGACAATGAATCCTTGATTAAGATGGACATTGAATAACCCAGTATGTATTGCAGGCATTTGTTCAGAAAATAACTGTGTAATGTAATTATAAGAATCCCTTTTATAATTAACAGACTGGGTAGAATCCCCGAATAGTTGAAAGGCAGGGGAAGCTGGATTAACAGACATAATGTAGCCTCCTATTTTTCATATGAAAATATTTATATGGCTTACAACTTTAAATATATACAAAACTAGGTTGGACTATGAGTGGGAAAATCAGTTTGTTTATAGGAAAAGTCAAGCAATGGCTTGATGTGGATAGGGAAGGGTGGAAATCGAAGTGGGAGAATCGGCGAAATCTGGGGTATAACAGTTAAAGTAGTGGGGAAATCAGTAAAACTATGAGTATTATATTAGTCAAAATAGTAGGGGAATAGGTGAAATTATGAGTGTACCAGCCAAGAAGAAGGGGGAAAATGGGCAAAGTGGAGAGGGAATCAGCCAACCTCTGGATAAATCAGCCAAAGTAGAGAGGGAATCAGCCAACCTCTGGATAAATCAGCCAAAGTAGAGAGGGAATCAGCCAACCTCCGAAAATATCAGCCAAAGTGGAGAGGGAATCAGCCAACCTCTGGATAAATCAGCCAAAGTGGAGAGGGAATCAGCCAACCTCTGGATAAATCAGCCAAAGTAGAGAGGGAATCAGCCAACCTCTGGATAAATCAGCCAAAGTAGAGAGGGAATCAGCCAACCTCCGAAAATATCAGCCAAAGTGGAGAGGGAATCAGCCAACCTCTGGATAAATCAGCCAAAGTGGAGAGGGAATCAGCCAACCTCTGAAATATCAGCCAAAGTGGAGAGGGAATCAGCCAACCTCCAGATAAATCAGCCAAAGTAGAGAGGGAATCAGCCAACCTCCGGAAATATCAGCCAAAGTAGAGAGGGAATCAGCCAACCTCTGAATATATCAGCCAAAGTAGAGAGGGAATCAGCCAACCTCCGAAAATATCAGCCAAAATGGAGGTAGAATCAGCCAAACTCCAAATATATCAGCCAAAGTGGAGAGGGAATCAGCCAACCTCTGAAATATCAGCCGACCTCCAACCTCAATCTCTACCGCCCAATTCCAACCACAAAAAAGCACCACTCAATCAAAACGATTAAAGTGGTGCAATGACTCATCTGTCAATCATGAAAGTTTGTGCCGTCGGTTACTTCTTTAACAATACCAGCGCGAATAACAAAGTCTCCAAAATGTTCATTTGCCGTTCTTTCTTTCGCATAGCGCGGGAGCAGTACGCGAAGTTCTGAAAGGATTTCTTCCTCGCCAACATTTTCGCGATAGAGTTTGCTTAAGCGGCTTCCATTAAAGGCGGCGCCTAGGTACATATTGTACTTTCCAGGTCCTTTTCCAATGAAGGCGATTTCCCCTAATGCATGGCGGGCGCAGCCATTTGGACAGCCTGTCATACGGATGGTAATTTCTTCATCACGTAGCCCATTTTCGTCCACGATTTCTTCTATCTTATCGATTAAGACTGGTAAGTATCGTTCTGCTTCTGCCATCGCAAGCCCGCAGGTTGGCAGGGATACACAAGCAATAGAATTACGACGCAGTGCAGAGAAACGTTTTCCATCCATAATGCCATATTGCTCGATTAAATCAGCGATTTGCTTTTTATTGCGGCTGGAGACATTCGCAATGACTAGATTTTGATTGGCAGTTAATCGGAAATCGCCAGTATGTACTTTAGCGATTTCGCGTAAGCCTGTCATTAACGGATAATTTTCATAGTCTTTAATGCGGCCGCCTTCCACGAATAAAGTGAAGTGCCATTTTCCTTTAATGCCTTTTTCCCAGCCATAGCGGTCGCCGTTATGGTTAAAGTGAAATTCTCTCGCTTCTTGAAGTTTCCAGCCTAGGCGATTTTCTAGTTCTTCTACTACATTATCTAGACCAAGGCGATCCACGGTATATTTAAAACGAGCATTCTTTCGAACAGAGCGATTTCCATAATCGCGTTGAATCGTAATTACTTTTTCCGCCACATCAAGAATTTGCTCAGGTGTACAGAATCCAATTACTTTTGCGAGCTGTGGGTATGTTGCTTTATCTCCATGGGTCATTCCCATTCCCCCGCCGATGGCAACATTAAATCCAATTAGTTTTTCTTCTTCCGTAATGGCAATTAGCCCCAGGTCTTGGGAAAATACATCAATATCATTAGAAGGAGGAACGGCAATACCAATTTTAAATTTTCTAGGTAAATATAATTTTCCGTACATTGGCTCCACTTCTGTTTCCTCAACAGTTGGAGTGAAAGCTACCTTTTCCTTATCTAACCAGAGCTCATGATAAGCTTGTGTACGAGGTAGTAAATAATCACTTAATTTTTTGGACCATTCATACACTTCACTATGCAAAGCTGATTGATACGGATTAGGGTTGCACATCACATTTCTATTGACGTCGCCACAAGCAGCAATTGTATCAAGTAAGGATTGGTGTATATCTTGAATAGTCTGCTTCATATTCCATTTTAAAATGCCATGCATTTGGAAAGCTTGGCGTGTCGTTAATTTTAATGTATTATTTCCATACTTTTGTGCAAGATCATCCATTGTCAGCCATTGAGCCGGTGTAGCTATTCCACCCGGTGTTCGAACTCGGAGCATAAATTGGTAGGCTGGTTCTAATTTTTGCTTGGCACGTTCATTGCGTAAATCACGATCATCTTGCAGGTAACTTCCGTGGAATTTCATTAAGCGGTTATCATCGTCTGAAATACCAGCGCTTAATTCTTCCTCCATGGATTCCTTCAATGTGCCACGTAAATAATTACTTTCTTCTTTTATTCGTTCCACATCACTTGGTGGTCCATCTGGCGCTTTTAATATTTGTTTTGCCATTGTAGAAAAACTCCTTTCCTGCCAATTATTTAATAAACGTCACGCTGATAACGTTTGGTTTGAGTCATAGAAGCTATATATTCCTCAGCCTTTTCTAAAGACATTTGACCTTCTTTTTGGATAATAGTAAGGAGTGTTTGGTGAACATCATGTGCCATATGCTTTTCGTCTCCACAAACATATAGAACAGCTCCTTCTTCCAGCCATTCAAATAGCTCTTTGCTATGCTCCAGCATGCGGTGCTGCACATATACCTTTTCCGCTTTATCCCGGGAAAAAGCAATACTCATTTTTGTTAACACACCATCTTTAAGCCAATTTTGCCATTCTGTTTGATAAAGAAAGTCTGTAACAAAATGTTGGTTTCCAAAGAATAGCCATGCTTTTCCTTCGGCACCGATTTCTTCTCTTTCCTGCAGGAAGGAACGGAAGGGTGCCACTCCTGTCCCTGGACCAACCATAATAATAGGGGTATCTGGGTTATCCGGAAGTTTGAAATTTTCATTGTTTTGTATATAGATAGGCAGTTTATCACCTGGCTGAATACGTTCCGCTATTTGAACGGAGCAAACACCATTGCGATCTCGGCCGTTTGCATGGTAACGAACGGCGCCAATCGTTAAATGTGCTTCATCAGGATTTGCTTTGTAGCTGCTGGCAATCGAATAAAGGCGGGTAGGCAGTTTACGAAGCAAGGATACAAATGTTTGCACATCTGCTTCAATTGGCCCATAGTCTCGAATAAGGTCTAATAAGTCACGCCCATTTATATATGCCTTTAATTTATCTTCGTTTCCCTTAGCAAGTAAGTCTTCTAAAGCTGGATTGGTTGTTATTTTTGCAAATTTCTCTACCAATGGTTTGGTTAAAACTGTAATTTCAAAATAGGTTAATAAAGCTTCTCGAAAAGCCAGAACTTCTCCTTGTTTATTGATTGTGACACTTTCTGTTGGAGAAAAACGTAACTCTTGTATTAAAAGATCAACTAATACTGGATCATTATGGGGAAAAATTCCAAGGCTGTCACCTGGTTCATAAGAGATTCCAGAATCCTCAAGCGAAAGCTCTACATGCAATGTTTCTTTATTGGAACCACGTCCATTTAAATTAATGACCTCCAGTACCTCCGCATAATACGGATTACTGCGAGAATAACCAGAATCTTGAAGAGACGGTGGTGTTATACTTATGGACTGAGCGGTTGATTCTGATTGAAGGCTCAAGCTGCTGACGATGCCTTCGAACCATTCACTAGCTGGTTCATCATAATCAAGATCACAATCCACACGTGGATAAAGTCTTGTTCCACCCAATTCTTCTAAACGTTTATCAAATTGCTTCCCTGTTTCGCAGAAGAATTCATACGAGCTGTCACCAAGCGCTAACACAGAATATTGGAAGTTCTCCAGCTTAGGCGCTCGTTTTCCATGTAAGAATTCATGGAAAGCTATTGCAGTATCTGGTGGGTCGCCTTCTCCATGAGTACTCACAATAACAAGAAGATTTTGTATTTTTTTTAGATTATTAGGTTTAAAGTCACCCATTGACTGTACAGTGACATTAAACCCTAATTCTTTTAAACGATTGCCATGATTTTTGGCAAGGCTTTGTGCATTTCCGGTTTGGGATCCAAAAAGAATCGTAATATCTTTTGTAATTGGTTCAGCTGCCTTTTGCTCCGTTAATTCAGTATTGGAGATAGGTTCTGCTGATGCTGTGACTGCAGTGGAAGCAGATAAATACCCACTTAGCCAAATTTTCTGTGATTCAGTTAAAGTTGGTAAAAGACGGTTTAATAATTCTGTTTGTTCTTGATTAAAAGGACTATTTATTACTTGAAGCTGCAACACTTTCACCTCGCATAGATAATGGTATTCTCTTTTGTAATTTGATTAGTGTGATAATTCTTGCAATTTATTTTATAAGGAAGAGGGAGGATTGTCACTCTGTTTTTTATTAATCCTATCAGACAAATCGGATTAGGAACACAAAAGAAGCTTGTTACTAATTGAAACAAGCAGGGGATATTGTTTTTCTAAATAGATCAGTATCTAATCAGATTAATTTAAACAGGTGACGAAAGCTTGGATAGGCGTTAAGGCATCCATACATGAAAGCAGCCGCCTAGAGCATCCTCGTATGACACGTATTCTAATTGTACTTTACTGGAAATGAAAGAATTAGTAAAATACATATAATTAATGGCAACTATTAGTAATCTTAATAATTAACTATTTAATTAGCGAAAAGGAGGAGAAAAAATGCAGTATGAAGCTCTAAAAACATTTGTGACGCTTGTTGAAGTAAAGAATTTTACAAAGACAGCAGAAATGCTGTTAATGAGTCAGCCGAGTGTAAGTCTACATATTAAGAATCTTGAAAAGGAGTTTCAAACAAAGCTATTGGAACGGTCACCAAAATATTTAAAAGTAACACCAACCGGTCAAATGCTTTATGATTGCGCCATTCAAATGATACGCTTATATGACCAGACGAGACAGCATATTTTAGAGCATCATCATGCAATTAAGGGTGAATTAAAAATAGGTGCTAGTTTTACGATCGGCGAATACATTCTTCCGGCATTACTGCTTGATCTGCAAAGAGAGCATTCCGAGTTGCAAATTCAAGCTACGATTGGAAATACAGAAGAAATTGTCCAAGCGGTAAGATTATATGAAGTAGATATCGGTTTAATTGAAGGACAAACAAATGATAAGGAATTGCAGGTGGTGCCTTTTATGGAGGATGAGTTATTTATTGTTGCATCTGTTCATCATCCACTTGCGACTCAGGAAAGCATTTCGATTTCTGAACTCCATGATCAGACATGGATTACAAGAGAGCTTGGATCTGGTACAAGAGAGTACTTAGATCATGTTATTCGATCCAATGGGTTAAGAGCTGAATCCTTTTTAACTATTAGCAGTAATCAAGGCATCAAGGAAACGCTTATTAATGGCAATGGCTTATCACTTTTATCCAAAAGTGTGATCGAAAGGGATGTGAAGAATGGAAACCTAAGTATTATCCCAATCACAAATGCGCGATTTACAAGACGATTATCTTATCTCTTTGCTCCCATTATGAAGGAGAAACAAAATGTTATCACCTTTATTGAAACACTTAAAAAGACTTTTCCTTATACCGAGTAATCCAATAATGTATAACAGCAAGTAATTAACCCCATCCTAAAGGGAAATGCAGAAAAATCCTTCTTATTATCATAGAAAAAATACTTGTTTTTGTAGTATGATAACAAAGGAATTTTATTAAATTGAGGGAAAAGTGGATAATGCTTTTTCCACATAAGGAGAACTACTTGCAGATGAAGAAAAAAAATAAAACTACTCGCTTGGTTCTACTAGGACTACTTACGGCTATTATTATTATTCAAACCTTTGTTCCGATACTAGGGTATATTCCGACTCCTGTACTTAGTATAACAATCATTCAGATCACAGTTATTATTGCAGCGATTGTTTTAGGACCATTAGAGGGAGCGATTATTGGAGGAGTATGGGGCATTATCACATTTATCCGTGCTTTCACTTATCCGACAAGTGTCCTTGCCCCGATTATTTTTACCAATCCGTTAATATCTGTTTTTCCAAGAGTAATGATTGGAGTAGTGGCAGGACTGTTATTTTATAAGGTGCTGAGAGACAAAATGAATGAGACGGTAGCAATGAGTATTTCTGGTGTGATAGGATCTCTAATCAATACAATCCTTGTGCTAGGATTTGTCTATTTATTTGTAAGAGAGCCTTATGCAAACGCAATTGGTGTAAATGTGGAAGATCTCTTGCCTGCGATACTAGCTATAGTTGGTACAAATGGGGTGCCAGAGGCAATTTTATCAGGGATTTTAACACCCATCATTGCAAAGCCGTTATTAAAGATACGAAAAAAATAAGGATGGAAAAATAGCTGATTTAGTCTAGTGCTAATCAGCTATTTTTGCCAACAATAGTAATGGGACATTCACTAATACTATATTTTCTTCTATAATAAAAAGAGTATTCACCCTAAAATACTAGGAAATAGATTGTTAATCCCGACTAAACAACTCGAAAAACTTATTGACAATTATGGCAATTATGATAAAATTTAGAAAATAACGATGCCTATCAAGAGAGATGGAGGGAATTGGCCGAAGAAAAGTCTGGCAACCTGCTGAATGCAAGGTGCTAAATCCAACAAAATGGATACCCATTTTGAAAGATAGGGGAAGGAATAAATACTCAACTCTTTCCAAATGGAAGGATTTTTTAAATCGTAAATGCATTTCACTTGCGATGGTCGAGCATTCCTTTGATAGGCGTTTTCGATTCAAAAATATGTCTGGCGTAAACGCTATTCAAATGGTTTAGTAAGATTTCACCTTTTTTAAGGAGGGATTTGTTGGTGGGGGAAACAAATCAGCTGGACAAAGTGAAAATTCAATTAGAGCAAATTCTAAACACAATGAAATTTGGATCGGTCACATTAGTCGTACAGGATGGAAAAATTATTCAAATCGAAAAAAATGAAAAGATACGCTTAGGGAAATAACAGGAGTTTCCTATTTAGGGCGTTTAATAAAGAAGCTGACTAGACAAACTAGAGGCAACTTTAACTGAGAAAGTGGGTTAAAGCTGCCTCTTTTTATATTTTGGGCACATAATCCACGAACAAAATACTATGATGAAATTGGAGGATTTTTAATGAGTCAGTTATTAACCTATGAAACTATTGATACGTATCCTCCTGTGGACTTTTCAAGCGAAACGGAAACAAAGGGAGCTTTAGAGGTTTTAAAGTGGGCTTATGATACGTACCGAGAGGATATTGTCTATGCTTGCAGTTTTGGAATTGAAGGAATTGTTCTTATCGATTTAATTTCAAAGATAAAAAAGGATGCTCGTATTGTTTTTTTAGATACAGATGTACATTTTGATGAAACCTATGAATTAATTGAGAAGGTGAAACAGCGGTATCCAGATTTGCAAATTGAAATGAAAAAACCAGCCATTACGTTAGAAGAACAGGCTGCACAATATGGAGAAGAACTTTGGTTATCTAATCCAAATAAATGCTGTGAGATTCGCAAGGTTGTTCCTTTACATGAAGTGCTGTCTGAACCGATTGCTTGGATTTCAGGACTTCGCAGAGAACAGTCAGAAACAAGAAAAAACACGCAATATCTAAATAAGGATAATAAATTTAAATCCATAAAGGTTTGTCCACTGATTCATTGGACATGGAAAGATGTTTGGAGATATGCCCATAAGAACTCTTTGGACTACAATATTCTTCACGATAAGGGGTATCCGAGCATTGGCTGCAGAACATGTACCCAGCCTGCTATTAATATGGATGATTTACGTTCTGGTAGATGGACGGGAAAAGGAAAAACAGAATGCGGGCTACACTTACAATAATGAGTAGAGGTACAAAGAGATGATCATTATTTTAGCAGGTATTATGTCATTGTTTTTTGCAATGAACATTGGCGCAAGTGGTGCAGCAGCAAGCCTTGGTGTTGCCTATGGATCAGGCGCCATACCAAAAAAGAGAGTTGCTCTGCTTATATGTGCGGTAGCGATTTTTCTAGGAGCGGTAATTGGCGGGAGTGAAGTAGTAAAAACAGTTGGGGAAGGATTAATTCCGAGTAGTATCCTTGATGCTAAAATTGTCTTAATCATTTTATCATCAGCTGCACTCTCTCTATTTATAGCTAATATAATGGGGATTCCATTATCAACAAGTGAAATTACAGTTGGCAGTGTAGTAGGAGTAGGTGTGGCTTTTAAAAGCTTATATATTGCGAATATATTATGGATTGTCTTCTTTTGGCTTCTTGTTCCAATCGTGTCTTTTTTCATCGCGCTAGGGCTGGGAAATATGTAAGAAAGCTTGAGAATCAAAATGAATGGATTCGCAATCCAAGTAATGAAAAATACTTATCTATTTTTGTTATTATCGTGGGGTGCTTTGAAGCATTCTCTGCGGGAATGAATAATGTTGCAAACTCTATTGGACCATTAGTTGGCGCTGACATGATATCCATGCAAACAGGAGTAGTAGTGGGTGGATTTTTTATTGCAATCGGCGCTTTTCTGCTAGGGGGAAGAGTCTTGCAGACAAATGGAAAGAAAATTGTCCAATTCACGAAGCTGGAAGGAGGACTAATTTCTGGCACGGGCGCGACATTAGTGACAATAGCTTCTATATTTGGAATACCAGTTCCGTTAACGCAAGTAACTAGCTCTGCCATTATCGGAATAGGTGTCTCGAAGAATGGATATGAGATTCTGAAGAAGAAACTAGTGTTAAGAATTTTTAAGGTATGGATTGTTTCGCCAGTCCTATCATTAGTTATTTCTTACGGTTTAGTTCAATTATTTATTGAAGCAGATATCTATAATGTACTTATTATTCTTAGTGTATGTATTGCTACACTTGGAATTATAAGCCTAATGAAAACGATTCGTGAAGATAACAGTACTATTTATGAAGATGGTGGCGGAATTTAACGGAAATCATTTATAAGAAAAAGTCCGAAAAAAGAAAGGTGTGCTAAAAAATGTCATTAAGTCAACCACATGGTGGAAAATTAATTAATTTATACGATCCTAATTATGATATCTCTGAACTAAAGGTGGAGGTAGAAATTGATACTATTGCACTTAGTGATTTAGAACTGATTGGAAATGGAGCATATAGCCCGCTTACAGGATTTTTATCCCAAAAAGATTATGAAGCAGTGGTAGAGAATATGCGCTTAGCAACAGGTGAGGTTTGGAGCATACCTATTACATTGCCCATTTCAAAGGAACAATCAGATACCATTGAACTTCAGGATACGGTAAAACTAGTCCATCAAAGTGAAGTATATGGTGTGCTGACAGTAGAGGATATTTATATTCCAGATAAAAGTAAAGAGGCTGTTTCTGTTTACCGTACAGATGATTTAGCACATCCAGGTGTAAAGAAAATGTTTGATCGCGGAAATATATATATTGGCGGCCCGATTAAACTCATAAAGAAAGTAGAGAAAACGGATTTTAGTAATTTTTACTTAGATCCGGCAGAAACGAGAGAAATATTTGCAGAAAAGGGATGGAAGACAGTAGTCGGATTCCAAACAAGAAATCCTGTTCATCGTGCACATGAATATATTCAAAAGTCAGCACTCGAAATTGTTGATGGTCTATTCTTAAATCCATTAGTAGGTGAAACGAAGGCGGATGATATTCCAGCAGATGTTCGGATGGAAAGCTACCAAGTGCTATTGAAAAATTACTATCCAAAAGAGCGTGTATTCCTAGCTGTATTCCCTGCTGCTATGCGTTATGCAGGACCAAGAGAAGCAATATTCCATGCGATGGTGAGAAAGAATTATGGCTGTACCCACTTTATCGTCGGTCGTGATCATGCTGGGGTAGGGAGCTACTATGGTACCTATGATGCTCAAAGAATTTTTGACCAATTTACACAAGAAGAGCTAGGTATTAATCTATTATTCTTTGAACATAGTTTCTATTGTAAGAAATGTGAGAACATGGCTTCTACAAAAACTTGTCCACATGGCAAGGAACATCATGAAATTTTATCTGGGACGAAGGTTCGCGAGCTTTTAAGAAATGGAGAGATTCCACCAAGTACATTTAGTCGTAAAGAAGTAGTGGAAGTGTTAATAAAAGGATTGCAAAAACAAGAAATCCATTCTTAAAGGAGAGAGAACTTTTGAGCCAAAGTACAAATATTACATGGCATGACCATGCAGTAACAAAGAAGGATAGAAGAGAAAAAAATAAGCATCATAGCTATGTTTTATGGTTTACAGGGTTATCTGGTTCGGGAAAATCAACGGTTGCAAATGCTGTTGCAAAAAGATTATATGAAGACCAGACAAATAGCTATGTCTTAGATGGAGATAATATACGTTTTGGAATTAATAAAGATTTGGGTTTTTCAGATGAGGACCGCAAAGAAAACATTAGAAGAATTGGCGAGGTCAGCAAGCTATTTGTTGATAGTGGGCAAGTCGTTCTAACTGCCTTCATTTCTCCGTTTCGCGAAGACCGTGATCGAGTAAGAGCTTTATTAGAAGAAAACGAGTTTGTGGAAATATATATAAAGTGTTCCATAGAGGCTTGTGAAGCAAGGGATCCGAAAGGTTTATATGAGAAAGCAAGAAAAGGAATCATAAAGGACTTTACAGGTATTAGTTCCCCGTATGAGGAGCCGCTTCAGCCAGAATTAATCGTGGATACAGAAAAACATTCTATTGAAGAATGTGTAGAACAAATCGTACAATATTTAAAAGAAAAAGAATATTATATCTCTTAATATAGGGAAAGGGAAAAACTGAGCATGGTCCTTGCAAAACCATCCGTTCATCGTTGATTCCTTTCCCCACTTTTTAATGGATCCGAAAAGAAGGAACAACAAGAAGGGTGGATAAAATGGGGAGAGTATATCTAGTTGGTGCAGGGCCAGGAGATCCGGACTTAATAACGGTAAAAGGATTAAAATGCATCAAAAATGCCGATGTAATTTTATATGATCGTTTAGTGAATCGTGAGTTATTAGAATATGCGAAACCGAAGGCTGAACTGATTTATTGCGGCAAACTTCCGCATCATCATGCCATGAAACAGGAATTGATCAATCAAACCTTAGTGAAACATGCGAAAAAAGGGAAAATTGTCACAAGGCTAAAAGGTGGTGATCCCTTTGTATTTGGAAGGGGCGGGGAAGAAGCAGAGGAGTTAGCTAAGAATCAAATCCCCTTTGAAATAGTACCAGGAATTACTGCAGGCATTGCCGCTCCAAGTTATGCCGGTATCCCAGTAACCCACCGCAATTATGGCTCTTCTTTTGCCTTTGTAACAGGTCATATAAAAAATGGCGAGGAAGACCATATTAAATGGGAAGCACTTTCTCAAATTGATACACTTGCCATCTATATGGGAGTGAAAAATCTACCATATATTCAGTCGAAGCTTTTGTCCTTTGGAAAAAAAGGTACAATACCAGTTGCGCTCATCAATTGGGGAACAACCTTTAAACAAAAGACAATTATTACTGATCTTAACCATGTAATAGAGGATGCTGAAAAAGGAGAAATTGAAAATCCTTGTATGATTGTGATTGGCGAAGTAGTCAGAATGAGAGAGAAAATTAAATGGTTTGAGGAAAGTTTCGGTGAAACCATTCCGAAAGAGGTTGTTTGATAATGGAAGCAGTATTATATATATGTCATGGAAGCAGGGTAAAGGAAGCAAGCGATCAGGCTATCTCCTTTATTGAAAAGTGTATGAAGATAAATGGTTTCAAAGGCATACAAGAATATTCTTTCTTAGAATTGGCTGATCCCTCCATTGAAGAAGGTTTTCGAAAATGTGTAGAAAAAGGTGCTTCCACCATTAATATCATACCCGTTTTGCTTCTTACAGCAGCCCATGCCAAAAAAGATATTCCAGAAGTATTAGAAAAGCTTTCGCTGAAATATCCGCATGTCCAGATGAAATATGGCAAACCGATTGGAGTTCATCCTCAAATGGTTAAAATTGTTGCAGACAAAATTCGGAGCGCTTCTCTTTATAAAGAAAGTAATGAAACAATGCTTGTTATGCTTGTGGGAAGAGGAAGCAGTGATCCAGATGTAAAACGTGATTTAGGTAAAATAGCAGCTTTACTTGAACAACAAGTGGAACAAATCGTTGTACAGGATTGTTATTTAACTGCTGCACAACCAAGCTTTGAAGAAGCACTGCAAATGGCAGATCATTCTTCCTATCGCCATGTGTTGGTAATTCCCTATCTTCTTTTTACGGGAATTTTGATGAAGTCAATGGAAAAAACTATTAATAAAATAAAAAGTAACCATAAAGAATACGAACTCGCTCCTTATTTGGGTTATGACCCATTAATAGCTGGAATATTAAAAGAAAGAATAGACGAAATGATGGTAGGGAATGAATATGCTTTCATTACTAGTTGATATAAAAGATAAACATTGTGTAGTAGTTGGAGGAGGCAAGATTGCCTATCGAAAGGTGTTGATGCTTCTAGATGAAGAAGCTAGTGTAACGGTGATTAGTCCCGAAGTTTGTACGGAAATAGAAGAACTTTCAGAGGACAGGAAAATCAGGCTGCTGCGACGAACAGGGAAAGAGGAAGATTTCGCCCATGCCTTTTTAACTATTACAGCAACCAATGATTCACAAGAAAATCATCGTATCGCTAAACAAATTAAATCGTTTTGCTTAGTGAATGATGCTTCTTCTTTTGAAGAAGGAAACTGTCAGATTCCAGCTAGCTTTAAAAAGGGGCGTCTTCACTTAAGTGTTTCCACTAATGGCGCAAGCCCGAAACTGGCAAAAAAGCTGAAAGAGGAATGGCAGCAAAAGTATGATGATAATTATATTGCGTATATTGATTTTTTATATGAAGTTCGGACTCTTATCAAACAAAGATCGCTTTCTGCTGATGTGTCTAATGCTATTTTAACGGAAATATTGGATGATGCATATAAAGCTTCAGCTAGTTTACGCCATAATTATTATGAAAAGCTCCTAAACCTATAAGCTTATATCAGGTTTAGGGGTTTTCATTATGTCCTAAATAAGGGGAATCCACTGTATACCAATAATAACTTAAATAAAAGAGTTTTTTACGCTCTGGACATGTTAGTTCCCCTCCCGGCTGCTCCTAGTTTTATCCAATTATCATATTGTATCATTTCCATATTTAACATATAATTTTTGTAGAATAGAATTATTTTTATAACGTAAAAGTCATCTTTGTTTATAAATATTCATGCTTGTTTATCAAAAATAATCTTCCGAGTTTCCTTATTTTATGCTTTTAAACTGGTAGATTGATAGGAGGATACATGAGATTTAGTACAAAGCTTTATGTTGGTTTAGGCATTATTTTTGTGTTCATTACGATTTTAATTATTGTACTTATGAGTATGCTTCGACAGCAAAATGACAAAATGCATGTTCTTGCACATGATAAAACAGAGAGAATTAATGCAGCCTATACGTTAAAGAATGAAGTAACTAACTTAAGTAGACAAATATATGAATTATCCTCACAATCCTCTAAAACACTCAATGAAATAACAATGAGACAAATGGAAGAAACAAGAAAAGAAATAAACAAAGCGTATAATTTCTTAACCGAGAATGATAAAAGGGATGAAACGCAGGATTTATTAATAAAATTTTCGACATTATATCAACCCTTTGAAGAAAAGGGCCAACAAATAGTAGAAGCCAAAAATAAAAAAATGAATACCAATTTTTGGGCAAGAGAAAGTGATGAAAAAAATAGATTATTACAAATCGCGAGTTCGCTTTATAGTGCCCAGATTAAAGAGATGCAAGAAGAACTAGAAGATTCAAAAAAAACATATGATATTGTCGTATTAATGACTTATGCCTATATTATAGTCGGAGTAATATGCAGCATTACATTGGCCATTTATTTAATAAGGGGATTAACGAAAAATCTACATAAAGTTACGACAGTGATGTCCGGTGTTTCCTTTAAAAGAGGAATAAAGTTTCCAAGGCTGGAGATTAATTCGAAGGATGAAATAGGAGAAATTGCTCGTGCCTTTAATGAAATGGTAACAACTTTGGAAAAGTATTCTCGAGATGAAATTGAAAGCCGTGCCCAGGCAGAAGAGCAAAGTTGGCTTGACTCACGATTGGCAGAAATAACAACTAGTTTTTCAATGGTAGAAACGATGGAATCTCTTGCTGATTACTTTATTAGTCAAATAACTCCTGCTGTAGGTGCACAATATGGTGTTTTTTATCTGTTAAGCGAGAAGGGTAATGCCCGCTGCCTCAAGGAAATAGCAAATTATGCTTTTGATAATGAAGACAGACAATCTATCATTCAGCTTGGTGAAGGTTTAGTGGGACAAGCTGCAAAGGAGAATAAAAGCATCAGTCTTATTGATATTCCCAATGGATACATAAAGATTAAATCTGGTTCAGGAGAGGCAGAACCAAAGCAGGTGCTTATTCAGCCCATTTCCTATGAAGGAGAAGTATTAGCGATTGTAGAATTAGCCTCTTTGCAATATTTCCGACCGGTGCAGCAAAGTTTACTTAAAGAAGTGGGAGAATACTTAGGTATATCTATTCATGGTATTTTTAATCGACTAGAAGTAAAGAGATTGCTAGAGGATGAGCAGCGTTTGACGGAGGAGCTGCAAAGCCAATCGGAGGAACTACAAGCTCAACAGCAGGAATTAATGGCTATTAATGAAGAATTACAGGCACAATACAGAGTGTCAGAAGAAAAGAATGCAGAGCTAGAAAAGATAGGAAAGAAATTAGAGGAAAAGGCTCAGCAGTTAATCTATAACTCTCAGTATAAATCGGAGTTTTTGGCGAATATGTCTCATGAGCTTAGAACGCCTTTAAATAGTATGCTAATCCTGTCGCAAATGCTCGTTGAAAAGGAAAATGAGAATTTAACTACAAAACAAATCCAGTATTTGCAGACTATCTATTACTCTGGTAATGAATTACTAAGATTAATAAACGAGATATTAGATTTGGAGAAGATTGAGACTGGGATGATGGAAATAATAGAGGAACCAGTAAAAATGGAAGGGATACAAAACTGCTTGAAAAGCCAGTTTTCTCCTATCGCTAATCAAAAGAAACTTGATTTTTGTGTGAAAATTGATAAAGAGGTGCCTGCTTTTATAGAGACAGACACACATCGTTTAAATCAAGTATTAAAAAATTTATTGTCCAATGCTTTTAAATTCACAGAAAAGGGAAGTGTGGAGCTGATTATTCGGATGGAGGAGACAGCCAAGTCCAGATTTGCCATCGCGGATGAATCTATCGTATCCTTCACTGTGAAGGATACAGGGATTGGGATTCCTAAGGATAAAATGAATATTATATTTGAACCATTTAAGCAAGCAGATGGAACCATCAGCAGAAAATATGGGGGAACGGGTCTTGGGTTATCTATCTGTAAAGAGATTTCCCGCTTACTTGGGGGAGAATTGGTAGCAACAAGTATCGAAGGAATGGGTAGTTCATTTTCTCTCTATTTGCCTGTAAAGCGCCAAAAGCAAAAAGGAGCTGTCGAACAATCACCTATTGAAGAAAGTTATCGACAAATTGCAGTAACAAATAATGAGTTAATCGATACTACGGAACTAAATAAGAGTGCTAATTTAATAGGGAAGAAAGTTCTAATTATAGATGATGATATACGGAATATTTTTTCCATCCATGCAGCATTGGAAGAGTACAATATTGAAATTCTTTATGCAGAGAATGCGAAGGATGGGATTAGCCTTCTAGAGGAAAACGTGGATATTGATCTTGTGTTGATGGATATTATGATGCCAGAAATGAGTGGTTTAGAGGCTATTTCCATCATACGGAAAAAAGATAAATTTAAAACGCTGCCAATTATCGCCTTAACAGCAAAGGCGATGAAACATAATCGAGAACAGTGCATGGAAGCTGGAGCATCTGATTATATTAGTAAACCAGTAAATTTAGAGCAATTATATTCGCTTATTCAAGTATGGCTTTATAAAGAATAATAAAGCGATACTAGTATCTGGGTAACATTGGTAAATGGCTTGTTAATAGATAGGAGGCTTTATAAATTTATGCAGTATTCAGCTCAATCTATAGAACAAAAGAAAAATCTATCTTCTTCCGTATCAGAACCAATCTATATTTTAATGGTAGATGATTTACAAGAAAATCTGATGGCCTTAGAAGCAGTATTAAATTCTCCTCGGTATCATTTGGTTTTTGCTAAATCCGGTGAAGAAGCTTTAAAATGCATTTTGAAATATGACTTTGCCGTAATTCTACTCGATGTTCAAATGCCAGGCTTAAATGGGTTTGAAACAGCAAAATTAATAAAAGAACGAAAAAAATCACGACATATTCCCATTATTTTTATTACTGCCATCAGTCAAGATATTCATCATATTACACAAGGCTATCAAGCAGGGGCGATTGATTATATTGTTAAACCATTTAATCCAGATGCACTAAGAAGTAAAGTGGCCCAGTTTGTGCAAATTTTTGAAAGTCATACGACAAGCCTCCACGAAATGAATTGGCAAACAACGTCAGAATTGGAGAAAATGAATAAGGAATTAAGAATAACGAAAATGGATTTAACCAAAAATGCCGTCTTCTCTTCGGTGTTACAGAAGGCGTTACAAGACACAATTGTTACCTTTGACGAAGAAGGAATAATAATTAGTGTCAACCCAAGTGTGAAAAGAATGTTTGGCTATGTAGAAGGAGAGCTTATAGGAGCTTCGATTGAAGTACTCTTACATTCTGCTGAGTCAGAAATATCTGGAGAAACACCTATTACATTTGAGATGATGGTTCCTAAGTTAGTCGGAAGAATGATAGAAGCGAAGGCGAAGCGGAAGAATCATACTGTATTTCCAGTGGATATTTACATTGGAGATGCAATGGTAGAGGATTATCAGTTATTTGTTTGTACGATTCGTGATATTTCTGAAAGAAAAGAAGTGGAATTATTAAGAAAGCAGCAACTTGATCGCTTAGAGCATGCTGTTGAAGAAAGAACGCTGGAGTTATTATCCATGAATCATCAACTACATAGGGAAAGAGAAGAAAAATCTAAGGTAACAGATGATTTAATGCTTTCAGAAGGACGCTTTCGACAAATATTTGAGGCGAGTCCATGTATGATGGCAATCCGCACATTACAAAATCCTAGTTTTATTGCTGTAAATAATAACTGGGTAACAAGCACGGGTTATACAATCGAGGAATTGAAGGATGATAGTTATCAATGGGAAATAGCGAAAGAAATTAATGGAATAGAAGAGAGTTTCCAGGAAGAAGAATGGCTCACTCCTTTTAAAAATCAAAGAGTCAATTTCATGCTGAAAAATGGAGAGCAGAAACAAGGATTACTATCCACTGAAATTATAACGATCGAAAAGAAGAATTGTGTGTTAATTGTATTAAATGACATAACAGAACGATTAGCATTTGAAAAAGAAATGGCTAGACTTGATCAATTAAATCTAGTTGGCGAAATGGCAGCTGGAATTGCCCATGAAATTCGTAATCCGATGACAACCGTTCATGGATTCCTACAAATTGGAAAATCAAATCCCTCTAACCTATCACTAGAGCATATGGAACTCATGATTGACGAGTTAGATCGAGCGAATAAAATCATCAAAGAATTTCTAACATTAGCTAAAAATAAGACGAGCGATAAACGATTATATTCGTTAAATAGAATTATTGAAATTATTTTTCCTTTAATTAATGCAGAAGCTTTATTGACAGGTAAGAAGGTGAACCTTCAATTAGAGGAATGTCCAGAACTATTTTTGGATGAGAAAGAGATAAGGCAGCTTTTATTAAACCTTGCTCTAAACGGTTTAGAGGCTATGGAGCCAGACGGAATTCTCACGATAAAAACATTCTGTAAAGGAAAGTATATTGTGTTGGAAATTATTGATAGCGGCAATGGAATCGATGAAGAAATATTAAAAAAGCTAGGAACCCCCTTCTTTACAACAAAGGATAATGGGACAGGGCTAGGACTGGCTGTTTGTTATCGAATTGCTGAGCGTCATATGGCAAGAATAAAAGTGCATACAAGTGAGAGTGGTACAAAATTCTCCGTGTGTTTTGAGATAGAGGAAGGAAAATAGAGATTGCTGAGCTAGCAGTTCTTCTATTTTTCTTTTTTTATGACAAAAAAAATCAATATAAGAGGGTTTTTCTAAAGGAAAATCGAATGAAGAGGAGAAAATAATATGTGGAGGGGTTAGAAATGGTACCACAAAGAGTTTCATTGCTTACATTAGGAGCATTACGGTTACCAGAATTGCGAAGGTTTTACCAGCGGATTGGCTGGCTGGAAAAGGAATCAAGCTCTGATCAATATGCTATTTTTAAGACAGCTGGTGTTTTGCTAACATTGTTTCCGTTAGAGGAATTAGCGAAGGACGCAGGAGTAGAACTGCAAAATCCCATGGAGGGTTATCGAGGGGTTACCTTTGCTATTAATGTAAATACCCCTGAGGATGTAGACGCAGTAATGGAAAAAGTCAAAGAGGCAGGCGGAATGATTATAAGAGAAGCAAGCGATGCCTTTTGGGGCGGAAGAACAGCTTATTTTGCCGATCCTGAAAACAATCTCTGGGAAGTTGCTTGGAATCCTGATTCTGTATTTGATGAAAGAGGAGTAATGATTGATTTTTAAAAAGGAAATGGCGTTTTAAAATAAAGACTGATTATTTAAAGCAAAGTTTGATTAAAAGACATTTAATATTTAAAGGTAAATTAGGATAGAGTTTTTTCAGTAAATGTAGGTAATTAAGAGAATCTATAATTATTTGATTATGTTAACTGGTTTATTATAGTTATGGAAGAAACGGGCAGTTTAGTTCAAGATGATATAATAAATAAATCTGATTTATCTTAAGGAGATTTAAAGTTTTGGATGCAAAATGTATTAGATTCTACGAATTCGGTAACCCAAAAGATGTGTTAACAGTTGAATATAAAAACATAGAACCACCAAAAGATAATGAAATCCTTGTTCGAATGTTAGCACGTCCAATAAATCCTTCCGACTTAATACCGATTAGAGGGTCATATTCTCATCGGATTTCTTTACCAAATATTCCTGGTTATGAAGGAGTTGGAATAGTAGAAGATGTTGGTTCTTTGGTTTCACACAATTTCATTGGTAAACGTGTTTTACCTTTACGTGGGGAAGGAACTTGGCAAGAATTTGTTAAGACACCATCAGAACTTGCAGTTTCTATACCGGATTCTATTGATGACTTTACGGCGTCGCAGATGTATATCAATCCAATTACAGCGTGGGTGACTTGTAATGAAGTCTTGAAACTAAAAGCAAATGATGTTTTATTGGTTAATGCAGGTGGTTCTTCGATTGGTCACATCTTTGCTCAATTATCGAAGATATTAGGTTTTCGATTAATTGCAGTCACTAGAAATGATAAATATAAAGAAGACTTACTTCATCTTGGTGCTTCCTATGTAATAGACACCTCTAATGTTTCACTCTACGAAACAGTTATGGAATTAACAAATGGAATTGGTGCGGATGCTGCTATTGACTCTGTAGGAGGTTCACCTGGAAACGATTTGGCTTTTTGTGTGCGTCCTAATGGCAATTTTTTAACCATCGGTCTTTTATCAGGGATACAAGTAAACTGGGCGGATATTGTAAATAAAGCCAAAGTTAATGCTAATATGTTTCATTTACGGAATTGGAATAAAAATGTCCCCGTAAATAAATGGCAAGAAACCTTTAGTCATTTGATAAGGCTAATAGATGAGCAGAAATTACGTTTGATGATGGTAGATTCTAGGTATGACTTGCTGAATATAAAAACGGCTATTGATGTTGTTGAATCTTCTAAAGAGACTAAAGGGAAAGTGTTTTTAACAAGCTACTAAGTTTATTCTTGTTCTACTAACGGGGGCTTAAGTTGAAGAATATCATCCTCATTTATTGTAAATTATAGTGACTTGAGAAATGCTGATTTTTAGGGTGGTTTCAATGTCTGATTGGAAAAACAACCACTTATTTAACACAATTTGTTTTTTTGCCTTCTGTAATTCACCTCCATTTACAATTGGAATATATCTTTTCTACAAACTCATTAATGTTTTTAGTAATCAGGATAAAAAAGGTAATGAAGCTAACCAATAAGATAAACTATAGCTCATCTGGCTTCGCCCTTTGGTGGCATTTTCTTTTTGAGGTACCACCACATGCCCATCAAGCTAAACATTAATGAATGTGAAGAATAGAGCGTTTCTGCAAAGCAAAGTCTATTCTTTTAAAGAAAGGCAAGTAAGTTCATCTAAAATCTCGCTGCACATAAAAAAACACCATCCTTTCCACGATATTACAGAAAGAATAGCGTTTTTTTCGTTTTGGGGCTAATGATTTGCCTTAACTTGATGCATGGCATGGAGTACCACCAGCATAAAGTGAATTTACAAGGTTAAGGAAATTCCAAAATAAAAAGCCCAAATGTGCAAGATTAGAGTATCTATTCAAATTGAATTAATTCCTGTAAAGGAATATTTCACTAAATTTTCAACATAAGCATCATCCAAATTTTCACCTATAACTAGCAATCTATAGAAAATTGGTCCGTAAATGAGGTCAATACTTAAATCGAGATCGAGATTTTCCCTCAATTCTCCTCGCTGAATCCCCCGTTCCAAAAGTTTCTTAGCCTCAAGCCGGCGAGGATGGAAGTATCTGGTCCGATATGCCTCCGCCAATCCTGAATCCATTTGCCCTTCACCAATCAGCTCCTTAATGATTTTACCTTCCCGACTGGTCAAAAACCGAGCTAAACTAGTGGCATGGATAAGTATGTCATTAAATACTGAACCTGTGTCGGGAACAGGCAGTCTTGCCGCCGCCGCAGCTAGAAAGCCGTCCATAACAACGTCTGCTTTGTTGGTCCACCATTTATATATGGTGGCTTTACTCACCCCTGCTCGCTCTGCAATTTTCTCTACAGTGACTGTTCCAAGGCCATTTTCCAACAATAAATCATATGAAGCAGAAAGGATAGACTTTTGCGTTTCAACATTACGTGGACGTCCTCTTTTGGCATTCATTCGAATCCTCCCCTTTTACAATAAAAACTATACGTTTAGTATACTAAATATTTAACAAAAAGAAAAATGGGTATTTACAAAACTATACGTTCAGTATATTATTGGGATATGAATTTATAAACTATACGTTCATTATTTAATTTGCGATGGCAGTACTGAATATTATTTGCCCTGCCACACAAATAAAAAATGAAAATGGGGGAGAATTACAATGAAAACGAATCAAATTATCGAGGATAAACGCATTTCAAGTTGGATTATGTTTCTGATAGCATCTGCATGTGGTCTTATCGTTGCTAATCTTTATTATGCGCAAACTCTGGTAGGACCTATCAGTGTCTCTATAGGTCTTTCTTCGGCAGCAACAGGATTAATTGTTACCTTAACACAAATCGGTTATGTTGTAGGGCTGCTGTTTATCGTACCGCTTAGTGACATTTTTGAAAATCGACGTCTCGTGGCAGTATCACTAATGGTTGTGGTATGTGCATTGCTTGCGGCAACTTTCGCCCGTAATGCGCTATCTTTCCTGATTGCGTCCCTGTTTATTGGACTGGGATCTGTGGTAGCCCAAATACTAGTTCCCTATGCCGCCAATTTAGCGTCTGAAGAACAGCGCGGTCGCGTGGTTGGAAACGTGATGAGTGGACTCTTACTTGGGATAATGTTTGCTAGGCCGCTGGCAAGCTTTATAACCAGCATTTGGGGCTGGCAAACAGTATTTGCTTTATCGGCAATTGTTATCGCTCTATTGACGGTTCTGTTGTCACGTATTCTCCCTGAGCGTAGACCTTCACCTACGATAAACTACGGTAAATTAATTATCTCTTTAGGCACCCTCTTAAAACAAACGCCTATATTACGCCGCCGGGGTTTTTATCAAGCTTGTTTATTTGGAGCTTTTAGCCTATTTTGGACTGTGGTTCCTTTACGATTGGTGGATGATTTCGGAATGTCCCAGCAAGGCATCGCTTTGTTTGCATTGGTAGGTATGGGAGGCGCGATAGCAGCACCTATAGCTGGAAGACTTGCGGATAAAGGTTGGACCCGTTTTTTGACCGGATTGGCAATGCTTATTGCCACCTTGTCGTTTTTGCTGTCATATATTTTTCAAGGCAACTCAACAACAGCTCTCATATTGCTCATTCTTGCCGCTATTATGCTGGATGCGGCCGTATCGGGAAATCTTGTACTTGGACAGCGGGAGATTTATTCATTGGGGAGTGAAGCAAGAGGGCGACTTAACGGGCTTTTCATGTCTATATTCTTCATAGGCGGTGCAATTGGCTCTTCTTTGGGCGGTTGGTCTTATGCCCATGGCGGTTGGAGTTTTACATCTATAATTGGAGTTGTTATGCCTCTTTTAGCCTTACTTTACTTTCTTACTGAAAAAAGAAGCACCTGCAAAGGACGTTGAAATCCTTGCAGATGAGCAGTAAAACTTCCAAAGGGGAGAGCACATTGCAAGCATAGAGAAGGTGATTATTTCAACTTTCCTCTGCTTATATTCAAGTTCAACTGCCAACACCATGCGGCTTTTCTTATGGTACTAATGGGGCAGCATTCCTGTATTAAGTGAAACATCGCTTATGGAAGAAAAGGGGCATTTAGCTTAATAAGGAAAGAGTGCTTTTCCAAATAAGAAAGCACTCTTTTACTTAGACTTTTATTTATTCAGTTTTATTACTTAGAACAATTGAGGATTCATTTGCCTCATGATTACTTGCTTCACCATGTCCTGGCCCAAATAGATTCAAGACTACAACTCCTATAAGAATTAATGTAATTCCAGCAACACTGGCAACATTAATTTTCTCTTTCCAAATTATAACCGAAATAAGTGTAGTAGCAACTATACCTATTCCAGACCAAAGAGCATAGGTAGTATTAAGTGGAATAGTCTTCATTGCCATTGATAAAAAGAAAAATGAGCCTATAAAAGCAATTATTACACCAATTGTAGGGTAGAGTTTCGAAAATCCTTCAGACGCTTTGAGCATAGAGGTTCCAATAAGTTCTCCTACTATAGCAAGCATTAAGTATAAGTAAGACATTTACTCTTCCTCCTTTATCATATTATTTAATTTATTAATAAAATTATTTTTAAGATTCGTGTCTAGTGAGCCTAACCCAAATATTTCCGAAAACCACATTCCATCTATTGCTAAACGGATTATTGTAACATTAATAGGGTCTACACCATCATTCATCAGTTTACCAAGTAAGATGTCATATTCCTTTTTGTACTCTTCTAGTAAACTTGGATTAGTAAACATTGCAGCTAGAAGAGCAGAAGAAAGACGTTTATCAAGATTTAAGTCAGAAAATGAGGCTTTGATGTAAGCACTAGTCCAATTACCAACTCCACTTTTAGTATTATTTTCAACTATTGTTTCTATGCTTTTAAAGTAACGGTAGGTCCAGTCTTGTACCATCCCTATAATTAATGCTTCCTTACTTGAATAGTGATAAAGTAAGCCACCTTTGCTAAGCCCAGCTTTTTTTGCAACAGCTTCTAATGTTAATTTTGCGACACCTTCTTCTTTAACAATATCAGCAGCAGCATTTAGTATAATTTTTTTTTTTATCTTCAGAATTTGAAATGGACATATAAAATCCTCCTTGATTACTCGTTATGACAATTATACCGTCCAGACGGTACAGTATTCAATAGATTAAATTATTATATTTTGCGTAATAAGAAGGCAGTTTGTGAAAGAATTCAATAAAGTATAGGGCGCCTTCGTTCAAGAAGAAAATAATAATCTTCAACAATCGGGTGCTTTAACGAATATCAAGCCTGTCATTTTGGCAGCTTTTTTGTTTAAGTTCATATTAGACAAACGGGACAGGATAGATAAAGAAGCTTTATAAATATTTATTTATGGAAATAATAGGATAACAATGGTGTAATGCAGAAATAAATAAATGGTCAAAAATTAAGGAGGTACAAAATGGACAAATTCAGTTTGTTTGGTAAATTTATGGTACGAGAAGGCGAACGAGACACAATGGTAAATATTTTGCTGGAAGCAGCAGAATCAATGAAAAATCTTGATGATTGTGAGATATATCTTGTAAATATATCTGAGAGTGAACCAAACTCTGTTTATGTTTATGAGGTTTGGAGTAATGAAAATGCCCATCAAGCCTCTCTAACTCTTGAAGCCACTCAAACATTAATAAGGCAAGCAAAACCAATCATTACTGGGATGGATAGAATCAGTACCCTAAAAACAAAAGGTGGAAAGGGCATTTCATCGATTTCTTATTAAACAAACGGGGGCTTTCCTTAAATAAAAGGGAAGCCTTTTTCTTATGATGCTATAGGGGCAGGTTTGTTTAATAAGCGAAAGAAGAATAATATTAATAAAAGATTTCTGATAAGGAGCAAATACTCTGTCTGTTTTACTATTTATAGTAAAGATATTACCGTCTGCTTCCGATTTATCTGTTAACCTTTATAAATTTTCATATCGTAACCTGTCCAAGGTAATAATTACAAAAAGGGTGTGCCAAACGGCACACCCTTTTTGTAATTCGGAGTAAAGATTTATAAGTGTTTTGAAGGACTCCTTTGTATTCTTTGCTCCTAGCTTTTAATATTATTTTTAACTTTTTTAAAAATATATTCGGTATTATTAAAAAAATTATTAGCTTTTTAGAGAAATCTCCTTCTATTAGTGTTTGTTTATAGAGGGAGGTTAGTTGAAAAAGAATTAAGTAGTGGATGTTATTTTTAGTTATTTCATTAAAAACACAATTCCTTGAAAAATGAGGAATATTTAATAGGGGATATTCTTTATGTAGGACCGAAGACTGAGGTCAATTTAAGACCTCAGGGGTGTAGAAAAAACAAATAAACATTGTTAATATTTACCTATAAATTAAATTTACAGTTGATGTCCATGGGAGTGAATATTTATTCAGATTAAATAAGGAAATACACCAAGAAACCTTCAATGAACTTAGAATTACTAAATCGAGTATTTCAAATATTTTTAAGGAGAATTGTTTATGTTTAAAAGATTTTTTATGGTTGTTTTAACTTTAATAATAGCCGTTGGGACAGTTTTACTAGTTGCAAAACATCCAACAGGTCCTAATACTATTTCATATGATGAACCAATAGTTTTGTGGATATCTATTGGAATCATCATAATACTTTTTTTACCACCTTTGATATTATCGCTATTTAGTAATCTTGTTGCGAGAGTGATATCGGCTGTGTATCAAGCATTTGTATTTATTTCATTTTTAGTAATTATACCAATCGGATTCTTTACCTCTAATAATATTGTGGTAAGTGTTATTGCAATTTTAGGAGCTTTAGTTAGTATAGGTAGTGTTGCTGTAACCTTAATAACTAAATCAAAAAGAGAAATCAATATTTGATTTTTTTAAACCACAAACGGGTGCGATTCAAGTATATAAATTGGACCTTTATTCTATATTTGGGAGTAAATTATGCAGCAACATAGTTTGATAAAAGTGATGGAGTATATTGTAAAAAAATGTACTTTAAGTAAAAGGGGTTTCCTTAAATAAAAGGGAAGCCCTTTTATTGTGTCGCTATAGGTGCAGGTTAGTTTAAAAAAGATTCCTAAATGCGATACAGAATGTCATTATCTTATTAGAGATGATAAAAGGAGAATTATGATGGCAACTATCCTATGACTTTTTAAAAATTTAAAATCCTTATTCCCCAAATGGGAGAAGTGTGTCATTTTTTAAAAGTATTAGGACGTGCTATATAACTGAATACTCATCTCTTTAAGTGCGTCCTCATTAAAAGGAGGATAAACATGAAGCCTTTAAATGGAAAGGTAGCTATAGTAACTGGAGCAAGTCGATCAACGGGTATCGGAGCAGCCATTTGTCTCTCTCTTGCAAAAGCAGGTGCGGATATATTCTTTACGCATTGGTCTAAATTTGATGAGAAAGAGGGAAATGGAATAGAAGTCGGTTTCCCGACCATGTTAAGTGAAAAGATAAAAAGTTTTGGGGTAAGATCAGAACATATATCATTAGAATTGAGCTTAGATGAATCTCCAACAAAACTGTTAGAAGCAGTTGAAGAAACTCTTGGAACAGCTTGTATTTTAGTTAATAATGCAACCTATGAATCTCCATCAAATTTTCGTGAATTGAATACAAAAATGTTGGATAAACATTATAAAGTAAATAATAGCGGTACCTTGATGTTATCAGTTGAGTTTGCTAAAAAATATGAAAAAGTATTTAGAACTAAAAAAGATGGCCGAATTATAAATCTTGTTTCTGGTGGACCTGATCCTAATAATTTGGCATATATTGCTACAAAAGGAATGATTATTGCGATAACTGAACCATTATCCGTAGCACTTGCGCCTATTGGAATTACGGTGAATTCCATTAATCCAGGGCCAACTGATTCAGGTTGGATAAATGAAGATATAAAGGACTATTTATTAGCCCAGTTTCCAACTGGTCGTCTTGGAAAACCCGAAGACGTAGCAAAAGTGATAACATTTATAGCTAGTGATGATTCTTATTGGTTAACTGGCCAAACCATACGGTGTGAAGGCGGATTTTTAGGTAAATAATTATTCGAGAAGAGATTGCTTCTATTAAGCAATCTCTTTATTGGAATAAATAATCAAAATTTGAAAACCCTTTCTTTTCGGTTGTTTATTTGGTAAAATTTACATTAGAGATGTAAAGAAAGGGGAATCTATATTATTCATGTGGAAAACTTTGAAATGATTAGTTAATTGGATAAAGACAAATGCGATTCTTTCCTATTAAGTAAGGATAGGTAGGTTTATTTGTCTATCAGTAATCATTCAAGGGATTCATATGGTGTGGACAATTAAATTCCCATTACCTAGACAGATACCTTTGTATATCTGTTTTTATTATGGGTAAAAATACATCTCTATTGACACAATGATTGAAATCCCTATATTTGTGGGGGGATTATTATGACAAATGAGTACGAAAAGGAAGAAGTGCTAACGGGTGGGAATATTTCAGACGTATATCGCTCTGGAAATACAGTTCGACGAGATATAAAGCCAGGTAGTGAAAAAATTCATAAGTTATTGAAGCATCTTGAAAACAAAGGTTTTGGTTATGCACCAAGGTTCTTAGGAATTGATGAGAAGAATAGAGAGATATTAACGTATATTGAGGGGGAAGCAGGTAATTATCCTCTGAAAAAATATATGTGGTCCGATAATGTATTAAAAGAAATAGCGAATATGCTCCGTCTTTATCATGATGCTGTAAGTGATTTCTCTTTATTAAATGAATGGGAACCAATGGATAATACTCCCGACAGTATAGAAGTTGTATGCCATAATGACTTTGCTGTATACAACATTATTTTTAAGGGTGAAAAACCAGTGGGTATCATTGATTTTGATGTTGCAGCTCCTGGTCCAAGACTTTGGGATATAGCTTATACTCTTTACACATGTGTTCCTTTAAGCAGACTTTGGCATACCGAGAAGGGTGAGGCTGTACATTATAATCCAGTTAAAGATGCTAATCGTATTAAACAAAGAGTTAAATTGTTTTTTGAATGCTATGATGTTGAAAATTTAGAAAAAGACTTTTTAGAAATGGTAATTCTACGAGTTGAAGGATTATGTAAATATATGATTAAAAGAGCAGGAGAAGGAGAGGTTGCTTTTCAAAAGATGCTGGATGAAGGCCAACTTGAGCACTATCAAAAGGAACTTCAATTTATTCATGAGCATGGAAAAGAGTGGGTTTAAAGTGCCAAAAGAATAAATCTTAAGTTAAGGGGTTGAAGTTGCAATTCTATTAGGTCAGCATTCCTGAATTAAAATGGTATAAAATATAGAGGTGAGTGCAGTGGACAGTTAATTTCTATTTGTTTTATATAAAAACCTTTTAAATTTTGAATAGAAAGGTGTACTTATTTATGAATACAAAGTTATTAATTGTAGAAGGACTAATTGGATTTGGTAAATCTACTACTGCAAATTTACTTTACGATATTCTAACTGAAAAAAATATAGAAGTTGAGTTGTTCCTTGAAGGAAATTTAGACCATCCTGCTGACTATGATGGTGTATCTTGTTTTACTAGGAAGGAATTCGATTTAATTTTAAAGAAAAGTGGAAATTTAGAAAAGATATTCAAAGATAAAGTAATGAAGAAGGGAGAAAATTATTTATTACCATATCGAAAAATAAAAAATGAACATGGCCAAGAGTTCTCTGATGAATTGTTAAACATGGTGTTTAAGAATGATCTATATGAATTACCGTTTGATAAAAACGTGGAATTAATTACTGAAAAATGGACTGATTTTGCAAAAATTGCGAAAAAAGACAATAAAGTTTATATCTTTGAATGTTGTTTTATACAAAATCCACTTACTATCGGAATGGTGAAATTTGGAGTTCAAAAAGAAAAAGTCATAAACTACGTAATGAGACTTGCTAAAATTATAGAGGCTTTAAATCCAATCTTAATATATATAGAACAAGATAACCTTGAATTTTCATTTAAGAAAGCATTAAAAGAAAGAACATCTGATTGGTCTACAGGAATTATTAATTATTACACTAACCAAGGCCATGGTAAAGAACATAAGCTTTCTGGTATAGAGGGAGCAATGAAAGTTCTTGAAGCTAGAAGAAATATAGAGTTAGAAATATTTGAAATGTTAAAAATGAAAAAAGTAAAAATGAATAATACTAAATACGAAATCGGCTCATATAGGTCAAGTTTAAAAGATAAATTAACATTACAAATTATGAATTAGCTATTTACCTAACTTGTGCGATGCCTTTTTAAGGCCTCGCTTTTATGTACACATCAAGTAACAGATTGTGAAGAAATGTACTTAAAGTAACGGAGGCTGTTAGTTGAATAAGAAGTCTAGGAATAATCAAACTTTATTATAAAAAATCTAACAAAGTTATTAATAGAAAAACCATTTTGAACAATCTTTATTCAAAATGGTTTTTTGGCAATATTATTTATGTTTAACAAAGTCCATTACGTAGCGAATGTATTTATCATCTCTTGCAAGCCATACGCCATAATTTCGGCGCAGGAAGATTTCTCCTTGTAGGAAGGTAGAGAAGGTTTGTGAAAGCTTTGTTTTTTTATGGTTAATTGCCCACTGGTTTTTGCTCACTTGATAAAGGAAGAATACCTCATCTTGTTTGTTTTCAAATAAAGTCCCAAGCGGAGAGTCTTTTTTATTGTATTCATTCTTTTTCGGGTCTTCTCTTAAAGGCTCTAACGCAAAGGTTTCTAAGCAATAATTTTGGTATGCTTTATCGGTTAAGTTGCAGCCGGATGCCTTTACATGACCTCCCCCGCCGTATACGCCCGCCACTTTTGATACATCTACATGATCATGAATTGTGCGGAATCCAAGTTTTTTTCCACCAATATTAACAATTGCTATGTAATCTAAATGAGGATATTCCTTGCCAAGCTCATTCCCCAATTCAGAATGGTATTGCTCTGCATAGACAACGCCTGCATACAAACCGTCTATTTCCTTTTGGACAAGTTCACGACGTTTCCGACGGATGTAACGGTCAATTTTCTTTTCTTCCATATCTAGAATCTGTGTTTCTAGCTCATCAAAGTAGAAATGATCACTTTCCTTTAATCGTGTAACCATTTTTTCCACAAATTCATCAAATGAAATAAGATAGAAAAGTGCATTTAAACGTTGTGCTTCTAAATTATTGTTTCTTTCCCAATCCCATGTATCATATTGTCTTACCAACTCCACGAATTCTGATATTGCTGGAGAGGGAGTCATGTATTCATGTTTTACAAGGTATTCATATAATAAAGACGTGGCACTAGTCAAGGTTCCATCCTCATCTTGAACAGACACAAATCCCCATTCAAAATCATTTAAATGAAGAGCTGTTTTATGATGGTCGATCAGTTGTACCTTGCCACCTTTTTTATAATAGTCATCTAATCGAATCGTATTTTCTTCATTGACAGAAAGATCGGTAATAAAGAGAAAAGTGTCTTCCGTTTTTTGATCTAAGAACTTTTCTACTTCTTGGTTGAGAAAAGATACGGAATTATAACGCACCTCTACGTCTTCTCCGAATGCGAGTTTTGCAATAATGCCGCAGCCAACTCCATCTAGGTCATTATGCGATAATAGTTTGTACATTTTTTTCACCCCTGCCCAATAGTATAATCTAATATGAAAAAAATAGAACCGATTACGGCTAATTTCTTTTTGAAAAACACATCCTTACAAAGAAAAAAGGTGTCTCAGATAGGTTGTGCACCATATGTGAGACAGCCTTTTTGAATGGTTATTTCAATCCAATGGATACTTTTTCGCCGTCTATTTGAAGTTCTTTCATTTCTGTTATTCTTTCGAAAAGAAGCTCCTGGAGAATAACTCCTTTATGAATAAGAGAATGATATTCCATAATCGTGTGTTGGAAAGTGATTGAACAGTCGATATATAAATCAATTTTCTTATCGACTGGCAAGTTCTTTTCTTTCCGCAAATCTTGGACGGAACGAATGAGTTCTCTAATGTTCCCCTCCTTTTTTAATGCTTCTGATATGGTTGTATCAAGCATTACGGTGAAATTCTTAGAGGAGGCCTCATGATATCCCGGTAGATTTGTCTTTCTTTGGAGAAGTATTTCTTCCCCTGTTAAGGTAATACATTCTTTACTTTCTAGTTGGAAAGTTAAATATCCTTTATTTCTAAATAAATTTATCTCTTCTTCTGTTGCAGCTTGTAATTTATCTTTTATAAATTTAACACTTTTTCCTAGTTTTGGCCCTGCCTTTTTAAAATCAAGCTTTAAAGAATATTGAACATAATCTTCTTGTGAATCTATCCAGTTAATCCTTTTCACATTTAGTTCTTCTTTTATGATAGATTCAAACTGTAAAAAATCAGTATTCTGGTTACTATTGTTCGAGAAAATCAATAATGTAGCCAAAGGTTGTTTGGTTTTTATTTGAAACCGATGACGAAGATTTCTTCCAAGCTCAACCACTTCTTTTACTTTCTCCATTTGTTCTTCTAATTGCTTATTCACCCTTTCAGAGTTTTTGGAAGGAAAGTTAGTTAAATGAACGCTTTTCCCTGTTAAGGCAAGATGAATACTTTCAGATGTAAAGGGAATAAAGGAAGCTAACAACTGTGATGAATGAATTAACACACTATATAAGGTTTGAAAAGCAGAAAGTTTGTCATCTGACATTCCCCTACTCCAAAATCGCTCGCGATTTCTGCGAATATACCAATTACTTATATCATCCATTAATGCAGCGATTTTTCTGGCGGCATTGGTTAATTGATATTGTTCCATCTCCGTTTGGACAATCATCGAAGTCGTTTCTAAGCGAGAAAGAATCCAGCGATCCATAATTGGGAGGTTATTAGCTCTTGGTAAATTCGGATCAAAATGATCTATTTCAGCGTATATGGAATAGAAATGAAATAAACTTAAAAATGTATCAATAATTTTTGATTTTGCCTCTTGGACATTTTTTTCTGAGAATCTCTTTTGATTCCATGGAGCACTGTCTGCCACAAGCGCCCACCGTAGTGCATCTGCGCCATATGTTTGGATAAGCTCAACAGGGTCTAATGCATTGCCTTTGCTTTTAGACATTTTTTGTCCTTGTTCATCTAGTACATGCCCTGTTGCTACCACATTTTTATATGGTGCTTTGCCGGAATAAAGGACGGAAACAGCTAACAGCGAATAAAACCATCCTCTTGTTTGATCGATTCCTTCCACAACTACATCTGCAGGGAATTGCTGTTGAAATATGCCGTTATTCTCAAAAGGTGTATGATATTGGGCAAATGGCATGGAGCCACTATCAAACCATACGTCGATCACTTCTGGTGTTCGATGCATTTCCCCACTGCATGAGGGGCAAGTTAAGATTAGTTCATCTACATACGGTTTGTGCAATTCTAAATGATCAAAAGGAATCTTCGTATATTTTTTTAGCTGTGCTATGCTTTTAGGAGCTATTTCTGTTTGGCAGCAAGTACATTGCCATACGTTTAGTGGAGTTCCCCAATAGCGGTTTCGGCTTATATTCCAATCGACTAATCCCTCAAGGAAATTTCCAAAACGGCCATCTTTTATATGCTCAGGATACCAGTTTACCTCTTGATTTTTCGCGATCAGCATTTCCTTTGCTGCGGTTGTTTTGATAAACCAGCTTTCTGTTGCGTAATACAAAAGGGGTGTGTCACAGCGCCAGCAATGAGGGTAAGAATGTTCATATTTTTCTTTATGGAATAACAGTCCCTTTTGATGAAGCATTTTGATTATCTCGACATCCGTTTTTCCATCTTTTACAAAGGTGCCTGCTAAAGGGGTAATGGCTTCTTTATATCTTCCTCTTTCATCCACCACATGGACAAAAGAAAGGTCGTTCGCTTGCACAAGATGATAATCATCTTCGCCATAAGCTGGGGCAATATGGACAATTCCAGTTCCACTGTCACTTGTGACGAAATCACCATGATGAATAGTATGACCTTTCTCCACTTGCACGTAAGAAAATGGTGCTATATAGGAAAGTCCGAGTAAGTCTTCCCCTTTTAATTGTTCGATCACTTCTCCCTCTGTACCAAATACTGCCTGTAATCTATTTTTAGCGATGATAAATACATCGTCCTCCATTTTAACCTTTACATAGTCCAGGTCTTTATGAACTGCTAATGCAACATTTGCTGGTAATGTCCACGGAGTTGTTGTCCAGCCTAGTACATATTCATTCTCCTTTGAAGCAAGCTTGAATTTGACGGTAGCACTTAAATCTTTTACATCTTTATAACCTTGAGCCACCTCATGTGAGCTTAAGGAGGTCTGACAGCTAGGGCAATATGGAGAAACACGATGCCCTTTATACAGCCAGCCCTTCTCATGAATGGAACCAAGGATATTCCAAACAGATTCAATATAATCATTACTCATGGTCATATAAGGATCATCCATATCAACCCAATAGCCTAGTTCTTTTGTAAATGTGCGCCATTGTTGTTCATAGGAGAATACGCTAGCTTTACATTGTTCAATAAAAGGAATCACGCCATACTCTTCGATTTCTTGTTTTCCGGAAATACCGAGTGCCCTTTCTACGCCTAATTCCACTGGTAGCCCGTGCGTATCCCAGCCCGCTTTGCGAATGACTTGTTTGCCGTTCATTGTTTGAAATCTGGCGATGATATCCTTGATCGTTCTACCTAACGCATGCCCGACATGTGGAAGTCCATTGGCTGTTGGCGGTCCTTCATAAAATACAAAGGGTTCTTTATTTTCGCGCTGTTCAATTGATTTTTGAAAAATTTGCTTTTCTTCCCAAAAAGCGAGAATTCTTTCTTCGCGGCCTCTGTCTGTTTCTTTTGGTGTTTCCATCCATATCCCTCCATATTAATCAGTAAACATTCCAGTATAGAAAGATATTTTCCGGAAATAAAAAACACCCGTCCCTATGTAGGGACGAGTGTATTATTTATAACCCGCGTTACCACCCAAATTCTGCTTGGCAAAAGCAAACAGCGCTTAGTCAACGTACTATCATACGTGTTCCCTTTAACGGTGGAAATCCGTCAAGACTTACTAACTGCTCGGGTTCTGCCTTGCATCTCAGAGATGATTTTTCCGGTTTGCTTTCCTTACTGGCTTCCACCATACCCAGCTCGCTAAAAGGAATACAAAACGTACTTTTTCTCTTCATCGATTTCTATGAATTGGAATGTTTTGTATAGGATAGCACTTTTAAATGGGAAACTCAAGAGACGGTAACCTAATTTAAGATAAAAAAATAAAACATAGTGGGAGAAATACAGCCACAAAACTGTCATAGTATCGAGACTGGGATTTTGTTAGAATGATAGGTAGTGATTGAATAGGTTTGAAAGGGAGTAGAGACATGAAGAAAGTATTAAATATAGCTTTTTTTTATGCGATTTTAGGATTGGTTAGTGGTGTTTACTATAGAGAATTTACGAAAATGAGAGATTTTACAGGTGAGACCCAGCTCTCCGTGGTGCATACTCATTCGTTTGCTTTAGGAATGATGATTATGTTAATCGTCTATCTATTCTGTTATACAATGAAAATCCATACACTCAAAAACTTTGATGTATTCTTTTATTTTTACAATATTGGAGTGCTTTCTACTATTACGCTAATGATTATTAGAGGAACGCTGCAAGTGCTTGAGTTTGATTTATCAAGTGGGTTAGATTCTGCTATTTCGGGAATCGCGGGCCTAGGTCATATTGCCGTTACCATCGGATTAGTGCTGTTTTTTCTTTTGTTGAAAAAAAACCACCACGAAAATATTCGGACGAAGTAGACAAGAGCGTTTTTTCGAAGCTTATTGAGAGCAGCAGCTTCGGAAAAACGCTAGATTAATTTAATTTGCCGGCTTGTTTAGGATGTCATTTCTATAATGGGATAGCGCAAGTAATGGAAAAATATGATTATAACTATGATAGTAAATATAGAATTGAGTAGGTAAGCCGATTCCTGTTGGATAAGTAATGGCATGGTTCTCCCTTTTTTCTTCTAATAAATATTGTATGCCCCTTTTTACTTCACTGCTTGCTCCTTCTCCTGCTGCGATTAAAGCATCGACAGCCCAAGCTGTTTGTGATTCCGTGCTAAACGGTAGCGGCACATACGTTAGTTTTTCACAGCTTTGACAGGATTCTCCCCATCCGCCATTTGAATGTTGAATTCTCTTCAGCCAAGTGACTGCCTTTTTGATTGTTGGATGATTTAAAGACATACCAACAGCTGTTAAACCTGTAAGGGCAGCCCATGTACCGTAAATATAACAGACCCCCCATCTGCCATACCAAGAGCCATTTTTCACTTGATTATCGATTAACCAGTCTACAGCCAGTTTTATATGAGGATGTGTATAACGCAGATGTGCAAAATTACCTAAGTATTCTAGAACTCTTCCTGTTAAGTCAGCGGTAGATGGATCTACTGCTGCATCTTTGGCGTTTTCAATAGGAACGAGTTTGAGTATTTCCCAATCCGTATTTTTTTCAAAGGCGCCCCACCCGCCATCTCTGTTTTGCATGGACAGCAAATAGTTTGTGCCCTTTAGCCAAGCTTGATGAACAGTTGGATTTTTTGCAGTAGCGGCGGTTAAGGCACGTAGAACAGCTGAGGTATCATCATTATCTGGATTATTAGTGTTGATGTCAGAAAATCCCCATCCGCCGGGTTCTGCACGAGGATTATGAACCTGCCAATCACCTTTTTTTGTATGTTGTTTTGTTAGAAGATATTTCGTTGCTTTTTTTAACGGAATAGATTCTGAAGACATGCCCGCTTGTTGTAATGTATAGCTAATTAACCCTGTATCCCAAACGGTGCTGGTAGAATTTTCTAGGTGGCTGATTTCCCCTCTTTTATCAATAAGAGAGGAGAGACCAGAAACTGCTTTGTTAATAACAGGTGAGTCTTTCTTATAGCCAAGGGCAAGCAGGGCATAGATCATAAAGAAAGTGGCACTGGCATAACTGTAAAGCGTTCCATCTTCTTCAAGTCGATCCAGCATATATTTTTCACCATATTGAAACCCTAAATGGTGAAGATAGGCTGGGAATTTGCCGATTCTTTTCATTTCTTTCCACAGGAAGGTAAGGGGTGACCGCTCATTTTCTAGGTATTCGTAAGAGGGATAAAGAGCCATATCTCTTACAAATAAATCATCTAGCTTTGCTTTTGGCTGAAGGGTAAATTTTTTATTGGATGCTATTAACATAGGAATGAAGTGAATCCGGGCATAGGCACTGAATTGGTAGAAGTTAATAGGCTGAAACGTTGGCATCAATAAAAATGTCATCGGAATGTATATCATATGGGACCATGGGTATAAACCATTGACGGAAAGCATCCATTTTATCATAAAATGAGCTTTCGCTAAACCGCCATTTTTTATAATAAATGATCTTGCCTTCTTCATCTGCTTATCGTCTTTCGTATAATGGCCAGAGTATAGAAGGGCAGTATATGCAATAATGGTTGCTGATAAATGACCATTTGGCTCATCCCGATATGCCTTCCAATACCCTTCTTTCTCCTGGGTTGTACGCAGTGTTTTAGTCAAAAGACGGATGTTTTCTTCTTCGGTTTCGATATTTAAAGCTCTAATCGTAATGATATAAAAAGCATCTGTCATTAAGCTGCCTTGAAAACGGAATCGAAAAGATCCATCTCGCTGTTGATGTTCAACAAGTTTCTTTATCCGTCTATGTTGCTCTTTTTCAACTATTTCGATAATTGTATTCAATAAAGTCACCTCAACTTTAAGATCGTATTAGTAAACTTTATGCATCAAAAGGAAAATCATATTCAGAAATATTTATATTTTCTTTTTTTAGTGGTTGAAATTGAAAAGATAGAGGACTATAATAAAACATAATTTAATGGAGCGAACATGTTGAGCAGAAGGAGTAGCCTAAGTAACTTTTTCAAAAGAGAGCAGTCGGCAGCTGAAAAGATTGTGTAAAAGCCTTTGGTGAAGACATCTGTGAGTGTTACTTTGAACATTGTATAAACAATTAGTAGGGGTAACCGGCCATCACCGTTATGATACAAGTGGTTTTTTTTAAAGAACAATTTGGGTGGTACCGCGGATAATCCGTCCCTTTTATAGGGGCGGTTTTTTGTTGTTTTTTTTCTAAATTACAAGATAAGCATCATGACCGTTTTCTGCTATCGTTTTTTGTTTCAAATATACAGAGCAAGAAGATAGAGCTTTTCTTATAAGGAGGTGAGTACCATGGATGATGATGATGATAACGATATGAATCAAAAAAAATTACTGATTTTAGGAGGAACAACGATATGGAATCTTCAAAAAGGGTACTCATCTCTGAATGCGAACAGTATGTTGGAAAGGAAGTAGTATTAAAGGGCTGGGTAAAGAAAATCCGTCAGCTCGGAAAAGTTGGTTTCTTGTTATTGAGAGATCGCACGGGAACGATTCAATGTGTCCTTGAGCAAGAGCAGAATCAACTGAAGATAGAGACAGAAAGTGTTGTTCGGGTGGCTGGAGTTCTTGTTGATACGGAAAAAACAGCAAATGGAGTAGAGCTTCAAGTAAGGGAATTAACGATTCTAGCGGAAGCTGGCCCGTTGCCATTCGAAATTAATAAGAACCAAGTAAAGGTAGGATTAGATCATGTATTAAACCACCGAGTTCTATCATTAAGACATGAGGAAATAAATGCAATTTTTACGATTCAATCTATGTTTGTAAAAGGTTTTACAGAGTTCCTAACTACCGAAGGCTTTACGCGAATTTTTACACCGAAAATTGTTTCACAGGGAGCAGAAGGCGGGGCTAATGTTTTTACCTTTAACTATTTTGAGAAGCATGCTTATTTAGCGCAATCCCCTCAATTTTATAAACAAATGATGGTGGGCGCTGGGTTTGAACGAGTGTTTGAAATTGCACCTGTATATAGGGCAGAAGAGCATAATTCATCTAGACACTTAAATGAATATATTTCCCTAGATGTTGAAATCGGTTTTATTGACAACGTGGAAGAAGTAATGGAGATCGAAAGGCAGGTTCTTCAATATACTTTCCAGTATGTAAAGGAGCATTGTCCAAACCAGTTAGATTTATTAAAGGTCGAAATACCGGAATTGAATAATATACCAAAAATGACATTAGAGGAGGCACAGCAGCTATTAAAGGATAAGTATCAGAAGAGCTCTCCTGAAGGGGATTTAAATACAGAAGGAGAAAAATATATTGGAAGGTATATAAAAGATAAGTATGGAAGCGATTTTGTATTTATAACAAACTATCCAAGAACTACGAGACCAATGTATACAATGCCAAATAAAGAAAATCCAGCTTTAACTGATTCCTTTGACCTTTTATATAAAGGCAGTGAAATTACTTCAGGTGGACAGAGGATTCATTGTCAAACGGAACTGATAGAGTCTTTTAAGGAGAAAGGACTAAATCCAAGTGAGTTTACAGCCTATATCGATTCCTTCGCTTATGGAATGCCACCACACGGAGGATTTGGAATTGGCTTAGAACGTATCATCATGAAGTTTCTAAATTTAGGAAACATCCGCGAAGCAAGTGCTTTTCCAAGAGACTGTGATAGACTTATTCCTTAGAAGGAGATTGTAGAACTAGTACTAGACGTAAATAAAATTTGCTCTTTACTCGTACATTCGTTGATTGATTTGGAAATATTTTACGTCCCAAATAGAACGACATTACGAATAGGGGCAAATCTTATTTACAAGGGTAAATGAGAAAAGAAGGAGCTATTCATAAAAAATTTGGACAATTTGGTAAAGAGGGGTTTCTTTTCCTTCTAGAAAAGGTATATAAAAAGGAGCTAGATTATATATACATAATGGAGGGGGAAGCGCATGCATGATGAAGTAGAATTAGTGCTTGATGCTAAAGCAGAGCTAGGGGAAGGCCCATGCTGGGATTTCAGGAATAATCTCTTATATTGGGTAGATATTGAAGGGAAAAAAGTACATATGTATAACCATATCTCTGGTAAGCATAAACAAATTCAACTCGAACGCGAAGTATCAGCCATTATCCCTTGTAGTAAAAAAGATACGGAATTTATTGTTACATTAGATAACGGTTTTCATCTTTTAAATATAGAAACAGGACAGCTAGAATTCATGACGGATCCAGAGAAGGAATTAACACGAAATCGATTTAATGATGGCAAGTGCGATGCTAAAGGGCGATTGTGGGCAGGAACGATGAGCAGGGAGGATAAGAAAGAGGCAGCCCTTTATTGTCTCGGAAAAGATGGCAGGTGCAAGGAGAAGATGAGTGATTTAACTATTTCAAATGGAATGGCATGGACAAGTGATAATAAATACTTTTACCATATTGATACACCTACCCAAATTATCACTCAATATGAATATGAATTAGAAACAGGAGAGCTAGGGAGGGCAAAACAGATTATTGATTTTTCTGAGGAAGAAGGATTTCCAGATGGCATGACGATTGATAGCGCAGGAATGCTATGGGTTGCTCATTATGGTGGAGGAAAAGTGTCGAGATGGAATCCCGATAATGGTGAAAAATTAGAGGAAATACTTTTGCCAGTCCCAAATGTGACTTCTTGTACATTCGGGGGGAAAAAGCTGGATGAATTATATATAACCACAGCACGATCTGGTTTAGATGATGAGAAGTTAAATGAGCATCCACAATCAGGAGGACTATTCAAAGTGAAGTTAGGTATAAAAGGCGTCAAGACTTACTTATATCAGAACTGAAGCTTACTAGTTTATAAGGACGATTACGTTTTAATAAGAAAAGAGAGGGCAAAAAGATATGCCACTCTCTTATTTTGTTATTTAACTACTAAAAAGGGGCATTTGGCTCTTTTTAAGCTAGTTTGACTGCTTCTTCCGTTGCTCTTAAGGAGTTTTTCGAACCATCAATTGTTAAAAGAATAGTAGAATACATCGTTTACGCCCCTTTTCTAATTTAGTGATCAGATACTTTTGCATTGGGGTTTTGAAATACAGTAAGCTTATCCACTATCTTTTGACTAGCGGAATTTAACCCTGTCATTATTACTGTATTCTGGTTTTCTTTTAACTTTAAAGCGATTTTATCAATCGCACCAACTGCAGAATCATCCCAAACATGAGAATGGGTAAAGTCGATGGAAATTTGTTTGTTGGTAATGGAAGTATCAAATGCTTTAATAAAGCTGTCAACAGATGCGAAGAATAATTGACCTTCCACTGCATAGTGCTCTTCATTCGTTCTTTCTTGCCTATGCACCTTAACATGGGAAATCTTCGCTGCGAAAAAGACCGCACTTAACAGAACTCCAGCAATGACGCCAAGGGATAAATTATCGGTTGCAACCACAATAATGACTGTCACAAGCATGACTAGGGCATCTGCCTTTGGTGCATTCACGAGATATTTGAAGGAAGACCAGTCAAAGGTGCCGATACAAACCATAATCATAATGCCGACTAATACTGGCATTGGAATCTGTACAACGAGACTGCCTAATACCATAATCAAAAACATAAGAAAGACACCGGCAACAAAGGTAGATAATCTGCCTCTTCCTCCCGATTTTACATTAATGACAGATTGACCAATCATTGCACAGCCAGCCATACCGCCGAAGAATCCTGTCACAATATTAGCGATTCCCTGCCCTCTTGCTTCTCTATTTTTATTGCTTTCTGTATCGGTTGCATCATCTACGATAGAAGATGTTAATAAGGATTCCAGTAGGCCGACAATAGATAAAGCCAATGCATAAGGAAAAATAATCGCTAATGTTTCAAAAGAAAACGGCACATTTGGAAGAAAGAACGTTGGTAAGGACTGTGTAATTTTTCCCAAATCACCAACAGTAGCAACATTAACATTTCCAAAAATAGCAACAGCCGTTAAAATAATAATAGCGATCAGCGGTGCTGGAATTACCTTTATAAATCTTGGCAAGATATATACAATTAATAATGTAATAATAACGAATAAATAAGTTATACTTGTTACGTTAACAAGATGTGGAACTTGAGCCATAAAAATAAGGATGGCTAAAGCATTAACAAAGCCAATCATCACGGCTCTTGGAATAAACTTCATCAGCTTGGCTATTTTTAATACGCCAAAAATAATTTGAATAATACCAGTTAGAATCGTAGCAGCAAATAAATATTCCAATCCGTAATCTCTGACTAATGGTCCCATTAATAGTGCCATTGCCCCTGTAGCTGCTGAAATCATCCCAGGTCTTCCACCTGTAAACGAAATAACTACAGCCATTGTAAAGGAAGCATATAATCCGAGCATCGGATCTACTCCAGCGATAATAGAAAAGGCAATTGCCTCTGGTATTAGCGCTAAGGCAACAACCATTCCTGATAAAATATCCCCGCGGATATTTGAAAACCATTCCCTTTTTATCTTTTCAATCAAATGATTCACCTCAATATTAGTCTTCTGTTTCCTAAAGGTAGTCTATCACGTTTATTCCCAAAAAGGAATATGTTTTGGGAAAGTTTTTACAAGGTCTTCATTTCTGTCTATAATAGGAAGAAGAGATAACGTTGGAGGCAATGAAGATGAAATATGGCTATATTCGCCCTACCATCGCAGATATTCACTGCGAGCAGCAGTTTAAAATACTAAAACCTATATGTGAGCAAGTGTATAAAGAAGAACACGATTCGGCAAAAAATAGAACAAAGCTATTGGAATTGTTGTCGTGTCTTTCCAAGGGAGACAAGATTGTGGTGGTGCAATTATTCGCGATTGCAGACTCGAGTAGACATCTGATGGAGATATTAGATATCCTTGAGAAGAAAGGTGCCTATTTACAGACGATTAAGGAAGAGATTGATACAGAAAGAACAAAAGAATATTCATTGTCCGAAATGCTGTCCCATTTAATAGAATTCCAGAATGAAATTATTCGCGAAAGAACCAAAAAAGGGATGGAGTATGCGAAACAGCATGGGAAAACAAGTGGCAGACCTAGAAAAGCCGATGAGAATGTAAAAAAAGCAATCGAGATGTATCAGTCAAAAAAATATACCTTGAAAGATATAAAAGAAGAAACAGGGATAAGTAAGTCTACTTTATATAGGTATTTGGAGAATTAGTTGTGAAGTTACTTTAATAGAAAGGCGGGGATTTTACAATCTATGAGAAAAAGCAGCAGGTTCCAGTAAACAAGGTTGGGACATAACAAAATAATTAATGGATAAAGACGAACAATCTCTAAATTAGTGGTGAAACCAATTCGTTCCATTGCGCTACAGACACTCCCTTTCCGCGGGGAGCAACCTAAGCCTCCTCGGCTTCAGAATGAGGAGGCTTGGCGCTCGCCCCATGGAAAGCGAAGTGTATTCAGTCTGCGGGTGATTACCACAAACCATTTTTCTTAAAATAAATAAAAACCCCAAACAATTATACGAATATTTTCTAATATGTACATATAATTGTTCGGGGGTATATTGGGTTGAAATACTTATGTCTCACTCTTTTTTTACTTATTTTGTTTTTAGCAACTGTTTAACCATGTTGCCTAAAGAGCTTTCTCCCATAAACGGAGCCAGTTTCGCTAGGAATTCTGGAGAAAGCCTGTTAGGGTCAATGCGAGCTAGTAATCGTTCGATCGCCTCTTCCTCTAAAAAAGGTGCCAGCTCAGAAAGCTCCTTTAATTCTATGTCACCATCTACTGCTTTATCCACCAGCGTATTTAATGTTTCTTCTCCTATAAATGGGACCATCTTTTGGATGAAAGTCCAGCTTCCTCTTCCACCTGCAATCAAAATCAATTGATCAATGGTTTCTTCTTCTAAAAAGGGGGCTAATGGCAGAATCTTTTCCTCATTTAAAGGATTCTTCATTTCTTGTAAAACAAGCGCACTTAGAGCTGTGTCGCTTACGAATGGAGCCATTTCCGTAATGAACCTCCATGTTATCTTGCCTGTGCTTACTTTTAGGAGCATATCATTCAAGTATTCTTCCTCTAAGAATGGCGCTAGATCCAATAACTCCATTGGTTCAGTGGATTTATTAAGTAACTGATCAGCTATTGTGTTTAATGTATGTGCAGACACAAAAGGGGCAATACGCTGTATCAGCTTACAATCGATTGCTTTTTTCGCTGCTTCTATAACTAGTTCATCTAATGCTTCTGTTTGTAAAAAAGGAGCTAGGTGGACGATGGAATCTACATCCCAAACATTGGTATTCATCTTTTTTGATACTTTACTAAGCTGACTAGATTTAATAATAGGAGCGATATCGACAAGCTCATTTACTTGTGCGGATCCTGAATTGATTAAATGAGCAACTTCTTCTGGTTTATCCTCCGATAAATGCTGCACGATTTTTCCTAACTGTTTAGAATGATCCATTTTATCAACCCCTGCATTCATTAAGAGGTCAATAGATACATCAAATACATGTGCAATAACAGGAATGGTTGTAATATCTGGAAGGGACTCGCCTCTTTCCCATTTTGATATCGCTTGATGACTAATATTTAATTTATCTGCTAACTCTACTTGGGTAAGATCTTTTTCTTTTCTTAGTTTAGATATATAAGCACCAATTTTTCGTGAATCAATCATCGTATCATCTCCTCTATTTTTCCAGTGCGCACTGTCTACTTCGATACTAGCATACATATCGAAGTGTGCCTATCAACGGTTGGTTGAATGTTCGAAAAATAACGATTCTACTGGTAGTAGAATTAGCTGTTTGCAATTATAGATGATGGATCTGTCTTTCCGAGATACATAACAAAAATTAATACCTATTTAGAAACTAAAAAAGTCCACAACGAGTATCAAAACTCCTTGTGGACTATTAAAATCTTATACTAGTACGCCTTCTTTATATTCTTTTGTTAAGGTTGGCCAGTATTCTTTATTTGCTTCAATTAAATCATCAAGGACTGCTTTAGCTACTTTAGCTGATGGTAAAGTTTTATTTAAAGTGAAAGCCTGTAATGCCTTTTCGTAGGAGCCTTCCACAATTGCTTCAACTAAGATCTTTTCAGATGCTAATTGCTGGTCAATCATTGCTTTATAGAAGTAAGGAATATCTCCCACGAATTCAGGCTTAGGACCGTTACTTGTAATAAGTGCAGGCACTTCAATCATTGCATCAGCAGGCAGGTTTGGAATCGTGCCGTTGTTTTCTACCATAACTAAATATCTTTTTCCTAAATTTTGCGCAAGTGATACGGTTACATCTACAATAAATGTTCCGTGTACACCAACCGCGAAGGAGTCTTCTAAAATACCAGTCTCTTCATATTTCTTCACTGTTTCAAATAGAGTTTTTTCACGACCATCCATTACTTCATTCGCACGGGTATATTCTTTATTAGAAGTCTCGACAATATGATCTGGGAACAGATAGTATTGTAAATACGGGTTTGGCAGATATTCTGGAAAATGATCCATGATTAGTTTAATGTTCTTAAAGGTTTTAATCCAAGAAGAATCGGCATGACGATAGTCAATTTTAGAAATATCTTCTGTCAGTAAACCGTATTTATAGACATGCTCGCGAATCTCTGGCAATCTTTCCACACCATCCACTTTAATGCTTGTAAACCAGCCAAAGTGGTTTAAACCGAAATAGTCTACTTCTAATTCTTCTCTTTCTACTCCAAGGATTGCGGCAATATTACGCATAGTTGCTACCGGCATATCGCAAATATTTAGGACTCTTGAATTTGGTCGTAATTTGCGTACTCCTTCTGCCACAATGGATGCCGGGTTAGAGTAGTTTACAATCCATGCAGTTTCTTTCGCATATTTTTCTACATAATCGATTAATTCGATCATTGGTGCAATCGTTCTAAGTCCATAAGCTAATCCGCCAGGACCACAGGTTTCTTGTCCGACTACGTTATGGAAAAGAGGGATCTTCTCATCGAGTTCACGCATCGCATATTTTCCAACTCTCATTTGGGCAAAGACAAAGTCTACATCCTCAAATGCTGTTTGTGGATCTGTTGTATCAATGACTTTAATTTTATCTGTATATTCCTCAATAACAGCTTTAGCAGCCACAACTACTTTTGCTTGTCTTTCTCCGTCAATATCGTAGAAACGAATTTCAGATAGAGGCAGATCCTCTAGACGATCCATAAGACTACGGATAATTCCTGGTGTATAAGTGCTTCCTCCACCTGCAACTGCTAATTTAAATGTTTTCATCTTAAATACCTCCTAATTGTTGGTCAACTTGGTCTCGAACTGATTTCACATTTAAGCCATAAACAACTTGAACATTATTACCAGACTTGATAATGCCTTTTGAGCCTGTTTGTTTTAATGTTTGTTCATCTACTGCATTTGGATCTTTCAAAATTAAGCGCAATCTTGTATAGCAATTATCGACATTTTCAATATTCGCTTTTCCACCTAATGCATTGACAATAGTTGCACCTAAAGCAGAAGGGGAGCCATTTCTTGTAGTACCCGATGCTGCTGCTTCTGCATTTGCTGTCTCACTTGTTTCTGTAACTGTATCTGTATCTTCTTCGCGACCCGGTGTTTTTAAATTTAATTTAAGAATTAAGAAGCGGAAAAGTAGGAAATAGATAGCTGCCATTAATAATCCTACTAAGATAAACATTGGCCAGTTTGATTTCGTCGTACCAAGCGGCAAGTTATATAGCAGGAAGTCAATAAAGCCATTAGCGCCAATCGCATGAACATGAAAGATACTTAAGAGCATCATTCCCACACCTGAAAGTACAGCATGTAACACAAACAAGATTGGTGCTGTGAACAGAAAGGCAAATTCTAATGGCTCTGTTACTCCTAGTAAAAAGGAAGTAAAGGCTGCCGGAAGAAGAATGGCTTTTGCGATTGTTTTCTTCTTTTTATCTGCTGTTACATACATGGCTAAAGCTGCACCCATCAGGCCAAACATTTTACTTAGGCCACGAGCATCCCAGTTAACGGTACTGCTTAGTACTTTAATGCTTGAGTCTGCCATTTCAGCAAAGTAGATATTTCTCGCTCCGTAGATAATTTCGTTTCCAATATGGGCTACTCCACCTAGTTCTGTATATAGGAATGGAGTATAGACTAAGTGATGAAGACCGGTCGGGATTAAGATTCTTTCTAAGAATCCATAAATAAGTAATCCAAATACTCCTAAATTTTTAATGCCGCTTGCAACAGCTGTAATGCCATCTTGTACAAATGGCCAAAATTCTGCAGCAATCGCTCCTAAAATCATGGCACTAGGAATGGCTAAAATAGCAACAAAGCGATGTCCTGAGTAAATGGCCATAACCCCTTTGAATTCTGTGTCACAGTACTTATTGTGCAAGATACCAACTAGAGCACCGAGAAGAATTCCGGAGAAAACCCCCATTTCTAATACCTGAACATTTAATACCATTGCTTGACCAGCTAGCTGCATTTCCTCTGGTGCTACTAAGCTTCCAGTCAGACTTAACACTTGATGCATGGCATTTATGAAAATAACGAAGGTAACTAGCCCAGTTAAGGCAGCATATCCTTTATCTTTTTTAGCTAAGCCAATCGGAATGCCGACAGCAAAGATTAAAGCAAGGTTTTGTAAAATCGATACAGCAGAAGAAGAAATAAATTTCCCTGTATTTTGGATATATGGATGTTCTAGAAACGGGATATATTGTGCTAAGTTTCCGTTTCCGAAAACATTTCCAAATGCGATAAATAATCCGATAATCGGTAGAATGAGAATTGGTGCGAATAAGGATTTCCCGAATAGCTGAAGACCATTTACGACCTTTTTCATCTATAAAACCTCCCTTGGTGGTAAGCGTTATCATATCTTTTAATATCCAAAGTATATAATTGAACATATAATTTTGAAAGGGGTTGCAAGCATTGTGTACTATGTCTTTCAATCCTGTAACATGTTACACGTTATGAAGGAAAGGAAAATGGACGAAATAGAGAGGATGTTCTCCCAAGCATCCTCTTTTAGCCGTTATTAAGGAAAGGCTTTAGTATTCTTTAATAATCCCTCTTTTAATCGCAATAATTAAGAGTAAATCAATAAGCATAAACATATTGGATTCATAGGAGGTTACCTCAAATTCTTGTTGAGATTCAATTGTAGGATCAAGGACAGTAAAGACAATATCAGCAATTTTGGCTGTTGAACTTTTATTATTTCCGGTGAATAGTATCGTTTTTACGCCTTTATCCTTGGCAATTTTTACTTTCTCTAGCACTTTAGCTGTTTCGCCAGAACGGGAAAAAGCGATGAGTAACTTGTACTTTTGAATATTATTGAGAAAAATGGCACGACTGTCACTTGTAGTTGTATTGGAAACGTAATAACCAAATAACTCTAATTTCTTGGCAAAATAGCTAGAAAAAAGAGTGGAAAAGCCTGCGCCGTAAAAATAAATCATTTTATTTTCATTGATTTGAGATAAGAACTGTTCAATGGTTGTCTCATCTAGAGAATCGATTGTTTGTTTATAATTACGCTTAAAGGAGGATACCGCCTCTATTAATGGTTGATGAATACTATCTACATATTCCACTTCTTGATCAAGCATCTTTGTTACTTTTAAATTTAGATTGTAAATGAATTCACTATACCCACTAAAACCAAGTTTTTTACAAAGGCGGATAATGGTTGCAGTTGATACGAAGAGATTATTAGCCGCTGATCGGATACTTAACGTTTCTCCGGCTAACTTTTTCTCTATCAGAAACTGAATAATATCTTTTTCTGCTTCGGTTAAGTTTTTGTCATTAGCATAATCAAGAAAAAGCATATCTGAATTTTTCAAATCTATCATCATTCCTTGTTCTTATTTTCATCTAGTATGGATTCTTTTATTATAAATGAATTATGTTTTTTCAATATGATTGATTGGATAGCATAATATCGATAGGGATGCCAATACTATTAAAACTATGTAAGTGTTGGAGGTTTTCTTTAATGTCCGAATCAAATCTAAAACTAACATCCTCAGAAATTGCTTCTCTGTGGACATCTTATTTAAATAACTGTATGTCTAAACAGGTTCTTACTCATATGATACAACATGTGAAAGATCGGGAAATTGCAGATGCTATTCGCTTTGCTTACCGATTTGCCCAAAAACAGGAAAAACGATTTGTGAAAATCTTCCTGGAAAATAAGTTTGCCATACCACATGGCTTCACAGAAGACGATGTAAATAAAAAGGCCCCAGCTTTATTTACCGATTTCTTCTGTTTGGCCTATATTAATCAAATGGCAAAAGCAGGGTTAGTGGCATATGGGGGATTCTTATCGATGAGCACACGGAAAGATATAATCCATTTTTTTCATGAGGGACTACTGGATACTTCAAAGCTGTATCATTTAAGTACCTCTATTCTTGATAAAAAAGGATTGTTAGTCCGAGCCCCCTTTACTTCCGTACCAAAAGAAGCGGATTTTATTGAGAATAGAAAGTACTTGAGTGGATTCTCTTTATTTCACAAAAAAAGATCGTTAAATGCAGTGGAAGTTTCCCATCTTTTTATGAATGCACAGACGAATAATATGGGACTTAAGATTACCTTGGCTTTCGCCCAGACTACGACGAATAAAGAAGTACAGGCTTATATGTTAAGAGGAAAAGAAATTTCACAAAAACATTTAAAAATATTTACGGATACTCTCTTAAAAGAGGGGATACAGAGTCCGAACTCTTCTGATTTTGGTATTACTGATTCTACTGTACGCACTTTTTCTGACAAGTTAATGATGTTTCATATTAGTTTATTGAGTGCCTCAGGAATTGGAAATTATGCATTAGCGGGAGGAGCCAGCCAAAGAAGTGACCTGTTACTTAATTATGATAGGCTTTCGATCGAAATTGGCCAGTATGCCAAAGATGGGGCAGATTTAATGATTGACTATAATTGGGTGGAGCAGCCACCGCCAATTATACAAACTAAGAATGATGTTACAGGGAAATAGAGAGAAAATATTTCCCTGTTATCCTTTATCTAAGCTTCCCGCTCCTCATTAAGCTTGCTGTTCTTTTTAACCTTGTGTGCGCTTTCCTCTAAGATATACATGACCGGTAATTGAGAAGTGATATTTGATTGTCCTGTATATACTTCTGTAACATAATACGCAATATTTATATCAGATATTTTCGCAAGGTGACAGTCTTTACTATTAGTAATACTAATAATATTGCAACCTTCCATTTTTAATCGATTTGCAAGATGAATGGTATAATCTGTTTCACCAGAAACCGATAAGATGATGGCGGTACATTTTTTCAGCTCCTTGCTGTTAATTGGATAAAAGGGATCTTTTATAAAAGTTGAAAACTTTCCTAAGCTCGAAAAGTATCTAGCTCCATACTCCGCTAAAATGCCTGAGCTTCCCGTTCCTACAAAAATTACTTTATCGGATTGACTAACCATATCCGCAGTTTCTTGGATGTAGGTTTCGAAATTTCCCTTCATGGTCCGTTCTAAGAACTCAGAAAGATAGTATTTCGTTGATTTTAGGTTTTCTTGCTTACTTTGATCTAAATATAATTTTAATTTAACCTTAAACTCGGAAAAACCATCACAGTTTAATTTTCGGCAGAATCGTAGAATACTAGATGTGGACACATGTGTTTCATCGGATAATTCTCTAATACGCATATAAATAACTTTATCGATATTTTTGGTAACATAGTTATAGAGTAGCATTTCTAAATCATTAAAGGATTGGATCATTTCATTTGTGAACAAATTTTTCCCTCCTACCCTAAATAGATTTTTCTTTATATTCCCATTATTAATAGACAGAAAGTTTATGTGAATCGCCGATAGATGAAAAATTCGCTGTCCATAAAAATATAAATGGTTCAACTAATCATCAGTGGGGATGACTTCCTTAATTATGGTTATCTTTCCTCTATTATAAAACAGGTTGTGACTAAAATGTAACAAATTCCTTCCGAAGAAAAAAGATAGTATGTGGTTATTTTTACTTCTAATTAACTTGCAAACGCATACATTTTAAGTGGAAGGGGGTATGTAATTGCCTGAGAAAATTAGAAATTCCTTGTGGGGTCAGCTTCTGCGCCGATTGAGTAAGGGGAGCATATTATGAAAAGGACCATTCAAATGAGAATATTATACAAAAATCAATTATTGGAGGGAAGAAAATGAAGAAATTACTTTTAGTTTGTGCAGCGGGAATGTCTACTAGTTTATTAGTAAATAAAATGAAAGATGCAGCAAAAGAAAAAGGAATAAAGCTCGAAATTTTTGCACTGCCAGTATCAGAATGTCAAAAAGTCGCACATGAAGTGGATGTCGTTTTATTAGGTCCACAAGTGCGTTACCAAAAACCACAGGTAGAGGAGATCATTGCGGGGAGAGTTCCAGTAGAAGTAATTGATATGAGAGCATATGGAATGATGAATGGCAAAGCAGTATTAGAAAGAGCATTAGAATTAATGGCATAAATCAATCAGCAACTTGCACCTAAAGAAGCCTGCAAAAATAGTTTTCCAATGTAAAAATAACATATTTATTTAGGGGGAATTATAATGGGTTTTATGGCGGCCTTTGAAAAGTTTGCGGAGAAAACGTTAGTGCCAGTTGCAGCAAAATTAAATTCACAAAGGCATATCGTTGCTATCCGCGATGCATTTATTCTATCTTTTCCTATTACGCTTGCAGGTTCATTAATTGTATTGCTCAATTTTGCTGTCTTAGCACCAGACGGATTCATCGCCAAGATCTTATTCTTGCATAAATTATTTCCCAATTTAGCTGATTTACAAGCGGTTTTTTCTCCTGTGCTAAATGGCTCTGTTAATATTTTATCTATGTTTATAGTCTTCCTTGTTGCTAGAAATATGGCTATTTCACTCAAAGCAGATGAATTATTAAGTGGGCTGACAGGTCTTTCTGTATTTTTCATTATTTATCCACCATATACCAATGTAGAAGGAACCAACTTTTTAACAACTCAATGGGTTGGAGCACAAGGACTATTTGTTGCTTTAATTGTGGGATTATTAGTTGGTGAGCTTTTTAGTAGATTATCTAGGTCCAAAAAATTGCAAATAAACATGCCTGATTCTGTACCTCCGGCTGTTTCTCGTTCTTTTAAAGTATTATTTCCTATTATAATTATTACTGTGGTGTTCGCTATTGCAAACGCTTTAATAAATGCGGTTTATCCAGAAGGCTTACATGGATTTATTTACGCAGTGATTCAAACTCCATTGAAGAGTTTAGGCACCAATATTGTGTCTTTAGTTATTTTAGCGATAGTTTCCAACCTATTATGGGTTTTTGGAATCCATGGCCCGAATACCATTGCTGCTATACGGGAAGCAATGTTTGCAGAAGCAGGCTTAGAAAATCTTAACTTCGTCGCAGAGCACGGTACAGCTTGGGGAGCGCCATATCCTGTAACTTGGGCAATTAATGATGCTTTTGCAAACTATGGTGGTTCTGGGATGACGCTGGGATTGCTTATTGCTATCTTTATTGTAGCAAAAAGGCAGGATTACAGAGATATCGGAAAACTTTCGCTTGCACCAGGGATATTTAATATAAATGAGCCAATTATTTTTGGTTTACCAGTTGTATTAAATCCAATTTTAATTGTGCCATTTATTCTTGTTCCAGCCATAAATATTATTATTGGATATGTTGCGATTGTATCAGGATTGATTCCGCCAATTGCGTATTCCGTTCCATGGACTACCCCAGGACCGCTTATTGCTTTCCTTGGAACAGGTGGAAATTATATTGCGCTATTGCTTGGTTTTGTTTGTTTGGCTGTTTCTACACTGGTGTATATACCATTCGTTATGGCAGCAAATAAAGCAAACGCCGTAAGTTATGGAGGGGAGAAAAAGTGATTCGGCTGCTTCTGCTTAAAGTGATAGAAAAATGAATCAATATACTATTCAATTTTTCTGTGGACAAATAAATTATGTCCGGGATGTTTTTGAAAATTACCAGGATGATTACATCACAACTAGCATAAAGGTTATTAACAAGATTAAAGCGGAGCTAGTAGTTGTTACATCTTTATCAGCGGAGCTTGCCATACGCCATGTAGAGAAAATATTTCAGCAGTCTAAATATGGTTGTGCGCTCCATTTTCATACGACCATAACAGAAGGATAATCAATAGAAAATGTCAAACAAGGGGTACTCCTTTAAGGAGTATCCCTTGCTATACTTTCGAGTTAGTTAATAGTATTTTTTATGATAGTATGTAAAGGCTACGAAAGAATGGAATTTTAATACTAGGTAAAATCTGCATCTTTCTTTTTAGCTCGTATTACCTTATAATTATTTTAACTTTATTTTTAAGCAGGGGGAGATTTCGATGAGTGAAGTCTCTTTCTGTTTGTTTGCGATTTTACAAATAAGCAATGGATTTTTACTATTGACACAATTGGTGTATAGTTATTAATAGATAATTTTTAGAAGGAATAGGGTGTTGAACAATGAGTGAATATCGAGTATTACTTTATTATAAATATGTACCGATTGAAAATCCTGAGGAATTAACCAAAGAGCATTTAGCTTTTTGTAAAGAACTAGGATTATTAGGTCGAATTCTAATTTCCCACGAGGGGATTAATGGAACAGTTTCTGGTACGGTAGAGCAAACAGACAAGTATATCGAAGCAATGAGACAGGATCCGCGTTTCAGCGATACTATTTTCAAAATTGATGAAGCAGATGGACATGCTTTTAAGAAAATGCATGTTCGTCATAAAAAAGAATTAGTTAACTTAAGCTTAGAGGACGATGTAGATCCACTTAAATTAACTGGTAAACACTTAAAGCCAGCAGAATTTTATGAGAAAATGCAAGATCCTGAAACAATTGTTATTGATGCTCGTAATGATTATGAATATGATCTTGGTCATTTCCGAGGTGCGATTAAGCCAGAAATTGAAACATTTAGAGAACTGCCACAATGGATAAAAGAAAATAAAGATAAACTAGAAGGTAAAAAGATTCTTACTTACTGTACTGGTGGAGTAAGATGTGAGAAATTCTCTGGCTGGCTAATGAAAGAGGGCTTTGAAGATGTAAGCCAATTAGATGGTGGAATTGTGACTTACGGAAAAGACCCAGAAGTACAAGGAGAGCTTTGGGATGGTCAATGCTACGTATTCGACCAAAGAATTAGTGTGCCAGTCAATCAAAAAGAACATGTGATTGTAGGACGTGACTTCTTTACTGGGGAGCCATGTGAAAGATATGTAAACTGTGCAAACCCAGAGTGTAACCGTAAAATGCTTTGCAGTGAAGAAAATGAAGAGAAATATATGAGAAGCTGCAGCCATGAGTGCCGCACCCATCCAAGAAACTTCTATGTAAAGCAACATGGACTAACACAAGAGCAAGTGGAAGCAAGAGTAAAAGAAATTGCTCAATGGGAAGAAGAAAGCAAAGTAATATAAAATAGGAAAGGCTGTCCGTTTGCGGGCGGCCTTTTTTAGTTTGACAGAGGTTTGGCTGAAAAAATGAGGTTTTGGCTGATAAGTGCACCAGTTTGGCTGAAAAAACCGGAGTTTGGCTGATAAGTGCACCAGTTTGGCTGAAAAAATGGGGTTTTGGCTGATAAGTGCACCAGTTTGGCTGAAAAAACCGGAGATTGGCTGATAAGTGCACCAGTTTGGCTGAAAAAACCGGAGATTGGCTGATAAGTGCACCAGTTTGGCTGAAAAAACCGGAGTTTGGCTGATAAGTGCACCAGTTTGGCTGAAAAAACCGGAGATTGGCTGATAAGTGCACCAGTTCGGCTGAAAAAATGGGGTTTTGGCTGATAAGCGGCCACTTTGGCTGAAAAAATCAAAGATTGGCTGATAAGTGCACCAGTTTGGCTGAAAAAATCAAAGATTGGCTGATAAGTGCACCAGTTTGGCTGATAAAATCAAATTTTGCCTGATATCTACTCCAGTTTGGCTGATAAAAGGAAAACTTGATTGATAAAGCAATAGTCTTCTGCTAATAAAAATAAAAAGAGGCTAATATCCCACGTATTTATGCGATATCAACCTCATTTCCCCACTTCATATTCATTGCAGACAAACCAAGTTTGTCTGCAACGTTTCAAAATTGCTAATTTGATGTGTACTCTAGCACAATCCTTTTCTTACAATTCGAATGTTTCACCTAGCTCTAATACTTTCCCTTTCAAACCAAGTTCTTCAAGCTTAGTTACAAACTCTTTAGCGTCTTGCTCAATTACAGGGAATGTATTGTAGTGGATGGGAATAATTAGTTTTGCTTGATACCATTCAGCCGCTTGCAGCGCATCCTCGGGTCCCATTGTAAAATGGTCTCCAATTGGTAGAAAGACAACATCTAATGGGTGTCGATCTCCAATCATCTTCATATCACTGAAAAGTCCAGTGTCTCCGGCATGATGGATGGTTTTCCCTTCTGCCTCAATAATATATCCACCTGGCATTCCGCCATATAAGATATTTTTATTTTCCTCATCAATAATCCCGGAACTGTGGAATGCATGCGTCATTTTTGCTTTAGCAAAGCCTAAATCGACTGTTCCGCCGATATTCATACCAATTGTTTCTACACCTTGCCAGGACATATAAGCAGCTAATTCAGGGTTAGCAACAACTGGAGCATTATTTGCTTTGGCGATTGGTGCCGCATCGAGAATATGATCCATATGTGCATGTGTCAGTAAAACAGCATCCACTTTCACTTCTTCTACTTTTGTAACAGCAGAAGGGTTGCCACTAATAAACGGGTCAATAATTAGAGACTTTCCTTCTGTACTAATTTCAATAGTGGATTGACCATGATAAGTAATTTTCATGCAAAATCATCTCCTTAAAATTCCACATAGGTGGATTATTGTCCATTTTAGATTAAAGCAGAGAAAGGAAAAATACCAAATGATATGCTTGTCTATTTCTCTGAAATCAGTATTGACACTAACCTGTAAGGGAATGCGCAAAGACGAGAAAGGCTATTGTTGTTTCGGCTGACATAAGGCTAGCATAATAAAAGAAATAATGGTGATGGTTATTACCCAAATCCAAGCCATTCTCATATTGCCAGTTTCGATGGCGACATAAATAGCGGTAGGTAGTGTCTGTGTTTTTCCTGGGATATTACCGGCAAACATCAAAGTTGCACCAAATTCTCCTAATCCTCTGGCAAAGCTAAGGATGCTTCCAGATATAAGCGAGTGGGAGGCTAGTGGAATAGAGATGGATGTTAAAACTTTCCACTCGTTTGCCCCATCGACACGTGCCGCCTCTTCAATCGAACGATCAATTTGGATAAACCCAGCCTTTGCCGATTGATACATTAAAGGAAAAGACACAATAAATGCTGCAATTACCGCAGCCCACCATGTAAAAATAATTGGTTGTTGAAAAAGCCATTCGATTCCTTTTCCAATGATACTATTGCGCCCAAAGACAACGAGCAATAAAAAGCCAGTAACTGTTGGGGGAAGAACGATTGGCAGTAACAAACAGGTTTCTAGCAATACCTTTCCTTTAAATTTTTTTCTCGCTAATAAAGCGGCAAGAATTATTCCCGAAACAATGACGCAGACAGTGGCGATGAGTGATACTTGCAAGGAAAGAGAAAAGGGAGGCCAAAAGTTACTCCAATCCTCTTTAGTTAACAATAAATCCATTTTCTTTAAAAACCTCTAAACTAATGGGTGTTTGCAAATAGTCATAAAAAACTTTAGCTGCCTGATAATGCTTACTGTCTTTGATGATGCCTAGAGGGTAAACAATGGGAGAATGACTTGCTTCATCCGCAATTGCTGCTACCTGAACAGCATCCGAAGTCTTTGCGTCGGTTCCATAAACAATGCCTGCTGCTACATTATTTGTTTCTACATAAGATAGAACTTGGCGCACATCCTTTGCAGGAACGATATTTTCTTGGACCTTTTCCCATATATGCAGGGATTGCAGTGTTTCTTTTGCATAATTTCCTGCTGGAACGGATTTGGGTATACCGATAGCGATTTTTTCTTTATCCAATGTTTCTAAATCTGCAAAGTTATTGATAGTAGTGTCAGACTGTTTATTGGTGATTAATACTAAATTATTCTTAACTAAGTTCGTATGATCGGATTCACTAATGAAGCCACCCTTTATTAAAAGGGCCATCTTATCCTTTGCTGCAGAAAGAAATAAATCGACTGGAGCTCCCTGGGAAATTTGCTGCTGCAATGCTCCAGATGAACCAAAATTAAAAGTTAGGGTAATATCTGGATGCTCCTTTTCGAATTTCTCCTTGATTGACTCTAACGCATCTTGCATGCTGGCAGCAGCAGAGATGGTTATGGAAATAGGTTCTTGTTTAGATGCTGCTGATTGCCCATGATTATCGCTGCAAGAAGCTAAAATCAATATCGTAATCAAGAGCATAATAGGTTGGAAGTGTTTTTTCATCATGCCTCTCCTTTTTGCCAAACCTCCATTAGGGTTTTCTGTTCTTGTTTATTCAAAGTGGATAATGGCTTTCTACAAATACCTGCTTCTATATTGCTTTCAGATAATAGATATTTAATAGCACGCAGTGCACCTATTTCTAGAATAGTATGTATCGTTGGTAGCAATTTGGAGAACTGTTTTTTCGCCAATTCCCATTTTTGTGATTTTATCAATTGAACAATTTGTTGTATTTCTTGCGGGAAAATATTTCCTATTATACTAGTAATTCCATCATATCCGTTGCGCAAATGGTCTAAAAGGTATAAATCTGTACCGGTTAAGACAGAGAAGGATGAACCAAGCTCTTTTTGGAGGATAAGAGCATTGTCGGGATTTCCAGCTTCCTTTAACCCTTTTATTTGGGGATGTTTCTCTACTAAACGATAGAGAGTATTTAATTCCAGGTTAAATCCAGTACGGGAAGGATTATTGTAAAGCAAGATGGGTAAATTGGTAACTGCGCAAACTTGTTCAACATATGCTGCAGCTTCTTTTTGATTAATACGTAAATAAGGAGGAAAGCCAAGCATTATTCCATCTAATCCTTCTTTTTGAGCAGCTTCCGCCAGTCGAATGGTATCTGTCGTTCTTACAGCAGCAACTCCACCAATGAGAAGAAAAGCATCTTTCCCTGCGGACTTTACCTCCCGATAGAGAATCTGTCTTTCTTCGATTGTCATGGAATGCTGTTCCCCTGTTGATCCACTAATAAGCAGTGCCGGGACATGATTCTGTTTATAGTAATCTATTAATGAATAGATGCCGGTTTGCGAAAGCTTTTCCCTTTGATCAAAGGGGGTTACCATTGCAACACTATATGAAACAAATGGATTTTGTGTAATCATTTTCCTAACTCCTTTCAAAATAGATTATACTTAAACTATTCAGATAATGGTACAGAAAGCTGTCTAATGAAGTCTTTCTATCAATTTATCTTTTTCTTGGGATGAAATCAATATGAAGTGGGGAAGGGAGTAGAAGTTTTATGATGAGAGTGGCACTTAATTTTGCAATTATGCTGGAGCAAGTGAAAGCAAAGGGATTTAAGGAAGAGGCGGTTAGCAAAGCTCTCGAAACAGAAGATTTTGCGTTCTTTCAGAACTGTGGAAATGGCTTGCCAGATTGGCAGACGCTTTTCTCTTATTATAAAGACAATAAAGCTAGCGTCAAAGCGATTATGCAAGATGATTATGAAATAACCTTTTTGACTAAGGGAACGTTAAAAAGGCTTATACTATTGAAATATCAATTAGTAGAGGGAAGAGACTATGAGGACTGCGGCGAATCAATTGGAACTATTACATTGCCGAAGGAATCCTTTCAGCAATTTACAAAGATATTAGCCAAAAACTGGACTATTGTCGTATTGGAAGAAAATCAAGACAATGTTATCTTTGATGTAAAGTTATTTGTAATCGATTAAATGAAAATGGGACAAGTGGTTGTTATTTTTACATAAAATCTTTCTTTATATATATAGAAGGAGGTAAAGATAACATATAGGCAAAAGAGGCTAATGAAGATTAGTCCCTTTTTTTACAACAAAAACAGAACATATGTTCCTTTTGGGAGGTCGAAAGGATGAAAGAATGCCGTTCTTCTCAATCAGAAGCTTTTACCGCATTTTTAGAGGAAAATAAATCATTATTAAGCAATCCAATTGTAAAGAGTTTTTTGCAGAAAAAGGACAATGTTCACCTGTTAAAAAAAGCGCTAGAATGTCCGACAAAGGAAAATAAAGAAAAGGTGGATGAATCTTTTAAAAAGCATTTCTTTACCATTCGGTTTACTTCGTATATCACTTCTTCGATGGAGTACAGTACCATAAATTTTAATAAAAACTTATCCATGTATCAAAAACGATTTCCATTAATACTGACCGAGAAGGAAGAGGGAGGAGAAAAGGATATTAATCTAAATGATAAAGAGGCTGAAATAGAAGCAATAGTCGAGAAGGAGGCACTATGGTCTGAGATGGAGGAATATATTTCAAATAAAACAATCTATTCAGCCGTTCTGAGCTTGACTTCTTCCCAACGTAAGATCCTTACCTATGCCTATCTTTATAAATTTACGGATACAGAAATTGCCCGGAGAATTCGAACGTCTCAACAATATGTTTCAAAAACAAGAAAAGCGGCTTTAAAACGTATTCTTTCATTTATCAATAATAAGGAGGAAGGTAGATGGAATTAGTAGATATGACGCAATGGATGACAATGATTAGCAATTTTGGTTTTCCACTAACTTTATCTTTATTTGTTCTGCTAAGATTAGATAAAAAAATGGATCAGCTACTGAAGGAATGGAAGGAAACTCAGGAAAACGAGCGAAAGGAAAAGGAAAAATGACCGATATGTATACGATGGTAAAAAGGGCAAAGGCAGATCCGGAAATGCTCCATGAGCTAATAAAGTTGTTCGAACCAAAGGTAAATAAATTAACAAAAAGAACAAGCCCAAATGATATGGCAGATCTTTCACAAGAGCTGAAATTAATGCTTATACAATCTACCTATCAATATGACCTAGACAGTATTCCAGGCTTTTGGGAATTTAAAGATAAGCATAATAGAGAATGACAGCTATTAAAAAATCCGAGTCCAACAAGTGACAAGCAGCATGCAGAGTTGGACCGGATTTTTACCATACGCATTACACATTCCTATTTAATAAGCTAAGCGTAATTTCAAAAAGACGGTTTTTGTAATCCCCATCAGGTAATTTATTTAGTTGTTTAATTGCTTTCTCTGTATATTTTTTAGCAAGGAGCTCTGCTTTTTCTACTCCTTTATATTTAGCGATAAGTTTAGAAAGCTGTGCCAGATCTTCGTTAGTCAAGGCTTCTTTTTTATCTAATATAGGAATCAGCTCATGCGGATTTGCTTGGATTGCATAGATAAGTGGTAAATTATAGTGACCTTGTTTAATATCTGCCATCACAGGCTTTCCTAATGTTTGGGAATTTCCTTTATAATCGAGAATATCGTCCATTATTTGAAAAGCCATCCCAATATAATGCCCCATATTCCAAGCATTCATGGCGAGTGGTCTGCTTGCTTCACTTTCAACCGCACCAGAATAGCAGCTTACGGCAAAAAGCTGGGCTGTTTTTCCGGATACTCTTGCTAAATATTTTTTCACCGTAACAGTAGATTGGTATCGAGCGTTTAATTGATCTAATTCCCCACTTAAGATTTTTTCCATGCTTCGGGCATTAAATTCTAAATGGGAAAGAGATGTTGCGTACTTAGATAAAATGGTAAAACAAACACAGAATAAATAATCACCCGCATAGATGGCAAACTTATTTCCATTATGAGTATGAATGGTTGGAATGTTATGTCGTGTTGGCGATTCATCAATAACATCGTCATGAATCAGCGTCGCCATATGCAAGGTTTCCAACGCTGCTGCCACTGCTATTGCACGATTTTTATCTTTAGACGGACCTATTTGTGAACAAAGTAGGGAATAGGCAGGTCTAAGTAGCTTGCCACCGGAATAAATTAAATCCTTAATCGTTTTTTCAACTACTTTATCACGAACACGAATATTGCTTTCAATTAATTGAAGTACTTTTGACAAGTCATTTTTTAATTCTGGATACGTATCCCACATTTGATGTACACGCATAGTTTAACCTCTTTCCTATCTAGATTCGTTTATTTCCGATAAATCTCTATAAAACTGTAGTTTTTCTACATGTGTGATTAAATAGTTGGCGAGTATTCCTATTGCTATTCCTGATAGGATACCGATAAAAGATAGAATAGGTAAATATAAGAATACAGTCCATGTTTGCGCAACAAAGCTTGCAATGGCTAATTGACCAATATTATGAAAAATGGCTCCAGTTGTACTAACACCAATTAAGCTAATTCGTTTTGTTCCAAGTTGCTTTACACCCCACATGCCGATAAAGCTTAAAAGGGCTCCACTGGCACTATACATAAAAGTAGAAAGTGTCCCTCCTAATAAGGTGGCGAGACAGAGCCGAATTGCGACCACTTTAAAGGCATCTTTTGTGGGAAGTGTATATAAGGCTAAGCAGGTGATAATATTTGCTAATCCAAGCTTCGCTCCTGGAGCAAATGCAAAGGGAAATGGGATAGCCCGTTCTAATAAGCTGATAATTACCGCTTGGGAAGCAAGCAGTGCTATATATACAAGGCGTTGATTTTTTGTCATCTTCTCAACTTCCATTCTTGCGATTTAATTATTACCATAAGTAAGTTGGTTGTAGGTTAAATAAATACTGATTCCTATTAATCAGTATAGGGCAAAAAAGAATGAAGTATGGTAGATTCTTTATTCTATAACTAATCTTATTGTTAAATAGATTGATTGGAACAAGCATCCTAAAGTGGAAGACAATCTATTGATTTAAAAGTTTAAGGTTTAAGAAAAGATCAAAGAATATAAATCCACTAGCTTCTTTTTTCTCCTTTACTGATTCAAAAGCTGCTAGAAACAGGGGGCTTTAATTCCCTATGTTTCTAGCAAACCTTTTATTATTTATAGTCTTTATAGATCGCTCGTTCTTTACCATACCACCAGTCGCCCAATTTTCTTTGAAGGAAAGGAACAACCCAATAATCTAATCCAAATGTACGACCAGACCCATTCATTAAAGCAATAGAAGCTGGCAATGCCCAAACTTTATCCCAGCCAAGCATTGCAGTAAGTGTAAACATTACTAGGAATCCAGCACTTGCAGCATTTGCTAACCATGTGAATAAACCGGCAAGAATGGCTAATCCAATTGCTAACTCAATAAATATCATCATTTTTTGCATAAATAGTGCGACTTCTGGAGTTGGAAGCATAATTTTCATAATCCACTCAAACCAGAATGGCATTTTATTTAATATCGGGGTTGCAAAGTCAGTAGAAGTAGCAGCTTCACTTGCCCCACTTGTAGCAGTTTGCAGCCACTCAAAAGGCATTTTGACACTTGTAGCAGTTAACCATGAATCGTCTCCAAGACCATTAAATAAGTTTGGAACCTTTGACCAGCTGGAAATAGAATCTTTCCATGTCGATTCTCCCCAAAGCTTCGCACATGCTTCTACAATCCAGAAACCTGCGACAAATACACGTAAAGGTAAGCTCCAAAGAACATTGCCATAGCGGGTTAAGAAATCACGGAAAATATTACGTTTATCTTTTGTGTGGAAAAATTCATGCATCACATATTGGTACATATAATAGCCGCTTCTAATACCAAAGAAATAATATAGATTAACCATATGCTTCATGAAATTTGCAAACCAGCCGCTTAAATGCATGCCGCTTAAATTTGCAACACCGTATCTTGCTCCGATAGAAACCATAACCCCATGGTATTTACCTTCATATTTTTCCTTTTCACCGTCACTGATTTCTGCAATAATATTCTTTGCTGCAGTCATAGCAGTTTGTTCGGCCGCTTCTACAATTTGTGGAGTTGGTTTTCCAGGCTCTTCTTCAAAATAGGCTAAGTCACCGACTACATAGACATCTTTGTAGTCTTCAGATTCCATATGAGCATTAACTTTTAAGCGGCCTGCTCTTCCAGCTGACATGCCGTAATCTTTTGTATCCGAATTAGCGCGAACTCCTGCTGTCCAAATAAGAGTGTAAGTTGGAAGCTCTTCGCCTGATTTTAATACGATAGCGTCTTCTTTTACTTCGACGATTGGGGAGCTTTTTAAGATTTTAACTCCCTTTTTTACCATATAGCTTTCTGCTTTATCGGCATCTCTGCGTTCTAGCATATTTAATATAGTAGGAGCAGCTTCAACCACATATAAAGTAATATCCTCTGCATCTAGCTTATTGTCTTTTGCTAATCGTTCTTTCCATTCAATCAGTTCCCCAACCATTTCGATTCCTGTGAAGCCTGAACCACATACAGTAAAGGTAAGCATTGCCTTTCTTGTTGCTTCATCATGAACATGAGCAGCTTTACGAACAATTTTTTCAATATGTTCTCTTAGTTTAACAGCATCTTCCCAAGACCAAAGGGTAAAGCCATTTTCTTGTACTCCGGGCGTACCAAAGTCATTTGGTTCGCCGCCCATTCCTAGGATGAGATAATCGAAGGCAAATTGGCCGTGTTCAGTTGTAACTACTTTACTTTGATAATCAACATGTTTCACATTGTCTGTAACCAAATTAACCTTTGTACGATTAAATAAACGACGTAAATCAAATTGAATAGCATCCGGTTCTACTCTATGCGCAGCAACCTCATGTAATTCAGTCATCATTGTATGATAGGAATGTCTATCTATAAGTGTAATGGAAACCGAATCATCTTTTTTATACTTTTTAGCAAGCTTTTTTGCGGCATGAACCCCCGCATAACCTGCTCCGATTATGACAATATTTTTCTTGTCCATTCTTCCTATTCACTCCCTTAATTGTTAAATGCTTATTTGTGAAGTTTTGAACAATTTTAATATAACAATGTGGTTTTTATCTGTCTATGGACTTCATAGAATGTCTACAATTTAAAATTTTGATTGTTCACATTTTCGAAACATTTATAAATAGTGGATTTTTGTCATAAATTCTCCATATTTAAAGGAGATGCTGATAAACACTATTAAGACAATGATTATTCCGTAAATCAGCTATTTTATAGGGTTTTGTCCACCAAAAAGTCGATAGACAGTGGCAGAAAGCAATGATAAAATGACGGTGTTATAAATGTGAATAAATTCACATGGTCAAGAATCTAAACACTTGTTTGTATTTAGAGACATGATAAAACAATTGAAATGTGATATTCATAGAAGGGATGATTTTAATGAATAAATTCAAATTCGCTATGATTCTTTTTCTTTCCCTCCTTTTATTAATAGGATGTGGAAAACAAAAGGAATCGGACGAAATGGTAAATAGTAATCCGTATAAAAGAACGGAATTTTTAATGGGGACAGTTGTCACGATTAAAATCTATGATAAAGACAAGGAAGCTGTATTGGATAAAGCATTTGATCGAATAGAGTTATTGGCAAGTCAAATCACAGTAAATGAAGATGGGTCGATTGTTGATGAAATAAATGAAAATGCTGGTCGGAATCCAGTCCAGGTCCCAGAAGATATTTACCGTTTAGTGAAAGCTGGTAAAAAATATAGTGAGTACTCAGGAGGGGACTTTGATATAACGATTGGACCATTAACTAATTTATGGCATATTGGATTCCCGGATGAGAAAAAGCCAACACAATCAGAAATTGATGCTGTTCTCCCATTGATCAACTATAAAAAGATAGAGTTAAATGAAGAAAAGCAAACGGTATTTTTGCCAGAACAAGGAATGATGCTGGATTTAGGGGGAATTGCTAAAGGGTTTATTACAGACGAAGTTATAAAAGTATTAAATGATAATAAGGTAGAATCTGCGATTGTTGATTTAGGAGGAAACATTTATGTAAAAGGAACAAATCCTTCTGGAAAGCCGTGGGAAGTAGGAGTTCAAGATCCATTTTCCGATAGAGGTGAAATGGTGGGGAAAATGGAGGAAACGAATACTTCGATCGTTACTTCTGGGATATACGAGCGGTATTTAGAGGTGGATGGAGTAAAATACCATCATATTCTCAGCCCTAAAAATGGCTATTCTGTCAATAATGAAGTTGCGGGGATTACGATTGTTTCTGATAAATCATTTGATGGAGACGGATATTCAACAACCATATTTATAAAAGGGATAGAAGAAGGGTTAAAGGCGGTAGAAAAAATGGAGGGAATAGAGGCCATCTTTGTAACCAAGGATAAAGAGGTTTATTTAACTTCCGGTCTAAAAGGTAAATTTACTTTAACAAATGAGAAATTTAAATTAGCAAATGAATAAAGAGAAGAGGGAGGTCATTTGGAATGTCGATTCGTTCATTTTTAAAGTTAGTAGAAATACAAACAAAAATAGCTAGTATCTTCCCATTTTTTATTGGCATATTATTCGTATTATATCGGTATGAGGCACTTCATTGGAAAAATACACTAATATTCTTTGCCTCTATGTTGATCTTTGATTTAACAACAACGGCGATTAATAATTATATGGATTATCGAAAGGCAAATAGTGATGAATATAGGAAGGAAAAAAACGTAATAGGACAAGAGGGGATAAAGGAAAGCACCGTTATCGCAACCATATTCACCCTTTTTTTTACAGCAACGGGGCTAGGTATTTGGCTTACTGCTGAAACAGGATTATTGGTGCTTTTGATTGGATTTATCTGCTTTTGCATTGGCATCCTCTATACCTTTGGACCAATTCCTTTATCAAGAATGCCTTTAGGAGAAGTTTTTTCCGGTGTAACAATGGGATTTGGGATCGTTTTTCTTACGGTCTATGTCAATGCGTTTGATTATGGGATTGCTTCCTTAGTATGGGAACAAGACGTGATTTTGCTGCAAGTAAACATAATAAAAATAATCGAAATAATCATTGTATCTTTACCTTGTATGTTTACGATCGCGAATCTTATGCTGGCAAACAATATTTGTGATGTAGAAGACGATATAAAAAATCATCGTTTCACTTTACCATTTTATTTAGGAAAGAAATACTCCCTATGGCTGTATAATGGCCTTTATGCGGGATCCTTTATGGCTATATTAATCTCTGTGTTTTTTCACTTACTACCAGTTATTGCGTTAATTAGCTTAATTGCTATTTTACCAGTTTATAAGCATATTCGGATTTTTAACCAAATCCAAGTTAAATCTAAAACATTTAGTTTAGCAGTGAAAAATCTAATTATTGTGAATGGATGTCTAGTATTATCTTTAGCTATGTTTTTTATTATTAGTTAAATAAATATATTGTTAGCGTTCTAAGCTTTTCTATGGAGGGGGTATTCGTTTTGCAAACCGTTTTGGAAGTGGAGGAATTAAGCTTTCGGTATGATAAAAAGCGTGATAAGAGTCATGTGGAAAATATTTCCTTTCTATTAAGTGAGGGGGAATGGACAGCGCTAATTGGTCATAATGGAAGTGGGAAATCCACCTTAGCTCATTTACTTGTTGGCTTGCTTCAACCCGATGAAGGGAAAATTAAGATAAATGGAGTTAGTCAAAAGAAAGGGCAAGGTGCTCAGGGGATTGGCATTGTTTTTCAAAATCCAGAAAATCAATTCATTGGAACAACTGTAGAAGATGATGTGGCTTTCGGGCTGGAAAATATAAATATGTCTTATGAAGAAATGCATGAAAGAGTGGATCAAGCACTAACAGATGTAGATATGCTCGGCTTTCGCATGGTGGATCCTTCTCAATTATCAGGTGGACAAAAACAAAGGGTCGCAATTGCAGGAATGCTGGCATTAGAGCCCAAGGTACTTATATTGGATGAGGCCTTTGTTATGTTAGATCCAAGAAGTCGCAAGGAATTAATGGCAATTATACGCAAATTAAAAAATAAGGGAATGACAATCCTATCCATTACGCATGACATGGAAGAAGCTGCACAGGCTGATAGAGTAATGGTCATGGAACAAGGGAGAATAACAAAAATTGAAAGTCCCTCTCAGTTGTTTTATACAGATTCTACCTTAGAAAAACCATTTTCAGAGAAACTCAGAGAATCTTTGAAAAATAGAGGGAGTAAGGTTCCAGATAAATATATGACAGAAGAAGAAATGGTGCGATGGATATGCAAATCGAATTAAAAGATGTATCTGCTAATTATCAAATTGGACCGATCCGTAAACCCAATGTATTAAACTCCATCAATCTTACTATTGAATCAGGTACTTTTACAGCACTCATCGGAAGAACTGGTGCAGGAAAATCAAGTCTATTAAAGATATTGAACGGCTTACTTCTTCCAACAAAAGGAAGCGTTCGTATAGGAGAGACAATGATAGAATCACCTATCCAAAAAGAGAATATCCGTAAGATTCGAAAGCAAGTGGGGATGGTGTTCCAATTTCCAGAGTCCCAATTATTTGCGGAAACAGTGGAAAAGGACATTTGTTTTGGTCCGCTTAACTTTGGCGTATCGTTGGAAGAAGCGCAAGAAAAGGCTGCACAGGTAATTGAGCTAGTGGGCTTAGAGCCGTCTATTTTATCAAAATCCCCCTTTGCTTTATCGGGAGGACAAAAAAGGCGAGTGGCGATTGCAGGAATATTAGCAATGGAGCCATCTGTACTTGTCTTAGATGAACCTGGGGCGGGGTTGGATCCGCAGGGGAAAAAGGAAATAATGTCTCTTCTAGCTACTTGGCATAAACAAGCATCTTTAACAACTATTCTCGTTACACACGATATGGAGGATGTGGCTTTATTCGCAGACCAAGTTATTTTAATGGATCAAGGAAAAATTATCAAATCGGACAAAACAAAAATGATTTTTTCAGATCCAGCTTTATTGGAAAGTTGGGGGCTGGAAATGCCACAGGCTCGGTATTATCAAATGAAAATTGAACAAGAAACAGGAATAAAATTACCAAGGGTTTGCTTAACGCTGGATGAATTAGCAGATGCTTTAGTTTCGGTGGGGTTAGTATGAATAAATTAATATTAGGAAGATACTTTCCGGGAGAATCCTGGCTCCATCAGTTGGATGCTCGGGCAAAAATGATTTCTGTCCTTTTACTTATAGCTATGCTATTTATAGCAGATAATTGGATGGCCTACTTATTTTTATGGATGATTACCCTTTTCATTATGCACTTATCACAAGTCCCTTTCCGTACCTATGTACGAGGAGTCAAACCAATGATATGGCTCATTCTATTTACTGTAATACTGCAGGTACTATTTACTTCTGGCAGTAATGTATATATAGCATGGGGGCCAATTACTATTTCAGAGTATGGATTAATAAATGGAATCTTTATCTTTAGTCGTTTTGTTCTTATTGTATTTTTATCTACTGTCTTAACATTAACTACAAAACCAATCGATTTGACAGATGGAATAAATAAAATGCTATCTCCATTGCGTTTTATTAAGGTACCTGTAGATGATATTAGCATTATGTTATCTATTTCTTTGCGATTCATTCCCAATTTATTAGATGAAACACAAAAAGTGATGGATGCTCAAAAGGCAAGAGGGACGGAGTTTGGCCAAGGCTCGTTATTTCAGCAGATGAAAACTTTAGTCCCAATTTTTCTTCCTTTATTTGTGAGTTCTCTGAATAGAGCCGAGGACATGGCTAATATGATGGATGTTAAAGGATACCGTGCGGGAATAAAACGCTCGGCATTTCGGAGAGTATATTGGAAGAAACAAGATACATGGTGTTTATGTAGTGTATGTTTCATTGGAGTAATTACGGTTTTATTAAGCAGATAATAAATCAGGAAAAGAAAGTGGCTGGAACAAAATATAGACGAATAATCTCTAATTTAGTGGTGAAACCAATTCGTTCCATTGTGCTACAGACACTCTATGCGCCTAATGTACAAAAATTGATTTTATTCACGGAACGTCATAACTTTATATGGAGAATCTGCGGGCATTAATGAGCCGGGAAGCCAACGTTATCAATAGCTGCTCCTCTTCACTAGGCTATCATGCCCGCCTCTCCATATAAAGTTGGTTTTGGGGAAATATCCAAATTGTACATAGTTAAACTGCATTTCCAGACTCCTATGGGAGCTTCAATAAATTTATATGTTGGATGTAGCATGAGATGACTTCTGTTACCTTTTTTCTCTGCTCCTCTTCCTTTTGGGCACAGAGAACTTCTTTCTGTTAATTTCTTCCTTTTTGGTTATTTTCATATACCTTCCTTCTTAAAATAAATAAAAGCCCCGAACAATTATACTAATTTTTTAATGTAAATGTATAATTTGTTCGGGGTTATATTTGATTGAATACTTACGCTCCCCACCTCTGTGTTCCCCGCTTCGTTTGATAAAAAGAGTAATCCAAATCAGCTTAGCATGCTCCATTTTATGTCAACATCAATCGGAAATTTACAATCCTTTACTATTCCTTAAAATAGATTCAATGATTTATTAACATTGGAACCCTATACTAAATCTGATAGCTCAGATAGATAAAACTTTGAGGTGAAAAAACATGCAGGCTAACAGGAGTATCCATATTTTAAAAGAGATATCAATTGTACAAGCAAATAACCTTAAATCTTCTAAAAAAGTTTCCTTTTATCAAATTTTTAAAAGAATGATGGATCTCTTTATAGCAAGTATAGGTATTGTTATAACTCTCCCGTTGATTCTTCTATTTGCTATTCTCATCCGCATAGATTCACCAGGTTCTCCCTTTTATGTCCAACAAAGGGTTGGCAAGAATGGCAAATGCTTTCGCTTAATTAAATTGCGATCGATGAGAATGGATGCGGAGAAAGACGGGGAAAAATGGGCAGAGGTCAATGATCCGAGAATTACAAAAATTGGCTCATTTATAAGAAAAACAAGAATTGATGAGTTACCACAATTATTTTCTGTTTTAAAAGGTGATATGTCTATTATCGGACCACGACCGGAAAGACCTTCTTTTACGGAACAATTTAGCAAGGAAATTGATGGTTTTTCGAATAGGCTGCTTGTAAAACCAGGATTAACAGGACTTGCACAGGTCAATGGAGGGTATGACATCACACCAAGAGAAAAGCTAAAGTACGATCTTCAATATATTAATAATGTAACATTTTCTTTGGAAATGAAAATTTTAGTAAAGACGATAAAAGTAGTGCTCACAGGAGAGGGTGCAAGGTAATTGGACTCCATAAAAGGCAAAATCAATAGTGGAGCAAAATGGACCAGTATATCGACGATTGTTATTACTCTCTTACAGATTGGGCAGTTTATTGTACTGGGAAATATCATGAGTGCAAAGGAATTCGGTATGATTGGCATGCTGACGACAATCACCATCTTTGCACAAATTTTTGTTGAATTAGGCTTAGGTGCTGCAGTCATCCAAAAACATCATGCAACAGACAGGCAGTTGTCTACCCTTTTTTGGATAAATGTTCTTTTAGGAATATTTATTTGTTTCCTTATGCAGGCAGCAAGTCCGATGATTGCAGACTATTTTCAAACAAAAGAGTTAGAGGGAAAGGTCAGATTACTATCAATTGTATTTTTGATTGCTCCTATAGGACAGCAGTCACAGTACTTAATGCAGCGAGACTTATCGTTTAAGACATTAGGAAAGATCGAAACGTTCTCAAATGTTTTTAGCTTTAGTCTCTTAATTGGACTGCTCCTATTTATAAAGCAAAATCCAATTAATGCTTATGTATGGTCACAGGTTTGCCTTTATTCCTTGAAAGGAATTCTTTTTTATATTTGTTACTCTCCAAAGTGGAGACCAAGCTTTGTGCTAGATATTAAAGATTGTAAAGAATTTTTCTCTTTTGGTGTGTATCAGCTTTTATCACGGCTCGTAAATCGATTGGGAAGCAATATGGATATGTTGTTGATTGGAAGATTTATGGGCATGGAGGCATTAGGGATTTATAACCTAGTCTATCAAATTATCACCATTCCCGTTCTTAAGTTAAATCCTATTATAACGAGAGTTGCTTTTCCAGTGTTTGCGAAAGATAAAAATAATAATCGGGCATTAGAGAGTGGTTATTTATATATGACCAAATTATTAGCAATTGTGTCGTTTCCATTGCTATTAGGGCTCTATGCTGTTGCAGATTTAGTAATCCCACTCTTCTTTGGAGAGCAATGGATGGCGGCTGTTCCTATTTTAGAAATTATGATTATAGTAGGAATTCTAAGGGTCCTTATGAATCCCAATGGGAGCATTATATTAGCAAAGGGAAAAGCAGACATTGCTTTTTATTGGGACTTAGGAGTGTTAGTTTGTTACGGGTTAGCATTATTAGCAGCAGTTCGGAGTAATCAGCTGGAAATAGTAGCATGGACATATGTAGGTGTAAGCATTCTTAATTTTATCGGTGGGAGAATCCTATTAACTAGAATGATAGGGCTTCAGCTAAAAAGTTATGTAAAAGCATTACTGCTGCCATTGATTCTTGCGGTGGTCAGCAGTGGGATTGCGTTATTGTTAAAAACGCAAATGACTTCTATTCATAATAATTTGGTTTGGGCACTTGTATGGTCTGTGTTGATAAGCGGGATTATTTATTTGCTAATGCTACATGCATTAAAACATGTAGCATTTCGAGAAGAATATCAATAAAAGGAATAAGTCAATAAGCCGAACGATAGGATGTGTATCATGAAAGTATTGTGGATAACAAGTGTATACCCTAGTGCAGATAACCCTGGAAGCGGGGTGTTTCATGAAACACAGGTAAGAGCATTATCTTCTTTAGGAGTGGAGATAACAGTTATTAATCCAGTTCCATTAAATGCTTCTTTCTTTAGAATATGGAAGAAAAAATATCGTAAAAAGAACTATCCATATTTAGAGAAAAGGCATGGTGTAAACATATATAGGCCTGTGTATAGAGCGACACCTGGTCAACTTCGCTGGTTTCAGCCAGATAAACGTATCGCAGCGTGTATTCTTAAAACCTGGAAGAAAGAGAACATAGAGGCTGACTTGATCCATGCACACTTTGCTATGCCTTCGGGAGGGGCAGCAAGAATCGTTGCCTCTAAATATAAAAAGCCTTGGCTGCTCACATTACATGGAAGTGATGTACATATTTATCCATCATTTAGTCGAAGTGCGGAGCGTATTTTTCAAAAAACAGTGAAGTCCGCAGATGAAGTTATTGCCGTAGGAGAACATCTGGCTGCTGCAGCTGAGATGAAGACTGGGAGAAAGTGTTTGCCGTTACCGCTCGGAATTGATTTATCGAAATTTACATTAAATCAGGCAGCTGCTTTGAAAGAAAGCTCTAGAAAGGAATTAGCATTGCCTGTCAATAAAAAAATCATTTTGTTTGTAGGGCGTCTTGTGAAAGAAAAGGGGATTTTTGAATTAGCGGAGGCATTAGCTTATCTTCCGGAAGACTATGTAGTGGTTTATGTGGGAGCCGGCCAAGGAAAAGAAAGGCTGCAAAAGGAAAAAACGTATAATAAACGATTATTCTTAGCAGGACAAATTCCTAATGAGAAGGTAAGCGATTATTTATCAGCATGCGATATTTTTATTTTACCATCCTATTCGGAAGGATTGCCGACAGTTGTTATAGAGGCAATGGCTTTAAAAATACCGATCATTTGCACAAGTGTCGGCGGGATACCAGATTTATTTGGAGAGTACGCCGATTTGCTGATTCAGCCTCGGTCGGTACAAGAGATTGTAACAAGAGTGAAAGAGCAAGCAGCTGATGCAGCCTTGTTTGACAAAGCTGCAGAACAATTATATCAGCGTGTTCTTGATAACTATTCTGCAATTGATAATGCTAAAAAACTACTTAGAAATTACCAAGAATTGGCAAGTAAGTCAATTGAATCTACTAATCAATTAAATCACTTTTGGGAGGAAGCGTAATGACCAAGGTTCTTGTTACTGGTGGAGCAGGCTTTATTGGTTCACATATTGTCGAGAGTTTGTTAGCTGAGGGATATGAAGTAATAGTTATCGATAATTTCTCTACTGGGAAATTTGAGAATATTAAGGATTTAGCAATTAAAATATGCCCGTTTGATATAACGGATTCTCGTGTGATTGATTATATTGTCGACTTAAAACCTGATTATATTATTCATCAAGCAGCCCAAGTAAGTGTGGCAGAATCCGTTCATGACATATTACATGATGAGAATGTAAATGTAAAAGGATCATTGCATGTCATTAAAGCAGCTATTCGCGCTTCTGTACAGAAAATATTATTTGCCTCTTCTGCAGCTGTATACGGGAATCCAGTCGAGCTCCCTGTTACGACAGAACATCCAACTTTGCCAGAATCGCCTTATGGGTTAACGAAATTGACGGTTGAAAAATATTTGAAGTTAGCTTCTAAATTATATGGACTCTCCTATGGGATTTTAAGATATAGCAATGTCTATGGACCAAAGCAGGATGGTAAAGGAGAAGGCGGGGTTATCTCTATTTTTGCTGATCGTGTTTTCGAAAATAAGGCGCCAGTCATATACGGATCTGGAGAACAAACAAGAGATTTCATTTATGTAAAAGACGTTGCCAGCGCAAATTTACATGCATTAAAGCAGGATGAAAATCTTTGCTTGAATATTTCAGCCAATAATCGAATCTCGATAAATCAACTTTGGGAAAATATAGCTGATATAAGTGAGGTATCATTAAAACCGATTTATAAAGCAGAAAGAGAAGGCGATATTCTCCATAGTATTTTATGCAATGAACAGACAATACAAAAGCTGAAATGGAAGCCACAAACCAATTTAGAATATGGATTAAGAGAAACGCTATTCTCATCCAAACAAGTTTTACAAAAGTAATCAAAAGGTAGGGAGGAAGGATTGTAGAAGTTGGGAAATAACCGTACAGTAAGCAAAACAATAGGGTTCAGCGTATTAGGTATCGGTTGTCTTACCGTTTTATATTGGACAACGATATATCAATTAACTTGGATACTTCCCATCGTATGTATATGGATTGCGATTCAAGTGGGAATATATTTGAAATCAATCATAACACTTGATCAATTATTTCAAAATGTCATGTATGTCTTATTGCTTTCCACCTTTCTTAATCAGTCCATCCTGAGTGTGAATGTTGGTGCTTTTACCGTTTTTTTATACAGAATATTGCTATTATTGGCAATCATTCTATATATAGGCACTGCTTTGTACAAAAAAAGGATGGTACACGACTTTAACCGCAGTGGACTACCGTTTATTTGGTTGTTCTTTGGTGGATGGATTCTTTATGGAACCATTTCTATTCTTTGGTCCATTTCTATTATTGCTTCCCTTAAATACATGTCTTTATTGGTTATGGGAATAGCATTTGTCTATTTAGCGAATGTAACATTTAAAACTCGGCAACAGCTCCAGTACTTTTTGGCAGGATGGATTGGAATGACCATTTTATTAGTAGGAATAGGATTTGTGAATTATATCTTTTCTATTCAATTACCAAGTTCCGGATTATATGGTGCTTCCAGTTATAAACTGTCGTATCCGACAGCCGTTTTTTACAACCAAAATGATTTTGCTGTCTATTTAGGCATTTCTTTTTTCTTGTTTTTAGCTGTTGTAAAAAATACTAAGAGAACAATGATGAAGGGATCTATGTTTATTTTAAGCATCTTAGTTTTCCTGCTTATCTATTTAACAGAATCACGTGCTGGATTACTGGCGCTTGCAGGAGGCGGATTAGTGTATATATTCCTGATCATTCCGAAGTGGTGGAAGAAACTAATATTGCGAATTAGTCTTGGAGTAGGGTTACTAGGAGGAATAATATTTGCTAACAGAGGATTTAGTAAAATTCAGAGTCTTATAGAGTTATCCGGACAATATGAGCTTAATGAAGTGTTACCATCAAACTTAGCGAGAATCAATCTTTTAAGAAATACGTTTTCTTATTTGCTCGATTCTTATGGATTTGGAATTGGAGCAGGAAATATTCCTTATTATCTGGAGTATAAGAGTTATTTTCCAACAGGAAATGTCTACCAAGTACATAATTGGTATGCCGAAATCGCCGGAAACTTTGGCTTAATGATTTTGCTTGGCTACTTAATGATATTGATTTATGCATTTATATCATTCTATCGAGCGTACGAAAAGACGGAAAGCGGGACAGATAAAATGTTGTTAGAGGCGTGTATGATCGGAATGGTATCATTCATTATTTCGAGTATTAGCCCCAGTTCGGTGATGAACTTATATTTTCATTGGGTGTTTCTTGGGTTTATTTTATGTACACTGTCTGTTTATAAAAATAAAAAGCTAGAATCTTAACTTTCACAGCAGAAAGGGAGAGTTCGTTTGTGAAGTCTGTTTTATCAATTATAGCCACTAGATGGAAAAAATATTTTATTCCTTTATTATTGCTTAGTGCCCTTTTAGGAGCAATAGGATGGTTTGCCCCAGCTGGGAAAGAAAAGGGAGCAGTTAAAGCAGAGGCCACTATTTTACTAGGGAATTATGAAAATGAGTACTTAAATAATAGTGAAGTAATTGCATCCTTATTAAGAAATGAAACGACTTTTGTACACTATTTACCCGGTGTCGATATAGAGAAGGAACAGCTTCTTATTTCTGCGGATACCCCTAAAAAGATCAGCTTTACACTTACTGGTCCAAGTGAACAAGAAGCCGTAGATTCCTTATCAGAATTAGTAACTGCCTTTCTGGAAATGGATCAACAGTATTATCAAGAAAAAGAAGAAATTATCTCAGAAAGCATTGATCAGCTTCAAGAAATAACTGTTCAAGCAGAATCAGCTGTTGATCAACAACGATTTCTATATGAACTAAAAACAAAACAAGTCAATATGCAGCCAGCAATGCTAGTTAAGGATGTCGCAGCAGTAAGTGGGGATAATCGTGTAATCTCTCCTCGAGATCGAGCGCTAATGGGTGTTATGATCGGCATCATGCTCAGTTGTTTATGGATTATTTATCCGGTGTTCTTAAAATCTGAATCTGACTAAAAGAGGTGAGTGGAAGATGGCTCCATCTGTATCCATTATTATGCCTTCCTATAATTGTAAAGAGTATATATCTTTTAGCATCCAGTCTGTTAGGGAACAAACATACACAGATTGGGAACTGCTCATTGTTGATGACCATTCCACAGACGGCACAGTTGAGGTATTAAAGGAATGGGAAAAAGTAGAAGAGCGAATTCGAGTTTTTTACAGAACGGTTAATGGTGGAGCGGCTGTTGCTCGCAATATGGCGCTCGAGCATGCACGAGGAAAATATATTGCCTTTTTAGACAGTGATGATCGATGGAAACAAGAAAAGCTTGAAGTTCAATTAGCTTATATGAAGGAAAATCAGTATGCTTTCACCTTTACTGCTTATGAGTGTATTGATCAAAAAGGAGAGCAGATAAATAAATATATTCGAGTTCCTGAGCAAGTGGATTATCAAACCATGCTAAAAAATACAATTGTTGGTTGTCTTACTGTTCTAATTGATCGTGAACAAGTAGGGAATTTTCAAATGCCCAACATCCGTACTCGGCAGGATCTAGCAACTTGGTTAATGATTTTGAAGCGAGGTTTCCGTGCATTTGGCTTAAACGAAATATTAGCAGAATACAGGGTAGGAAATGATTCAATTTCTAAAAATAAATGGAAAGCAGCAAAAAATAATTGGCATGTTTATCGTCAAATAGAGCAGTTGAATTTCTTGCAGTCATCCTGGTATTTTTCTCATTATGCTTATAATGCTATTCGGAAGAGACTGTAGAAGGTAGAGGAGCATAGAAAATGAGAACAATCCACGTTATCGTTGCAACTGGCGTTTGGAATTTAGACAATTTAACTTATCGAAGACATCGATTTGCAGAATTTCTGCAAAAGCAGCAGGAAACAGAGGAAGTAATCTGGTTATGTCCAGGGGAAAAACAGACACCAGAAGTAACGAGATTAGAAAATGGTATTTACCAGTGGATAATCAGTGATTTGGGAAATTATAAAGTACAACGATTCGCTCGATTTATCCCCTTTTTCTACCAAAAGAAGCTCCGAAGTTTAAGTAATTATTTAGCGGAAAAAAAAGGGGATTATTTGGTGAATTTATGGTATACCTATCCTGCCTTTCCGACTTTGCATAAGATATATTCCTGGGATCAAATCGTTTATGATTGCAGTGATTTATGGGCAGAACAATTGAGCGGGAAATTTTCTTTCCTTTCTTATTTAAAGCAAAAGATCATCTATCAAAGTGAACAAACAATTGTTGAAAAGGCAAGTTATATTACTTGTACTTCAAGCTTTTTAGCGGAGGAAATAATAAGTAGAACACCAGCTTATCGAGATAAGATTTTTACGTATGAAAATGGAGTAGAATACGAGCTTTTTCAGGAACGGAAGAATAGGGAGCCAGTTATAGAAAAAGAAGGGCTGACGATTGGTTACATTGGTGGGATTAAACCAAAGCTTGATTTTGGATTAATCCAGCAAATTGCACAAATGAGAAGGGATTGGACCATTTTATTAGTTGGTCCAGATGGAACGAATAACAGCCCGGAATTTATGAAATTATTGAAGGAACCCAATATTCAATGGATGGGAAGTGTATCGAGAAATCAGGTTCCAGCTTATATGCATATGCTTGATATAGGGATTATGCCATATAAGGATACTCCATATAATAAGGCTATTTTTCCATTAAAGCTTTTTGAATTTCTTGCTGCTGGAAAACCAGTGATAGGGATGAACTTGCCTTCAACAAAAGGATATGTAGAAGAAGGCGTTTATGAACTTTTGCTAGGGGAGCCAGAAGTGAATCAATTTATTCATGCCTGTGAAAAGATGGTAGAAAATGCTGGTAGCCAAGTGTGGCAGAGCAGAAGAAAGCAACTTGCCATGTTAAAAGATTGGGAGAATATCTTCCAAGAGATGATCCAAGTCGACAAAGAAACTAGCATATGAGGGATACCTGATGGCTAGTTTCTTTGTCGTTCTTATTCAGGTTAAATTTTACTGTATATTTCCATTTCATCCATTATATCTTGTAGTGTAATATGTTCTAATTCCTTTTCCATTGTTAGTTGGATGGTAGAAAAAGTCCTGTTTAAGGTTGGATGAATTTTGCTTCCTATCGGGCAACGGTGATTTGGATGATCATGTATTGCGAACCATTCACTTTTTGGTTGAACGGCTAAATAAATGTCTAAAAGAGTAATATCAGCAGGAGATTTTAATAAGGATGCCCCAGAAATGCCTGCTCTGCTCGTTAGCATTCCTCCTCTTTTTAAAAGTCCGCACATTCTTCTTATCACTACAGGATTTGTATTCACACTTTCTGCAATAGAATCAGAGGTTATTTGTTCGTATGGTTTCGAGGCAATTAAAGATAGGATATGAATAGCAACAGATAGCCGGCTGTTAGCCATAATAGATAGACACCACCAATCAAATTTTTTGTCATTCATTAGGAATACGTTATAATTGTTGCGTTGATAAAATTGATAGCGAATCCGAAGAGAAGCGCTTACATTACGTGGCTACTATTATTATACAATGGAATATAAGGGCATAATCAGCTAATTTGCAATTAAATTGTGAACAAATAGACACAAAAAAAGCGATGATGATGAGAAAGAAAGTGGTCATGATGCTTTATAATAAAAAAAGCTATTAATAAGAAGGTATTTAGAAGAGGGAATTTTGCTAAAAGAGGTGGAAGAAAGTGAAAACGGTTTTAGTTGTAGGTGGTGGGATAACAGGATTATCTGCCATGTATTATTTGCAAAAGGAAAATAGAGAAAGACAATTAGGACTTCGACTAGTTTTAGTGGAGGCAAATGACTACCTAGGCGGGAAAATCCATACGGTTACAAAAGATGATCTGCTTATGGAAACAGGAGCAGATTCCATTGTTGCCCGCAATAAAAATGTTCTTCCCTTTGTTAAGGAACTTAATTTAGAAGAAGAAATTGTTTATAACGCAACAGGGACATCTTATATTCATACACAAAACAAATTATTAGAAATTCCCAAGGATTCTATTTTCGGTATTCCGATGACATTAGAAGCTCTTTTTACAAGTGAACTCCTTTCCACTCGAGGAAAGCTAGAGGCTTTAAAGGATCTTTTTCGTACTAAGTCAAGCTTTACGAGAGAATCCTCCATTGGTGAATTTTTAGAGTATTATCTGGGAAAGGAAATCGTAGAAAAGCAGATTGCACCAGTTCTTGCGGGCGTTTACTCTGGAAATATTTATTCGTTAACAATGGGTTCCACCCTACCTTATCTGCTCGAATATAAGGAGCAGTATGGAAGCATCATCCGTGGGTTAGGGAAGAATAAAGAATCGTTTCAATCTGCTGCGAATAAGAAATTTATTTCTTTTAAAGATGGGTTATCTACAATTATAGATCGACTGGAGAAGGTATTAGAAGATGTATCCATTAGAAAGGGAATAGCTGTTACACGAATAAATAAGGAAGCAGACCAATATAAAGTTCAATTATCCAATGGGGAAGAAGAAATGGCAGACATGGTTGTCTTATCTACTCCCCACAATGTAACACAGCATATTTTAAGGAAGGATGAATTAAATCCTGTCTTTAGCAAGTTGAAAAATTCGTCAAATATCACCTTATATTTGTCCTATGATATTTCCGATGATGAACTGCCTAAAGATGGAACAGGCTTTATAGTCGCAGGGGATAGTGATATTGTTTGTAATGCTTGTACGTGGACAAGTAGAAAGTGGAAGCATACATCGAAGAATAATCAGCTATTATTGCGTCTATTCTATAAAAAAACAAATCCAGCCTATGAACGGCTAAATAGCCTTACAGAAGAGGAACTAATCCAAGAGGCTAGAAAGGATATAGAGAGAAGTCTTGGAATTACTTCAAAACCTAAAAGTTATGAAGTGACAAAATGGACTAATGCGATGCCTGTTTACTCATTAGAACATAAGCAAGCAGTAGAACAACTTAGCCAAGACTTAGCTCTTTTATACCCTAATGTGCATCTAGCTGGTTGTTCCTACTATGGAGTAGGAATTGCAGCATGTATAGCGAATGGGGAAGAAACAGCTAAGAAAATTTTGCATTCCATAGAATAAGAAAAGTGCAGAGCCATAGTAGGAAGGCTCTGTTTTTTTGTGAAATGATTTGATAGATGGAGCAATCGCTTGCTATTTATTTTGTAAAATAGCCGATTTTTAATTTCTTAATCTAGTAACGGGTTTTCACAAGATTTATAATAGGTGGAAGAACATAAAGAAAAGAGGAACTAACTGAATGAACAAAAGCCAGATGATGAGGATACAGGAGCAAAAGTAATGGATCATACTGTCATGGTATTTATTGTTTTAATCACGATGTCGGGTGCATTGCATGTGATATTAGCCATTATTGCGTATATGAATAGACAGGCATTTGAGGGAATGCGGACATTTTTGTGGTTTTCCTGCTTTAATGCTATTTATGCATTTGGGTATGCATTAGGACTTGCCAGTACAACGATAGAAGGAATGAAATTTTGGACAGCTGTTCAGTATTTAGGTATGCCGTTTTCGGCACCAGCTACATTAATTCTTGTTTTGCAATATATCGGCTACGATAGGCATTTAAATAAAAAAATGTATTTTTTCTATTATTTAATCCCAGCCCTTTCCTTTTTACTCGTTGCGACAAATGATTATCATCATTTATTCTATCAATCTGTATATTTAGAATATCGAAACGCAACTCCTCTCATGCAAATTACGATGGGACAATGGTATTTGCTACACGGTGCTTACTCGTTCGGAGCGTCTGCCATTGCCTTTGTATTACTATCGATTTATTGGTTTAAAGAGAAATCTAGGCAAACAAAACAAGTAGCCATACTATTGACAGGAATTCTTGTCCCTGTTGGCGCGTCTTTTTCTTATTTGATAGGACTTACTCCAAACGGCTTAGATCCTGTTCCAATTGCGATGCTATTTTCTAGTTCACTTTATTTATATGCTATCATATCTACGAAGTTTTTGTTGGTCCCGCCAATAGAAAAGGATTATATATTTGAAAGTATGGGAGAGGCAGTACTAGTTTTAGATCAGACATATCATCTAAAAGATTTTAATAAGGCAGCTTCTAGATTATTTATTGATGTGAAAAGAGGAAAACATATAGCAGCTGTATTAGGGCTGGATGATCCAATTCTTGGACTGTTAAAAAACATCGATACGGATTCTGTCATATCGGAAGTGGAAAGGACTAATAAATCAGCAACGGAATATTATCAAGTTAAGATTTCTCCGATTAAAAAAGGAGAGTCAGCCATTGTCGGTACTTCCATTATGTTTGCAAATATTACGGAACAAAAGAAGGAACAGCTCAGCTTAACAAAATTGGCATACACAGATAGTCTGACACAAATATATAACCGTGCTTATGTTACAGCCCTTGCTGAAGAGATGCTTGTCAAGCATAGAAAGATAGCCGTTATCCTGTTTGATATTGATCATTTCAAGAAAATAAATGATACATATGGACATTTTGGGGGAGACGAAGCATTAAAGCATATTGCATCTCTAAGTAAAGCTCTGGTGCCAGGGAATGGAGTTTTTGGCAGATACGGTGGAGAGGAATTTATTCTTTTTCTATTTGGAAAAGAAGCAGAATCAGCCATTGACCTTTCTAGGAAATTAAGAAGATTAATCGCAGAATCCCCTTTCTATTATAAGGAAATAGTAATTAATATTACTGCGAGCTTTGGCGTGGCTATAAAGGAAAACTGTCTAGCTCTTATCCCGTTGATTAGCGAGGCGGATGAAGCGCTATATGCATCCAAAAGAGAGGGAAGAAATACCGTTTGTGTCGCAGAAAATGGAGAATACATCAAATTAGAATCTTCTCCATTAGTAGGGAAATATTGATAAGAGTAAGGGAGTTTTCTCGTGTGTCTGCAAATGTTATTTTTTCTCACACTATTTGTTAAAATATTTAGAAAATACTCAAAAATGTATTGCGTAAAAAAGAGTGGTGTATTACAATTTTTTATATAATCTAAATCTATCTTTTTTCGTCAAAATCAAAATGATAGAGAGAAAAGTTTGTTAGTTTTGCTGTTATTCAAGACAGAGCCCTTTTCTTACGACATATGCATTGCTTCGAATGTTTATGATGATCTCATAAATATCTCGTGCAATATCCAGATGTTTATAGGAGGAGTATCACATGTATCATGCAAATACTATATATATTATTGGAGAAAGTAAAACATCCTCTAATAATGCCATTATGCAGCAATACAATGGTTTTTTTATTGCGTTAGTGGTGGATAGAGTCTCTCACACAATTATTGATGCAGAATGTTCTTCCACTATCAATATAACCTCTTCCTTCATTAAGTCTATTGTAGTCGGGAAATCGATGTTAGATTTAGACACCGTTTTAAAGGAAGTAGAAAATCGTTATTTTGGATCTTCTCAAAAAGCAGTTATGGTTGCTTTTAAGAATGCCCATATTAAATATAAACAACTATTAAAAGAATTGGTGTAAACTGCTTTTTCTGTTATACGCAGAGAAAATCCAGTTGATAGAGATTTTACTTCTCTGTTAGCTGGATTTTTTTATTTTGTACAAATAAGTTAGACCAAAAAATGTGGGAGGTTTTTTCTAATGGGCAAAATTTATATGTCAGTTGATATGGAAGGAATAACAGGGTTAATTGATCACACACAGGTTGATTCCGATAAGCTAAATTATGAAAGAAGCCGCATCCTGATGACAGATGAAGCAAACTACGTTGTTACAAGTCTATTTGATCAAGGCATAGAAGAAGTGGTTGTAAATGACAGCCATAGTAAAATGAATAATTTATTAATAGAAAGATTTCATCCCAAAACAAAGTTAATAACAGGGGATGTGAAACCATATTCAATGGTGCAAGGGCTTGATGCTAGTTATGACGGGGCAATCTTTGTCGGGTATCATGCGCGAGCTTCTGTTCCTGGTGTTATGACCCATAGCATGATTTTTGGAGTCCGTAATATGTACATAGATGACGTTGTTGTTGGAGAATTAGGATTTAATGCTTATGTTGCTGGATATTTTGGTGTTCCAATAATTCTTGTAGCAGGGGACGATCAAGCAGCACAAGAAGCAGAACAGCTTATTCCTAATGTAACAACAGCGATTGTGAAAAATAGTATTTCAAGATCAGCAGCGATGAGTTTAACTCCTGCCCAAGCTGGAGAATTGCTGAAAGAAAAGACAAGGGAAGCGTTAGAAAAAAAGCATTTAATAAAACCTTTAGTACCACCAGCCAGTCCATTACTCCGCATCGAATTTGCGAACTATGGACAAGCAGAATGGGCTCATTTAATGCCGGGCACTGAGATAGAGCCTGGTACTACAATTGTGCGTTTTCAAGCAAAAAACATCTTAGAAGCATATCAAGCTATGCTGGTTATGACTGAACTTGCGATGAGAACAACATTTTGTTAGGTGGTGAGACCGATGAAATCTTATTATGTTAAGCGCTTTTTCTCGATGGTCGTAACGTTATGGGTCATTATTACGATTACTTTCTTTTTAATGCATTTTACACCAGGTTCGCCATTTAATGATGAAAGAACGACGAATGATGCGATTCAGAAGAATTTAGAGGAGCAATATCATTTAGATAAACCGCTCATTGTTCAATATGGTATGTATTTAAAACAAATAGCAACCTTTGACTTTGGCATATCGATAAAAAAATCATCGCAAACAGTAAATGAAATGATTGGAAGAGGATTTCCTGTTTCCTTTGAGCTTGGTATGGTTTCCTTAATAGTTGCGGTTATTTCAGGGATAACGCTTGGCGTGATTGCTTCCCTTAAACACAATGGGGTCATTGATTATATAGCGATGACAATAGCGGTAATAGGAATTTCTATTCCTAACTTTGTTTTAGCAACCATGTTGATTCAACAGTTTGCGGTTCATTGGAAGATACTCCCGACAGCGACATGGTCGAGCTGGAAGCATATGATTCTCCCAACGATAGCACTTGCGACAGGTCCAACCGCCATTATTGCTCGGTTAACAAGAACGAGTATGCTAGAAGTATTAACACAAGATTATATAAAAACAGCTAGGGCAAAGGGACTTTCTCCATTCAAAATAATTGTCAAACACGCACTGCGCAATGCTCTTTTGCCAGTTGTAACTTTATTAGGTGCTTTGGCAGCCAGTATTTTGACTGGTACCTTCGTGATTGAAAAAATATTTGCGATTCCTGGTATGGGGAAATACTTTGTAGATAGTATTAATAATCGTGATTATCCTGTTATTATGGGGACGACCATTTTTTACAGTACCATTTTAATTATCATGCTATTCCTCGTTGATTTAGCATATGGCATATTGGATCCGCGAATAAAACTTCAGAAGAAGGAGGGCTAGCAATGGGCTTACGTCAAGAAACAATGTATGAAAAAAAGGACGATATTGCTCTTGATGAATGGTTTGTACCAATAGAGAGACAGCTTGGGGAGGCTGAAGCCGTTGTTCGTCCAAGCCTATCCTATTGGCAAGAAGCATGGAGAAATCTTTGGAAGAATAAATTAGCGATGGGAGCATTTTTTTTCTTAATTTTATTAATTATTATGTCTATCATTGGACCGATAATTTCTCCCCATTCGATTTCGGAGCAAAAGCTTATTAATCAAAATCAGCCGCCTTCTTCTGAATATTGGTTTGGGACAGATAGTCTTGGCAGAGACGTCTTTTCAAGAACCTGGTACGGGGCCAGAATATCGTTGTTTGTTGGGATTGCTGCTGCCGTCATTGATTTTTTGATAGGAGTTGCTTACGGTGGGCTATCGGGATACAAGGGTGGCAAGATGGATCACGTCATGATGAGAATAGTAGAAGTACTATATGGACTCCCATATTTATTAATCGTTATTTTAATGTCTGTTGTGATGGGGCCGGGGCTAGGATCTATTATTATTGCCTTGTCTATTACAGGATGGGTTGGAATGGCCCGCATAGTTAGAGGACAAGTTCTGCAAATAAAAAACTATGAATTTATTTTAGCATCGAAAACTTTTGGAGCTAAAACTTACAGAATAATTAGAAAAAACCTTCTTCCAAATACAATGGGCCCGATAATTGTTCAAATGACTTTAACAGTTCCCTCTGCAATATTTGCAGAAGCGTTTTTAAGCTTTTTAGGGCTTGGCATCCAAGCACCTTTAACAAGCTGGGGAGTTATGGCAGATGAAGGATTATCTGCTATTTTAACAGGTCATTGGTGGAGGCTGTTTTTTCCAACCTTATTTATATCGCTTACGATGTTTGCTTTCAATGTATTAGGGGATGGACTCCAGGATGCTCTTGATCCAAAGCTGAGGGGTGGAAAATAATGACGGCAATACTAGAAATCCGTAATCTACATGTTTCTTTTGCGTCTTATGGAGGAGAGGTAAAAGCGGTAAGAGGAGTAAATTTTTCGTTGCAAAAGGGGGAAACTTTAGCCATTGTTGGAGAATCTGGCTGTGGAAAAAGTGTTACATCGCAAACGATTATGCGATTAATTCCGAGTCCGCCAGGAAGAATTACAGATGGCTCTATTTTATATAAAGGGATGGATCTCACCAAGCTGAAAGATGAAGACATGAGAAAAATTCGCGGTGCCGATATCTCTATGATTTTCCAAGACCCAATGACAGCTTTAAATCCTACGCTGACGATTGGAGATCAGATTATGGAAGGGATTAAACAGCACAAGCAGATTTCCAAAGCAGAAGCAAAAGATAAGGCGATTGAAATGCTTACATTAGTTGGCATCCCTAATCCCGAAATGCGATTGAAACAATATCCTCACCAATTTAGCGGAGGGATGAGACAGCGAATAGTGATCGCGATGGCATTGATTTGTGAACCAGAGATTTTAATTGCAGATGAGCCTACAACAGCTTTAGATGTAACAATCCAAGCGCAGATTTTGGATTTATTCCGAGAGATTCAACAAAAAAGAGAAGTATCCATTATTCTAATCACACATGATTTAGGGGTAGTTGCTCAAGTAGCTGATCGTGTAGCGGTTATGTACGCAGGAAAAATAGTGGAGATGGGCAATAGAAGAGATATTTTCTATTCTCCCCAGCATCCATATACAAAGGGTCTGCTAAATTCTGTCCCGAGATTGGATCAGGAAGGTGAGCTGGTGCCAATAGACGGAACTCCTCCAGATTTATTTTCTCCGCCAAAAGGCTGCTCTTTTACGGCAAGGTGCCCGTATGCAATGGAGGTGTGCAAAAGAGTATACCCGTCAAAAAGTAATTTGAGTGCTCAACATCAAGTCAATTGCTGGCTGCAGGATGAGCGGGCAAGACGGGTATTGCACACGATTTAAAGATTGGAAGTCTTCGGAATATAGTTTTTAGCTATTTTTTGACTTTAAAGGAAAAGTCATTTTATAGATTACGAGATGAAAACGAAGTGGGGGGAATATGATGAAAAAGATAGCAATCAGTTTTTTGGCTATGATTATAATTTTTTCACTTGCTGCTTGTACAGCCAATAGTGATGCAGGAAAGGAAAAGGCGGCAGGGGAAACGAAAGAAAAGGTATTAAATTTAAACAATGGACAAGAGCCTAGTTCTTTCGATCCGCCAATTGGTTTTGATAGTGTTTCATGGACAGCTTTAAACAATTTAATGGAGGGCTTAACGCGATTGGATAACAATCATGAGCCTCAAGCGGCTATAGCTGAAAAATGGGATGTGTCAGAAGACGGAAAAGTATATACGTTCCATTTAAGAGAGAATGCAAATTGGTCTAATGGAGATCCAGTTACTGCAGGTGATTTTGTCTTTGCTTGGAAACGATTGTTAAATCCAGATACGAAATCGCCAGCTGCTTTCCTTGGTTATTTTATTGAGGGGGGAGAAGCATATGCAAACGGAGAAGGTTCAGCAGAGGATGTAAAACTTAAAGCAGTTGATGAAAAGACGCTTGAAGTTACCTTAACAGCCCCACAAGCTTATTTTCTAAATGTTATCACTAATCCTGCATTTTTTCCGATTAATGAAAAGGTAGCGACAGAAAATCCAAAATGGTTTTCAGAGGCAGACTCATTTGTAGGAAATGGTCCATTTAAATTAACTAAATGGGAGCATGACAGCTATTTTGAAATGGAGAAAAACGAAAAATATTGGGATGCTGATACGGTTAAGTTAGATAAAATACACTGGGCAATGGTGGATGATTCCAATACAGAATATCAAATGTTCCAAAATGGGGAATTGGATGTTTCTGATGTTCCAGCAGAATTAAGTGAGCAGTTATTTAGTGAAGGAAAGGTTAAAGTAGAAGACCAGGCAGGAACGTATTTTTATCGATTTAATGTGACAAAAGAGCCGTTCACAAATAAAAATATTCGTAAGGCTTTTGCTTTAGCTGTTGATCAACAGCAAATCGTCGATTATGTAACAAAAAATCAAGAGAAGCCTGCCTATGGCTTTGTTTCATATGGATACTTGGACAATGACGGGAATGATTTCCGTAAAACGAATGGAGATTTAATAAAGACAGATGTGGAAGCAGCAAAGAAATTGCTTGAACAAGGAATGAAGGAAGAAGGATATACAACTTTGCCAGAAGTGACGCTTACTTATAGTACAAGTGATACACATAAAGCAATAGCGGAAGCCTTACAAGCAATGTTTAAGGATAATCTTGGCATAGACGTCAAGCTTGCCAATATGGAAGCAAGCGTCTTTACGCAAGAACAAACAGCTTTAAAGCTGCAATTATCCAGAAGCTCTTTCCTTGCAGACTATGGAGATCCGATTAACTTTCTTGAAAACTTCCAATCTGGTTTGGCAATGAATAGAACAGGTTGGTCAAATGCGGAATATGATCAATTAATTAAAGAGGCTAAAAATGAATCGGATGAAGCAAAACGCTTTGAATTAATGTATAAAGCAGAAAAATTACTGTTGGATGAGGCACCAATTTTCCCAATTCATTTCTATAACTATGTGTATTTACAAAACGATAGTGTGACGGGAATTGTTCGTCATCCGGTTGGATACCTTGAATTAAAATGGGCAGATAAAAAATAAGAAGAGAGCAGAAGGGATGAACAAAAGGCATCCCTTCTTTCCTTAAAACATTAAAAAAATGAAAAAAGAAAGGGATAATAAAAAGTGATAAAGCCGGAACGTTTAAAAAAAGGAGATACCATTGCCGTTATTGCTCCAGCTAGTCCGCCATCGTCCGACACTTTACAGAAAGGTATCCATTATTTAGAAGAGGAATTAGGGTTAAAAGTAAAGGTTGGACAACATGTTTACGATCAATACGGTTATTTAGCAGGAGAAGATGAAGCTAGATTAGTAGATTTAGAAAATGCGTTTTTAGATCAAGAAGTAAAGGGGATTTTCTGTGCCTGTGGAGGATATGGAACCGCTAGATTAGCAGGTCAAATTAACTATTCCATCATTGCTCAAAATCCGAAGATATTTTGGGGCTACAGTGATATAACGTTTCTGCATACTGCAATCTTTAATAGAACAGGATTGGTTACTTTTCATGGTCCGATGCTTTCATCGGATATTGGAATGGAAGACTGTCATCCTTTATCGAAAGCTCTATTAAAACAATTATTTCAACCGCAGGAAATGATGTATACAGAAGAATACTCGAACTTGGATATTTTAGTAGAAGGAAAGGCCGCAGGACAGATAACAGGAGGAAACCTTTCTCTTATCACAAGTTCAATCGGTACTTCTTTTGAAATAGATACTAAAGCAAAAATTCTACTGATAGAAGATATAAATGAAGAGCCGCGATCAATAGACCGAATGCTTAATCAATTACAGCAAGCTGGAAAGCTGACAGATGCTGCCGGAATTATTATTGGTGATTTTCATCAATGTCTTCCCAAAAGAGACAAGTCGCTTGTGTTAGACGAAGTGATTGACCACTATATTCAAAAAGCGGGGAAACCAACCATGAAGGGATTTAAAATAGGACATTGTTCGCCACATATATCAATTCCGCTAGGGGTTAATGCGGAAATAAATACGAATGAAAAAGTACTAATGATTGATAGCGGCGTGGAATAAATTAGAAGAAGTAAAAGCTGGAGAGTAAGTTAATTGGTATAACACCACCAGAAAACAAGATTTTAAAAATAAGGATGATACATAGTGAAAATAACTAAAATCGAAACATTCCGTGTAGCAGTTCCATTAATTAAACCTTTTAAGACAGCATTACGAACCGTAACGATTGCTGAGTCTGTATATGTAAAGATTATATGCGAAAACGGAATTGTTGGTTGGGGAGAAGCACCGCCGACTTTAGTAATAACAGGAGACAGTCTAAAAAGCATCGAAGCATCCATTCATGAAGTGTTCAAACCTTATTTATTGAGCAAAAGCATTTTGCAGCTCGAATTATTGCTTCAAGGAATCCAGCAAATACTGGTTGGAAATGTGAGTGCAAAAGCCGCGATTGATATGGCTCTATATGACTGTTTTTCCCAATACTGTAAGCTGCCGCTTTATCAATTATTGGGTGGATATAATAATACATTGGAAACAGATTATACAGTTAGTGTTAATGACCCGGTAGAAATGGGAGAAGACGCAATGAGCTATGTTAAACAAGGGTTTAATGTATTAAAGATTAAAGTGGGAAAAGATGAAATACAAACAGATATTAATAGAATAATAGAGATTAGAAGAAGAGTAGGAAGTGAAATTAAATTAAGACTGGACGCTAACCAAGGCTGGAGTCCGAAAGAGGCAGTTGTAGCTATAAGAAAAATGGAGGATTTAGGACTTAACGTCGAATTAGTGGAACAGCCAGTTAAAGCGGATGATATACAAGGTTTAAAGAAGGTAACTGATTCAGTAGATACATTAATTATGGCTGATGAGGCTGTATTTACTCCCCAGCAAGCCTTTGAGGTGCTGAAAACACGCAGTGCAGATTTAATTAATATTAAATTAATGAAATCAGGGGGTATCTACCGTGCCCAGGTTATTAATCATTTAGCTGAAGTTTCAGGAATGGAATGTATGGTCGGAAGTATGATTGAAACTAAATTAGGGATAACTGCTGCGGCCCATTTTGCAGCAAGTAAAAAGAATATAACTCGTTATGATTTTGATGCACCGCTGATGCTGGCCCGAGACATAGTAGATGGCGGTGTTCAATATGACGGAAGAAACATCATTTTATCTAAGCAATTTGGTTTGGGGATAAATCATATTCTTGTACACGAAAAGGAGAATGTGGGATGACGAAATATGATGTGAGAATAGTGGATGTTCCTGTTGCTACCCTCTGGACAACTGAATATTCAGCCAGAGAAATAGACGCAGGGGCAATTGATAATCCGTGTGACATAAAGAGCTGGATTGCGAGTCTTGATTATGAAAAAGGACTAGAGCTTTGTACAGAGAACTTAGTACAATCACAAGCATTGTATGGGCAAGAGGTATATGTATTGGATGAAAAAGGCGACTGGGCATATGTAGCATTGCCCAATCAAGCAACTCGGAAAAATCAGCTTGGCTACCCGGGATGGATACCTAAAAAACAATTGGTGAAAAAGGAAGGTTATTCTTTACAAAGTGGACCGATTGCAGTGGTTGAAGCATTTGCAGCAGAGTTATGCAATCGCAATAAAGATGTGATATTGCCATTATCCTTTCAAACGAGACTCCCGCTAAAAAAACAAGAAGGAGAATGGGTTCAAGTGTCGACACCTTCTGGGGAAGGGTGGATTAGAGCAGCGGATGTAGTCGTTTATCCCTCTTTTCAAGATGTCCGCAAAGGAACAGGGAAAGATATAGTAAACCAAGGGGAGCGATTTTTGAAACTAGACTATTTATGGGGCGGCATGAGTTCGTTCGGTTATGATTGCTCTGGTTTCAGTTACAGTATGTGCTTAGCAAATGGGTATTTGATACCGAGAGATGCCAGTGAGCAAGCAGAGGCAGGGAAAAAAATCCCTTTAAAGGAAATTGAGCCAGGAGATTTATTGTTTTTTGCTTACGAGGAAGGGCAAGGGTATATCCACCATGTAGGTATTTATTATGGAGAAAATAAATTGCTTCATTCCCCAAAAACAGGAAAGACAATCGAAATTATTCCTTTAGAAAATACAATCTATGAAAAAGAATTATGTGTAGCAAGAAGATATTGGGAATAAGGAGAGAGTGGTATGACACAGCAGGTTCTATTGAAAGTAGAAAATGTATCGAAGCATTTTGAATTAGAGAAGAATACGACATTACAAGCTGTATCCAATGTATCCTTTTCTATCAAGAAAGGAGAAACATTTGGTATTGTCGGTGAATCGGGCTGTGGAAAATCGACATTAGGCAGAACGATTATGGGATTATATAAAGCATCGAATGGGCAAGTTTTATACAATGATATCAATATGGGAAGTATGTCTGAAAAGGATAATTTTTCATTTCGACGAAAAATGCAAATGATTTTTCAGGATCCCTATGCTTCGTTAAATCCTCGTTCCACGGTTCGCGAGATTCTAGCAGAGCCTTTAGAAATTCATGGAGTCTATCGAACAAAGGAAGAAAAAAATGCTCGTATAGATGAGTTATTAGAAAGTGTAGGGCTGAATAGAGAACATGCCAATCGTTTTCCCCATGAATTTAGCGGGGGACAAAGACAAAGAATTGGCATTGCGAGAGCATTAGCCTTAGAGCCGGAATTTATCATTGCAGATGAGCCGATCTCCGCACTAGATGTTTCTGTGCAAGCACAAGTAGTAAATCTATTAAAAAGGCTGCAAAGAGAAAAACAATTAACCTATCTATTTATAGCCCATGATTTATCGATGGTAAAGCAGATCAGTGATCGAATTGGTGTCATGTACTTAGGGAATTTAGTAGAGTTAACAGACAGTAAGGCATTGTATTCCAATCCCCTACATCCATATACACAGGCGCTTCTTTCTGCTATTCCTATTCCAGATCCAGATATAGAAGACAAAAGAGAAAGAATTATCTTAAAAGGAGAATTACCAAGTCCAGTTGACCCGCCAAGTGGTTGTGTTTTTCGAACCCGCTGTCCCCATGCGATGGATATTTGTGCCAATGAAAAGCCAGCTTGGCAAGAGCGAGAAAATGGCCATTTTGTAGCCTGTCACCTTTATTAGGAAATAACACGATGAATATGGAGAAATTAAGCAAGCGCATAGATAAAATTGTGCAGGAATATGAGGGAGAAGGTCATTTAGGGATAGCGATTGAATGGAAGGAGCAGAGTTTTCTTCTAAATGAAAACGACATTTTTCCAAGTGCTAGTCTCATTAAATTACCAGTTTTGATTGAAGGCTTTATGCAGAGCTCAAGTGGAATATTAGATTTGGAGGATTTAGTAAAGGTTAATAGCCTCCAAAAAACAGGGGGAGCGGGTATTGTTCAATACATGTCTCCGCAAAGTCGTTTATCGATTCGCGATTTACTTACTTTAATGATAATTGTTTCGGATAATATGGCAACCAATTATTTGATTGAGCGACTTGGTATGGACAATGTGAATAAAAGGTGTCAACAGATTGGGATGTCATCAACCATTCTGCAGCGAAAAATGATGGATCGAGAAGCGCGAGAAAGAAAAATCGAAAACTATACCTCTCCTCAAGATATTCTCCGATGTTTAAAGTCGATTTATAACGATAAAAATCAGAGTGAGAAGACAATCTTAGATCATCAACAACTTCTTGATAAACTGCCGTATTACCACAGAGAGAATAGTGGTATTAGAATTGCTAATAAAACGGGAGAATTGGATAAGGTGGAACACGATTGTGCCATCATAGAGCACGAGGATGAAACGATCTTTATTGCGGTTTTAACAGATCAGCTTACAGCTAATCAGAAGGGGAAAGAAATAATCCAATTAATTGGAGCCAGTATTTTTGAATGTCTATATGATAAAAAAGTCTGAACGGATGGTGCAGCACCATAAGGCAGACTTTTTTTGCGTGAATCAAATCAGAAAGGTGCACGAAATAAATTCTTGTAAATATGTGAAACAGTCTTGAATGAAATCCTAGTACAAATTATAATAAATAATGAAAATCATTATCAATTATGTAATTTGTAAAGAAATAGATATATCTTTGATCTTCGAATAAAGAAGGAAATAACCGCGGAAAATAGCAAAAGAAAATGACTCTGAATTTATAATAAAACTTCTAGAAAGTAAGTGAGGGAGGGGAGAAGAATGGACATACTGTCTACAGATCAACTCAAAATTGGATATGAAGATAAAATTATTGTTGATGATTTGAATTTACGTGTAAAGGAAGGGGAAATCACAACCATTATCGGGCCCAATGGCTGTGGGAAGTCCACGATATTAAAGACTCTTGCTCGAATCCATAAAGCAAAGGCAGGGTTTATATATCTAGACGGAGAAATGATACACAAAATTCCTACCAAAAAAATTGCCCAAAGAATGGCAGTGCTTCCTCAATCACCGGACGCACCGAATGGATTAACGATTTATGATTTAGTTTCCTATGGTCGTTCCCCTCATCAAAGAGGATTTGGGCGATTAGGAGAGAAAGATAAAGAAGTGATAAATTGGGCATTAGAAGTAACGGGTTTAACAGAGCTGAAGGATCAAGAAGTTGATACATTATCAGGTGGTCAGCGTCAAAGAGCGTGGATTGCGATGGCGATTGCGCAGGAAACAAATCTTCTGTTATTAGATGAACCGACAACGTATTTGGATATGGCTCATCAATTGGAAGTACTGAAATTGTTAAAGAAATTGAATGAAGAAGAAAATCGAACAATTGTGATGGTTATTCATGATCTGAACCATGCAGCAAGATTTTCTGATCATATGATCGCAATGAGAAATGGTAAATTGATGAAAGAGGGAACAGCGGAAGAGGTAATGACAGAAGAGGTTCTAAAAGAAGTTTTCCAAATAGATGCTGTTGTCGTAAAGGACCCTAGAACGAATAAGCCTGCTTGCCTCTCTTACGACTTATTACACCAAAAGGAAAGAGAATTAGTAGCATTTGCTAAGTAATAGATAAAAGATTACTTAGCTTTTTTTATGGAAACTTGTCTTATCCTTATTTTTAGCATGAAGAGAAGTGTTTTCTCATATAATGGGATTGAGTAACATTTCACATAAATTTGCTTATTATCGTCGTACCTATTTATAATTTTGGTATACTATTAGAATAGTGTAGTCAGAAATATGTATAGAAGGTTGAGATTAATGAATAAAAATATATTATTAAAAAAATTTCTTGAAATATTGCCTAAAGAAAGTGTAAAAATGGATGAGGCGTTAAATAAATATACGTACACTAAAATTGGTGGAAAGGCTGATTTTTTACTTTTTCCGCTAACATATGAACAATTACAGTCAGCGTATAAATTAGCCCTTACTCAAAATGTGCCAATCACGATATTAGGAAATGGTTCTAATGTGTTGATTAGAGATGGCGGAATTCGTGGAGTTGTATTTAATTTAACTAAACTTGAGGGAATTTCTCTTGCAGGAAATAAAGTGATTGCCCAAAGTGGTGCGGCGATTATCGAAACCTCTAGATTTGCATTAGAGCATTCCTTAACTGGATTGGAATTTGCTTGTGGAATTCCAGGTTCTGTCGGTGGAGCGTTATATATGAATGCGGGAGCTTACGGTGGTGAGGTTGCTGATGTATTGGAATCAGCAAAAGTATTAACGAAAACAGGTGAAATTCAAACTGTAACAAAAGAGGAATTAGAACTTGGCTATCGTACTAGTAGTATTGAAAAAAATGGCTGGGTAGCGTTAGAAGGAACTTTTTCTCTGCAAACAGGAGAGTATGCAGAAATTAAGGCGAAAATGGATGAACTTACTTTCTTGCGTGAATCAAAACAACCGTTAGAATATCCATCATGCGGGAGTGTCTTTAAAAGACCACCTAACCACTTTGCAGGGAAACTAATTCAAGATAGCGGTCTTCAAGGAACGAAAATAGGTGGTGCACAAGTTTCGACGAAACACGCAGGGTTCATTGTGAACGTAGAAGATGCTACAGCTAATGACTATCTATCCTTAATAAAACATGTCCAAAAAACAGTAAAAGAAAACTTTAACGTCGAGCTTGAGACAGAAGTTAGAATTATTGGTGAGGAATAATAGTTTGTTCTGCTTTATTAATAAGACGAAAGGGACATCGGAAGAAGAGTTAATCTTTTTCTGATGCCCCTTTTTGGTGATTATTTTAAATCTATTTTCCGCAAAAATAACCGCATTAATAGATAGAGAAGATATCCTATTATCGCACCAAAGACATTAAGAATGAAATCATCTATATCTGCAGTTCGATCAACAGTAAAGAAAAATTGGATTAGTTCAATGGAAAGAGAGCAGAGGATAGCAAGTCCTATTGTGATCAATGCTTGAAAATGTTTTTTATATAACATAGGCAGTATAAAACCAAAGGGAATAAACAAGATGATGTTGCCTAAAGTGTATAACATCCAAAAGAAAGGCGGCTTATATTTATATTGATACAAAATTTGAACATATGGTGTAATATTCATTTTTCCTTCCGTTATGGTTGGTGGAGTGAAGTGAAAAGGAGCTAAAGTCACATAAGCAACAGTCAGCAAATAAAAGAAAAATAGATTGGGCAGAATCTCTTTAGAAAAAATGACTGAATTTCTTTCGTTCTTTCGTTGAAGTCGGAAATAGACCCATAACGGCACGGCCAGGATAAGAATAAAAGGAAAATTTAGTCGCAATTGAACTCCACTTATCGACCATAATGTAATAAATAGAAAGAGAAAAATGATAACAAAGATTCCACTTTTTAATACATGCACAGATAATCGAAGTCCTTTCATTAATGTTTGTTCTCCTAAAAGTATATGAAGCTTGTTTGAAAATAGAATACAAAGCGAATTGCTTTACTCTTATTAAAGAAAAAAGCATACTAGGAGTGAAAGAAAACAGTTGTCTATATACTAATGAAGGAGATGAATCTTTTGAGTAGTAAAGTTCAAATCGGTCAAACGGCTATGCATGTTACGAAGCTAGGATATGGTGCAAACTCTGTCGGTGGTCATAATTTATTTCCAAATTTAAATGATGAAACAGGAAAAAATGTCGTAAGAAATGCGTTGGATGCTGGGATTGATTTTCTTGATACAGCTTATGTATACGGATTAGGGAGATCAGAGGAATTAATTGGAGAGGTGCTGAAGGAAAGAGGCAACCGCCAAGATATCGTTCTGGCAAGCAAAGCTGCTCATAAATTAGTAGATGGCAAAATTGAACTTGATAATAGCAGAGAATTTTTACGTAAAGCGGTAGAAGATAGTTTAAAGCGTCTGCAAACAGATTATATTGATTTATTTTATGTTCACTTTCCAGATGGAGTTACTCCTATGGCTGAGGTAGCAGGAACATTAAAAGAATTAAAGGATGAAGGAAAGATTCTTGCAGTTGGTGCTTCGAATTTAGATGCTGAACAAATAAAAGAATTTAACCAAGATGGTTATTTAGAGGTATTCCAAGCAGAGTATTCTTTATTTAAAAGACAAGCAGAGGAAATATATTTACCATATTGTGTAGAAAACAATATTAGCTTTATTCCGTATTTTCCATTAGCTTCTGGATTATTAACCGGGAAGTATTCGAAGGATTCGATCATCAGCGGCGGAAAAGAAAATAATCCACTTTTCCAAGGAGAAGTATTTGTTCGCAATGTAGAAAAGGTGGATCAATTAAAGCAAATGGCTGAATCTAAAGGCTTTGATGCAACACATTTTGCACTAGCGTGGCTGTTAGAGCAGCCTGCGGTTGATGTAATCATTCCAGGGGCGAAATCAACTGAACAGCTTAAGAATAATCTTCGAACATTGGACGTATCATTAACAGAAGAAGAAGTGAAGAAAATTAGTGAGATATTTGCATAAGAGATTATATCTCTAAGGTGTGGATAAACTGGAGAAAATAATGTTATCAATAAAAAAGCGATGAAGGGATATAAAACTTCATCGCTTTTTTATCGGGATTTTTACAACAGTTGAAAATAGGATAAGAAAGATGATGTTATTTTAATATAGCTTTATATTGAATTTGTATCAAGAAAAGGGAAAGAAACCTAAAGAATAGAAAGAATTTCTTGTTAATTTTTCTGACATGGAGTGTTAGATGGATGTTGATATAACGATGTTTTTCCTTTTTCTAGCAAAAACTAAACGAAGTTATTTTATCTGAATAATCGAAAGAATAAATTATACCAATTTTGTTATCATAGTGTTACAATAAGTAAAAGTTTAAATATACAGATTTTTCGATTTAGTCGGATAATTGGAGGGGTAGAAGTGACACAATTGAGAAGTAATATGATTAAGAAAGGATTCGACCGGGCTCCACATAGAAGCTTACTACGTGCAGCTGGTGTAAAAGAGGAGGATTTTGACAAACCGTTTATTGCAGTAGTCAATTCATATATTGATATTGTTCCAGGGCATGTCCATTTACAGGAATTTGGAAAAATTGTAAAAGATGCAATAAGAGAAGCAGGCGGAGTTCCCTTTGAAATGAATACAATTGGGGTAGATGATGGAATTGCAATGGGACATATCGGCATGCGTTATTCATTGCCAAGCCGTGAAATTATTGCGGATTCTATTGAAACAGTAGTTGCAGCACACTGGTTTGACGGGATGGTTTGTATTCCTAACTGTGATAAGATCACACCTGGAATGATGATGGCTTCTTTACGATTAAATATTCCTACTATTTTTGTAAGTGGAGGACCGATGAAAGCGGGAGTCACTAGTGATGGCAGAAAGATCTCCTTATCATCCGTTTTTGAAGGTGTAGGGGCTTTCCAGTCAGGTAAAATTGATGAAGGTGGACTAAGAGAATTAGAACAATTCGGCTGTCCGACATGTGGATCTTGTTCTGGCATGTTCACAGCGAATTCCATGAACTGTTTAGCAGAAGCTCTAGGTCTTGCTTTACCTGGAAATGGGACAATTCTTGCTGTAGCACCAGAGAGAAAGGAATTTGTAAAGAAATCTGCGAAACAGTTGATGAATCTAATAAAAGAAGATATCAAACCGAGAGATATTGTTACAGAAAAGGCAATAGATAATGCGTTTGCACTAGACATGGCACTAGGTGGATCCACTAATACAGTACTTCATACATTAGCATTGGCCCATGAAGCAGGTGTTGAGTATCCTCTTGAAAGAATCAATGAGGTAGCATCTAGAGTACCTCATTTATCAAAGCTTGCGCCTTCGTCTGATGTACATATTGAAGATCTGCACGAAGCAGGCGGTGTGTCAGCAGCGCTATACGAATTATCGAAAAAGGAAGGAGCTCTCCATTTAGATACGTTAACTGTCACAGGAAAAACACTTGGAGAAAATATCGCTGGGTGTAAAGTGAAAGATTATCAAGTCATTCGACCAATTGATGATCCTCATACTCAAACAGGTGGATTGGCAGTCCTATTTGGGAATTTAGCTCCTCAAGGTGCTATTATTAAAACAGGTGGAGTCCAAAATGGCATTCAACGACATGAGGGGCCAGCTATTGTGTTTAATTCACAAGATGAAGTGCTGGAAGGATTAGTAAAAGGAAAAGTGAAGGAAGGACATGTTGTCATCATTCGCTATGAGGGACCAAAAGGAGGACCTGGTATGCCGGAAATGCTGGCACCAACTTCCCAAATTGTTGGAATGGGTCTTGGTCCAAAAGTAGCGCTGGTAACAGATGGGCGTTTTTCTGGGGCTTCTCGAGGTATTTCTATTGGTCATGCTTCTCCTGAGGCAGCCGAAGGAGGACCATTGGCATTTGTAAAAGATGGCGATCATATTGTCATTGATATTGAAAATCGTACAATGGATGTTGTTGTTCCAGAGGAAGAATGGGAACAAAGAAAAGCAGAATGGAAAGGTTTTGAGTCGAAAGTAAAAAGCGGCTACTTAGCACGTTATTCGAAGCTTGTGACATCTGCGAATACGGGAGCAGTATTAAAGTATTAATTTGAACTGTTCATTATAGAATAAAAGCAGGCTGGATTCGTGTCCATCCTGCTTTTATGAATTGAAATGAAGCCGAGCTATTCTTTTACTAAGTCTGTTTTCCTTTTGGGATCCATGCTTTGTACTTGGAGGATATCTAAAAGAAATACAAACACAGGTATACCAATGATTAATCCCCATACTCCAAAGAAATGCTCTGAGAAGATAAGGACGATAAAAGTGAAAAATACAGGTAAATTTGTTTTCGAAGACATTAGCTTCGGGTTAAGTATATAAGCTTCGATCGCATGAATGATACAAACAAAAATAATCAAAATAATGATATAGGGGTATCCACCAATGGTATATCCAATCGTTAATAAGGGAATGAGGGAAATAATAACCCCAGCCACTGGAATAAGACCAAGAACAAATACCATAAGAGATAATCCTAGTAATTGAGGAAAACTAAGTATCCATAATCCGATTGTCGTTAAAATGCAATTTACTAAAGCGATGATAACCTGTGCTTCTAATACTTTTCCGAAAGTTAACACAAATTTTTTACCGAAAAATTCCATTTCGTTATAAAAAGGAGCTATTTTACTTGTGCGGAAGTTTTCTTTATATTTAATCAAACGGGGCTTCTCTAACAGGAAGAAGAAGCTTAAGATAATAGCTAGTATGAATTGTAAACTTAGGGAACTAATACTGGAAAAATATTTGACGATAATGCCCAGCCCTTGTTCCAAATAGCTGTTTATTTGTCTTTCTTGAATAATGGAAACAATATAATTTAAGACAGCATTATCATGTGGACGAGAGTAAAAATCCATTAGTTGTCTAACTAATGCCGTTATTTCTTCCACCAACATTGGCAAATATTTAATAAAGCTATAAGAAAGTAATCCGATCGTTATGAGATAGAGGATGCTAACTATAACGTTTCGTTTTACGTGAATTCGCTTAGAAATAATTTTTTCCATACGATCCATTAAAAATGAAAGAATAAAGGTAAAAAGCATTAAATTAATCATACTTCTAAGTGCATAGATACCCAGAATCATGAAAGCAAAGATGAAAAACCTTTTTACACTTTTACTTGTAAGAAAATTGATAATTGTTTCCACTCCATTTCCCCTTTTTGATATATTTTCTCTTTTCCGTCTATCTTCCTATATTTTAACCTAAATTGAATTTTAATCATATAAAAAAGCCGACATTTTTGAAAATTTAGCAAGATAAAAAGCGTGTGCAAAATATATTGGAAGTATTTTGCTTGAAACTTTTCTCCTTAGACTTATATAATTAATTAAGTATAACTAAAACGTTATGGTTAGGAGGAGAAGCGATGGGGCTGTGAATTTAAGAATTGGTGATTTAGCAAAAGCTACTGGTGTGGCAAAAAGAACCATTGATTATTATACAAACCTTGGCCTTCTTCAAGCAGAGCGTTCCCAAACTAATTATCGTTACTATAGTGAAGAACAAAATTGAACAAATAAAGTAAGAATACAAAAAGAGTAAGCTTACGCTGGAGGAAATGAAGGAACAATTAAATAATCAGCAAGTGCATTCCATAGGTATTAGGAACTGAGAGCAAATAGGAAGAGTCTAAGTGATAAAATTCATTAGACATTAGATGCTTCCCTATAGAGACGTACAGGCTCAACATAAAAATAGATAAGTAAGAAATACTATTATCCATGAAAGCATTTCTTTAATACAAGCACTGCTTCTTTTGCTAAATTAACTGTTTTGAATTTATTTATATATTCGGAAGAAGGAATGAATTTTAACTAGTAGCAGTGTCTTTCCTTTTGTAATGGGAGAAAGGCATGCGGCTTTTATTAATCAGGAGGTGTAAGCCCCTTTACGGGCTACTTATTGGAAATTTTTAATTTGATTTTATTTGTGATATTAATTGCATTTACTGCTTTTTTCGTGGCAACAGAGTTTGCGATCGTAAAAGTCAGGAGTTCAAGAATTGATCAGTTAGTTGCTGAAGGGAAAAAAGGAGCATTAGCAGCAAAAAAAGTTACGACACATTTAGATGAATACTTATCAGCCTGCCAATTAGGGATAACTGTGACAGCATTAGGTCTTGGTTGGATTGGAGAATCTACTTTCGCAGAAATTCTCGAGCCTCTATTTGTTCATTTATCGATCGGAACGGCGCTATCGCACTTAATTGCCTTCGTTATTTCTTTTTTACTTGTAACTTTTTTGCATGTCGTTGTTGGGGAATTAGCTCCAAAAACGGTAGCTATTCAAAAAGCAGAATTAATAACATTAGCCTTTGCAACACCAATTATTTGGTTTTATCGCCTATTATATCCGTTTATTTGGTTGTTGAATGGCTCTGCAAGACTTTTGACAAGTATCTTTGGATTAAAGCCAGCGTCAGAACATGAACTTGCTCACTCGGAAGAAGAGTTAAGAATTTTAATGTCAGAAAGCTATAAAAGCGGTGAAATCAATAAAAACGAATTAGCATATGTAAATAATATTTTTGAGTTTGATGAACGAATTGCCAAAGAAATTATGGTCCCTAGAACAGAAATGGTGACTATCAGTGTGGACAATACGTTTGATGAAATAATGGCTATCTTAGAGGAAGAAAATTATACTCGCTACCCTTTAGTAAATGGGGATAAGGATAATGTAATCGGCTTAATTAATATTCGCGAATTTCTAACGGCAACCATTCAAAACAGAGAAGAAATTCAATTAGAGGAATATATGAAACCGATTATTCGTGTAATTGAAACTGTTCCTATCCGCGAATTGCTGATTAAAATGCAAAAGGAACGTACACATATGGCTATTTTGCTTGATGAGTACGGTGGTACTTCAGGAATTGTAACAGCAGAAGACATTCTTGAGGAAATTGTTGGAGACATTAGAGATGAATTTGATGAGGATGAAATCTCTGACATTCGCAAAATAAAGGATAATCATTATATTCTTAATGGAAAAGTATTGATTAGCGAAGTAAATGATCTTTTAGGCACTCACTTATCAGAAGATGAAGTAGATACAATAGGCGGATGGTTTTTGACCAATAATTTTGAAGCGGTTGAAGGAGATATATTGGAAGAGGAAGGATATATCTTCAAAATTAAAAATATTGAAGAACATCATATACATTTCATTGAAGTAACCAAAGATACAAGTGTAGTCGAAGCTTGATGAAAGACTTTTTAGAGAAGGGGAAACCCTTCTCTTTTTTTATGTGTAGATCCGTATAAATAGGATGGTTGGTGGCATTTTAAAAAAAGGAAATTAAAACGAATGCTGATTTTATTGAATTTTACCAATTAAATTAATTTAATTGTGTCAACATTGTGTCTGTCAAAAATGTATTTACTTTGAATTGAGAATAATCTGTAACCGCTTTATAATCAAACTGAAATATTAAGGGGGTTAAACAAAATGTCAGACGAAAATAAAAATGGTTTTCGTGTCAAAATACAGCGTTTTGGTAGTCATTTAAGTGGCATGATTATGCCTAATATAGGAGCATTTATCGCATGGGGGCTAATTACAGCTTTATTCATCCCAACAGGGTGGAGACCTAATGCTGAATTAGCTCAACTTGTAGATCCGATGATTAAATACTTATTGCCATTATTAATTGGTTATACAGGCGGTAAGATGGTTTATGCAGAGCGCGGTGGCGTGGTTGGTGCAATCGCATCGATGGGTGTAATCGTTGGTGCAGATATTCCGATGTTCCTTGGAGCAATGGTAATGGGTCCGCTTGGTGGTTTCTTAATCAAAAAAGTGGATGATTTATTTAGAGGGAAAATTAAAGCCGGATTTGAAATGTTAGTAAATAACTTCTCAGCTGGTATCTTAGGTGCAATTATTGCCATTATTGGTTTTAAATATGTTGGTCCAGTTGTAGAAGGGTTAAGCACTTTCTTATCAAGCGGAGTAGAGTTAATTGTTGATGCAAAGCTCTTACCATTAGCAAGTATCTTTATTGAGCCTGCTAAAGTATTGTTCTTAAATAATGCCATCAACCAAGGTATTTTAGGTCCGATTGGGGTAGAACAAGCGAAAGAGGTAGGGAAATCTATTCTATTCTTACTAGAATCAAACCCTGGTCCTGGGTTTGGGGTATTATTAGCTTATTGTATATTTGGAAGAGGTACATCAAGACAGACAGCACCTGGGGCAGCGATTATTCACTTCTTGGGTGGTATTCATGAAATTTACTTCCCGTACATCTTGATGAAACCTATGATGTTATTAGCAGTTATTGCTGGTGGAATGGGTGGAGTATTCACCTTTACATTATTTGATGCAGGATTAGTTGCCACTCCGTCTCCTGGTAGCATCATTGCATTAATGGCGATGGCACCAAAAGGACAGCATTTAGGCGTAATTGCTGGTGTTGTGGTTGCAACGATTATTTCTTTCGTGATTGCAGCTATTATTTTGAAAACAAGTAAAGATAAAGAAGAAGATATTAATGCAGCAACAGAAAAAATGGAAGCTTTAAAAGGGAAGAAAAGCTCAGTTGCAAGTGCAATTACTGAGACTGCAGAAACTCCTGATGAAACAAGTGCTACAGAATTTGATTACAAATCAGTGAAGAAAGTAATCTTCGCTTGTGATGCTGGTATGGGATCTAGTGCGATGGGTGCGTCTATTATGCGTAATAAAGTGAAAAAGGCAGGAATAGAAGGAGTAGATGTAACAAATACTTCTATTGCAAACCTTCCAAGTGATGCAGATCTTGTTATTACCCATAAAGATTTAACAGATAGAGCAGTAGAAAAATTACCGAATGCACATCATGTTTCTGTTGAGAATTTCATGAACAGCCCTAAATATGATGAGATCATTGAAAAATTAAAATAAGTCTTAGCAGAAATACCGGCCAACTTTGTATAAATTGGCCGGTATTTTTGTGTTTAACGCGGTATATGTCCAGAATAAAACCATTTAAGCTTTTTGATGAAAAAGTAGTTAATTTTCAGTATTTATAGATAAAAATAGGGAACCATAAATTAGAATTGGCAACAATGAAATTGAAAAAAATATGTTTAATACTGTTTGAATAAGTGTATATAACAGTCTTATAATTAAATTATGTCAGGTGATTAAGGAGATAAGCTATGATTATTTCCGCTCGAGAAAGAATTATTTTACAGATACTATTAGAAAATATAGAGGAAGAAATGACGATTAAGGGAATTGCTGAACATGTAAATGTCAGTGAACGAACAATACATCGTGATTTAAAAAACGTCGAAGCTATACTAAAAGATTTTCATCTTAAAATGAATAAAAAAGCTGGAGTCGGTGTGAAAATTGAAGGACATCCTAATGATATTTATCAACTAAGAGTATCTATCTTAAAACAGGATTATATAGAATACACACCCGATGAACGGATAATTGTTGCTTTATGTACCTTACTGGATCATCAAGAACCGATTAAATTATTTTCTTTAGCAAAAGAATTAGGAGTAACAACTGCCACGGTGAGCAATGATTTGGATAAGCTGGAACCGATTATAGCAAAGTATGATTTGCAATTAATGAGAAAAAGAGGTTATGGTATTGAATTGGTTGGAACGGAGGAAGATAAGAGAAAAGCGATTCGCAGTCTTATATCCGACCGATTTGATGTTCCAGAGTTTCTTAAAATGGTGAAGGAAAATATTCAGAAAAAATCTAGCAATAAAATCGACTCGATTTCCGAACGGCTTTTAGGATTGGTTCAAAAAGAAAAATTGCTGCGTATTGAAAATATTATTGAAGATATCAACGAGCAATTACCTTATCCACTGGCGGATAGTTCTTATGTTGGATTGGTCGTTCACATTGCTCTTGCTATGGAGAGGATCCAGCGTGGAGAAAATATTTCTTTTAAAGAAGATTATCTAGGGGAGTTGTCGCAGACAAAAGAATTTGATTTTGCGCGCCAAATTGTTTCAAGACTAGAACGTACTTTTGATATTTCGATCCCTATAGAGGAAGTCGGTTATATTACGATGCATTTAAGGGGAGCAAAGGTACGTTATGACAATAAAGTCGGAATTGAAGATGAAAATGTTGAGGTAGCTATGCTAGTTAGGACGTTAATTGCCAATGTCGAAAAACTACTGCATACAACATTGGCAGATGATTCTTTATTTCAAGGCTTATTAGCTCACCTTCAGCCTACATTATATCGTTTAGATCAGAAAATGAGTATTTCTAATCCCTTATTAGAAGATATTAAAGAGGATTATGCTGAGTTGTTTGAAGTGGTTCAACAAGCTGTGGAAAAAACACTTGTGGACAGAGATGTACCAGAAGAAGAAATCGGCTATTTAGTCCTTCATTTTGGTTCTGCGTTAAATGATAGAAAAATAACAAAAAATATAAAGTTATTGATCATTTGTTCAAGCGGAATTGGGACATCTAAAATGCTTGCAGCAAAAATTGTTAATCAAATTCCAAGCCTATCAGAAGTGAAAACAGCATCTGTATTCGAATTAAAGAATATTTCCATCGAGGATTATGATGCCATTCTTTCGACTATTCCATTAGAGGACATCTCGAGAGATTATTTATTAGTAAATCCGATTTTAAATGATAAGGATTTGGAAGAAGTAAAAACTTATCTTCAAAAGAATATTGGTCATGTAATAAGGGAAGAGAAGGGAATAGAAGTTCCTAAACAAAAATGTATCGATTTCCAGTCTTTTCTCCTTTTTTCAGAGCAAGCCCAGCTTTTATCCTCCATTTTAAATGAGCTGGATATTTGGGATGAGAGAGCAAGTTTAAGTGCAAGCTTAAACAAGGGATTAAGGATATTGAAACAACAAGGTTCTATTTCAAGCGTGGAAGAAGTATTTGCTGCTTTAGAAGCACGGGCTGAAATAGGGGGACTGGCTATTCCGGAAACCAATTTAGCTCTTTATCACACAAGTAATAATCAAATTGAAAAACCATCTTTCAATATCATAGACTTGCCCGAGATGGTGAGTTTGAGGGCAATGAATGGTGCTAATGAAATGGTGAAGCGGGTATTACTTTTGCTTGCGCCGTTAGATGCAAATCCAAATGTAATGGAAGTATTAAGTTTTTTAAGTGCCTCTATTATTGAATCGGAAAGAAGTATTCATGTATTCAGTAACGGCAAGAAAGAAGAACTATTAAATTTTATTAGCAGCAGGTTTTTAAAACATCATTTGAGAAATTAACAGGAGGAATAAACAATGAGTATTTTAAAAAAAGAGAACATTATTTTAAACAGCAGCCTAGCAAGTAAAGAGGAAGCAATCAAAAAAGCAGGTCAAATTCTAGTGGAACAAGGCTATGTTTCAGAGGATTATGTTCCAGCTATGCTGCAAAGAGAAGAAATTTCATCAACTTATATGGGTAACTTCTTAGCTATTCCCCATGGTACAGATGAAGCAAAAACAGCAGTATTAAACTCTGGGTTATCTGTTATTCAAGCACCGAACGGAGTAGATTTTGGAGATGGCAATATTGTTAAATTAATCATTGGAATTGCTGGGAAGGATGGCGAACATTTAGAGTTGTTATCACAAATTGCTATTGTATGTTCTGAAATGGAAAATGTCGAAAAATTAGTTGCTGCGAAATCAGAAGAGGAAATAATCCAAATTTTAAGCGAGGTAGAATAATACGATGAATGCTATTCATTTTGGAGCTGGAAATATAGGTAGAGGATTTATTGGTCTATTACTACATCAGTCAAATTATGCTATTACCTTTGTGGATGTAAACGAACAAATTATCGATGAAATTAATCGTGTTGGTCAATATCATGTTTTATTGGCAAATGAAGCGAAAGATCAATTCACAGTTAAAAATATTAAAGGAATTAATAGTAAAGTAAATCCAGAACAAGTGGTGGAACAATTTATCCATGCAGACATTGTGACTACAGCTATCGGACCTAATATTCTAAAGTTTATCGCGCCATTAATTGCTGACGGAATTAAAGCACGAATGAAAAGTAATCAAACACCAGTTAATGTGATTGCTTGTGAAAATATGATTGGTGGTAGTAGTGCCCTTAAACAGTTTGTGTTAGAGCATTTAAATGAAGAGGAAGCAGCATGGACAGAGGAATACGTTGGTTTTCCTGACTCAGCTGTGGATAGAATTGTGCCAAACCAGAAGAATGAAAACTTATTAGATGTTCTAGTAGAACCTTTCCATGAGTGGGTTGTAGATGAAACGGCAATTAAAGGACCAAAACCTGAAATTGCAGAGGCACATTTCGTAAGTAATTTACAGGCATATATCGAAAGAAAGTTATTTACTGTAAATACTGGCCATGCAGCAACAGCCTATTTAGGCAATAGAAAGAACTATGAAACCATTTCTGAAACAATTCAACATGAAGATGTGAAAGAAAAGGTGCTTCATGTTTTACAAGAAACAGGAAAAGTATTAGTAGCAAAATATGGTTTTAATGCAGCAGATCATCAAAAATATATCGACAAAATTTTAGGCCGCTTTGCGAATGTTTATATTGTAGACGATGTAAAACGAGTTGGTAGATCACCGCTTCGAAAATTGGGCGGGAATGATCGATTAGTTGCTCCAGCACTAGCATACTATAATGAGTTTAAAGAAATTCCGTCTTATTTAGTAGAAGTAATGGCATCGGCTCTTCACTTTTATACAGCAGAAGATCAAGAGTCTGTGGAATTAAAGAACTTAATAGATGCAAAAGGAGTTCAAGCTGCTTTTAGTGAAGTTTCTGGTTTAAGTGAAGATCATGCTTTAGTGAAAGAAGTAGTGCTTACTTATAACAAAATAAATGCATAAATAAAAAATCCAATGAGGTCTCAAAGCCCATTGGATTTTTTATTTCAAGAGTAATTAGAAACTCTTAGAGCGTGTTGCTAATGCTGAGGTTGCCTTTGACTGTTTGCGCTTGTCCCACATTTTTTTGGCGAAGGGATAAATGATAGGTCCCCACGTAATGATTCGTCTGAACATTTTTTTCATTATCTCTCACATCCTTTTAGCCTTTACTTATTCTTTTCCCAAGAAATCAAATGGATAAACAATAACCCCTCTTCTAGTTAAATTTGGTAATATTAGATAGAGATCCCTTCTTGTAATTTAGAAAGAAAGAGAATATAGTTTTCATAGATAGTTGCAACATATAAGAGAAAATAACCGTCTAATGATTAGATAGAAAAAAAGAAGAAGTATTTATTCTATGAGTAAAAGTAAAGGATAGGTAATAGATGGATCGATTAAAACCATATTGGGAAGGGTTTCGACGTTTCTGGAAAAAGAGACACCTTACCCAAATTATACTGTTGGCTTTGTTATTATTTGTTTTATTAGCGATATTATATTTTACGTACCTAGCAACACAAGCAAATGTTAGTTCATTAAAGGCTGGTTTAAGTCAGGCGACCATTATTTATGATAAAGATGGAGATGAAGCAACTCGAATAAGAACGGAAAGAACAGAAGGCATTGAATTAAAGGATGTCCCGAAATATGTTCCAGACGCAGTTGTTTCTATTGAAGATGAACGTTTCTATCAACATAATGGGTTTGATATTAAAGGGATCAGCCGTGCGTTTTTTAAGAACATTTTTGCAGGGAGAATTACTGGTGGAGGAAGTACGATTACCCAGCAATTAACAAAAAATGCTTTGTTAACTTCCGAACAGACCTATAAGCGAAAAGCAGAGGAACTATTTCTTGCTGTAGAAATAGAAAAGCATTATAAAAAAGATGAAATTCTACAAATGTATTTGAATCACGTTTATTTTGGTAGTGGTGCCTGGGGTATCAGCCAAGCATCCTTGAAATATTTTAATAAAGATATTAAGGATGTATCTATTAGTGAGGCTGCATTGCTAGCAGGAATAGTGCAAGCTCCATCTGCATTAGATCCTTATAACAATTATGATGGTGCTATAAATCGCCGCAACCTTGTTCTAAAGAAAATGGTAGAATTAAAAAAAATTACAGAAGAGCAGTACCAGCAAGCAGTAAACGAAAAAATTGTATTAGAAAATGGGGGAGGATCTTTTATTGAAAGAGATTATCCTTACTTTGTGGACGCGGTGATTGATGAAGCAATCAGCAAGTATGGACTTACACAAGAAGAAATTTTAAAAAGAGGATATAAGATTTATACAGAGATGGATCAAAATCTTCAATCTACCTTAGAAAAAACTTTTGCAAGAGATTCCCTGTTTCCTAGAAGTTCTGATGGTACATTAGTGCAAGGCGGAGCGGTTTTACTTGATCCGGAAACTGGGGGAGTGAGAGGATTAGTAGGAGGAAGAGGAGAGCAAGTTTTCAGAGGCTTTAACCGAGCTACTCAAATTAAAGTACAGCCAGGATCCACGATGAAGCCACTTGCTGTTTATACACCTGCTTTAGAAAAAGGATATAAAATTGACTCTATGCTTGAAGATAAGCCTTTCAAAAAGGGTGATTATGAACCGAAAAACTTCACTAAGTCTTATAAAGGCGAAGTTCCGATGTATGAAGCATTAGAAGACTCTTTAAATGTGCCAGCAGTCTGGCTGCTAGATAAAATTGGTTTGGAAAATGGTCTTAAATCCCTTGATCGCTTCGGCATTCCATATGAAAAAGAGGATGAATATCTTGGGATAGCTTTAGGCGGGATGTACAGTGGTGTTTCACCATTGCAAATGGCGAGCGCTTATTCTACATTTCCTAATGAGGGAGTCCGAATGGAAAGTCATTTGATTACAAAAATTGTCGGACCGACAGGCAACGTTGTGGCTGAATATGAGCCAAAGTCGACAAGAGTTACTTCCAAATCGGTGACAAATGACATGACCTCCATGTTATTGGATGTTATTAAATCAGGAACAGGCCAAGGAGCAAAAATAACAGGATTTCAACTTGCCGGAAAAACAGGCTCCACTCAATTAGAGGATTCGAGTATTTCTGGCACAAAGGATCAATGGTTTGTAGGGTATACGCCTAATCTAGTTGGGTCGATGTGGCTAGGATATGATAAAACAGATAAGATGCATTATCTGCCAAGTAAAAGTTCAGGTGATGTCATACCAATTTTTAAAACAATTATGGATCAAGCCGTACAATATGTAGAGCCAGAGAATTTTCAGGTCCAATCCGTCAGTGATAGACTTGCAAATAAGGATAATAAAAATGTAAATAAAAAAGTAGAAAAAACAAAAAAGGTAATTAAAGAGAAAGCAGAGGAATTAGAAACGACTATAAAAGAAAATTCTTCCAAATGGAGCAAAGTAGTAGACGAGATTAAAGAAGATGCAAAAAAGGTAAATGAAAAGGTAAAAGGAAAATTACAAGAAATACTAGGAAATTAATCGTTTCAAAAGATAGAAGTAGATACCGATACTAGTGGCAGCTGCTATTAGTATCAGTATAAATTTCTATCTTTTTTTTATAGCAGCAAGAAGAGAAGAGTTGTTTCTGATATTTTGTATAACTGGAGATAAATAATGGTTAGAATTAGGAAAGAGAATGAGGTTTAATTATATATAGTCTGTGATAAATATAACAGACTATATAAAAGGAGGAATGTCTATTTACAGAAGGAAAACATGAACAAAATGATGGAAAAAGCAACCAGTATAAATTATAATTGATGTAAGCGTTTTTAAAAGAGGGTTTGCAGAAATACTCTAATTTGTAAAAAAGTTTGTGACATAATTATGGACGTGGATTTTAAAAATGGTATCTGCTATAATAAAAAGGTTGATAAAATCTTGAATATGGGAAAATCTAGGGATAGAAAATGTGATAATTGGTAAAATTATACTTACGTTTTTTGTCACATATAATAGGTTCAAGATATGATATCATCATACAGGTAGTAATAATTCCTATTTTACCTCTGTAATATGAATGTTCTGTGTCTAAATATCGAACATTCTGTGAATAATTTAACATTTTAACTTATATGGAAGGAGCTGTACAAATGAAAAAGGGAGTTTTAGTTTCGCTTTTAGCAATTGTACCATTATTCATTTTAAGTGGCTGTGAATCCATGGTAGTATTTGACCCCCAAGGTCCTGTTGCTAGAAGTATTACGGACTTGATTAACTGGTCAATTGTATTAATGGCTTTTGTTTGTCTAGTAGTTTTTGCACTATTTGGCTACATAGTTTGGAAATATCGTGCAACAAAAGAAAATGCGGATTATGAGCCAGAAGAACATGGAAGCACAAAGCTTGAAATTGTTTGGACTGTAATACCGTTCTTAATAATCATTGCATTAACGGTTCCAACTGTAAAAACAATCTTTGCTTTAGAAGATGTGCCAAAAGATTATAAAGATCGTGATCCAGTAGTGATTAACGTTACTTCTGCAGATTGGAAATGGATTTTTAGTTATCCAGAAGAGGGGATTGAAACAGTTAATTATGTAAATATCCCTGCAGGTGTACCTGTTGAGTTTAAATTAACTTCTGCTGGTACGATGCAATCATTTTGGATCCCTGCTTTAGCTGGTCAAAAGTATACGATGTATGGTGCTGAAACAGATCTCTATGTGGTAGCAGATAACCCAGGTAACTATGAAGGACAAAATACAAGCTTTAACGGTAAAGGTTATGCGGAGATGAAGTTTGATGTCGAAGCAAAATCTGTAGAGGATTATGATAAATGGGTAGATGAAGTAAAAGAAACTGCCCCTAAGTTAACAGAAGAGAAATACAGAGAAATTATCAAGCCTACACATTTAGGCCGTATGACTTTCTCTAATACACATTTAGAGTGGATTGACCACGGTAAAGGTGGAGACTCAAACTATTATTTAAACCCTGAGTTATATCGAGTTCATGGATATCCAGGTAGAACTTTTGAAAAGAATCAAGAGTCTGACGGAGGTGAAAAGGATGCACATTAAGTGGGATGACATTGTTATTACTGGTGATCCCCTAATATTGTCTGCTCAAATAGGTATTATTCTAACAATGCTTGCTATAGTAGTAGGTGTTACTTATTTTAAGAAGTGGCAATATTTATGGGATGAATGGATAACAACGGTTGATCACAAAAAAATCGGTATCATGTATATTATTGTTGCCGTATTAATGTTCTTCCGTGGTGGAGTAGACGGTTTGATGATGAAATATCAAACAGCAGCTCCTGAAATGAAATTTTTAGATCCACAGCATTATAATGAAGTATTTACAACGCATGGTGTTATCATGATTCTTTTTATGGCGATGCCAGCATTGATTGGATTAATGAACGTAGTTATTCCATTGCAAATTGGTGCACGTGATGTTGCGTTCCCACAATTGAATGCATTAAGCTTCTGGTTAACATTCAGTGGAGCAATGCTATTCAATATCTCTTTCGTAATTGGTGGTTCTCCTGATGCAGGATGGACATCCTATTTCCCTCTAGCGGGGAAAGAATTCACACCAGGAGTTGGAAACAACTTCTATGCAATTGGACTGCAAATCGCAGGTATTGGTACGTTAATGACAGGTATTAACTTTATTGTGACAATCCTGAAAATGCGTGCTAAAGGGATGACTTTAATGAAAATGCCAATGTTTACTTGGACTTCATTAATTACAAACGTAATTATTGTGTTTGCATTCCCTATTTTAACTGTTGCATTAGCATTAATGACATTTGACCGTTTATTCGGAACTCATTTCTTCACGATTTCTGGTGGAGGAAATGCGATGTTATGGAATAACCTATTCTGGTTATGGGGACATCCAGAGGTATATATTGTTATCTTGCCTGCATTTGGAATGTTCTCTGAAGTTATTGCTACATTCTCGAAAAAACGCCTATATGGTTATAATTCAATGATTATTTCTATTGTCGGTATTGCGTTATTGAGTTTCCTTGTTTGGGTTCACCATTTCTATACAATGGGATCTGGACCAGTTGTAAACTCTGTATTCTCAATCACAACTATGTTAATCGCAGTTCCAACTGGGGTTAAGATTTTCAACTGGTTGTTTACTATGAGAAAAGGACGTATCCAATTTACAACGGCAATGCTATGGGCGCTTGCATTTATTCCGACTTTTACAATTGGTGGGGTAACGGGAGTTATGCTTGCAATGGCTGCAGCAGACTATCAATATCATAATACTTTATTCTTAGTAGCTCATTTCCACTATGTATTAATACCAGGTGTTGTATATGCAGTATTTGCTGGTTTCTATTACTGGTGGCCAAAAATGTTTGGTTATGCATTAAACGAACGTTTAGGAAAATGGCATTTCTGGTTGTTTAATATTGGTTTTAATGTAACCTTTATGCCTATGTTCTTCTTAGGCTTAAAAGGAGCAGTAAGACGTTCTTATACTTTCTCAGCGGAATCTGGATTTGCACCATTGTTCATGTTATCAGCAATCGGATCCCTTATTCTTGCTGCTGGATTTGCCGTGCTAGTTTATAACATCTACTATAGTACTCGTTATGCAGATAGAAAGATTTCTACAGATCCATGGGATGCAAGAACGCTAGAATGGCATACAGCTTCACCAGTTCAGCCATATAACTTTGCAATTACTCCAGAAGTAAAAGCATTAGATGCGTTCTGGTATATGAAGAAAAATAATGAAGGCTTAGTATTAAAAGAAGAAGAACTAGAAGAAATACACATGCCAAGCAACTCTGGACTTCCATTCTATATGTGTGTTGTATTTGGTATCGTCGGTTTCTTCCTAATATTTGAATGGTTTATTCCAGCTGCAATTTGTAGCTTAGGTATTTTTGTTGGCTTAATCATTCGTTCCTTTGATTATAACGAAGGTTATCATATTAAACTGGATGTTATTAAGAAAACGGAACGTGCATGGAGAGGTGAGAAATAATGGCAAAAGTCGATAAGTCCTTACCACTAGAATATCAAACAGAGCAAAGTCGTTTAAATATTCTAGGCTTCTGGATTTTCCTTGGTGCGGAGGTTGTATTATTCGCTACCTTATTTGCAGCCTATGGATCTTTAAAGGATAACTTTGCAGGCGGACCTACTCCAGCTGAATTATTTAAATTAAAAGATGTAATGATTGAAACACTTTTACTATTAACAAGTAGTTTCACTTGTGGGATCGCTATCTGGTATATGCGTCGCCAAAATTTAAAAGGATTATTAACATGGTTAATTATTACTTTAGCATTGGGTGCAGGCTTCGTCTTTGTGGAAGTAAATGAATTTATTCATTATGTACATGAAGGAGCGACAATGCAGACAAGTGCCTTCCTTTCTTCCTTCTTTGTATTGCTAGGAACACACGGATTGCACGTATCCTTAGGTATAGGTTGGGCGATATTGATTATTATTCAATTGCTTAAACATGGCTTAACACCAACAACTGCTCGTAAGACATTTATTATAAGTTTATACTGGCATTTCTTAGACGTTGTGTGGATTTTCATCTTCACATTCGTTTATCTTGCTAGAATGAAAATGGGAGGGTAATAAAAGATGGCAAAAAATCATGAAAATGAAAAATTTCCAATTAGTCATATTGCAGGTTTTATTGTTTCTTTATTACTTACCTTCGCAGCTGTAGGGGCTAAGTTATATACAGATCTTCCAATGGTTACTGTAATGTGGATTATCGGAGCATTAGCTGTTATTCAAGCAATTCTTCAACTGTTTATGTTTATGCATCTTACAGAAGGAGAAGGGCAAGTACAGACTATTAATATCATTTATGCTTTCTTCTGCGCAATTGTCGTTGCCGGAGGAACAATTTGGGTAATGACATCAGGACACGTACATTACTAATAAAGTGAGAAAAAAGCCTCCATTTGGGGGCTTTTTTTTGTATATAAAAGACTAAATAACTAGGTAATAGGGATTATTATTTTTGAAATGTTGTGATAATTACATTTAGTCTTTTAAAAAGCATTGACGGGCTAGAAAAAGATGATAAAATAAAGAAATAATCTAAATGATAATGAAAATCATTTGCGATGAAGTTGGGAGTGAGGGGAACGAGTAATATTACTCATTGGCACTATGAAAATTAGACACTTAACTATAATGTTAATAGTTTTATCTATCATCTCCCTATTTGTAGGAGTAATTGATATTCATCCACAAAATATTTTTCATTTAACAGCAGATCAGAGAGAAATTCTCTTGATTAGCAGATTTCCTCGCTTAGTCAGTATTATTATAGCTGGTGTTAGTCTAAGTATTTGTGGCCTTATCATGCAGCAGATATCGAGGAATAAATTTGTTTCTCCTACAACTGCTGGAACAATGGACTGGGCGAGACTTGGGATATTAGTAGCTTTAATGCTTTTTACAGGCGAGAGCCCGATTATTAAAATGTTAATCGCTTTTGTGTTTGCACTCGGAGGAACCTTTTTGTTTATGCGAATACTTAATATGATTAAATTTAAAGATGCTATCTTTATTCCATTGATTGGTTTAATGCTAGGGAATATTGTTAGCTCGATTACCACTTTTTTTGCAATGAAATATGATTTGATTCAAAATATGTCTTCATGGTTACAAGGTGATTTTTCTTTAATCATGGAAGGGCGTTATGAACTTCTTTACATAAGTATTCCGATGGTTATTGTTGCATACTTATATGCAAATAAATTTACAATTGCTGGATTGGGTGAGGATTTTTCTACTAATCTTGGTCTCAATCACAAAAGAGTAGTGAATATAGGGTTAATTATCGTAGCGTTAGTTTCTTCTGTTGTATTGCTGACAGTAGGAATGATTCCTTTTCTAGGTCTAATCATTCCCAATATCGTTTCGTTATACAGAGGAGATAATTTGAAAAATAGCTTGACCCATACAGCATTATTAGGAGCAGTCTTTGTATTATTCTGTGATATTCTTGGAAGAGTGATTATTTATCCGTATGAGATATCGATCGGTGTGATGGTGGGAGTCATCGGAAGTGGAGGATTCTTGTATTTACTAGTAAGGAGAAAGTCTTATGATGCAACCTAGAGTAAAACTTATAATACTAGCTATACTGGCAGTATTATTAATTTCTATATTTATGTTAATAAAGGTCAGTAGTAATAACTGGGAATATGTGATTCCACGTAGAGCCATAAAAATCATCGCGATTCTTCTAACAGGTGGCTGTATTGCCTTTACTTCGATGGTATTTCAGACGATCACTAATAATCGTATTTTAACACCAAGTATTTTAGGACTAGATTCCCTTTATTTATTCATTCAAACTGTTGTGGTTTTCGTTTTTGGTTCAAGTACAATGACTGTGATGAATAGCAATATTAATTTTTTGTTATCTGTCGCTTTAATGGTTTTTTTCTCAAGTATTCTTTATAAGCTATTCTTTAGGAGAGAAGATCAAAACATCTTATTATTGCTGCTGATTGGAATTGTATTAGGAAGCTTTTTCTCTAGTCTCTCTTCCTTTATGCAGGTGTTAATTGATCCCAATGAGTTCCTTATTATCCAGGATAAAATGTTTGCAAGTTTTAATAATGTAAACACAAATATTTTAATAATCAGTATTATTATCGTTGCTATAGTATCTATATATGTTACGAGATATAGTAAATTCTTTGATGTCATGTCATTAGGAAGAGACCAAGCCATTAATTTAGGAATTGATTATGAAAAAGTAGTGCGCAGCATGCTAATTGTGGTGTCGATCCTAGTGTCTGTTTCCACTGCCTTAGTGGGACCCATTACCTTTCTTGGATTATTGGTTGTCAATTTAGCTCGTGAATTTCTAAAAACATATAAACACCGAACTTTAATTACTGGATCTATTTTGTTGAGCATTATTTCTTTAGTTGGTGGGTTGCTGATTGTAGAACGTGTCTTTACTTTTTCAACGACAATCAGTGTGATAATTAACTTTGTAGGTGGAGTGTACTTTATCTATCTATTACTAAAGGAGAGAAAAGCATGGTAGAAGTAAAGAATATTACTAAACAATATGGGAGCAAAAAAGTGCTTGATAATGTTTCTCTTTCAGTAGAGAAAGGGAAAATTATTTCCTTTATTGGACCAAATGGAGCAGGGAAAAGTACACTGCTTTCAGTAATAAGTCGCTTAACGAAAGCAGACAGTGGAGATGTCTTTATTGATGGACAGCATATTGATAAATCGAAGAGCAATGATCTCGCCAAGAAAATTGCTATTTTAAAACAGGCGAACCATATAAACCTCCGCTTAACTGTAAGAGAACTTGTCAGCTTTGGCCGGTTTCCGTATTCACAAGGGAAATTAAATGACCTTGATGAGAAAATGGTAGACGAAGCTATTAAATATATGGAATTAGAAGATATGCAGCATAAATACATAGATCAACTAAGTGGAGGACAAAAGCAAAGAGCTTATATTGCGATGGTAATTGCTCAAGATACAGAATATATCCTCTTGGATGAGCCGTTAAATAATTTAGATATGAAGCATTCTGTGCAAATAATGAAGGTTTTAAGAAGATTAGTAGAAGAGCTGGGGAAAACAGTAGTAATCGTAATCCATGATATCAATTTTGCCTCTGTTTATTCCGATAATATCGTAGCATTAAAGAATGGAAAAATCATAAATGATGGACCAGCAAAAGAAATCATTAATCAAAAAGTATTGAAAGACATTTATGAAATGGATATGCAAATTGAAGAAATAAACAATCAAAGAATATGTGTTTATTTCGCATGAAAAATGAAAGCTAATTATGGATAAATAATTGATTCATTGTAGAAAGAAGCTAATGGTGGAAGAAAAATAGAAAGGGGGCAGTGTAATTATGGCTGACTTAAAAATAAGTCCCTTCGCCAGAAGAAAACCATAATAACACTACCATTAGATATTAGCAAAATCCTAAATCATTCTAGGAAAATGAGGAAGGAAAACGGCTAATAATACCTTATCATAGGGTATTCTGTCTTTAAATGCAATGTATTCAATTTAATTTATATATATTAAATTTAGAGGTGTTTAGAAGATGAAGAAAAAGCTTTCCCTATTATTATTAACATGTATTCTTGCAGTGTTAGCTGCATGTGGAAATACAGAAAAATCGAATGCCGATACAAATAAAGGTAGCGAGAAATCAGCAAAAATTAAAGTAACACACGAATTAGGAGAAGATACAGTTAAAGTAAACCCTAAAACAGTTGTTGCTTTTGATTTTGGTGTTTTAGATACATTAGACAAATTAGGAATAGAAGTAGCTGGGGTTCCACAGGCTAATATTCCACCATATCTTTCTAAATATGAAGATTCAAAATATACAAATGTAGGTAGTTTAAAAGAGCCAGATTTCGAAGCAATTAGCGAATTAGAACCTGATGTAATCTTTATTTCTGGAAGACAGTCAGCTGCGTATGAAGAATTGAAAAAAATTGCCCCAACTGTATATCTTGGTGTTGACACAACAGACTATATGAATTCCTTTAAGCATAATATGAATATTATTGGAGAGATTTTTGAGAAGAAACAAGAGGTTAGCAAAGAATTAGCAAAAATAGATGAAGACATTGCTGCACTTAACGAAAAGGCAAAAGCAGTAGATGGCAAATCTTTAATCTTATTGGTGAATGATGGAAGCATAAGTGCATATGGGAAAAATTCTCGTTTTGGCATTATTCATGATGTATTTGGGTTAGCACCGGCAGATGAAAATATTGAAGCTTCCACACATGGACAAAAGGTTACTTTTGAATATGTAGCAGAAAAAAATCCGGCCTATTTATTTGTTGTAGATAGAGGAGCAGTTGTTGGTGGGGAGTCTTCTGCTGAGAAGGTCCTTGATAATAAACTTGTAAAGGGAATTGCTGCAGCTAAAAATGATCATATTGTTTATTTAGACCCTAGCTACTGGTATCTATCAGGAGGCGGTCTTCTGTCAACAAGTGAAATGGTCAAAGAAATTTCAGAAGCCATTTCCAAATAATGCTTCGTATAGAATCCAATGAGTAGAAACTACTTGTTGGATTTTTTTGTGAAAAAAAATAGACACTTTTTAAAAGATAAAAATTCTAGTAGATAGTTGCTTTTTTTAGGACTTCCCTCCAAAATAAAAGGGAAGCAGGGAATATTCATCGAATGAGGAGGACTTTGGATGACGATTAAATTTGGAGTTATCGGAACCAATTGGATTACAGAATCTTTTATAAAGGCAGCTGGTGAAATAGAAGATTTTCAATTAAATGCCGTGTACTCAAGAACAGCGGACAAAGCGAAAGCGTTTGCTGATAAATTTAATGTGGAACATACTTTTACTAATTTAGAAGAAATGGCAAAGAGCGATAAAATCGATGCTGTATATATTGCAAGCCCTAATGCTTATCATGCGCAACAGGCAATCCTATTTTTGAAAAATAAAAAGCATGTTTTAACAGAAAAAGCGATGGCTTCTAATACAGCAGAAGTGAAAGAAATGATTACTGCTGCCAAGGAAAATGAAGTTCTTTTAATGGAGGCACTCAAATCAACATTTCTTCCTAATTTTAAAGTTGTTCAAGAAAATTTACATAAACTTGGAAAAATCAGACGTGCATTTGTAAGCTATTGTCAGTATTCTTCGCGGTATGATGCTTATAAGCAAGGAACGGTATTAAATGCATTCAAGCCGGAGCTGTCAAATGGAGCATTAATGGATATTGGTGTTTATTGTCTTTACCCTATGGTACTTCTTTTTGGAAAACCGGAGAAAGTTAAGGCTAATAGTTTCTTATTGGAATCAGGTGTTGACGGCGAGGGAAGCATTATTCTAGCGTATCCAGATATGGATGTCATTCTCATATATTCGAAAATAACCAACTCTCATATTCCGTCTGAAATCCAAGGAGAAGATGGCAATCTAATAATCAATCAAATGAACACTCCTACAAAAGTAGAGTTTATTCCAAGGAATGGAGAAGGGGAGAATCTTACTCTTCCTCAAAAGGAAGCTTCGATGTTTTATGAGGCGCAGGAATTTATAGAATTGATTAAGGCAGGAAAAACCGAATCCTCTATTAACTCTTTTGATATTTCTTTAGCGGTAATGGAAGTAATGGATGAGGTAAGAAGACAAACGGGAATAGTTTTTCCGGCTGACACAAAACAGTAAGTATACAAAACCATTTATAAGGAGAGAGAAACCATGTCACTATACGGCGCTATTGAAGCTGGTGGAACAAAATTTGTCTGTGCAGTAGGGGATGCAAAAGGAAATATCCAAGAAAGAATATCTATTCCAACAACAACACCGGAAGAAACGATGCCAGAGGTTATTGCTTTCTTTAAAAAGTTTTCCGTTGACGCAATTGGAATCGGCTCGTTTGGTCCTATTGATGTTGATAAAAACAATGCTACATATGGAAATATAACAACGACGCCAAAGCTTGCATGGAAGGACTATCCATTACTTAAAACAATAGAAGATGAATTTTCTGTTCCAACTGGTTTTAATACAGATGTAAATGTTGCCGCACTAGGAGAAGCAAAGCTAGGCGCTGCTAAAGGTGTGGATAATTGTTTATATATAACGATTGGTACAGGGATTGGCGCTGGGGCGTATATTAATGGGGAATTGCTGCAAGGATTAACGCACCCAGAAATGGGCCATATTTTAGTAAGAAGACATCCCAAAGATAGCTATAAAGGCAGATGCCCATACCATGCAGATTGCTTAGAAGGATTAGCGGCTGGGCCGGCAATTGAAGAACGCTGGGGCGAGAAGGCTTTTCATTTAAGTGATAAAGAGGAAGTCTGGGAGATGGAAGGCTATTATATTGCGCAAGCTCTTATGCAATACATTCTCATTCTCTCACCTAAAAAAATCATCCTTGGCGGCGGCGTTATGAATCAGGAGCATGTATTAACACATGTCCATCGCTATTTGACCGAGCTCTTAAACGGGTATGTTTCCTACCCGGAGGTGCAGGATAAAATGAATGAATATATTGTTAGACCAGGTTTAGGAGATAATGCTGGAATTACAGGTGGACTTCTCCTTGCAGAAAAAGTTTTTCACGAGAAATAAGTCAATAACGGTGGTCATTTAAAGGAGATATCTTTTAAATGGCCTTTTTATATGTTTTTAACTTTTCTGGCGGAGATTTTATTCGCGAAAATATGTGACTTATTCGCAAAAAATCATTAATAATTCGCGAAAATCCACAATATTGTCCAAAGCCAAGAAAAGTAGCTTTAATTAGTAATGGCAATAAATATGATATGATTGAGGATATAAATTTGATGAAGCGGTGGTAATACATGAGAATTAAATACATCTATCAGCAGCTAATCAGTCACTTAAGCGTTATTCTTGTAGCCCTATTAGTATTAAGTCTTGTTTTTTCACATTATATTGAGAAATTGGTTTTCTCTATGAAGGCAGAAGAACTAAAGGGATACGGATATAATATTGTCCAGGACGTTCAAGGAGCTGATTTATGGTCTGCTGCAACTTATTCTACGTTATTACGATATTCTGAAGAACTAAAAGGCACTGGGATAACGATCGGCATCTTCAATACACAAAGAAATCGTATTTGGTCTTTTGGAAAGGATTTGGATATCAATATTACTCATGCAGAGTGGGATGAAATAAAGGATGGTCGCAGTACAGTTATTAAACCTAGTACAAAAAGAGGAGACCAAGAGGTAGCTTTAGTTGCAATTCCGTATTCTGTTAATGATGTAGTGGTTGGAGGAATTATTTTAACTTCTCCTCTTGTAGAATCAAAGGAGATGATTCAGGAAATCAATCGTTATTTGCTTTATACTCTTTTTCTAGTTTTTGCGATTGCCTTATTAATGAGCTTTATTTTTTCAAGAGTACATGTCAATCGGATAAAAAAGCTTCAGGAAGCTACAAGCCATGTTGCACAAGGAGATTATACTGTGAAAGTTTCCTCTTCAACATTTGATGAGATTGGAGAATTAGGGGAAGATTTTAATCAGATGGTAGATAATTTAAGAGAGTCGAAGGAAGCAATTGATGCACTAGAAAATCGGAGACGCCAATTTATGTCAGATGTTTCTCATGAATTAAAGACCCCCTTAACGACGATAAGCGGTGTCATAGAAGGATTAAACAATAATATGATACCAGAAAATGAGCGGGAGAAAGGTCTGAAATTAATTAGCCATGAGGCAAAAAGGCTTATCCGATTAGTAAATGAGAATCTTGATTATGATAAAATACGTTCCAACCAAATTGTCCTAATGAAGGAGTTTATTTCCCTCCAAGAAGTATTGGAAATAATTGATGACCAGCTGTCTATTTTAGCAGAGGAAAATGGTGTTAAAATTTACGTTGATGTGGATAGTGACGCAGTGATTTATGCTGATTATGATCGGCTTATCCAAATCATTATGAACATCACGAAAAACAGTATACAGTTTACCGAGAACGGAAGTATATGGTTAAAAGGACGAACGGAAGCAAGCAAAACAATCATAGAGGTAAAAGATACTGGAATTGGTATAGATGCTCATGAAATAGAAAACATTTGGAAAAGGTTTTATAAAGCGGATATCTCTAGAACTAATAACCCTTACGGCGAATTTGGACTTGGTTTATCTATTGTTAAGCAATTAGTTCAGTTCCATGAAGGGGATATTAAAGTGTCGAGCGAAAAAGGAAAAGGCACTACCTTCACTCTTTTCTTCCCTCTTCCAGAAGAAAAGTAACGAATAGGTTATCTGATGGAATAAAATGTTCTAGAATTCTTCTATGTCTTTTCAAACTTTGTTCATAATTTATTCATATATGATGGTTACTATGTATGTATAAACAAATATTAGAAATGAAAAGAAAAATAATGAACTGAAATAAATGTAATGTTGATATTGGAAATAGGAGGAACAAGCGATGAGTGATTTGGAAAAACGAAATGAATGGGAGAAAGATCGCCCTGAGGCTGAAGAGACTAACCTTGGGGGCGAAGAATTAGTAGCAGAGAAGGAAGATCAAGTCATTTCAGAAGATCCTGTAGAAAAGGATGAAATAAACAAGCCAGAAGAAGCGGAATATACTGCTGAAAAAGAGCAAGTTCATCTTGATAAAGAAGAAGAACAAGAAAATGCTCGAAAAGATACTTCGAAAACAAAAGGGTTTCTTTCCTTGTTAGCAGCAGGTGTTGTTGGTTCAGCCTTAACATTTTTCACAATTCCCCATACAGACCTTTATAATGATTCTTATGATAAGCTCGAAAAGCAGGTAGAGGAGTTATCTAATAAAGTGGAAGGTAAACAGACTGGGGCAATTACTGCGAATACAACATCGAATACAAAAACAAGTGATGGCACAATAGCTATTGCGGATATGGTGGAGTCATCTTCTAAAGCAATTGTAGGGATTGTAAACATGCAAAAGCAATCAAATCCATTTTCTCAGAATTCCAGTGATGTAGAATCTGGGTCTGGATCTGGTATTATCTTTAAGAAAGATAATCAATATGCATATATAGTGACAAATAACCACGTAATCGAAGGAGCAAATGCGTTAGAAATCTCCCTTTATAACGGGGATAAAACGGAGGCTAAGCTAATTGGGGCAGATGCTTTAACTGATTTAGCGGTAGTAAGAATTGATGCTAAATATGCTTCTGATATTATCAATTTTGGCGATTCTTCTACATTGAGACCTGGCGATCAAGTATGGGCTATTGGTAATCCACTTGGGCAAGAGCTGTCTCGAACAGTCACCCAAGGTATAGTAAGTGCTGTAGATCGAAGCATTACAGTAAATACATCTGCTGGTGATTGGGAATTTAATGTTATTCAAACCGATGCAGCTATTAATCCTGGTAACAGTGGAGGAGCTTTAATCAACTCATCAGGAGAGGTAATTGGTATAAATAGTTTGAAAATTAGTGATTCAGGTGTAGAAGGGCTAGGTTTTGCGATTCCTAGTAATGATCTTATCCCAATTGTGAATGAAATTATTGAAAAAGGGAAAGTAGAACGTCCATATCTTGGAGTAGGATTAGCAAGCTTAGAAGAAGTCCCTCGTATGTATTTGGAAGACCTTCCAAATAAAGTGTCAAAAGGAGTAATGATTACTAATATTGATGCTAATTCTGCCGCTGCTAAAGCAGGCTTAAAAGTTCAGGATGTTATTGTCGCCATTGATGGGAAAAAAGTAGCTAACTCAACAGATTTACGAAAATATCTATATTCAGAAGTGAAAATTGGTGATAAAGTAAAACTAGAAATTTATAGAGATGGCAAATCTCAAAAAGTGGAATTAACGTTAACAAGTAATAATACGATAAATTAATCGACACGTTTCATGTGAAACATACGAAATTTGTCGAAAAAATTCCATCTTATTTTGTAATAGGATGGATTTTTTTTAAATCTGTTAATAATTTCGTCATAATTATATGATAATATAGTGTAAGAGTTATAATAGGGGTATGCCTATTATATCCAAAATTTTGTGCAGAGAGGATTTTAGCTTAATATGAAAAATAAGAAGGTTCTTATTCCTATTCTAGTGGTAGTACTAGTAGCGTTAATAATAGGAGCAGTTTATCTAACACAACGAAGTAAAACAGTCGCAACAGTGGAAAAGGAAAAGATTACACAAGAGCAACTAAATAAAGAGCTAAACAAACAATATGGCGCAACTGTATTAAATATGATGATCTCTAATAAAGTAGTAGATCTTGAAGCTGATAAAGCGAAAGTGAAAGTAACGGATAAAGACGTCCAAGCAGAATTGGACAAGATGATTAAACAGTACGGTGGACAAGAAACCTTTAATATGTTGTTAGCTCAAAATGGGATGACAGAAGATTTATTTAAAGAACAAGTGGAACAAAATCTAAAAGTAACAAAAATTCTTGAGCCATCTATCGAAATTACGGATGATGAAATTAAGACATACTTTGAAGATAATAAAGCAAGTTTTGGCACTCCAGAGCAAGTGGAGGCAAGTCATATCTTAGTAAAAGATGAAAAAACGGCAAAAGAAGTGAAGAAGAAGTTAGACAACGGGGAAGACTTTGCTAAATTAGCTAAAGAATATTCTACTGACACACAAACAAAAGATAAAGGTGGAGAATTAGGATACTTTACTTCAGGAAAAATGGTTGAAGCCTTTGACAAAGCGGCGTTCTCAATGAAAGTAGATGAAATTAGCGACCCAGTTAAAACAGATTTTGGATACCATATTATTAAAGTAACTGGTAAAAAAGAAGCAAAAGAAGCAACATTAGAAGATTCAAAAGCGAAAATTAAAGAAACCTTATTAGCACAAAAGGTTCAAGAAAAAGCTGGTACTTGGTTAAATGAAGCTACTTCAAAATATAAAATTGATAATAAGTTAGAAAAAGATCAAAAAGATCAAAAAGATCAAAAAGATAAAAAATAAATAAAAAAGCGGATAGCAAATGCTATCTGCTTTTTTTATTCAGACTGTAGAAATAAAAGTCATTTAATATAAAGGAGTAATATCCACATTGGCAGGAAGCTCAAATGGGTTTTTACTATTGATATGATCATAAAATAGTATTCCGTTTAAGTGATCTATTTCATGTTGAAAAACGATTGCTTCGTAATCCTTTAATTTAATTTTTACTTCTTCTCCATGTATATTGTATGCTCGAACCGTTATTCTACGATAGCGAGGAACATAGCCTACAATGGATCGATCAATAGAAAGACAGCCTTCACTCTCAGGAATATAGGTCATGGCAGTAGAATGACTAATGATCTTAGGGTTGATTAACATATATTCCAATGCTTCACCGTTTTCTTGCCTAATATAACTCGCAAACATTCGTTTATTTAAGCCAATTTGGTTTGCCGATAATCCTACGCCTGCTCGTAGTTGGTATTTTTTTGACAAGATTGGATCCTGACTGTTTTTCAAATATTGCAGCATGCATTGCAACTCTTTTATATCCTCTTCAGTAGGAGGAATAGATACTTCCTTTGTTTTTTCACGAAGGATAGGATCGCCTTCTCTCACAATATCCTCCATGGTTATAATATATTCCTTTGTAAATTTACTCATCTAATAAACTCATCTCCAGCAAATATGGTATATATGTAAAATAGCAGAAGGAGCTTTAGATGTCTAATGGTTAAGCATATATCTTTATTTAGATATGAAAAAAGAATATAGAAGAAATGCGAAAAAGCAAATTAAATTATTTTTAGGAAAATCTTACATATAAAATAAAGAAGAGGAAAGGCTATGAAGGTATAAAATTACTTATTTAAATGGAAAGGACGAGTTAGATGAAAAAAATAATAATGCTGTTAATGCTAACTACTATAGCATTAACCGGCTTTTGTTCTTTAGTAAGTGCAGCTCCATCTTCAGAAAAAAGAGAGATAACCCAAGAAGATAAACAGTTTTTAATAGAAATGGCAAAAAGTTTGGGAATAAAGCCAGAAGGTAAAGACCCAGCTGCGATAAAAAAAGAAATCCATGAAGTATTAATAAAGAAGGAAGCTCAGAAATTAGGAATAAAAACAGAGGGAAAAGATTTACAACAAATAGCGATGGAAGTACATACTGCTCATCTTAAAGAAGAAGCAAAGTCGCTAGGAATTAGCACAGAGGGGAAAGATGCCAAAACATTAATGAAAGAAGTGTTTGAGGCGAAAATTTTGAAACAGGCAAAAGAGCTGGGGATAGATACAAAAGAAAAAACAATACAGCAACTAGGCAAAGAAGTGCAAGAAAAAATGATTATGACTGAGGCAAAAAAGCTTAATATCCAAACGGAAGGAAAAGATTTTAAGCAAATTGCCGATGAGATAAGAGATACACAAATTATGAAGAAAGCGAAAGAGTTAGGGATTGATACAGAAAATAAACAGCCAAAAGAATTATTAAAAGAAATGATGATTAAACATCCAAAAGAATTAAAAAAGTTAAAATTGTTTCCTTCTTATGGGGAACATTTCATGTTTAAAAAGCACCATAAACTAAACAGAGAACATTAATACTACCTAGAAAAATCACTTGAATAATTCAAGTGGTTTTTCTTTTTTTCTATTTTGTTCATTATTTTGAACAAAATGGGAGATTAGCCTCTCCGGAATAAGGGGAAAAAAGTTAAAAAAACAGCATTTACCAATAGGGGATTGATTACCAAAAAAATAGGAAAGAGGAAGAGGTGTTCAATATATTGAAATGAACCTTTTGCCCTATTAACAATTAGGATTTTGAAACGTATTATCTATTTTTGAAAAAAAAAGCATAAAAGCCTGTAATTTTTATAAAGGATTAGTATGCTTAAATTAGCAGACTTAGACAGTATATATGATATATGGAAAATTTACACGAAAAGAATAGTAATGTAAGGGAAAAGAAATCTGTTAATAGCTGCATTAAAAAGGGAGCAATAGGAGGAATAAAGATTGAAGCAATATTCCAAACTACGAATTACGGAAAAAGATCAAAATATTTATAATGCACTGTGTGATTTGTATAAGGAAAAAGGGGGAAAAGTAGGGATTGGCCCTACAGAGATTGGAATAAGAGTTGGTAGAGATTCCTATGATGCTTCTGCATATTGCAATGCATCTTTAAAAAAGCTGATTCATTTTGAAAAAATTGAAAAAATAGATAACGGAAAGTATATACCACTAGAGATAGGGAAAGAAGAGTAATAAAAGATTGTAATTGCCCCATAAAAAATGTTTTGTAGAACGGTGTTTTGTTAATAAACACTACGAGCTTTTCTAAAACATTTTGTTATGGGGCATTTTTGCTTTATAGAAATAATTTATATGAATGCTATTGAAAAATAGTCCATAGACCGAAAAAAGGATTGAAAGTTAAAGAAATTAATGTATAATAACTGGGTATAAGTAAACTTTAAGTTTAGTTATACAGAACTTTTGTGCCTTCAAGTTTACTATTTCTAAACAAAAAGTAGGTTGAATCATGGAAATCGGAAAAAAAATAAAGAATTTACGGTTGAAAAAAGGATTAACACAAGAAGAGTTAGGTGAGAGAACTGATTTAAGCAAGGGATATATATCCCAGCTGGAGAGGGATTTAAGTTCTCCTTCCATTGAGACATTTTTTGATATTTTAGAAGTTTTAGGATGTACACCGAAAGAATTCTTCGATGATGAAGAGCGAAAACAGAAGGTGGTTTATACAGAGGATGATATAACGGATTTTTCTGATGAGGAAAAAGGGTATCGGATTCAATGGCTAGTTCCTGAATCAAATGAAAAAGAAATGGAACCAATACGGCTATTCTTTTCTAAGAATGGAGAATTTAAAATATTTGAACCTTCTTTATCGGAAACATTTGCATATGTAGTAGAAGGCGAAATTCTGCTGAAATTAGGCAGACAAGAGTATCGGGCAAAAAAAGGGGAATCTATTTACTATCATGCAACAGAGGAACATCAATTAATAAATCTAGCAGATGGTGTAACGGAATTAATTCTTGTAGCCACAGATTCTTACTTATAAGAAGAATTCATAAACAATAGAAAAATCAATGAAGAGGGGGATATTATGTCTGAGCAGCATATTATTCAATTTGAAAATGTAACAAAGAGTTATGATCAAGATACAACTGTTTTAGAAAATGTAAGCTTTGAAATTGAGCGAGGTAAATTTTATACACTGCTTGGTCCATCTGGCTGTGGAAAAACGACTGTTTTACGATTAATTGCTGGATTTATGGAACCGACAGAAGGAAATATTTACTTTAACGGTAAGCTGATTAATAAAATACCTGCAAATAAAAGACAGGTAAATACCGTTTTCCAAGATTATGCGCTATTCCCCCATTTAAATGTATTTGAAAATGTGGCCTTTGGTCTTCGTATAAAAAAATGGAAGAAGCAAGTAATCGAAGAAAAAGTGAAAGAGGCTCTACGTTTTGTTAACTTGGAAGGCTACGAGAATAGAGAAATCAGTGAGATGTCTGGTGGACAGAGACAGCGTGTTGCAATTGCAAGAGCCATTGTAAATGAACCGGAAATTATTCTTCTCGATGAACCATTATCTGCACTTGATTTAAAGCTTCGCACAGAAATGCAATATGAGTTAAGAGAATTACAGAGAAGATTAGGGATTACTTTTATCTTTGTGACACATGATCAGGAAGAAGCTTTGGCCATGTCAGATGAAATCTTTGTGTTAAATAAAGGACGCATTGAGCAAAGCGGAACACCAACTGATATTTATGATGAACCAATTAATCGTTTTGTAGCAGACTTTATCGGGGAATCCAATATTGTACCAGGAACAATGAAAAAAGATTTTGTTGTCCATTTTGGCAGTAAAACTTTTGATTGTGTAGATGGTGGCTTTGACGATAATGAAGCAGTAGAAGTAGTAATACGCCCAGAGGATTTAGAAATTACTTCTTTAGAAGCAGGTAAATTAAAGGTAAAGGTAGACTCTCAATTATTTAGAGGCGTTCATTACGAGATTTGTGGGTATGACGAGGATGGAAATGAATGGCTAGTTCATTCTACAAAGAAAGCAACGGTAGGAACCGAAATTGGCCTTTACTTTGAACCAGAGGCTATTCATGTTATGCGCCTTGGGGAAACAGAAGAAGAGTTTGATAAACGCCTAGAAGCGTATGAGGGGGCAGCCAATGAAAAGTAGTACTAAATGGTATACGGTCCCTTATTATCTATGGATTGTACTTTTTGTTATTGCTCCAGTTGCACTTGTTGTTTATTATTCTTTCTTTGATATTGAAGGGGCATTTACGTTTGAAAATTATCAGAAGTTCTTTACACCAGTTTATTTGAAAATGACGTTAAGTTCCTTTTGGTATGCTTTTTTAATAACGTTCTTTTCCTTGATTATTGCATATCCGACTGCGTATTTATTAACTAAAACGAAGCATAAGCAATTATGGCTGTTATTAATTATTTTACCATCATGGATTAATCTTTTATTAAAGGCATATGCATTCTTAGGGATATTTGGAACACATGGTGCAGCCAATCAGATGCTCGATTTTCTTGGAATCGGTGAACAACAAATATTATTTACAGACTTCAGCTTTCTATTTGTAAGTGTGTATATCTTTATTCCTTTTATGATTCTACCTATTTTCAATGCATTAGAGAAGATGAATCCTAGCTTAGTAGATGCGTCTCAGGATTTAGGAGCGTCATCTTGGACGACATTTAAAAAAATTGTCTTTCCTCTAACATTAAATGGAGTAAAGTCTGGGTGCCAAGCTGTATTTATTCCAGCTCTATCCCTATTTATGATCACTCGTTTAATTGCAGGTAACCGTGTCATCACATTAGGTACTGCGATTGAACAGCATTTCCTAATTACACAAGATTGGGGAATGGGTTCGACGATAGCTGTATTTTTGATTATTAGTATGATTATCATCATGGTTCTTACAGGGAACAGAAAGAGAGGGATATAAGATGAAAAAGCTATCCAAATGGTCTGTATTGTATTTATGTATTGTTTTTATCATATTATATGCCCCTATCTTTTATCTGATTTTTTACTCGTTTAATAGCGGGGGAACCATGCATGATTTTGATTCCTTTACACTTGGCTGGTATAAGGAGTTATTTCAAGATACAAGACTGCTCGTAATTGTGTTAAATACGATTATTATTGCTCTTTTGTCTGCAGCAGTATCAACTATCATTGGAGTACTTGGGGCTATTAGTATTTCTATAATGAGAAAAAAGGGCTTGAGGAATTCTATTTTGTCTTTAAACAATGTGCTTATTGTAAGCCCTGATGTTATTATTGGTGCTTCCTTCTTAATCTTTTTTACGATCATTGGAATCAAATTAGGATTCTTTTCTGTTCTGTTGTCACATATAGCTTTTTCGATTCCTATTGTTGTGATTATGGTTTTACCTAAGCTGGAAGAAATGAGTCCGACTTTGGTCGATGCTGCCTTAGATCTTGGAGCAAGCTGGAAGGATGTATTGACAAAAGTCATTATTCCTTATATTTCACCAGGAATATTTGCTGGTTTCTTTATGGCATTAACCTATTCTTTAGATGACTTTGCTGTAACATTTTTTGTAACAGGTAATGGATTTACCACCTTATCAGTAGAGATTTATTCTTTAGCACGACGAGGGATTTCTTTAAATATTAATGCATTATCGACCTTATTATTCTTATTTACGTTGCTTCTTGTCATTGGCTACTATTTCATTACGCAACGAGTTAATAAAACTCCACAAGCGGGGGTGAGAAAATGAAGTCTCTCATTCGTGGATTAATTGTTATTTTTGCACTGGCCTTCATCCTGCTATTTATTGTTCATCAATTAAATTCAAGCAGAGGGTATACGAGTGGTAAGACATTAACGGTATATAATTGGGGAGATTACATTGATGCAGACTTAATTTCTAAGTTTGAAGAGGAGACAGGGATTAAGATAATTTATGAAACCTTTGATTCCAATGAGGCAATGATGACAAAGATTCAGCAGGGAGGAACAAGCTATGATATTGCGATTCCCTCTGAATACATGATCGATAAAATGAAGGAAGAAGATTTATTAATTCCGATTGATCATTCGAAGCTTCCTAACTTGAAAAATATAGACAGCCGATTTATGGATCTTTCCTTTGATCCAGACAATAAATACTCAATTCCTTATTTCTGGGGAACAGTAGGAATTGTTTATAATCCAGCCATGCTTGATAATAAGAAAATTACTTCTTGGAATGATTTATGGGATAAGGATTTAAGAAATAAAATTATGCTGATAGATGGTGCACGAGAAATCATGGGGATGAGCTTAAATAGCTTACATTACTCTTTAAATGATAAAGATCATGATCACTTGCGGGAAGCAAAGGAAAAATTGGATACTTTAACACCAAATGTAAAGGCAATTGTAGGCGATGAAATTCGTATGCTCATTGAAAATGAAGAAGCATCAATCGGTGTGTTATGGTCTGGAATGGCTGCTGAGATTATGTGGGAAAATGAAGATGTAGAATATGTTGTTCCAGAAGAAGGATCTAATCTATGGTTCGATAATATGGTTATTCCAAAAACAGCCAAGAATATTGATGGGGCTCATCAATTTATTAATTTTATGCTAGATGCTGAAAATGCTGCTCAAAATACAGAATATGTCGGTTATTCTACTCCTAACAAGGCGGCAATGAAATTTTTGCCAGAGGATATTACTGGGGATGAACGTTTCTATCCAGATGAAGAATTGACATCTAAATTAGAAGTATACGAAAATCTTGGTCATCGTTCTCTAGCAGAATATAATGATTTATTCTTGGAGTTTAAGATGCATCGGAAATAAAAGTGAATTTCAGTGTAAACAGCATAAAATAAGAATGAAATAGAGAAATGTCATTGCTTTTTTATCATTCAATCCCTTACCGAAAATTGTAAGACAAGAAAGGTGAAAGAGTTCTAAGGCTATTTAAAAAATCACTCTAGAATAAGAAAAAGACGTTCAAAAAATTTTGAGCGTCTTTTTCTACCTGGACATTAAGATGAAAGGATAAGGAGGAATGGAATGAGATTAACAGAAGAAAGATATTATATCCGACCAATAGAGAAAAAACTAATGTAGGAGCTTCCTGTTATCAAATTCTATTCAAAACATTAACCAAAAATAGGACAGTTCAATGTAACCAATTAAGGCTCAATTTTCATAAGAATAATTACTCATGCTTTTTTTTTTGCTATGCTCACATTTATAATACCAAATAAAAAAATAGTAAAAATCATAAAGAGAATTAAACGCATTAATACATCTGACATATCGAAGCTTGGTGTCGCCCACTTGTTTGCCAACTCGGTTCTGAAGGAGTCAAAAGGTATAAAATCTGCTATTTTTTTCATTACTCCTGTAATTTCAAAATCTCCAATTGTACCCGTAAGAATGGCAATCCCAAAATATGCAATCATTGCAATTCCTTGAACAGCATTAAATCCTTTGAAAAACCATGCAATAGTGAACGCTAAAAAGTACAAAGAAATGGTTAATATTACAATGCCACAAATCATTAAAATTAAAGTCGTTGTACTAGGAAAGGGTAATGGAAGAGCGATTTGCAATACAAAGAAATAAATAATGCAAATGCCAATAACCATAGAAAGAATCGCAATAAATTTTGCAAGCATCTGGTTTAGTTTCGTATACCCAAATAAAGAGAAGCGGGTAGAAATACCACTTTCAATATCTTTAGCAAAAGCGATCGTGAAAGGTAGCAATACAAGTCCTAATGGTATCATTGGTAAGCACATTGAAAAAATTTTCTCAGCAATTATATTATTTTGTGCTGCATCATTGGTATCATGGTATCCTCCGATTGCTAAAACTAATGGCAACAATCCTCCGACAATCATTCCAATATTGTATCCAAATGTATTTTTTAATTCAAATTTGATATAATGTTTCATGCTAATTCTCCTGACACTCCTTACTTTGATTAATTGCATTTAGATAAATAAGTTCAATATTATTATTCGAAATTGAAAATTTTTTCCCTAACATAATCAACTCCTTTACGGCTTCCTCTTGGTCAATTTTGTTTGAAAAAGAAAAAGCCTGTTTTCCTTTTTCACTGATAATTTTTGTTCCTGTCTGTAGTACTATATTCTCGTTATCTCCTTCAATAATTATCGTTGAGTAGCCAATGTATTTTTTAAATAAATCCTCTGTTTTTCCGAATTCTATTAAACGCCCCTTGTCAATAATAATCAGTTTATTTGCGAGTTTTTCAATTTCATCAAAATAATGTGTTACTAACAATAATGTCGCATTTTTTCCTGAGTACCATTCTTGAATTTTTTCCATTAATCGACTACGGGATTCAAAATCTAGGCCTGCTGTCATTTCATCAAAACAAGTCAAAGGTGCATCTTGATAGAGTACCATTATCAGTGTTAATCTCTGCTTTTGTCCTCCAGATAATTGAGTAACTTTTTTCCTTAATATATCTTGAAAATTAAAAAAATTAATTAAAGATTTAAGCTTTTCATCTTTTTTTAATGTTGTTTTTAGCAATCCTTCCATGATTGTTTGACAAGTAAGAACATTTGGATAGGAATTTTCCTGTAAGTGAACTGCTATATTTTTTGGCTTTTCTATAAGTCCTGTATATCTTACTTGATCAGTGAGTGCTTTTATTAATGTGGACTTTCCCGCTCCATTTGCTCCAATAACACCAACAAAGTCATTTTCTTTGATATTAATTTCACTGTGTATATCCAATGCGGTAAAATCCTTATACTTAACTTGTAAATGTTTAATTTTTAACATCCTTTTTTCCCCAATCTTATATAGTATGCAGTGGTTAATTCTTCTTAATTTTTTTCAAGTGATTATTTAAGTCCCTTACGATTAATTTATTTTTGACTATTATGACAATATAGGTAAGTAAATAAATGAATGATATGCTTACAATCAGGTTAACAAGACTTTGGGAACCATAATTTGCTATATACAAAAAACAGACAAAAAGAGTCGTTGCAGTATAATGGGCCATGAGAGCAAGCAAAAAACTAATCTTTTCAACTTCAAAAATAATGGCTGATACTCCTACAAATATTGAAATCAAAAAGACTATTGTGACTGTTTTAGTTGTCACCATTGTTGAGCCATTAAAGTAAATAAGTGCTAAGTATATAAATGAACCTGTTCCTAATCCTGATGATATTTTTGTACGCCATTCCATTTTGTACCCTCCTTTTCCAGCTTACTAATTCATAAGTAGATAGGAACAACTAGTTAAGTATCATAATTAACTATGTGCATAATACCTTACTTTTTTTGGTGCGTATATGCTTGAATACACAAGCGGTTATTTTCAATACACAAGCGGTTTAATAACAGAGGCTTTGTAAACTCTTTTTGACATTTTGAACATAGCGTCTGCTGACAATCAATTGTTCATGCTCAATTGTTTCTAAGAGCAAATTGCCATTTTTTTGCGCAATAAAAGATTTAATATATAAGGAATTTACAACTGTACTTTTCGAGATTTGCACAAATTCTTTCGGCAATACTTTCATAAAATTCGATAGAGAATCTCTAGTTGTTAGACTGTTATTTTTTGTATAAAGAAATATTCTGCGTTCCAAATATTCTAAATAAAAAATATCCGAAATTTTTATCTGAGAAAATTTTTCTGAATCAATATCCTGGGCAATGATTGTATAATTACTTTCCTTCAAAATACTGATTACTTTTTCTAGCGAAGGTGTTACTTCGAAAATATTAAATATTGCTGACTCTTGAGAATCTAATTTTTTTAAGATTTTATTTACTACAATTTTCACTAATATATTCTTCCTTTCTGTCCACTCATAAGCCGAATTTTTCCTGGAAAGTTATATATTTCTCCCTATAGGGCAAAAGTGTAAAATATACTTTTTTACTTAATTCATTATTAGAGTTTTTGTTGAAGAGGATAGATTGCTTTTTTTAGTCTTACGAAAGCAAAAACTCAACACTCTATCTATTCCAATCGCTATACATTATAGCATTCAGTTAAGTACAACCTTCTGCATCAAAAAGTCATAGAACAATAATGTGAAAAACGTATAATGTGTATTTATATTAGCATTACACGTTTTAGGTATCGATTAATAACTCTTCTAGATCAACTAAAAAGTATAGGTCAGTGGATCCATTTGTGCATAAACCAACTTGTTTAATTGTCTACCTTATTAATACCCGTTGTCATTAGTGCTTGTAAACTCCAGTGGAAGGTGCATCAGAATTAATGGAAAATAAGACAGTTCGCTAAATTTTTAGCGGGCTGTTTTTGTATGTAACCGCCTGTTATAGAAAATACTAACGAAAAACAAGGTGGGTTATAACATGAAAAAAATAATATGCTTTTTCTGTTTTCTTACGTTTCCGCTAGGAATCTCCGCTCAGGAGGCAGCTCCATCTAAAAATCAAGTTAGAAAAGAGCTTGCCATCGTCATTGATGATTTTGGTAATAATATGAAGGGGACAGAGGAGATGCTCAATCTACCTGTTCCTATTACGGTTGCAATAATGCCTTTTCTATCTACAAGTAAGGAAGATGCCATTCGTGCCCATAAAAAAGGGCATGAAGTGATCGTTCATCTGCCGCTAGAACCAAAAAAAGGGAAAAAGAGCTGGCTTGGACCAGGTGCTATTACAACAGATTTATCAGATCAAGAAATTAGAAAACGGGTGAAGGATGCGATTGAAAGTATTCCTTATGCGGTTGGGATGAATCATCATATGGGTTCAAAGGCGACGGAAGATAAAAGAGTAATGAAGATTATTCTAGAAGAATGTCGAAACCATAGTCTTTATTATTTAGACAGTAAGACAACAAGCAATAGTGTCATAAAGGAATTAGCCGAGGAATTAAATGTCCCTTATTTAGAAAATGATCTTTTTTTTGATCATATATATACAAGTCAATATATTAATAAGCAAGCTAGTCGATTAGCGAAAAAGCTAGATACAGAACAGGAATTTATTGCGATTGGCCATGTCGGAGTTTCTGGGCCAGCTGTAGTAAGTGTTTTAAAGGAGTACATTCCACTTTATCAAAAAGATGCTGATATTGTACCGCTTTCGACTCTAGTAGAAGGCTATGAACTGTTGGATACAGACATACCATAATTTATGTAAGAGCAAAACCATCACGCTATACCGAATAATGAAATTGGTATATAACGCTGGTCTATACTCTCCTAATTAGATTAAACTATGAAACGGGTTTCATAACAATAGCCGTTTTGAAGATACTGTAAAAATACATCGTCTTACCTATATAGAAAAAGGACAGACGAGAATTTTTCGCCTGTCCTTTATACATTGATTAGCTATTTAAAGTATTATCATCATTTGGTTTTTGAATAGAAGTTTGTTCCATTTTTCTATCCAGTTTATCTAAACGTTTTTTAGCAAATTCTCTGCCGCCGAGTCCAAAGGCAAGACCAAATGCTAATGCAAGACCGCCAAGGATTAAGATAAAGGCAGCATTGACAATAGAAGAAGCTACTTTTAATTGGTCAAGTGCCATAAAGACAGACAAAGTGATAATCGCATATTTAGCGATAACCGGTAACACTTTAAAGTGACCGCCTTGTAAAACGCTGCTTAGTAGTTTCTGTACGAGATAACCTAGCCATAAGCCGACGCCAATAATGACAATAGCAGCAATCACCATTGGTAAGTAAGCAATAACAGCGGTAGAAAGTGTAACTAAAAATTCAAGTCCGACAATATTTAAAGCTTGTACAGCTAATAAGAAAACAATCAGAATTTGAACAATTGTCCCAATAATGTTGGAAATACTAGTATTAGCGTTTATACCCATTTTTCTTACATAGGTATCTAAGCTTAGTTTAACTAATAAAGTAACAACCATTTGTTTTACCCATTTGCCTATCCAAATACCAATTAAGATAAGGATAATGGCTGTCGCAATATTAGGAATCATTGTTAGAATATCATTTAACATGTTAATAGCTGGTTGAGAAATTCCTTGAATGTCTAATTTCTCAAGCGCTGAAATAACAGTTGGGATGAGAATGAAAATGAACACAATGTTCCCGATAACAGAAGATATGCTTACATTATCAAGAAGCTTGTTAATACCTAAGCGTTTAGCTAAGGCTTCTGTGCCGATTGCTTGTAGGAAGTTTGTTAGAATTGTACGTACTATTTTTGCAACAAACCAGCCTACTAAAACGATTAATGCTGCTGCTAAAAGTTTTGGTAAGAAAGCAAGCATGTTTTGAAGCATATTCGCAAATGGTTCAGAAACACCATATAAGTTAAGGGCACCTAGGATAGCAGGTAAGAATAACAATAGTATTAAATAGAATACAATGTTAGCTACTTTATCCATTATGTTTTGTGGGTTATTCTTTTCTGCAAGATTCCATTTCTGTAATCTCTCATGAACCTTTAGAGTGCTTCCTGTCTTTTTAATAAGATACTTTAATCCGGAAGCAACTACCCAGGCAATTAATAGAATTAATGCAGCCTTTAAAATATTTGGAATTGCTCCTAGAATGGTGGAAAGCAGATTTACTAACGGAGAAGTAATTACCGTTAAATTTAGTATATTAAAGAATAGGGTAAAGACAAAAACCAATAATAGATAGAATACGATCTTACTAATTATCTTTTCAGATGAATATTTTTTGGGTTTTCCGTCCGGGAAAATTTTCTCATCTACATTTGTTTTTTGCAGTCCTTTATAGAGGGCTTTTTCTATAATTTTTGCAATAATCCACCCGATAATTAAAACGACCACTGCTAGAATAAAATCAGGTAGCTTGTCCCAAAAGGAATTCCAATTCCAGTTATAGTACATACTCTTCACTCCTTGATTTAAATTAGGCATTTTTAAAGAATGTTGTTTCGTATAGGAATAAGTTGATTTTTGCATCAGTAAAATATTCGTTCCAATGAGCTCAGGAAATTTATATGTTTCCTATTAACAACAACTTTAATCAGCCTTAATGTATTCTACTTAATACCCAGTGAGAATAGGATTAAACGTTGGATAAAATGGAGTTTAAGGAATGAGGGGGGGCAATAAAAAAGAGAAGACTGTATTGAAAGCCTTCTCATGCAGAGTCTATTTCTATTATATTTTTTCTAAAAGATTATCTTAATGCTTTTTCTTCGAATCTATATAAACAGTCATTACTGCCAACCATAATGAGAATATCGCCCTGATGGATTACTTCATTTGCGGATGGAGAGACAATTGTTTCTCCTGCTCGTTGGATGCCAATAATAGTACAGCCATAATTAGCACGGACATCTAAATCTAAAATCGACTTATTATGTATTTTCGGAGAAGCTACCATTTCCACAATTCCGTGTTCTTTTGAAAGCTCAATATAATCAATCATACTATCAGAAACAACATGGTGGGCAATTCTTTTTGCCATATCCTGTTCTGGATGAATGACGCGGTCAGCACCGATTTTTTCTAAAACGCGTTTATGATAGACATCGGCCGCCTTCACCCAGACTTTGCTAAGACCCATCTCTTTTAACAGCATGGTCGTAAGGGTGCTAGACTCGACGTCATCTCCAAACGAAACAAAAGCATGATCGAAATTCCGAATACCGATTTGCGTTAGTGATGCCTCTGTAAGAGTTGTCATTTGCACACAAAGGGTAGCGAAAGGTCGATATTTTTCCACTTTCTCGAGAGATTGATCAATGGCTAATACTTCCGCCCCCATTTTATGAAATTCTTCCACTAAACTACCACCAAAACTGCCTAATCCTATCACAACAAATTGTTTTTTCATGTTTATCCTCCTAGGGATGAAAATACATACTTTTGCCATCATTATACTTTTTTATCGAAAAGAAGGAAAATGGTTTTTTTGCTTTTCAGGAGATAAATAGGAAGAAGAAGCTTTAATGGAAATTAAAAAACCACTTTTTCGCAAGGAAGACGAAAAAGTGGTAGATTTTTTCCAATATTATTCAGAAAGATATGCAGTTAACATCCATAAATGTTTTTCGATTTTGCCAATTAAATCAATAGCTAAATCATTAGTAATCACATCTTCTAATTCATCTGCATGTGCTGCTAGTGCTTTTAATTGTGTATTAATATGGCTATAATCCTCTACTAAAGATTTCACCATATCATTTGCAGATCGTTTTTCCGTACTTTCTTGTAAAGTGGAAGTTTCGATAAATTCTTTTAATGTAGAAACAGGTTTACCGCCAATAGCAAGCAAGCGCTCTGCAAGTTCATCTACTGCTTCACCAGCTTCGTCATATAACTCTTCAAATTTTTCATGAAGTGTGAAGAAAAATGGTCCTTTTACATACCAATGATGTTGATGTAGTTTTGTGTATAATACGCTCCAGTTAGCAATTTGTACGTTTAGTTCTTTTTGTAATTCTACTTTTGTTTGTAATCCCATGTTTAACAAACTCCCTTCGACTGATTATATATTAATTATAACAAATTCTAAATTAAAATCAATACTTATTTGTAATTATTTTAATTTAGTTTTTATTACAATTAGAGAAAACATAGTCATCTTATTGTTGCTAAAATTTCTTTATAGTTTTTGTTGTTCTATTAAATATATACCCTAATTACAGAGGAAAGAAAACAAAAGGGAGAAAGATTTCATCAAATGGACAAAAATAAAAAAAGACTCAGCGAGGTGCGGAGTCTAGTTGATCTTTACAATTAGAAAGAGAGGGATTTAGAAGAAAACATATAAGATTTATGGTGATAACGAATACTAAATATGAGTCCCATTGCCATCAAATTGCACATTAGAGAGCTGCCCCCATAACTTATAAATGGAAGGGGAATCCCTGTTATCGGCAATAATTGTATAGTCATTCCGATATTCTCAAAAACGTGGAATGTAATCATACTAATAACGCCGACGCTGATATAAATACTGTAGGGATTGGCTGTTTGCAATGCAGTTCGAACTAGGTGGAATATTAAAAGAAAATAAAGAATAATGACAATACTGCCGCCAATAAATCCATACTCCTCCCCAATAATCGTAAAAATAAAGTCTGTATGTCTTTCGGGAATATACACTTCCTCTTTTCCTAAGCCCTTACCACCAATAAGCCCAGAGCCTATCGCCATCAGTGATTTGACTAACTGTAAGCCATCATCGCCAGCATTATGAGGGTCGAGCCAGGAATTAACACGAGCGAATTGATAGGGATCTACTCCTAGATATTTTTCTAATAGTTCTCTTCCGAAGATAGCTAAGTATAAAACAATGGAACCAAATGCAGCAGCAGCACCATATAAAGGAATGAGCAGTTTCCATGAAATTCCTGAGACTAGCATCATTCCAATTAAAATAGCCATTAACACGAGTGTAGTCCCAAAATCCTGCAAAATGACTAATGCTATTGGAACACCAGCTACAATCGCCAGTTTACCCATCAAAATAAAATCTGTTCGCAGAGATTTATGAATGGTTTTGACATTATGATTATTTATAACTTTAGCAATCGCTAAAATATAAAAGACCTTCATATATTCAGACGGTTGAATACTGCCAATATGGGGAATGACATACCAACTTTGCGCTCCGCCTCTGCGTGGAGTAAATGCCGTTTCTGGAGCAACTAGAAGACCGATTAATAAAACGGCCCCTATTCCATACAAAATCCAAGTGATTTGTTGAATCTGTTCATTATCAAAATACATAATAATGGCAATTACAACCGCGCCAATAACATACCACATAATTTGTGATTGTAAGTAAGCAGCGTTCGCGCTGTATATAGCAATACTGCTAACTAGACAAAATAACATAAGCAAAAGACATAATGTCCAATCAAATCTTTCAGAAAAAACATTTCTTGTTCTCATTTCTGCAAACCCCTAGTTCAAATTTCTTACCTATTTATATAGACGGAAATGGAAACAGAATTGTTTCCTTATTTTTCATAATCGACAAAAAAAGATAGGTGGAAAAAATAGACAGGATTTAAAAAGACTGCCTTTTGACAGACAGTCTTTTTTTTCACATTAAATGGGCAAGGAAAATTTGTGCGATTCCGAAGTAAATAAATAACGAAAATATATCATTAAGAGTTGTAATCAAAGGTCCAGAGGCTACTGCTGGGTCAATATTTAACTTATAAAGAATGATTGGAATAATAGTACCAGATAGTGTTCCGATGATAAGTGTGCAAATTAAAGAAAGACCAACAACTAAGCCAAGCATGAGATCGCTTTGCCAGACATAGGCAATAATCGTAATAATAACACCGCAGGTTATCCCAATGATCAAACCAACTAATAATTCCCTGAAAATCAGTTTTGTTACAACTGCTTTATTAATTGTATTAGAAATAAGTCCACGAACGACAACGGCTAATGATTGTGTTCCCGTGTTCCCAGTCATTCCAGAAATCATCGGCATGAAAAAAGATAATGCTACAACCTTTGTAAGAACATCCTCATAATTGCTGATAATACTGCCAGATACAACCCCGATAAAAAGCAGCAAGATTAACCAAGGAAGTCTTCTGTAAGCTGCAACAGATGCTTTTGTATCAAAGTCTATTGATTTACCTGAAGCAGAAAGCTTTTCGATATCTTCATTTGCTTCTTGAAAAACGACATCAATCATATCATCAACTGTAACAATTCCCATTAAGATGTTTTCTTCATTGACAACGGGAATGGCTAAGAAATCATATTTTTGGATGGTTTGGGCTACTTCTTCTTGGTCCTGATCCACTGTGACACTAATAACCCGTTCATACATAATGTCACGAATTTTGTCCTGGGGTTCAGCAATCAAAAGATCACGATAGGAAACAACACCAACTAATTTTCTATTCTGATCAATGACGTATAAATAGCTTAAAGTTTCCGCGAAATCTGCAAACGACTTTAGTTTATCGACAGCTTCACGCGTAGTGTAGTAATCACGAATCCAAACAAAACGATTGGTCATAAGACGTCCAGCGGTTTCATCTGGGTAGTTCATTAAGTTTTGGACAATAATGGATTCTTCTTTTTTCATTCCAGAAAGGAGTTCTTTAATTCTTTCTGGTGCTAGTTCATTTAAAAGGGAAGCTAGGTCATCATTGTCCATTAAATCTAGAACCTTCCCTGTTTTGTCCATTCCTAATGTATTTAGAACTTCCAGCTGTTCCTCTTTATCCAATTCCTCCAAGAGATGGGCTAATAAGTCGACTTTTAAGAAAAGCAAAAAACGAGCCCTGTGCTTATCGGGGAGACTCTCATAAATTTGAGCTATATCATATGGTTGTAGCTCATCAACGATGGATTCAAATTCAGATTTTTTATTATCTTTTAGTGTCTGAATGATGTGAAGTGTGATCTGATTTTCTGTCATTTTGTGTATCATACTTCTCACTCTCCCTTCCGATGTTTATAGGCTATTATTCGACATATACCCTGTTTTATTATATGTAATTAAGTGAAAGAATGAAATGGATAAATCTTTGTAAAAAAGGAGATTTTGAGAAAAAACAGATCCCTTGAAAAAACATTGTTAAGTTTTCTGACAATTAACTTGAAAAGAATTGCCTCTCGATTAAAATAAGGGTATAACATGCATGACTGCAGGCAACTGCTGCTATTGCGCCTTTTTTTCGTATATCCTTAATAATTGGGTTAAGGGTCTCTACTGGAAACCGTAAATTTCTTGCTACGAAAAATATGCTTTGAACTAGCATATTTTTCGTAGTTTTTTTGTGTTTATGCGGAAATTTAAACAAGCATGGGGGAGTTTAAATGGGAAATATGTTAATCAAAAATGCACAGATAGTAACAATGAATCAAGCAGAAGAAATTATAACCGGAGATATTTATATAGAAGGGAATATCATTAAGGAAATAGGGGAGAATCTTAAAAAAAATCACGTAGATAAAATGATTGATGCGACAAATAGAACGGTAATTCCTGGGTTTGTTCAGACTCATATTCACTTATGCCAGACACTTTTTCGCGGAAAAGGGGATGATCTTGAGCTAATGGATTGGCTTAAACAAAGAATCTGGCCACTTGAGGCTGCTCATGACGAGGAATCTATTTATTATTCCGCCATGCTTGGTATTGGAGAGCTACTGGAAAGCGGGACAACAACGATTGTTGATATGGAAACCGTTCATCATACGGAACATGCTTTTCACGCACTTGCAGAAAGCGGAATCCGGGCTGTTTCTGGAAAGGTAATGATGGATAAAGGGGATGAAGTCCCCTTAGCATTGCAGGAATTAACAGCGGAGTCTATTCAACAGAGTGTAGATTTATTAGAAAAATGGGATGGCTTTGATAATGGAAGAATTCAATATGCCTTTTCGCCAAGATTTGTGGTTTCTTGTACGGAAGAGCTATTGAAAGAGGTGAAGATTCTTTCAGATAAATATGGTGTAAAAGTGCACACCCATGCCTCAGAAAATAAGGGGGAAATTCAAATCGTGCAAAAAGAAACAGGTATGAGGAATGTGGTGTACTTAGACCATCTCGGTTTAGCAAATGACCGCTTGATATTGGCGCATTGTATTTGGCTGGATGAAGAAGAAAAGCGGATTATTCAAGAGAAGGGTGTCCATGTTAGTCATTGTCCCGGCTCTAATTTAAAGCTAGCATCAGGGATAGCTGACACACATCATCTTACTTGCAATCATGTTTCCGTCAGTTTAGGGGCAGATGGGGCTCCGTGTAATAATAACTTGGATATGTTTAATGAAATGAGGTTGGCTGCACTTATTCAAAAGCCAATACATGGACCAACAGCGATGGATGCGAGAACAGTGTTCCGCATGGCAACTTTAGGTGGAGCAAAAGCAGTCGGACTCGAAAAAGAAATTGGCAGTCTGGAAATTGGCAAGCGAGCAGATTTAGCGATTTTAAACCTGCAAAATTTTCATACCTTTCCGTCCTATGATGTGGATCCTATCTCAAGAATTGTCTATTCCGCCACACGAGCAGATGTAGAAACAACCATTATAGACGGTAGAATAGTAATGGAAAATAAAATCATGAAAACAATAGATAAAAGTATTGTGCTAAAAGAAGCGGATAAAAGTATAAAAAGATTGTTAAGCAAAACAACCATAAATTGAGCTGGATTTGATTGCAACCGTTACTAGGATTTTGGAAAATTGCGTTATTCCATTTCCTAGTACGGTGTATTTTTTTTGGGGAAGGTAAGTGGTCAAGATTGGATGAAAAATTGAAAGTCTGGCTGAAACCAAGCAAATTTAGCCGATAAAATCAATTATTTAGCTAAAAACGACTATTACTGCCCCCTTTGAACAGCACAAAATTAACTAAAATAATTCTGATGGATGCCAACAATCCGCAAATATTAACGAATATTCAAGTTAGCTTTCTCCTAGACGCTCTCACATTCCAAGTATACGCTTCCTTTTTTTTCTAAATTTTAGATTATGTAAGCTATTTTTCCTTATTTTTGTTAAACTAAAATGGTTACAATAAGTACAACTAGATGTATGATGGAAAGTATGTAAAAGCAGATCAAGGATTTTAAATATAATATAAAAAATAAGGGAATATTTCTTATCATGATTTCGATAAAATGGAGTAAAGACAATTTCGATAACAAGAATGTAAGCTGAAGCTCTTTAAGTTTACAAGCTAATAATGTTTGGAGGTTTACTTGATGAAAAAAGGTAATAATGATATTCGAGATGTGGTTTATATCCATCTAAATGAGAAAGAACGTTTTGTGCTTTCTTATGGTATAGAGTTTAGAGAGTTTTACAGAATCCTTGCTGATACTCTTGCCTCTATTTTGTTGTTAAAGCATCAGTTTGAAGATGGAGAATTTCATATACATACCCAGTTCGAATATGTTCCAAACAATAAATTAGCACCGTTATCGATGGAAGATGTTTATGGATATGGGGACTTTGTATGGGTCGATTTTGATGAGACGGAAACATTAGATATTTTAGAAGGGCAAACGATAGCGGAACTCTTGTATTTAGGACATAAACTGGAGCCTTTAAAAAAGCCATTTTTTCAACAATTGAACAACCAATATGCCTATTTAGCTCATGATGATGGCTGGTTTAATAAAATTTATTATAAAAACATGGAGTCTTTTTATCAATTATTTTGTGAGGTTATTGCAAATAAAGTGACAGAACTTAAATTAGAGAAAGCGCTGTTAGGAATTAAAAAGAAAAGGCTTTATCCACCTCTTCCGAAAGAAATTGTAACAGAGTTAAAACGTTATATGAGTGAGGGCATGGTTTTATCTATTGAAAAAGCCTATCAAACACGATTGAAGCTGGAGATTCCAATTTGGGTTTTAGGGGATTTTGATAATATGGACGATATGTATGAAGAATATGAGAAGAATGCTAAGCAAAAAAGTGATGCTTTACTTATTTTTGATAAAAAATTAAGAGAATGGCAATTAGCTATCGTTTAATTGGTGACAAATATGAGTGGAAATATAATGGTAAGCTTTCCGGCAGCATTAAAGAAAATGACGTTTGTGGAGCGCCCAAATCGGTTTATTTTACATTGTTATGATCAGGAAACAGAAGAAATAGAAAAGGTCCATTTGGCAGATCCAGGGCGGCTGATCGAACTTTTAGTTGAAGGGGCTGTGATTTATGTTCTGCCGAGCATGAATCCTAATCGGAAGACAAAGTGGACGGCTGTGTATGTGGAAGCAAATGGATTGCTTGTGTCAATTAATACTACCTATCCTAATAAGTTAGTCGAATTAATGTTAAAGAAAGCCATGATAGAGGAGCTTTCTGCTTATCATTGGGTTAAGTCTGAATATACGTATGGCAGCTCACGATGGGATTTCTTATTAGAAGATAGGAAAAACAATCAGCTACTTCTCGAAGTAAAGAGTGTCACCTTAGCGAGCGATGGAATTGGCATGTTTCCAGACGCTGTTACTAAAAGGGGTTCTAAGCATGTGCAAGAATTAACTGCTATTGCAAGTGAAGGAATAATAAAAACAGCTATTTTATTTGTTGTGCAAAGAGAAGACGTGGAAATAGTGACAGGAGCAGCTGCAATTGATCCAGTTTTCGCAAAAAGCTTGGAAGAAGCTGCACATGCTGGGGTGCAATTATTAAGCTACACTTGCATATTATCAGAGCAGGGAATTGCATTGGGCCATGCGGTTCCGGTCGATCCTTTTTTTAAACTTTAGTAAAGGAATATATTTATTTACACATCTGTTAAATGTATAATCAGAAAAGACGGAAAAATAAAATAGATAGATGATGGTGAGACTTTTAGTGAGAAGGTTGAAGAGGAATCCTTAAGCCCTTTTTACAAGAAGTCTCTTAAAAGGGAAGTTAGTGAGAATCTAACACGGTCCCGCCACTGTAAATGATTGCAGCATGGAAAAGTGCCACTGTACGGATGTATGGGAAGGCTCCATGTGCGAAAATCATGAGTCAGGAGACCTGCCATTTTCTATACACCAAATAAACCTACGAGGATAGGGAGGTGTGGAGCACTTTGAAAATAATTTTGAAGATATCCCAACATCTCTATAGACAATGATAGAGATGTTTTTTATTTTTCTATATTATTTAGGAAGGTGAACATAGATGAAAAAGTTGTATTCCATACTGTTAGCGATGCTGCTCGTTGTTGGAGTGCTTGCTGGATGTGGAGAAACGAAGACGGAAAATAAGCATAATAAAGAAAAAGCTACTACAGAACAGACTAGCTTTCCTGTCACCATTAAGGATGGATTGGATCAAGAAGTAGTAATCGAAGAAAAACCAGAAAAGATAGTTTCCTTAATGCCTAGCAATACGGAAATCGTATTTGCGCTTGGGCTGGGAAAGGAGTTAGTTGGAGTTAGTGACTTTGATAACTATCCAAAAGAAGCGACGGAAAAAGAGAAGGTAGGCGGGATGGATTTTAATGTGGAGAAAATAATCTCTCTAAATCCAGATGTAGTGTTAGCACATGCATCGAGCGCCCATAATTCTACGGAAGGCTTGCAGCAAATCAGGGATGCAGGCATTGATGTTGTTGTTGTGAATGATGCCACTTCTTTTGAAGATGTTTATAAAAGCATGGTCATGATTGGACAAGCCACTGGAACAGAGAAAGAGGCAAATAAGCTTGTAGCTGATATGAAAGAAAAGTTAGGTGCTATCAAGGAGAAAGCAGCAGCCATTTCCGATAGTGATAAAAAGGCAGTTTACATAGAAGTAAACGCGGAACCAAATTTATTTACAACTGGTAAAAAGACATTTATGCAAGAGATGCTAGACACTATTCGTGCAAATAACATCATTTCTGAGGAAGGTTGGATTCAAGTGGATCAAGAGGCAGTAATTGGAGCTAATCCGGATGTTATTATTACTACTTATGGTGCCTACTCAGAAAAAAGTCCACTCGAGCAAATTAGCTCGAGAAAAGGCTGGGAAAAGATAAATGCAGTGAAAGAAAAGCAAATAATAGATGTAGATTCTGACATGGTAACTCGTTCTGGTCCTCGCCTAGTTGAAGGAGTAGAGGCAGTTGCCAAAGCGGTGTATCCGGATGTTTTTAAATAAAAGAAAAGCGGCTTATGTTTATGCCGCTTTTTTTCTCCTATTTGCGATTGTGATGGGAATAGCCATTGGAACGATCTCTGTCCCTATTTTATCTGTAGTGAAAATATTAGCAAGCTACATTGGACCAGAAAGCATATTAACGAATGTCAATCCCATGCATGTTAATATAGTTCAAAATATTCGCCTCCCTAGAGTGCTTTTGGCAGGACTGGTCGGTGCCAGTCTTTCCATAGCGGGAGCTGCATTTCAGGGATTATTAAGAAATCCATTGGCAGACCCATATACACTTGGGGTTTCATCTGGAGCATCGGTTGGAGCCGTTATTACGTTATTTTTCCACTTTACCATTCCGTTTCTTGGCGGATTGACTTTGCCATTTATGAGTGTATTATTCTCCTTTCTGACGATATTATTTGTCGTTTTTTTTGCAAAAAAAATGGATCCCGCCATGCGGGTTGAGACAATTATTTTAACGGGTATCATTATTGGTTCTTTTCTAAGTGCATTTATTTCTCTTATGATTGCATTAACAGGGAACGAACTACGCCAAATTATAGGCTGGTTACTTGGCAGTGTCTCTATGAGAGGGTGGGAATACATTAAAATTATCCTGCCTTTCTTTGTAGTTGGTTCCGGTCTTCTTCTTTCGCAAGGAAAGGAATTAAATGCTTTAGCATTTGGCGAAGAAAGAGCCCAGCATTTAGGGATCCATGTACAGAGAAGAAAAATGGTTATTTTGCTGGCTGGCTCCATGTTAACAGGTGCGGCTGTTGCTGTATCTGGTACGATCGGATTTGTGGGCCTTGTGATTCCACACTTTGTCCGGATTATCGTAGGTCCTGATCACAGACATTTAATGGGAGTCTCTCTTTTTGCTGGCAGTGGTTTTATGATTTTGGCTGACTTATTGGCTAGGACGATTATTTCTCCGACAGAACTCCCGATAGGGGTCATAACAGCTATAGTAGGTGCTCCAGTGTTTGCAGGGTTATTACTGAGAAGAAGGAAGAGGAGTTTAAAATAATGCTGAATGTACGAAATCTCTTTTTTCAATATGAAACAAAACAAATTTTGGAGGATATTTCTTTTTCTGTGAATAAAGGGGAAATGATTGGTATCCTTGGGCCAAATGGCAGTGGGAAAACGACTTTAATGAAAATTATCAGCGGTATTTTAACACCGCGAGTAGGACAGGTGGAGATAAAGGGCACATCCATTGACCAGTATAAAACGAAGGAATTAGCAAAGGTAGTCGCCGTGCTTTCTCAGCATGTGAATGAATCATTTTCCTATACTGTTCGAGAAATTGTATCGCTCGGGAGGTATGCACATCAATCGGGGCTGTTTCAATCCTGGACTTCTAAAGATGAAGAAGTGATCACCCGAGTAATGAAACAAACGGGGGTCTTTGTTTATCAAGACAAGTCTATTCATGCATTGTCTGGCGGGGAAAAGCAGCGCGTTTATTTGGCTCAGGCCCTGGCACAAGAGCCAGAAATCCTTCTGTTAGATGAACCTACTAACCATTTGGATCTATCCTACCAGAAGGAGTTATTGGATAGCTTAAGAGAATGGAGCAGGGAAGAAGGCCTGACAATTGTTTGTATTTTTCATGATTTAAACTTGGCAGGATTATATTGCGATCGACTCCTTTTATTACATGATGGAAAAGTAGAAGTAGATGCCCCTCCTTCTGATGTATTGCAAGAAAAAAGAGTGAAAAGAATCTATAAGACAAATGTGAAAAGTACTTTTCATCCAAGCAGACCAGCTTCTCAAATAGCGCTTGTGCCAAGAGAGCTAAAGAGAAAGAAAGTTCAAATAGATACAACGGCAATTACTATTACTTCAGAAAGAGTAGAAATGAAGGCTCCTTTCCCATTATACACGCTTTCATCTGGCGTAACGGGTGCCGGGATGGGCTGGTATAAAAACTTTGTAAACCGCCATGTAGATAAGACATACTGCTGCGAGGATTACCAGAAAGACATGGACAATTATTTGCTTCAAAATGGCTTTAGCCCACAAGAGACAGTCGGAATGATGACAGCTGTTCATACAGAAGATGCAACCTATCAGTTATTGGAGCGAGCGGATTTCTCTGTCATGATTGTGGTAACAGGTGGAGTAGGAAATGCTGTCGATGCAGCTAAGACGAACGAGCATTCATCCTCTTTAAATCCAGGGACGATTAATATTTGGATTTTTGTTAACGGGAAATTATCAGAGCAAGCCTTTTTGCAAAGTGCCATTACTGCTACCGAAGCAAAAGCAGCCGTCTTGCGTGATCGGAAAACAAAGGATATGGAAACAGGAACTATTGCAACAGGTACATCAACAGATAGTATATCGGTCGCTGCCACTCAAGTAGGAACATATCTTGAATTTGCCGGTACGATTACGGCGCTTGGAAAGTGTATAGCAGAAGGGGTCTATCACTGTTTAACAACGTCATTAGATAAAAGGGATAGGAGGCTGGCAGCTAAATGATCGGCCATTTAATCAGCATTACCATTGCGATTATTTTAGATAAGTTGATTGGGGATCCTCCAGGCTGGCCACATCCTGTGAAAGGGATGGGAAAGTTGATTTCCTATTTAGATCAAAGATTAAATAAGGGGAGCAATCGGCAGTTAAAAGGATTATGGATGCTCATGAGTGTTTTAGTGCTTACCTTTTTGCTTAGCTGTTTCCTTGTTTATATTAGCTATCAGCTTCATTGGTGGATCGGCGTAATAATAGAAGCTCTACTTATCGCCACAACCATTGCCCAAAAGAGTCTGAAGGATGCTGCGATAGAGGTCTATGAACCATTGCAGGTTAATGATCTAGTGCTGGCAAGAAGAAAGCTTTCTTATATTGTGGGAAGAGATACAGGGCAGTTAGAGGAAAAAGAAATTGTCCGGGCAACGGTAGAGACTGTGGCAGAAAACACTAGTGATGGCATTACAGCTCCACTGTTTTGGGCATTTATTGGTGGTGCTCCTTTCAGTCTTGTATATAGGGCCATTAATACATGTGACAGTATGGTTGGTTATAAGAATGATAAATATAGAGAATTCGGGTATTATGCAGCAAAATGTGATGATATTGTTAACTACTTGCCGAGTCGAATAACAGCAATGCTTTTGCTTTTGGTTAGTCGTAGTCCTTTCCATCCGAAAAAGGAAGCCTGGAAGCTGTTATTTCAAGATGCGAAGAAACATCCGTCTCCAAACAGCGGCTGGGGGGAAGCAGTGACTGCTATTCTCCTGGGTATACAGCTCGGTGGGATTAATTATTATCGAGGACAGAAATCAGATCGGGCTAGAATGGGAACAGCACTCCAGCCATTAGGAACGAAACATATTATCGAGTCCACTAAAATTGCTAATAAAGCAGTTGTTTGCTTTTATCTTTTTTTATTTATAGGAGGAATTGGATTTGAACTGGCCAATGCATGGAGCTAATCCCCAGTATATATATGAAAAGACAAATTTAGAAATGCCTGTGGGTGCGATTGATTTTAGCGCAAATATTAATCCATTAGGACCTCCGCCGGTTTTATTAAGGAAATGGTTTGACCTCTTTCAGACCGTTCAGCTTTATCCAGATCCTTTTGCAAGTCGCCTAAAAGAGAAAATTTCAAACCAGTATGGAATTCCTTCCAAGCAGCTTTTGATTGGAAATGGAGCTGCGGAAATCATTTCCTTATTAGGGAGAATTCTGGCGGGGAAAAAGGTATTACTTCTTCAGCCGGCTTTTTCTGAATATGAAGAAGTGTGCCGAATTAATAATTGCGACATCTATCATCATTATTTATCCGAAGAAACAGGCTGGGAGCTGTCTCTCGCTAAATTGGAAAAGGATATTCGTCAAGTCGATGCTGTATTTTTATGTAATCCTAATAATCCAACAGGGATATTTTATCCGAAGAACTTAGTAGAAGAGTTATTGGATATTTGTATGCAAAACGATTGTTCCGTCATTCTAGATGAAGCTTTCTATGATTTTGTAGTTGGATATGAGGATATGCTTCCGCTCTTGAAAAATTACCCAAATCTCATTATTTTACGTTCTTTAACCAAAATGTACAGTATACCAGGAATACGGCTAGGCTACGTATTCGCATCAGAAGAACTAATTGCACAACTGCAGCACTTGCAGTCACAATGGAGTATAAATGGAATTGCTTTAAAGGCTGGCGAATTATTAATAGAGCAGGAGGAGTTTCTAAATAATACGCAAAGCTATATAGAAGGAGAGAAAAAAAAGCTATTTTCCTTCTTTAAGAATAAACATTTTGTGTACTCCAACTCTGCTGCTAATTATTACTTGTTAAAAGATCCAAGGTTAACGGATCAAAAGGAATTCCTTACTTTTCTGCTAAACAATGGCATCATTGCAAGACATACATATAATTACCCGAGTCTAGAAGGAAGATGGCTGCGATTTGCGGTTAAAAGCAAAGAACAGAATCAGCAATTGCGAGGAGTGTTAACTAAATGGAAACAAAATCATCCCTCATCTTTGTAACAGGTGGCGTGAGAAGTGGCAAATCTTCGTTTGCTGAGGGATTGGCCATTAGATATGCGCAAGAAGAAAGAGCAACATTGCATTATATCGCTACTGCTGTCATTACGGATGCTGAAATGGAAGAGAGAATTATCAGACACCAACAAAACAGAGAGGCACAAAAGGTGAAATGGAATACCTATGAAAAGCCAGTTGATATTGGGGAATTAGCGGCTGTCTTTACAAAAAAGGATGTCATTTTGCTCGATTGTTTAACCGTTTTGGTCAATAATGAACTTTTTTTCCAAGATAAACAACAGGAAGGGATAGAGGGAAAACTGAAAAAGGATCTAATAGAGCTAAGCCAAAGTTGTCGCTATCTTATCCTTGTTAGTAATGAGGTTACATATGAACCGTCTCTCGATCCAGCTGTACAGAAATATTGCAGGATTTTAAATCGGCTGCATTATTTTCTCGTGCAGCATGCATATGAGGCATATTTAGTAGAGAACGGAATCGCACAACGAAAGAAGGGAGGACAAGAATGAAGGGTGTGATGATACAGGGAACTTCATCCGATGTTGGGAAAAGTCTGATTGTTACTGCTCTATGCAGAATGTTAGCAAATGAGGGCATAAAAGTAGCACCATTTAAATCACAAAATATGTCGAATAATTCTTATGTCACCGTAGACGGAAAAGAGATTGGTAGAGCACAAGGGATTCAGGCAGAAGCAGCAAAGATAGAGGCGACGGTTTGGATGAATCCAATTCTCTTAAAGCCAAGATCTGACTTGCAATCAGAGGTTGTTCTGCTAGGAGAAGCGAGTACTACTCTTTCAGGCAGAGGGTATCGTGAACGATTTTATGAAGAAGGAATTCGTGTTATCCAAAAAAGCCTTCACTATCTGCAAAGGAACTATGAGATGGTAATCATGGAAGGGGCGGGAAGCCCAGTAGAAATCAATTTAAAAGATAGAGAGCTTGTAAATATGAAGGTCGCAGAAATGGCTGATATCCCGGTTATTCTTGTTGCTGATATTGATCGCGGTGGTGTGTTTGCGAGCATTGTTGGTACTCTCTCCTTATTTTCAGAAGAGGAACGGAGCAGGGTAAAGGGGATTGTTATTAATAAGTTTCGCGGTGATGTCACTCTTTTTGAAGATGGTGTGCAATGGCTGAAGGAAAAGACAGGCATCCCTGTTCTCGGAGTCCTTCCTTTTATTCATAACCATATGATTGAAGGGGAGGACTCCTTATCTATACGGGAGAAAAGAATAGCAACTTCAAAAGAAGTGCTTGATTTAGCAGTAGTAAACAATCGTTATATGTCTAACTTTACGGATATAGAACCATTTTTCCTAGAGGAAGATGTTACTATCCGTCTGATTGATAAAGGGGAAGATTTAGGGAACCCAGATGCAGTCATTATTCCAGGTACCAAGAGTACGATAGAGGATTTAAGAGAAATGAAAAGGAATGGATTAGATGCCCAGCTTAAGCGCTATTATAAAGAAGGCGGCAGAATAATAGGCTTATGTGGAGGCTATCAAATGTTATGTTCTGTCTTTATGGATCCATATGGAGCTGATACTGGAATCGCAGGCGAAGAAATAGAAGGCCTAGGGCTTATCCCTGCAAGGACAATCTTTGAACAGAAAAAAGCGACGATTCGCATGGAAGGTAGTTATCATCCCTTTACAAAGTTATCTTCAGAAAGAATAGAAGGGTATGAGATTCATTTAGGCAAAACAGAGTATGAGGATTCTGCCGAAAGATGTCCATTTCTATTCCTTAATAATAGGGATGAGGGGTATTATCGTGAAGACGGAAAATTGATAGGAACCTATATGCATCATCTTTTCTACAATGATATGTTTCGTAATACATGGTTAAATCAGATACGACTGCAAAAGGGCATGGCAGAAAGAAAAACACTGATTATGCGAGAGCAAAAGGATAAACGTTTTGATGCGCTTGCTGATGAGATGAAGAGACATCTTGATTGGGATAAACTATTGGATATCCTTCAAGCTGGTGATAACTAATGAAAAAATGGTGTATTGGTTTTCTAGTAAATATTCAGTTCTTTACGGCGATTCCAGTGAGGAAGGAGCTGCCGATGGAAGGGGAGTTTTTGCAGAAAAGTATAAAAACATTCCCTTTGCTAGGTCTTTTCCAAGGCTTTATTTATATGGGGATTTTCTTTTTGCTAAATGAATATACTCCATTTACAGCTCTCGCCATTGCTTTTATTGTCTGGATCAGTACGATTTTATTAACAGGTGGACTTCATTTAGATGGCTGGATGGATGCAAGTGATGCTTATTTTTCTTATCAAGATGCAAAAAAAAGATTAGAAATTATGAAAGATCCTCATGTCGGTGCCTTTGGTGTTTTGTCTGTCATTCTTTTATTGAGTACGAAGTTTCTTTTTATCTATGAAATTGTGACACATATGCAAGACTTTACCTATCTTTTTGTGATGCTTCTGCCATTCTTTTCTAAAGCAGTAATGGGCTGGAGCCTACTATTTGTTCCAGAGGCAAAAAGGGACGGACTTGGAGCATACTTTAAAAAGTCTGTCCAAGGGCAGCGCCTGTTTTTTTATAGTGGATATATTGCAGCTGCTTTGTTAGTTTTCTTGTTACTGTTTCCCAAATGGCTGCCTTTATTCTTTTTGTTTCTTTCCGTAAGCATCGGCTGCTACCTATTATTTAGCCGATTTATGAAACAGGCTTTTGGTGGATTAACAGGTGACTTATTAGGTGCAAGTGTAGAAGGGACGGAAATAGCACTATGGGCGACACTATGGTTATTGCATTATTTCGTCATGGGCTAACGGCTGCAAATGAACGAAAGGCATATATTGGCTGGACGGATGCTCCGTTAAGTGAAAAGGGGAGAAATATGCTTTATGAAAAAGGAAGGCCAGTGTCTAAATATGACTGGATAAGTACAAGTGATTTATTGCGGACGAAAGAGACAGCAGCATATTGGTTTCCTGAACAGATTCTGTACAGTGTTTCTGGTTTTCGGGAAATAAATTTTGGGGATTGGGAAGGAAAAACATACGAACAATTAAAAGAGTTACCTGAGTATTGCAAATGGTTAAACGCTCCATTTACTAATGCTCCAACAAATGGGGAATCTTTTGCAGAGTTGGTAGAGCGAGTGGATAGGGGCTGGAATCACTTAATTAAACAGAGTACTCGAAATAATAGAATGGCAGTAGTTACACATGGCGGTGTCATTCGATACTTGCTTAGTAAATATGGTGTAACAAAAAGGGATTTTTGGGATTGTGCAATTTCCCCTGGTGAAGGAATCGAGTTAATTTGGTCTAACAAAGAAAGCTTTAGGAGGAAGGAAAGATGCACTTTATTACAGGAGGTAGCTTTCACGGAAAAAAAAGCTGGACAGTAACATTTGCAAGAGAGCAGGGATTTACAGAAGGAAAGGTTCTCCGTCTATTTGATGAAAAGGAAATAAGCATGGCAAATAATGAGAAGGGTTCTTTCTATAGAATAGAAGGACTGGAGTGGATGATCAAAAATCGTCTGCAGGAAGAAACATTGGAGCAAACAATCGATTATATGGAAAAACTAGTGGAAGCTTTGCTTCAATGGGAAAGAGAAGAGAATAATCGCTGCGTGTTTATAATTGGCAGTGATATTACAAAAGGCATTGTTCCGATTGATAGAAGAGATCGCTTGTGGCGTGATGCCACAGGGCTGATTTTTCAGCGAATAGCAGCCGCTGCAGACAGAGTAGATGTTATTTGGTATGGGTTAAATGAGCGATTAAAGTAGTGAGCGATCGAATGATAGGAAGCAGCAAAATGCCTAGGCAAAAAAATAAGGACAAAACAGAAAGAGGGGTAGAAAATGCGTATCTATACAAAAACAGGTGATACCGGGGAAACGAGTATTATAGGAGGGAGAGTATCAAAGGATGATATTCGAGTAGAAGCCTATGGAACGGTCGATGAGTTGAATTCTGTTGTCGGGCTAATTGTTACGCAATTAACAGGGGAACAATTTGCTGATATTAAGGAAGATTTAGAGAAAATCCAGCATGAGTTATTTGATTGTGGAGGGGATTTAGCCAGTATTTCGACGCGAAGACAACTAAAGTTAACAGAATCTGCTATCACTTATTTAGAGGAAAGAATTGATAAGTTTATGGAGGAGACACCCGATTTGGAGCGCTTTATTTTGCCTGGAGGAACAGAAGCGGCAGCTATTGTTCATATTGCACGAACGGTGACAAGAAGAGCGGAACGCTTAGTCGTGACATTGGTGAGGACAACGGAGGACATTCCAGAATTGCCCTTAAAATACTTAAATAGACTTTCCGATTACTTTTTTGCACTGGCGAGGGTAATAAATTTCCGAAGCAATGTGGCAGATATCGAGTATATTCGAAGCGCAAAAGTATTTCGGACAAGTAAAAAGGGTGAGCGAAATGAACGCGAAGAAAATTAATGTCCTTGCTATTTTTATTGCTATATCAGTTATTGGGGCTTTTATAAAAATACCAAGTTTTATTGGAAGTGTTGCCCTTGATAGTTTTCCAAGTCTTATTACTGGAGCACTTTTAGGCGGGCTAGCTGGAGGGATAGTTGCAGCCCTCGGTCACCTTGTTTCTGCATATTTAGGCGGGCTGCCACTAGGCATGCTCCATCTGTTTATCGCAGTAGAAATGTTTCTGCTTGTTTTTACTTTTTCAAAAATCTATCAAACTGGAAATAGCATAATCTCCATATTGTTCTTTGTGTTAGGAAATGGTGTAATACTTCCACTTCCTTTTTTATATCTAATGGGAAAGGGCTTTTACATTTCGATGGTTCCAGTACTGCTGATAGGAGCTGTATTGAACGGCATTATTGCCCAGTTGTTAATGCCAAGGCTTACAGCTTTTCTTAAAGAGTGGAGAGTGGTTAAGCAGTGAGAGATGTACAAGTCGTATCGTGGAATCAGAAAGAAGAGCTCGTTATTAGTGCAGATAATAGTGGAGGAATTGGGCAGAAAGAAGATGATCAAGTTTCCGTCCCTTATGATATTGTTTCCTATTTTTCCTTTCGTGTAGCGGTTATGGAATGTATGGCAGCGGGAGGAGTGCCGTTCTCGGTAATCCTGCAGAATTTTTGTGGAGACGATGCTTGGGATATTCTTTTGGCAGGCATATATAAGGGAATAGAGGAGCTTGAATTAGAGAGGGAAATTGGAATAACGGGAAGCACAGAAAGTAATTTTTCCTTCCGTCAATCAGCAATAGGACTCACAGTTCTTGGAAAAAGACCAGCAGATTTAAAAGATACCACTATTATAAATGGAAAAATGGCTATAATAGGCAGTCCTCTTGTTGGAGAAGAAGTGATTCTACAACAAGAAAAAGTGGTTCCCTTAGCAGTATTTTCCCGATTGACAAAAGTGGATAAATGTCGAATCCAGCCTGTTGGATCAAAGGGGATTCTTTATGAATTGGGGCAGTTAAAGGGAGATTTGGTTCAAGAGGAAGAAGTCCAATGCTCTGTGGATCTATTAAAATCCGCCGGTCCAGCTACATGCTTTATTGTTGAATATGCAAAGGAAGTAGAGGCAGAAATAAAAAGACTAACGAGTGGTTTTTTTCTGGAAGTGCAAGTTTCTTCGAGATAAGAGAAAAGTACAAAGTGGCTTTTTCTTTCTTTAGGAGAAATTTAAATAAATAAGCTTCCATTTTGCCCTTTTTTCATATCGTATTAAGAGTTAAAATGGAAAAGGATTAATAGGTGCTATTACAGGAATATGTGTTTTCGATTAAATTATTATTTGACTTACATGTTTTATTTTTAAAGGTATGGTTCTAGTGGTAGAATAAACAAGTGCATTGATTAAATGGAGGTATACTCATAATGAAAAAGAAACTGGGATTATTATATGGCGGTAAATCAGCTGAACATAAAGTTAGCATGCAAACAGCAATGGCTGTAATTAAAGCATTAGATACAGATAAATATGATATTCACCCAATTTACATATCAGAGAGCGGTGAATGGGTTCGTGGTCCTCAATTAATGGGACCAGTTGAAAATGTAAAAGAGCTTGCGTTTAACACACAGGAACAAATCGGCTCGAATGCCCTTTCTACTACTCTCTTTCAAGCAAATGACGAAGCTTCCTTAGATGTTATTTTTCCACTGCTTCATGGGCCAAATGGAGAAGATGGAACAGTACAAGGATTGTTAGAACTCCTTAACCTTCCTTATGTTGGGAATGGAGTTCTAGCCTCTTCAGCTGGAATGGATAAAGTAATTATGAAAAACATCTTCGAAGTAGCTGGATTAAATCAAGTAAAATACAATTCTTTTATCCGCAGTGACTGGCAAAGTGATAAGGATGCAGCCTATGAACGTGTAGAAAAAGAATTGGGTTTTCCTTGTTTTGTTAAGCCTGCTAATCTTGGTTCAAGTGTAGGGATTAGTAAATGTACAACAAGAGAAGAACTAGAAACAGCCTTCATCGAAGCATTTCAATTTGACCGCAAGATTATTGTAGAAGAGGGCTTAACAGCAAGAGAAATTGAAGTAGGTGTGCTAGGAAACGACCATCCTGAAGTTTCTGTAGCTGGTGAGATTGTTCCGAAAAAAGATTTCTATGATTATAAAGCAAAGTATGAAGATGGAAATACAGCTTTAATTATTCCTGCAGACGTGACAGAAATAGAGTATGCAGCGATTAAAGAAGATGCTATTAAAGCATTTAAAGCACTTGATTGTTCTGGCCTAGTCCGTGCAGATTTCTTCCTGACAAAAGAAGGAAAAGTTTATATTAACGAAGTGAATACAATGCCTGGATTTACACCATTCAGTATGTTCCCGTTATTATGGAAACACACAGGTTTAGAATATGATGCACTGATCAATAAATTAGTGGATCTAGCTGTGGAAAGACACACTGAAAAGCAAAATATTAAATATACGATTTAAAAAGAAGAACATAAAAGGAGAGGTGAGAAAAATGCCTCTTCTTTTGTTCCATCCAATGAAAGTTTTTTAGTAGAGAAGGGCAGTAGTCTCCGCTCATTTTTAAAGGAGGTTTTATTTTGATTAAGCGTACATATGCAGAAATTGCTTCAATGTCAAGCAGTACTCATTTCTTTGAGCAATATAATGAGGTGCTTATTAGCGGGGTAACCATTGATTCGAGAAAAATAGAAGCAGGGCAATTATTCATTCCTTTTAAAGGAGAAAGAACGGATGGACATCAATATGTTGCAGATGCAATTAAACAAGGTGCTGCTGCGGCTTTTTGGCAAAAGGATGTCCCTAATCCGCCAGAGAATCTCCCTCTTATCTTTGTGGACAATTCGCTGACAGCGATTCAAATGCTTGCTAAAAGCTATCTACAACAATTAAAGGTTAAAGTTGTGGGGATAACAGGAAGTAACGGAAAAACATCTACAAAGGATATGACAACAAGTCTTCTTTCTTTAAAATATAAAGTGCAAAAAACAGAAGGCAATTATAATAATCATCTTGGTCTTCCTTTAACTGTACTTGGTTTAGAGGAGGATACAGATATTGCTGTGCTCGAAATGGGCATGAGCAGTCGTGGGGAAATCGACTTTTTGAGCCGATTAGCAGAACCAGATATTGCTGTAATTACGAATATCGGGGAGTCTCATATGCAAGATCTAGGATCAAGAGAAGGGATTGCAGAGGCGAAGTTAGAAATCTTAAATGGATTGAAGGAGAAAGGACGATTTGTTTACTTTGGAGATGAACCCCTTCTTTCAACCCGTGTAAAAGATAGGAAGCTGGATATGAAAACTTTTGGTATGGATCCTGCTAATGATTTATATCCCCATGAAATAAAGGCACTTGAAAATGGCAGTGTTTTTCATATTAATAAAGCTACTGAACCATTTGAATTGCCGGTTTTAGGAAATCACAATATTTTAAATGCGTTGGCAGCAATGCTAGTGGCAGAGTTTTTTGAAATTCCTTATGAAGAGATGAATAAAGGTCTTCAATCGCTGAAACTTACAAATATGCGCATGGAGTTAGTCGAAGGGAAGTTAGGTGTGAAAGTTATTAATGATGCATACAATGCCAGTCCTACTTCTATGCTTGCAGCTATTGATGTCTTAAAGAAACTGCCAGGATATAAGCAAAAAATTGCCGTTCTTGGCGATATGTTAGAGTTGGGAGATCAAGAAGAAGCTTTTCATTATGAGATGGGAGAGCATTTAGAAGGAGTCGATTACGTTTTAACATATGGAAAGCTGGGTAATTTCATTGCAGAAGGAGCAAAAACAGTTCTTCCTGAAGATCATGTTTTTTCTTTCCAAGGAAAAGAGCCATTAATAGAAACTTTACTGCCTTTTCTAAATAAAGAAACAGTAATTTTAGTCAAAGCTTCTAGAGGAATGAAGCTAGAGGAAATCGTTAAGGCAATACAATAATAGAAGGAGGCCAGCCTATTTGAAAAACGAAAAACGTTTTCCTTGTAGGTTCGGCTTTTTTTAGAGTGGATAGTTAAGAAATGTATATAAAAAATGAATTACTCTTATAGTGTAAAATATCTCTAAAAGGAGGGGGAGTAAATGACAGCGTGTTTATGTATACATGGATTTACAGGTTCTCCAATGGAGGTAGAACCACTAGCTGAATATATTCAGAACTATACCAATTGGGAGTGTATGGTTCCAACTCTTCCAGGGCATGGCGATCAATTAAGCTTAAAAGGGATTATATATAATGAGTGGATCCAATATGCGGAAGAAGCGTTAAAGGATTTATTAAAAAGACACGACACAGTATATGTTGTCGGTTTTTCCATGGGTGGATTAATAGCAAGCTATTTAGCAGCAAAGTATCCGATTAAGAAATTAATTCTCTTAAGTGCAGCTGCTTATTATGTAAACTTGGTTCAGCTTCAAAAGGATATAAGAATAATTTGTGCTGATTTTTTTCGAGGGCGAATTAAAGATAATGAGCAATTTATCCGCTATATGAACAAAATTAAAAGTACTCCGTTAGCCGCTGCCATTCAGTTCAGGAAGCTTGTGCAATGTGTAAAACCATTGTTAGCCAACATTCAAGTGCCAACATTGATTGCCCAAGGGGAGAAGGATGGAATTGTCCCGTTGAAGAGTGCAGCCTATTTGTATAATACAATTCGGGCAGAAAATAAGAAGATATTATATGTGGAGGAATCCAAGCACTTAATTTGTCATTGTGAAAAAAGAGAATCATTATTTCAAGAAATAATAACATTCCTCAAGGCGCCCTCATAAGTTAAAAGTATCCATGTTCAATCGTATAGAAGGAAGGTCGATTGGAGACAGTAAAGAAAGGAAGGTTTGTCTATTTTCGGCCTTTAGCTTTAGACTAAAAGAAGAGTGGAATTAAAAGATAATCTTATATCAACTCTATAAAATGACGTAATAGGCCGCCTTTTTAGCATAAAGCGTTTACATTGTAAAAATGGTAAAAACACGCATAAAACCTAGATTTTCAGCTGCCCAATTTATTGCAAAGCTTATATCTTAATGATAATATTATTTTAAAAAGTAGGGTGACAAACTTAACATTTGGGGCATAATGTTAGAGAAGAAAAATCCTCTTTTTAAACGATAAATTAGTCAAATAGAGAGAAATGAATGGAAGAAGAATTCCGAGAAAATGAATTTTTTGTCTAGGAAGGGAATAACCATTGTTCTTTGTATTTGGCTAACTTTTCTAAATTAGCTGATTTGGTTTTAAGCTCCGTGAAAAGATCATGTTTTTTCGAGCGTGAATTTTGAAGATTCTCATTTAGGAGAAACAGACTAATCATTAATTGGTAACAGAGCTATTATAAAAATAAATAGAAGTCATTTGAAATTTCCTCCTATTTATAACTAAGTTAAATAGTATCTCATAACTAATAAGACTTAAATATTTTGCATATACCCTCATCATTCTCCTGATAAAGGTTGTAAGGCTATTGAAACCAACAATAACTTTCATCATTTATATATAACGAGCATCATTTCTATTTAATTGTATGGGGAAGGCATAATGTGATGAATACGATATGCCATTTTAATATGTTTCATTTAGATAAATGAGGTACATACGAATGGTTGGCATGATGGATTTATTCCATCTGTTTATGGATATTTTTTAATGACTAGAAGGAGATTGGATATATTGGTAAAGTTTCAAGATTTAGGTATTAGTCCTGCTACAATGAAAGCATTAAAAAGAATGGGGTTTGAGGAAGCGACGCCTATTCAGGCAGAAACGATTCCATTGAGCCTTCAAAATAAAGACTTAATTGGTCAAGCACAAACAGGAACAGGGAAAACAGCTGCTTTTGGAGTGCCTTTAGTTGATAAAATTGATGTAGCGAATGAAGTAATTCAAGGAATTATTATTGCTCCGACAAGAGAGCTAGCTATTCAGGTTTCAGAAGAATTATACAAAATTGGATATGGAAAGCGCACAAGAGTATTATCTATTTTTGGCGGACAGGATATAAATCGCCAAATCCGTGCATTGAAGAAAAACCCGCATATTATTGTTGGGACACCTGGACGTATATTAGATCATATTAATCGTAAAACACTTCGATTAGATAATGTTCAAACAGTTATTTTAGACGAAGCAGATGAAATGCTAAATATGGGATTCATTGATGATATTGAAGCAATCCTTTCAAAAATTCCAACAGAAAGACAAACATTATTATTCTCTGCTACAATGCCAGGACCGATTAGAAAAATGGCAGAGCGCTTTATGAAAGATCCAGAAGTAGTTAAAGTGAAAGCAAAAGAAATGACTGTGCCGTTGATTGAACAGTATTATATCGAAACACAAGAGAAAACGAAATTTGATATATTAACAAGATTATTGGATATTCAATCTCCAGAACTAGCTATTATATTCGGTCGCACGAAACGTCGTGTTGATGAGCTGTCTGAAGCATTAAATCTACGTGGCTATACAGCAGAAGGGATTCATGGAGATTTAAGCCAAGCGAAACGTATGTCTGTTCTTCGTAAGTTTAAAGAAGGAACGATTGATGTACTAGTGGCAACAGATGTAGCTGCACGTGGACTTGATATTTCCGGTGTAACACATGTTTATAACTTTGATATCCCTCAAGATCCAGAAAGCTATGTACACCGTATCGGACGTACTGGCCGTGCAGGAAAAGAAGGGGTAGCTATTACGTTTATTACGTATCGTGAAAGATCTTATCTGCAAGTTGTGGAAAAAACAACGAAGCGAAAAATGGAAAAGATGATTCCTCCAACAGTCGACCAAGCAATAGAAGGACAGCAAAAAGCTGTTATGGAAAAAATATCACAAATTATTGAGGAAAATAACTTAGAATCTTATCGAAATACTGCGGATGAATTATTGGAACAAAAAGATGCTTCTACCGTTGTAGCTGCAGTTCTAAAAATGCTTACAAAAGAACCAGATACAACTCCTGTTAAATTAACAGAAGAAAAGCCATTGCCAATGAAACGTGACCGCAGACCGTATGATAAAAATAATGACCGTGGTGGACGTAAAAACTACAACCCACGTCAACGTCAAGGCTATGGCGGCAACAAACGTCAAGGTCAATCAGGCAATAGCTACAATAAATCAAAGTCTTACCGTTAAGCTTTGTATCAGAAACCTCCATGAAGAAAACTTCGTGGAGGTTTTTTATTTGGGGATAAGCGTAGCGAGATAGAAAAATATGAAACCACATTATCATATTTTCGTATATAGTTAAGAGATACAGACAAAATTCAGAAAATAGGAGGAATGTAATTGATAACAATACCTCAAAATAGATTATCGAAAAAGGGGATCACTGTTTGGCGCTTAACAGGAATTATATCTTCGCTCATTATGATGGTTATTGGTGGTGGGTTAATTACGTTTGCTATTCTTTTTGATTGGCACATACTTATAAGTATAGGAACAGTTATTTATCTTCTTTTTCATATAGCTCTTACAATTGGCATTATGCCGCCTTTAAAGTGGAAAAGATGGAGATATGAAGTAAGAGGAGATGAAATTGAAATACAGCAAGGAGTTATTGTAATAAAGCGAACGCTTATTCCAATGATTAGAGTACAGCATGTTGACATGAAGCAAGGACCTTTATTAAGAAAGTATGAGCTTGCCACAGTGTCGATTTCTACAGCAGCAACCGTACACGAAATCCCTGTGCTTCAAGTGGATGAAGCAGAAGAAATTAGACAGTATATTTCTAGTAAAGCAAAGGTGGCGGAAGAAGATGTTTAAGCAAAACAGACTTCATCCTGTTTCCATTATTTACGTTATTTTGAAGCGGTTAAGAGAGTTTATCTTTCCGTTTATTGGAATTATTGTGCTTGGAGGTAAGCCCACTGACTGGAGTTTATATACGATTCTAGGAGCGTCCCTCTTACTTTTGATTATTCTCATTAGCGGATTTTTGTCATGGTACTTTTTCACCTTTTATGTGGTAGGAAATGAATTGCGAATGGAGTATGGTGTATTTATAAAAAAGAAACGGTACATTCCCTTTGAACGTATTCAAAGTATCGATTTTACAGAGGGAATCTTTCACCGTCCATTTAGTTTAGTAAAAGTGAAAATTGAAACAGCAGGTGGTGCTGAAGCTGAAGGAGAGCTTACTGCTATTTCTAAAAAGGTTGCTCAAGAATTAAAAAGATATATTATTCAAAAAAAGAATGAGCAGATTGAAACGGACGAAATGATAGAAGAAGTAGAACCTGCTCAACAAGAAATCTACCGGATTACATCAAAAAAATTAGTGATTTTGGCGTCAACTTCGGGTGGCGTAGGTGTGATTATCTCCGCAATTTTTGCTTTCATTTCACAATTTGATGATTTAATTCCGTATAAGGAAATCTACAAACATGTTCAACAAGTCATTACAAGCGGTGTAGCGTTAGTTTCTATCGTTGTCTTTGTTTTATTTGTATTGTTATGGATTTTATCTTGGTTCATTACCATATTAAAATATGCGAATTTTACATTATCGAAGACGAAAGATGATTTGATTATTACACGTGGTCTAATCGAGAAAAAGCAGATTACTATTCCGCTGAAAAGGATTCAAGCAATTAAAATAACAGAAGCAATGCTTAGACAGCCGTTTCAATTAGTAGGTGTATCTGTTATTAGCGCTGGTGGATCTTTTGATGATATAGAAGCTTCTGATGTAGTTGCTGTTCCGTTATTAAAGAAGAAGGAATTACCACTTTTATTAAAAGAAATGGTACCTGAGTATGAATGGAATGAGGAGTTGCATTCGCCGCCAAAACGATCAATTTGGAGGTATATTATTAAAAATAGTTGGATAGCATTACCAGTTATTATCGCTTTGATTTACTTTTTTCATGAATGGGGAGCGTTATCGTTGTTGCTATTACTTGTTTTACCATTATGGGGCTACTGGAATTATCGTTCAGCTGGATACCGTATTTCAGGTAAGCAGTTAACACTATCCTTCCGCCAATTTAATAAAACGACTTTCCTGATGAGACGAAATCGAATTCAAGCCCTTTACTATACAGAGGGATGGTGGCAGCGAAAAGGGGAGCTTGCTTCTGTACAGGGGGTTGTTCTTTCTGGTGCTGGAGGAGCCACTGGGGTAGTTACAGACCTGACCAAAGAAGACGTAGAAAAGGTATATGAATGGTATTCGCTAAGTTAAGTGAGTGTCGGATAAAGCTAAATAGCCCAACAAGTTCTAATTTATTCGGTATGAAAATTATATCACTCTTCCATTTTAAAGTTATTAATTCAAAAGAATAAACTTGTATATAGATTTAACACAATCACTTCCTTGAGATAGCTTAAAAAAGGTTGGGGAAAAAGTATTCTAACCAAATATAACTCTGATTAAGAAAGCGTATAACCTAAAAAATTCGGATTATTGTTTTGGGTTTTTATTTCATTTAAGAAAGAATGTGTGGTCATTACCCGCAGACTGAATACACTTCACTTTCCATGGGTGGGGCGAGAGCCGAGCCGCTTCGTCGTTTCGCTCCTGCAAGGTCTCGGACTTTCTTGCAGCTCCCATAGGAATTTACGTGTATTCAGTCTGCTCCGTTTTATTTTCTTATGAAATTAATGATGGAACGAATTGGTTTGGATATTAAATTAGAGATTGTTTGCCTTTATCCTTTATCTATTTTATTTCTTCACAACCTCACCCTGTTTTTGCGAGAGACTTGGACAAAGTAAAATATATAATAGTTATTATTGACTAACAAATCCTATAATAGCAAGACCGAAGATGATAATCCAAATGATAATTGATTTTGCTTCAGGCTTTTTTGTGCGGCGGAGCTGTTGTCGTAAATAGTACCATTCTTCTTTATAACTGGAAAAAATCTTCTTTCCCTTTGATTCCGATAAACTTCCGACGATGACCCCTGTTAGAAATCCGAAAATATGGGCAACAATATTTATATTTGGCTGTAAAAAGGTCATAATTAAGCTAAGAACAGCAATGGTCGTAATAATTTGGGCGTTGCTTTGAGAAATAATGTCTTTTCGAAATACAACTAGACTAATATAATAGCCGAATAGACCAAATATTGCTCCACTAGAACCTAAGTGAACATAGGTAAGTGGTTCGATAAGAAGAGTGATAATATTTGCTGCGATACCAGTGACTAAGTAAATAAGAAGAAACTTGAATTTACCAAGTATTCTTTCGAGAGCAGGTCCGAATAAGAAAATGCTAAAGCTGTTAAATAGAAGATGGGCAAACCCTCCATGGATGAAAATGGGAGTGATTAAGCGCCACCATTCTCCTTCTACTATATAAAGGTTAACACCCATCATGGTTTCTAATAAATATTTATTTGGAAAGATAGGGAGATTGGTTAATAAATATAGAATTAGATGAATAAGTAAGATCATGGAAACGACAGGATAATACGTAATATACTCTTTAAAGCTTTCTCTTCTGGTAAACAACAGTATTTAATACCTCCTAAATAAAGCTTCTTTCTACAATAATAGCCAAAGAATAGGAAAAGATACAATATATTATGCTCACTAGCAATAGAATAGAAGGAGTTGTCTTATGATTAGCGGAACGGGAATTGATATAACAGAAATAGAAAGAATCGAATCTTTACTCCAAAGTAAGCCGAAGTTTGCAAAGCGCATTCTAACGGATAAAGAAATGGAAAAGTTTCAGCAGCTATCTGGCCATCGTAAATGTGAGTTTTTAGCAGGACGATTTGCAGCAAAAGAAGCATTTTCAAAAGCGCTAGGCACAGGGATTGGAGCGAACTTAAGCTTTTTGGATATTGAAATAGGATATGAGGAAAAGGGGAAGCCATGTATTTTAAAGCCATTTTCAAAAGGAGTCCATTTATCTATAACTCATAGCAAACACTATGCCTTTGCACAAGTTATTATTGAGGAATAAGGAAAGCGAGAGGGATTTCATCGTTTTCCTTATTCTTTTGTTTGGGAGGGGTAAATGACTACTTCAATGAAGCGGGTCCGATTCTGTTTAGGCAAAGAGAAATAAACAGAAGAAATATCAACCAAAAGACTTATGATTTCAAGTAGCATATTCCCGAAGGTTGTCTCATATATTCATAGAGAAATAGGAGAGACAAGTATGGTTTCGCGGTTTCTAATAGGTAATTCCAAGAGAGAAGGAAGAGGAGTTTCTATTAGAAATACTGTTTGCTTATTTTTCTCTCTTTCGACGTGAAATGAGAATAGGGGAGTTGAAAAAATGAACAAGAAGATTTGGTTGCTATTTGTAGGGCTAACGGTCATGCTTTTGTTAACTGCCTGCGGAACAAAATCGAAAGAAGATGTTCTGACTGATTTAAAAGAAAAGGTCGAGACAAAAGGGTATAAAGCAGACGCCGAAATGACTCTCAAAATGGGAACAGAACCACAGACTTATGAAGTGGAAGTGTGGCATAAAGACCCAAGCTTTTATCGAGTGAATTTAAAGAATTCAGCAAAAAATCAAAGCCAAATGATTTTGAAAAATGAAGAAGGCGTCTATGTATTAACGCCAGCTTTAAACAAATCCTTTAAGTTTCAAAGTGAGTGGCCGGAAAATAGTAGTCAAGCTTATCTCTATGAGTCTTTAGTGAAAGATATTGAAGAAGATAAAGAAGTGAAATTTTCTGCTACAGATAAGCACTACGTTTTTGAAACAAAAACTCGCTATCAGAATAATAAAATGCTTCCAACTCAAGAGATTGCCTTCAGCAAGAAGGATCTTTCTCCTGTCAGTGTAAAAGTAAAGGATGTAGAGGGCGTAGCGTTGGTCACGGTGAAGTTTTCTAATGTGAAGTTTGATGTTTCCTTTGATAAAAAAGATTTTGATTTACAAAAGAGTATGACTGCGGCTAAGATGGTTATTCCAGTTATGGGAGAAATCGAAGACAAAGACTTTGCCGTGAAATATCCGGAAGAACCATTAGAAGGAGTCAGCTTGGTAGAAGAGAAAAAAATGGCTTCTGAAAACGGTAATCGTGTAATCCTCACTTATGATGGAGAAAAATCTTATACGATTATTCAAGAAAAAGCAGTAGTAGCACCAGCTACAGCAGGACCAATCGTTAGTAAGGGAGATCCAGTGGATTTAGGATTTACCATTGGTGAAGTTACAGATTCTAAAGTATCATGGACGTTTGAAGGCGTCGATTATACGATTGCATCAAGTGACTTAACTCGTGATGAATTAGTTACTGTTGCACGCTCCGTACAAGGAGAGGCAATAAAATAAGTAATACTCAGGCAGCCTTCAACAGGGGGCTGTTTTTTTATGTGGAATAATTACTTGTTACGCTAAACTTATAAGGATAGAATTGACAAGCTGATCAATCAGTAGAATAATTTAAGGAATAAGTTTGTTATTAAAAAGGACGTGTGAGGATTTGAATCAAGAAGATAACTTTTATCGTGATACATGGGTGGAGATTGATCTTGATGCTATTGCATATAATGTTGGTGAATTAAGAAAAAAATTACATCCTGAAAATAAGTTAATAGCAGTAGTAAAGGCAAATGGATATGGGCATGGGGCTCTGCAAGTTGCCAGAACTGCTTTACGGTCTGGTGCGAATTACTTGGCTGTAGCCTTTTTAGATGAAGCAATCAGTTTAAGAAAGCAAGGAATAACAGCACCGATTCTTGTGCTTGGCGCAAGTAGACCGAAGGATGTTATGACAGCAATAAAATATAAAGTAACTTTAACTGTTTATTATAAAGATTGGTTAGAAGAAGCGGTTCAATTTTTAAATAAGGAGGCTTCATTAACGATTCATTTAAAGTTAGATACAGGTATGGGGAGAATTGGGGTTAGAAATGAGCAGGAGATTCAATCGATAGAAGAATTGCTGGTAAAACACCCCAATATTGTAGTGGAGGGGATTTTTACTCATTTTGCAACAGCGGATGAAAAAAATTCTTCTTACTTTGAAAGCCAAATTCAACGCTTTAAGGAACTACTATCTTCTTTTACAAAGCTGCCCGCAATTATTCACTGCAGTAATAGTGCGGCAAGTCTTTTGCATCCTGATTTGCAATATAATGCTGTGCGTTTGGGGATTTCTATGTATGGATTAACACCTTCTCTTGAAATTGAACCTGATTTACCTTATCCATTACAAGAAGCTTTTTCCTTAAGGACAAAATTAGTCCAAGTGAAAAAGTTAAACAAGGGCGATAAAGTGAGCTATGGAGCTACTTATGAGGCAAAAGAAGAGGAATGGATAGGGACTTTACCAATTGGTTATGCAGACGGATGGTTACGTAAACTGCAAGGACAAGAGGTTCTGGTCGAAGGAATAAGAGCGCCGATTGTAGGGAGAATTTGTATGGATCAATGTATGATAAGGCTGCCGTTTTATTTAGAGCCAGGAACAGAAATAACGCTAATTGGGAAGCAAAGGGATGCAGAAATCTCTGTGAATGAAATTGCTGCTAAACTAGAAACGATTAATTATGAAATCACATGTATGATTTCTACAAGAGTTCCGCGGGTTTTTAAACAATATGGAAATGTCACAGAAACAGTAAATTTCTTAATCTAGAGGAAGAATAAAGCAATGGTGGTTTCGACTGCTTGCTGCCAGATGAATATTTTAAACTCAAGATCAAATAAAAGTAATGGATAAGGAAATGACTGAATACATTAATTATGGTCACAGATACCATTTGAAGATCTATTTATATGAAAAATATGGAAGAATAGCTATTATTTTTGTGAATAATTTTCGTTTTTCTATTCTTTCATGCATAAAAGGGATAATTTTTGGCGGATAATACAGTAGAATTGCTGAATGGACTTTGCAGAAACACTTATTAGTGGTATGATTAAAAAAAGCAGAGCTAAAAATGGTGTGTAGTGATGGTGGAGGTGTATGTTTGTGTCTGAATCTAGCACAACGACAGAGATCATGATAAAATTACCAAAGCATTTGTTAACTGAATTGGACGGCTTCGTTAAGCAAGAAAATGTTAATCGTAGTGAATTTATTTATCAAGCAACGAAAATGTATCTTCGCGAACGGAAAAAGAGACATATCCGCGAATCGATGAGACGAGGATATATGGAAATGGCTAAATTAAATTTATCCATTGCATCAGAAAGCTTTCTCGCAGAATACGAGGCAGAGCATACAGTAGAACGTCTTGTAAGCGGAGGGTAATCCTTTGATTGTCAAACGTGGTGACGTTTATTTTGCAGACCTATCCCCAGTTGTTGGTTCAGAGCAAGGCGGCGTCCGTCCTGTACTTGTCATTCAAAACGACATCGGGAATCGGTTCAGTCCCACAGTCATTATTGCAGCAATTACAGCTCAGATTCAAAAGGCTAAATTGCCGACTCATGTGGAAATTGATGCGAAGCGATATGGTTTTGAAAGAGATTCGGTAATTCTTTTAGAACAAATTCGTACGATAGATAAACAGAGGCTAACGGACAAAATTACTCATCTTGATGAGGAAATGATGGAAAAAGTCGATGAAGCTCTACAAATTAGTTTAGGTCTCATTGAATTTTAAGTATAATGCGCTCATTGCAGCGCTTTTTTTTATAACCCTAACTACAACCTTTCTGTATGTAAAAAAAGCTCGTATGTTAAACTAGAAAGAACCTCCTTATTTATTTTGGAGGTTTTTTCTAGTTTGAAAGGAAATAGTGGAGCAATTTTTTTACTGTATAACAAAAAATTTTTATAATAGGTTTGAAGGATAAGGAAAATGGGAATATAGAAAAGTCATCACCTATCTTTAGTAGAAGGATGAATAAATTTTCAAGTGGAGAATATGCCCAAAAATACCGCTTGTTTTTCAATATACCCATTTTTGAAAATAGAAAGTCTCTGTTAATATGATAAAATGAAGGAAGTAACTCAGGAAATATGGAGCAATTAAATTGGTGATTACGGATGGATAAATTTTTTATAATCTTTATGTTTACCAAGGGAAGCTCTTGCTTTATTTTAGTTTTTCTTCCATCTAAATAGAGGATCCCTAACGCGGGATGGATAAGTGTGTAAAAAATATATTAAAAGAAAGTTGGTTGGTTTTGGGTGAATAGAGTAAGAATACCAATATTAAAACTTTATGACTACTTACTAGTATCCATTCAATGGGAATTAGATGACCAAACAGCCCTTCAGTTTCAGGAGGATTTATTAAATAAAATCCATGAGACCAGTGCGAACGGGGTAGTCATTGATTTAACTTCTATTGATTTTATAGACTCATTTATTGCAAAAGTATTAGGTGATGTTATCGGTATGTCGAAGCTAATGGGGGCTAAGGTGGTACTGACAGGGATTCAACCTGCTGTTGCCATCACCTTAGTAGAGCTAGGTATCAGTTTAAACGATGTTTTAACTGCCTTAGATCTAGAAAAAGGTTTGGAGAAATTACAACAGGAATTGGAGGACTGACCTATGGGAGACCAATCCTGTGTAAAAATTATAAATGAATGGGATATTGTTGCCGCTCGACAATTAGGCAGAAACCTCGCCAAAGAGCTCGGCTTCGGTACCGTTGATCAAGCCCGGATAACCACAGCAATTAGTGAATTAGCAAGAAATATATATTTATATGCTGGTCAAGGACAGATTTGTATAGAAAAGCTTTTTGATAATGGGAAAGCTGGTTTAAAACTAATTGCGATGGATAGTGGTCCTGGAATTAAGGATATTAGACAAGTGATGCAAGATGGTTTTTCTACTTCTGGCGGGTTAGGAGCCGGATTGCCAGGTGTGAAACGTTTGATGGATGAGTTTGATATTAAAACCTCTATTGGCGATGGAACAGAAATCCAGGCGGTGAAGTGGCTAAGATAGGGGGGGAGATAATGGATTTCCGTGAAATGATGGAATCTAAATATCGAGATCTTCTTGTGAACTATATTAAAGATGAATCTGAACAAGCTCTTTATCAAGGGCAAAAGTTTAGTAGGAAATCAATTGAACAAAAAATATCACCAGAAGATATAATCAGTTTACATAAATCTATTCTGATGGATTTATATCCAGATATACCTGGATATGTAACAAAATCCTTTGATATCCTTTTAGAGGTTATGATAGGCTATGGATTTGCTTATAGAGAACATCAAAGCTTGCGTCATGTTCAGCAAGAGTTAAGAAGCGAAATGGAAATAGCAGCAAATGTACAGCAAACTTTATTAAGCACAGATATTCCAAAGGTCGATGGATTAGATATTGGGGCAATAAGTGTGCCGGCTAAAATGATGAATGGCGATTATTATCACTTTGTTCATGATGATGATCAGATTATTAACATTGCCATTGCAGATGTGATAGGGAAGGGTATTCCTGCTGCTATGTGTATGTCGATGATTAAGTATGCGATGGACAGTCTTCCGGAAAATAGGAATAAACCAAGCAATGTTTTAGAAAATTTAAATAGGGTCGTTGAACAAAATGTAGATCCTAGTATGTTTATTACCATGTTTTACGGAGCATATGATGTGCTTTCACATGTATTTCATTATGCCTCAGCTGGTCATGAGCCTGGCTTATATTATCAAGCGGAAACGAAACAGTTTAGTGAGCTGAAGACTAAGGGATTATTGCTGGGTGTTGATAAAAGGACGAAATATCAGCAGTTTGAAAAGCAAATTTATCCAGGAGACATGATTGTTTTAATGTCAGATGGGGTAACCGAGTGTAGAACAAAGGAAGGCTTTATTGAAAAAGAAACGCTTCTTGGATACATAAGGAAACATATGCATTTAGATGCACAGAATATTGTAGAAAATGTCTTTAAGGAATTAGAAAAAATTCAAGATTTTCAATTACGTGATGATTTTACTTTAATTATTTTTAAAAGAGAAGTTTAATGGTACCTCTAATGGGGTATATGACAATATCGTAATAATGTGAAGGTGGGTCGGGATGAATATCATAATAGATGTAAAAGAAAAAGAATTGGATGTAGAAGTTAAGGTTTCTGGTGAAATTGATGCGTATACTGCTCCGAAATTAAGGGAGCGGATTTATTCCTTTTCTGAAAAAGAAGGAATGAAAATGATAATTGATTTATCAGATGTAAATTATATGGATAGTACTGGTTTAGGTGTATTTGTAGGCATATTTAAGAATGTTCGAGCAAATAATGGTGAATTTAAGTTAGTAGGTCTATCAAGCCGCTTAATCAGACTGTTTGAAATAACTGGATTAGCAGACATTATAGACATAAATAGCAAGATAGAAGGTGGAATACAATGAGTCATTTTGAGTACATCGAAATGAAAATTCCTTCTAAACCGGAGTATGTTGGGATTATTCGCTTAACATTGTCTGGAATTGCAAGCAGAATGGGCTTTAGCTACGATGAAATTGAAGACTTAAAGATAGCTACAAGTGAAGCCTGTACAAACGCTGTGCAACATGCGTATAAAAATAAAGACGCAGGAGAAGTTTTAGTTGGATTTCGATTATATAATGATCGCTTGGAAGTCATTGTAGCTGATAATGGGAAAAGTTTTGACTTTCATTCCACTACAAAGGATTTGGGTCCGTATGAGCAGGATGAGTCGGTGGAATTTCTTCGTGAAGGAGGACTTGGCCTATACTTGATCGAAACATTAATGGATGAAGTCAAGATTCACCATAATAACGGGGTAACTGTTTTCATGACAAAATACCTCGAAGGAGAGCAGGTGGAGAGGGATGCAGAAACAATCTCAACCTAATCGCCATTTATCAAAAGAAGAAGTAAATGCTTTAATTAAAGATTTTCAAAGTACCCAAAATGAGAAGGCGCAAGAAGCGCTTGTTATAAATTATCGTGATTTAGTAGAAATGCTGGCACGAAAATATTCTAAAGGTAAAATGTTTCATGAGGATATTACACAGGTTGGAATCATTGGATTAATAGGTGCTATTCATCGCTATGATGAAAGCTTTGGAAAAAGTTTTGAAGCCTTTGCGGTTCCAACCATAATTGGAGAAATTAAACGGTTTTTAAGAGATAAAACTTGGAGTGTTCATGTACCCAGAAGAATAAAAGAGCTTGGTCCTAAAATAAAGAAGACGGTTGAGCAGCTTACTACCGATTTACAGCGTTCTCCAAAGGTGGATGAAATCGCCGATTATTTAGATGTCTCCGAAGAAGAAGTATTAGAAGCAATGGAAATGGGAAGAAGTTATCAAGCATTGTCTGTTGATCATTCGATTGAAGCAGATTCGGAAGGTGGAACTGTTACACTTCTAGATATTGTCGGAGATGTAGATCAAGGCTTTGAAAAAGTAAATCAAAAGTTAGTTCTTGAAAAAGTACTGCATGTACTAACAGAGAGAGAAAAGAGTATTATTCAATATACATACTTGGATAATCTTAGTCAGAAGGAAGCTGGAGAGAAGCTTGGCATTTCTCAGATGCATGTTTCTAGGCTTCAGAGAAGAGCCATCAAAAAGCTACAAGAAGCAATTCAGGCGGAGACCAGTAATTCGGAGTTTATCTTATGAATGAGTTGAAAGACAATAATGTTCATGTGCTTTCCTACCAGACTAGCAAGAAAGGGAAAACCCTTTGTGGAGATAGTTTTTTTTATACATCAACGGATGAATACTTTATTTGTGTATTAGCGGATGGACTTGGTAGTGGTGAATATGCAAACGAGGCATCCGTTGCAGTTACGGAGATAATTAAAGAAAACCATGCCAAATCTGTAGATGAATTAATGGAACTATCCAATAATGTTCTTGTAAAGAAAAGAGGGGCTGCTGTTTGTGTTTTTAAAATAAACTATGCTTCTAAGACAATTGTATACAGTTGTGTAGGCAACATACGATTCTTTCTTTATTCTCCTTCAGGTGAACTGACGTATCCACTCCCGGTAACGGGGTATTTGTCAGGAAGACCACAACATTATCATACACAACGTTTTACTTTTGAAAACCATGCTAAATTTCTTGTTTTTTCCGATGGATTTAATATTCAAGGAATTAAAAATTTGCTAAAAGGCTATTTACCTATTAGGTCCATAGCAAATGATATTATTGGGAAATATAATAACTCTAACGATGATTCTACTTTTATACTAGGAAGCTTACTTTGAAAAGTAAGCTTTTTTTTGTTCGAAATGGAAGTTCGCTCATTTAATCGTATCCTTTGCTACGATATTGAACACCTATAAGCTAGTAAAATAAAAAGAGAAAGGAAGGGATGTAATTTCCTTTATGTTGATAATATGTTTTCCAAGAACCTTTTGCTAAAATAGAGATAGATCAAAATAAAAGGTATTACTTTCGTATAGAAAGATAATAGGAATAATAATTTACGTGATGTTCGACGAATCTAGAAAGGATATGGTGTTATGGAGAAGGTTTTGGAACAGGAAAAAGGACAGAACTATTTAGCGATTATAGCAAAAGAACAGAGTGTATCAATTAAACAAGTGAAAAGTGTTATTACATTAATAGAAGATGGAAATACCGTTCCTTTTATTGCTAGATATAGAAAAGAACAAACAGGGGCACTAGATGAGGTGCAAATAAAAGATATCATTGATCGGTATACATACATTCAAAACTTAGCACAACGAAAAGAGGAAGTTATTCGTTTAATTGAGGAACAGGGGAAGCTCACAGAAGAGCTGCATAACAATATTATAAAGGCAATTAAGCTGCAAGAAGTAGAGGATTTATATCGTCCGTATAAACAAAAGCGTCGAACAAAAGCAACGATTGCTAAAGAAAAAGGGTTGGAGCCTTTTGCAGAATGGTTAGTTAGTAAAGAAAAGAAAAATTCTTTAGAAGAAGAAGCAGATAAATATATCTCGGAGGAAAAAGAAGTTTTATCCATTGAGGATGCAATAAATGGAGCGAAAGATATACTGGCAGAACAGATATCAGATGATGCAGAGAGCAGAAAATGGATAAGAAGTAAGACAATGCTTACTGGGAAAATTCAGTCAACCGCTAAAAAGGTAGAGAAGGACGAAAAAAATATTTATGAAATGTACTATGAATATGAAGAACCAATAAATAAAATTGTCCCTCATCGAACTTTAGCATTAAATAGAGGAGAAAAAGAAGATGTTTTAAAAGTAGCCATCGTTGCTCCGATAGAAGTAATTACGGAATACTTAGAGAAAAAGTGGTTAACAAATGCCCGATCCCCTGAAGGCTTAATCATAAAAGAAGCTATTGAGGATGGCTATAAACGTCTTATTCAACCATCCATCGAAAGGGAAATAAGAAATGAGTTAACCGAGAAAGCGGAAGAACAGGCGATACACATTTTCTCAGAAAATCTTCGGAATCTATTATTACAGCCACCTCTAAAAGGGAAAATGGTTCTTGGAGTAGATCCAGCATATCGGACAGGCTGTAAATTAGCGGTAGTAGATGAAACAGGGAAAGTATTAGAAATAGGGGTTATCTATCCTCATCCGCCTGTATCTAAAACAGTAGAAGCGAAAGCAAAGTTCCAAGAAATCTTAGATCGATATGATATTGAAATGGTTGCAGTTGGTAATGGTACTGCTTCAAGAGAAACGGAACAATTTGTAGCAGATATGCTAAAAAAGCAAAATAAAGAAATCTATTATTTAATAGTAAATGAAGCGGGAGCGAGTGTATACTCTGCTTCAGAAATTGCTAGAGAAGAGTTTCCGGATTTCCAAGTAGAAGAAAGAAGTGCTGTATCGATAGCGAGAAGACTGCAAGATCCGCTTGCTGAATTGGTTAAAATTGACCCGAAATCCGTTGGAGTTGGTCAATATCAACATGATGTATCTCAAAAAAAATTAGCAGAATCATTGCACTTTGTAGTAGAAACAGCAGTTAACCAAGTTGGTGTTAATGTAAATACAGCATCTTCTTCTCTGTTACAATATGTTGCGGGTCTTTCCAAAGCGGTTGCTAATAATATCGTAAAGAAACGAGAAGAAGAAGGGAAATTCATAAGTCGCAAACAATTAAAGAAGATACCGCGCCTAGGTGCAAAAACATATGAACAGGCAATTGGTTTCCTACGTGTATTGGATGGAGAGGAGCCTTTAGATAGAACGGGCATACATCCAGAGCATTACGATGAAGTAAAAAAACTCTTATCTACATTAGGATTTAAAACAAAAGATATTGGTACTACAGCTTTAAGGGAAGCATTAACAAAGGTTAATCTGAAGGAAAGTGCACAGGAACTTAATATAGGGGAATTAACGCTAAAGGATATTATTGAGGCATTAGTTCGTCCATCCCGAGATCCACGTGACGATTTAGCTGCACCATTATTAAGAAAAGATGTATTGAAACTAGAGGATCTGCAAACGGGCATGGAGCTACAAGGAACTGTTCGAAATGTAGTTGATTTTGGGGCATTTATAGATATTGGTGTAAAGCAAGATGGCTTGGTTCATATTTCGAAGCTGAGCAATAAGTTTGTAAAGCATCCCCTTGATATAGTAGGTGTGGGAGATGTTGTTACTGTTTGGGTAGACAGCGTCGACCATAATAAAGGAAGAGTAGCACTAACAATGCTAAAACCAAAAGAAGAAAAATAATAATAAAAAGAAGCCTGCGTTGATGGAAGAGATAACGCAGGTATTCTTAGTTTATGAAAAGAAAATGAGTTCATTTTATAATGAAAAGTTAATTAGCAGCATTTTTACGGCGATAGTAATACCAACATTGATTCAACAGCTTTACTTGATAGCTATTTTTTTCATAGAAAGCTTTTTTGATTTGGTTTTGTAACCAATTAGGCATTATATCCACTCCTTATTTTTTTGATTTGGCTAGGCTGAAATAGAAAATTTACTTTAGCTTTTCATGCCGATAACTAAAAAAGGTAGAAAATTGCCTAGTTTAAGGTGGGAATATAGAATTTTTTATTTAACTTGATTACATGATTGTGTACGTTTTAGTAAGTTATAAAACTATTGTATGCTATAATAGTTTGTCTTGTTGAGGAGGAATGAGCGGTACGATGACAAATGAGGAATTACAAAAGTTAGTGGAGGATATATCGTGGGATTACTTTAAAAGAAACTTTGAGCATAAAGCAATCTTTAATCCACGATTAAGAACCACTGGTGGAAGATATTTGTTAAGCACTCATAATATTGAAATCAATAAAACATATTATGATCTGATGGGTTTAAATGAATTAGTAGGGATTATAAAACATGAATTATGTCATTATCATCTTCATTTATTAAACAAAGGATATCAGCACAAGGATGCTGATTTTAAGTCTCTTCTAAAAATGGTAGGTGGCCCAAGATATTGTTCACCTTTACCAGTTGGAAATAAGAAAGGTAACTCAAAGCGAATACTTATTTATTCTTGTGTTTCTTGTAAACAGCAATATACGAGAAGAAAAAGAATGGATATAAAAAAGTATGTTTGTGGGAAATGTAAGGGAAGATTAAAATTAGAAGAAGTGATTCAGATAGATAAGTAATTATAGATGGATGGATTTTGTTTTAAAAAAAGTTTCAAAAGGTGCTTGACTTATTATTTATATGTCCTTATAATGTAAAGAGTCGACAAGAGAGCAGTCATTATAATGCTGCTAGTAATTGTTTCGTTTGACAACAAATACGTCGATAGAAATTATTCCGCAGTAGCTCAGTGGTAGAGCATTCGGCTGTTAACCGAACGGTCGTAGGTTCGAGTCCTACCTGCGGAGCCATTTTTTTGGGGAAGTACTCAAGAGGCTGAAGAGGCGCCCCTGCTAAGGGTGTAGGTCGCGTAAGCGGCGCGAGGGTTCAAATCCCTCCTTCTCCGCCAGAAAGCGATTTGGTATTATGGCCCGTTGGTCAAGCGGTTAAGACACCGCCCTTTCACGGCGGTAACACGGGTTCGAATCCCGTACGGGTCATTTGTTATTTTATAAAAAGTTTGGTCCGGTAGTTCAGTTGGTTAGAATGCCTGCCTGTCACGCAGGAGGTCGCGGGTTCGAGTCCCGTCCGGACCGCCATTTATATTTAATATTGGGCTATAGCCAAGCGGTAAGGCAACGGACTTTGACTCCGTCATTCGTTGGTTCGAATCCAGCTAGCCCAGCCAAGAGCCATTAGCTCAGTCGGTAGAGCATCTGACTTTTAATCAGAGGGTCGGAGGTTCGAATCCTCCATGGCTCACCATTATATATTAGAACAAGCGGGTGTGGCGGAATTGGCAGACGCACTAGACTTAGGATCTAGCGCCGCAAGGCGTGGGGGTTCGACTCCCTTCACCCGCACCATCTAATTAATGAACGAAACAGATTTATGAATGTACAATGGATCATCTCTTATAGTGCGGTCGTGGCGGAATGGCAGACGCGCTAGGTTGAGGGCCTAGTGGGGGTTAACCCCGTGGAGGTTCAAGTCCTCTCGGCCGCATCAAAAAAAGTGTTGACAGCCGATAAAAAATATTGTATGATTATAAAGTCGCTTTCGGAAATATGCGCCCGTAGCTCAATTGGATAGAGCGTCTGACTACGGATCAGAAGGTTATGGGTTCGACTCCTTTCGGGCGCGCCATATTCGGGAAGTAGCTCAGCTTGGTAGAGCACTTGGTTTGGGACCAAGGGGTCGCAGGTTCGAATCCTGTCTTCCCGACCATGAATGTTCGTCAAGTAAAAAAAGAATATCACTCTTATTATGCGGGTGTAGTTTAATGGTAAAACCTCAGCCTTCCAAGCTGATGTCGTGGGTTCGATTCCCATCACCCGCTCCATTTTATTTTATTGCTCTTTGAAAACTGAACAAACAAACGTCAACAATAATCGTTTTATAACTAGCGTTATAAAACAAAAAAGTAACAAAAAGCTAGAGTTTAGCAATGAGCTAATCAACTCTTTATTGGAGAGTTTGATCCTGGCTCAGGACGAACGCTGGCGGCGTGCCTAATACATGCAAGTCGAGCGGACTTTAAAAGCTTGCTTTTAAAGTTAGCGGCGGACGGGTGAGTAACACGTGGGCAACCTGCCTGTAAGACTGGGATAACTTCGGGAAACCGGAGCTAATACCGGATAATCCTTTTTCTCTCATGAGGAAAAGCTGAAAGACGGTTTACGCTGTCACTTACAGATGGGCCCGCGGCGCATTAGCTAGTTGGTGAGGTAACGGCTCACCAAGGCAACGATGCGTAGCCGACCTGAGAGGGTGATCGGCCACACTGGGACTGAGACACGGCCCAGACTCCTACGGGAGGCAGCAGTAGGGAATCTTCCGCAATGGACGAAAGTCTGACGGAGCAACGCCGCGTGAGTGATGAAGGTTTTCGGATCGTAAAACTCTGTTGTTAGGGAAGAACAAGTACAAGAGTAACTGCTTGTACCTTGACGGTACCTAACCAGAAAGCCACGGCTAACTACGTGCCAGCAGCCGCGGTAATACGTAGGTGGCAAGCGTTGTCCGGAATTATTGGGCGTAAAGCGCGCGCAGGCGGTCCTTTAAGTCTGATGTGAAAGCCCACGGCTCAACCGTGGAGGGTCATTGGAAACTGGGGGACTTGAGTGCAGAAGAGAAGAGTGGAATTCCACGTGTAGCGGTGAAATGCGTAGAGATGTGGAGGAACACCAGTGGCGAAGGCGACTCTTTGGTCTGTAACTGACGCTGAGGCGCGAAAGCGTGGGGAGCAAACAGGATTAGATACCCTGGTAGTCCACGCCGTAAACGATGAGTGCTAAGTGTTAGAGGGTTTCCGCCCTTTAGTGCTGCAGCAAACGCATTAAGCACTCCGCCTGGGGAGTACGGCCGCAAGGCTGAAACTCAAAGGAATTGACGGGGGCCCGCACAAGCGGTGGAGCATGTGGTTTAATTCGAAGCAACGCGAAGAACCTTACCAGGTCTTGACATCCTCTGACACTCCTAGAGATAGGACGTTCCCCTTCGGGGGACAGAGTGACAGGTGGTGCATGGTTGTCGTCAGCTCGTGTCGTGAGATGTTGGGTTAAGTCCCGCAACGAGCGCAACCCTTGATCTTAGTTGCCAGCATTCAGTTGGGCACTCTAAGGTGACTGCCGGTGACAAACCGGAGGAAGGTGGGGATGACGTCAAATCATCATGCCCCTTATGACCTGGGCTACACACGTGCTACAATGGATGGTACAAAGGGCAGCAAAACCGCGAGGTCGAGCAAATCCCATAAAACCATTCTCAGTTCGGATTGTAGGCTGCAACTCGCCTACATGAAGCTGGAATCGCTAGTAATCGCGGATCAGCATGCCGCGGTGAATACGTTCCCGGGCCTTGTACACACCGCCCGTCACACCACGAGAGTTTGTAACACCCGAAGTCGGTGGGGTAACCTTTTGGAGCCAGCCGCCTAAGGTGGGATAGATGATTGGGGTGAAGTCGTAACAAGGTAGCCGTATCGGAAGGTGCGGCTGGATCACCTCCTTTCTAAGGAAAATGGAATTTACATTCCATCAAAGATTGTTGACGATTTGTTGTTCAGTTTTGAGGGAGCAATTCCTCAAAATGAAAGGCTTAATAAGCCTGATTGTTCCTTGAAAACTAGATTATGTAAGAACCAAGAAAGAAACCGAGTAATCGCCATCTTAGATTCTCTATTTTAGAGAATTACTTCTTTGGAAAGTAGTCGTATTAAACGAATACTCCTTCAAAGATTGGAGAGCAAAGAGAAGCAAGTAGGTCAAGGAAGCGACCGAACGAGCACCAGAGCGTACGACAGTACGTGAGGAGCAGAGTGAGGAAGCTGACGAAGAGATACACCGCTTATCTTTGGTCGAAACTAAGTTAAGTTAGAAAGGGCGCACGGTGGATGCCTTGGCACTAGGAGCCGATGAAGGACGGGATTAACACCGATATGCTTTGGGGAGCTGTAAGTAAGCTTTGATCCAGAGATTTCCGAATGGGGAAACCCTCTATCCGTAATGGGATAGAATCTTTACCTGAATACATAGGGTACTGAAGGCAGACCCGGGGAACTGAAACATCTAAGTACCCGGAGGAAGAGAAAGCAAACGCGATTCCCTGAGTAGCGGCGAGCGAAACGGGATTAGCCCAAACCAAGAGGCTTGCCTCTTGGGGTTGTAGGACACTCTATATGGAGTTACAAAGGAACGGGGTAGACGAATCGATCTGGAAAGGTCAGTCGTAGAAGGTAAAAACCCTGTAGTCGAAACTTCGTTCCCTCTTGAGTGTATCCTGAGTACGGCGGGACACGAGAAATCCCGTCGGAAGCAGGGAGGACCATCTCCCAAGGCTAAATACTCCCTAGTGACCGATAGTGAACCAGTACCGTGAGGGAAAGGTGAAAAGCACCCCGGAAGGGGAGTGAAATAGATCCTGAAACCGTGTGCCTACAAGTAGTTAGAGCCCTTTTATGGGTGATAGCGTGCCTTTTGTAGAATGAACCGGCGAGTTACGATTACATGCGAGGTTAAGTTGAAGAGACGGAGCCGCAGCGAAAGCGAGTCTGAATAGGGCGAAATAGTATGTGGTTGTAGACCCGAAACCAGGTGATCTACCCATGTCCAGGGTGAAGTCCAGGTAACACTGGATGGAGGCCCGAACCCACGCACGTTGAAAAGTGCGGGGATGAGGTGTGGGTAGCGGAGAAATTCCAATCGAACTTGGAGATAGCTGGTTCTCTCCGAAATAGCTTTAGGGCTAGCCTCAAGATTTAGAGTATTGGAGGTAGAGCACTGTTTGGACTAGGGGCCCCCATCGGGTTACCGAATTCAGACAAACTCCGAATGCCAAATACTTATTCTTGGGAGTCAGACTACGAGTGATAAGATCCGTGGTCAAGAGGGAAACAGCCCAGACCACCAGCTAAGGTCCCAAAGTATACGTTAAGTGGAAAAGGATGTGGAGTTGCTTAGACAACCAGGATGTTGGCTTAGAAGCAGCCACCATTTAAAGAGTGCGTAATAGCTCACTGGTCGAGTGACTCTGCGCCGAAAATGTACCGGGGCTAAACGTATCACCGAAGCTGTGGATTGACATCTATGATGTCAGTGGTAGGAGAGCGTTCTAAGGGCGTTGAAGCTAGACCGTAAGGACTGGTGGAGCGCTTAGAAGTGAGAATGCCGGTATGAGTAGCGAAAGATGAGTGAGAATCTCATCCACCGAATGCCTAAGGTTTCCTGAGGAAGGCTCGTCCGCTCAGGGTTAGTCGGGACCTAAGCCGAGGCTGAAAAGCGTAGGCGATGGATAACAGGTTGATATTCCTGTACCACCTTTAAATCGTTTGAGCAATGGGGGGACGCAGGAGGATAGGGTAAGCGTGCTGTTGGATTAGCACGTCCAAGCAGTTAGGCTGGTAATGAGGCAAATCCCATTACCACATAAGCGGAGCTGTGACGGCGAGGGAAATATAGTACCGAAGTTCCTGATTCCACACTGCCAAGAAAAGCCTCTAGCGAGATTTAGGGTGCCCGTACCGCAAACCGACACAGGTAGGCGAGGAGAGAATCCTAAGGTGAGCGAGAGAACTCTCGTTAAGGAACTCGGCAAAATGACCCCGTAACTTCGGGAGAAGGGGTGCTCTTGCGGGTGCAAGCCTGCGAGAGCCGCAGTGAATAGGCCCAGGCGACTGTTTAGCAAAAACACAGGTCTCTGCGAAGCCGCAAGGCGAAGTATAGGGGCTGACACCTGCCCGGTGCTGGAAGGTTAAGAGGAGGGGTTAGCACGTTAGTGCGAAGCTCTGAATTGAAGCCCCAGTAAACGGCGGCCGTAACTATAACGGTCCTAAGGTAGCGAAATTCCTTGTCGGGTAAGTTCCGACCCGCACGAAAGGTGTAACGATCTGGGCACTGTCTCAACGAGAGACTCGGTGAAATTATAGTACCTGTGAAGATGCAGGTTACCCGCGACAGGACGGAAAGACCCCGTGGAGCTTTACTGCAGCCTGATATTGAATTTTGGTACAGCTTGTACAGGATAGGTAGGAGCCTTGGAAGCCGGAGCGCTAGCTTCGGTGGAGGCATTGGTGGGATACTACCCTGGCTGTATTGACATTCTAACCCGCACCCCTGATCGGGGTGGGAGACAGTGTCAGGTGGGCAGTTTGACTGGGGCGGTCGCCTCCTAAAAAGTAACGGAGGCGCCCAAAGGTTCCCTCAGAATGGTTGGAAATCATTCGTAGAGTGTAAAGGCACAAGGGAGCTTGACTGCGAGACCTACAAGTCGAGCAGGGACGAAAGTCGGGCTTAGTGATCCGGTGGTTCCGCATGGAAGGGCCATCGCTTAACGGATAAAAGCTACCCCGGGGATAACAGGCTTATCTCCCCCAAGAGTCCACATCGACGGGGAGGTTTGGCACCTCGATGTCGGCTCATCGCATCCTGGGGCTGTAGTCGGTCCCAAGGGTTGGGCTGTTCGCCCATTAAAGCGGTACGCGAGCTGGGTTCAGAACGTCGTGAGACAGTTCGGTCCCTATCCGTCGTGGGCGTAGGAAATTTGAGAGGAGCTGTCCTTAGTACGAGAGGACCGGGATGGACGCACCGCTGGTGTACCAGTTGTCTTGCCAAAGGCATCGCTGGGTAGCTATGTGCGGAAGGGATAAGTGCTGAAAGCATCTAAGCATGAAGCCCCCCTCAAGATGAGATTTCCCATAGCGTAAGCTAGTAAGATCCCTGAAAGATGATCAGGTTGATAGGTCAGAGGTGGAAGCGTGGCGACATGTGGAGCTGACTGATACTAATAGATCGAGGACTTAACTAAAATAATCTTAGCGTAAGCTAAGAAAGATTACTTGTTCTTTCTTTTACTTCATAATCTAGTTTTGAGGGAATAACCTCAAAAATTAAATAGTCTGGTGGCGATAGCGAGAAGGTCACACCCGTTCCCATACCGAACACGGAAGTTAAGCTTCTCAGCGCCGATGGTAGTTGGGGGTTCTCCCCCTGTGAGAGTAGGACGTCGCCAGGCTTTTATTATTTTATATCGTCGCGGGGTGGAGCAGTCTGGTAGCTCGTCGGGCTCATAACCCGAAGGTCGCAGGTTCAAATCCTGTCCCCGCAATCAAACAATGAAAAATCCTTAGGAATAAAACCTAAGGATTTTTTTTGTTCGTCTAGGATTTTTTTTAATGGAGAGACTGTGGATAACTAAATTAAAAATAAAGAAGCAAGATCAGAAGGTTTCCCTCAAAAAACAAAAGACTAGCTTTAGACTCAGTGGGTAATTGAGTATAATAAAAGATAATACCATTATTAAATTTGTATTAGGAGTAATTTATGAATAACTTTGAATGGAAGGCAGATAATGCGGAAGAAACAATTGGTTTTGCGGAGCGGATTGCATGGCTTTTACAAGCAGGAGATGTAATCACTTTAGAAGGTGATTTAGGAGCTGGCAAAACAACTTTTACAAAGGGAATAGCGAAAGGATTAGGGATAACTAAAACAGTTAATAGTCCCACCTTTACAATAATTAAAGAGTATCAAGGGAAATTACCATTGTATCATATGGATGTTTATCGTTTAAAGGATAGCGATGAGGATTTAGGATTTGATGAGTACTTTGAAGGAGCAGGCGTTACAGTAGTGGAATGGGCCCATTTGATTGAGGAGCAGCTACCAGTGGATTATCTGCAGATTAACTTATATTATGATAATACATCGGGAAGAAAAATTGTCTTATCACCTAAGGGCTCCCGTTATATGCAATTATGTAAGGAGTTATTTTCATGAAGATATTAGCAATAGATACATCAAATTTTGTTTTAGGGGTTGCCTTATATGAGAATGGGAAGGTAATCGGGGAGTATATTACAAACCTAAAAAAGAATCATTCGATTAGAGCAATGCCAGCAATTGAACAGTTAATGAAGGACTGTGATATTAAACCAAAGGATCTTTCTAAAATCGTGGTAGCAAAAGGTCCAGGATCTTATACAGGAGTGCGTATTGGTGTTACCATTGCGAAAACACTGGCTTGGACATTGAACATCCCACTTGTGGGTGTTTCTAGTTTAGAAGTGCTTGCTGCATCTGTGGGAAGATACTTTGATGGATATGTTTCTCCCTTATTTGATGCAAGAAGAGGACAGATTTACACAGGACTTTATCAATTTAGCAGAAATGATATTGAGATCGTAAAAAATGATCAGTTAATCCTTTCAACTGATTGGATAGAGGAACTTGTCCCATTAAAACAGCGAATATTGTTTGTAGGAAATGACTTACCTATACACCAAGATATCTTAATAGAAGGATTAGGAGAGTTTGCTCAGTTAACCGATGCTGTGGACTTTAATCCTAGACCGTCTATCCTTGCAATGTTAGGAGAAGCTAGAGAGGGAGAAGCGATACATACGTTTACCCCTAATTATATTCGCTTAGCAGAAGCAGAGGCCAATTGGTTGAAGGCAAATAAAATAGAGAAAAAGGAAGACAGGGGATAATGTCAACGTTTGAATTTCGCAATATGACAGTCGCGGATATCGATAATGTTTTTAAAATCGAAACGATTTCTTTTAGTACTCCATGGAGCAAAGAGGCTTTTTATAATGAGCTGACCCAAAATCGGTTTGCAAAATATATTGTCATCCAATATGAAGACGGGCTTGTTGGATATTGTGGTGTATGGATTGTTGTAGATGAAGCACATATTACAAATATCGCTATTCTGCCTGATTTCAGAGGGAAAAAACTTGGTGAAATGCTGCTTACAAAGATTATGGAAGAAGCAAGAAAGCTTGGTGCAACTACTATGACACTAGAAGTTCGTGTAACTAATGAAGTAGCACAAAATTTATATAGAAAACTTGGATTTCAAAATGGAGCAATCAGAAAGAAGTATTATACAGATAATCAAGAAGATGCTTTAGTAATGTGGGTGAAATTATGAAGAATAATAATGTAATAATAATGGGCATGGAAACAAGCTGTGATGAAACGGCTGTTTCTATTGTAAAAAACGGAACAGAAATCCTTTCTAATATTGTTTCTTCTCAAATAGAAAGTCATAAACGATTTGGCGGAGTAGTTCCAGAAATTGCTTCGAGACATCATGTGGAGCAAATTACGATTGTGATTGAAGAGGCCCTCTCAAAAGCAGAGATAAGCTATGAGGATATTGATGCTATTGCTGTAACAGAAGGTCCTGGTTTAGTAGGTGCTCTTTTAATAGGGGTAAATGCAGCTAAAGCAATAAGTTTTGCACATGATATCCCCTTAGTTGGTGTACATCATATTGCAGGACATATATATGCTAATCGACTTGTGGATAACTTAGAATTTCCTTTATTAGCGCTTGTGGTTTCTGGTGGACATACCGAATTAGTGTTAATGAAAGAGCATGGCCATTTTGAGGTTATTGGAGAAACAAGGGATGATGCGGCTGGCGAAGCATATGATAAAGTTGCAAGGACGCTCCAGCTTCCTTATCCAGGTGGACCTCATATTGATCGATTAGCAGGAGAAGGAAACCCAAAAGCTGTTAAGCTTCCAAGAGCATGGATAGAAGGTACGTATGATTTTAGTTTCAGTGGATTAAAATCAGCAGTTATCAACACTGTGCATAACGCTGAACAACGTGGTGAAGTTATTAGACCAGAGGACTTGGCTGCTAGTTTTCAGGAAAGTGTAGTGGATGTATTAGTTTCAAAGACTTTGGAAGCAGCAAAGGAATACAAGGTAAAACAAGTTGTATTAGCGGGCGGTGTTGCTGCTAACAAGGGTTTAAGAACAGTACTTGCCGAGAAATTTAAACAGTTAGATTCAGTTAAGTTAACCATTCCTCCATTATCTTTATGTACAGATAATGCAGCAATGATAGCAGCAGCTGGCACAGTTTTCTTCGAAAAAGGACAGCGAGCACACCTGGATTTAAACGGAAATCCAGGATTAGATATAACTATCCACAACGAGTAGGAATAAGTCTTTTTACTTAAATGCATAGAAAAGAATAATTGTGAATAAATATGATGTTATATACATATTATGTGGATATTGTGTATAACTTATTATCGTTTTGTGGATAATGTGGGTAAATATGTGGAAAGCTTATATAATAACTCTTTAATATGTGGATAATAATGTGGAAAAAAAGTACTGGGTATTGGTATACCCAGTACTTTTTACTTATCTGACAATTCGGTCCATTCATCCATTAAACGATCAATTTGACCTTTTAACTGTTCAAGGCTGTTATTTAACTCTAAAACCTTAGCATGATTCTGAAAGATTTCAGGTTCACATAGGAGAGTTTCCTGTTCTGATACTTTTAATTCTAGTTCTTCGATCGTTGTTTCAATTTCTTCAATTCTTCTTATTCTTTGTCTTTCTAGCTTTTTTGCTTCCTTATCCATCTGGTAAGATGTCTTTTCTTCTGTACCATTGTCACGTTCAACCTGAATAGAAGCCGTTGCTTCCAATGCTTTAATCTCTGCTTGTTCTAATTTTTTTTCCACATAATAGTCGTAGTCACCTAGAAATTCTGTAGATCCTTCTGCACTTAATTCAATCACTTTTGTTGCGATTCTATTTATAAAATAACGATCATGTGAAACAAATAAAATGGTGCCCGGATAATCAATTAGAGCATTCTCCAGTACTTCTTTACTATCTAAATCTAAATGGTTAGTTGGCTCGTCCAAAATTAATACATTGGGTTTTTCCATCATTAATTTAGATAATGCTAAACGCGCTTTTTCCCCGCCGCTTAATGAGTTAACTGTTTTTAAAACATCATCACCAGAGAATAAGAAGTTACCAAGCACTGTTCGGATATCTTTTTCAGGAGTTAGTGGGAAGTCATCCCATAATTCATTTAATACGCGTTTGTTTGATGTCAATTCTGCTTGTTCTTGATCATAGTAGCCGAGCATGACATTTGATCCAAGTGAAATGGAGCCAGCATGCTTTGGCAGCTTTTCAATAATTGTCTTTAATAAAGTAGATTTACCAACACCATTTGGTCCGACTAATGCCACGCTATCTCCTCGTTTTATTTGGAAGGATATGTGTTTGGAGACAGTATTATCTTTATAACCAATAGAAAGATCATCCATTTTTAAAACATCATTTCCTGTTTGTTTTGTAATTTCAAACCCAAAAGAAGCTGATTTTTCATTTCCGTCTGGACGATCCATCCGTTCCATTTTATCCAATGTCTTTCTACGGCTTTGTGCTCTTTTGGTAGTAGATGCACGTGCTAAGTTTTTTTGAATAAATGTTTCTAGTTTGGCAATTTCATCTTGCTGCTTTTCATAAAGTTTCATTTCACGCTCATAATTTTCTGCTTTTTGCTCAAGATAACCGCTATAGTTACCGAGAAACTTTTGAATATGATGTCTGGATATTTCATAGACTTGTGTTACTACTTTGTCAAGGAAGTAACGGTCATGGGAAACGATTAAGACGGCTCCTTTATAGCCTTGCAAGTATTGCTCTAACCAGGAAAGTGTTTCAATATCTAAATGGTTAGTCGGCTCATCTAGAATTAAAATATCTGGTGTCGTAAGCAGTAGTTTAGCTAATGCCAGTCTTGTTTTCTGCCCACCACTTAAAGAGGAAATTTTAGTGCTGTAATCGAATGTATTAAAGTTAAGTCCGTGTAAAACGGAACGAATATCTGCTTCGTATTGATAGCCGCCACTTTCCTTAAATTCGTATTGCAGATTGTCATATTCTTTTAAAATTTTCTCAAAAGCATCTGGGTTCTCGATAGTGCCAGGATCCGACATCTGTTGTTCCAGTTTTCTTAAATGCTTCTCTTTAATTTGAAGTTCGTGGAATACAGTTAACATCTCATCCCAAATGGAAAGATTTGATTCAAGCCCTGTATTTTGGGCGAGATAGCCTATTTCGACATTTTTCGGTTTTATGATTTCACCAGAGTCATAAGACAGTTGTCCTGCAATTATTTTTAATAAGGTAGACTTCCCGGCACCATTTCTTCCCACGAGAGCGATTCTATCTCTTGCTTGTACTTCTAATTTTATATTTGATAAGATAAGTTCAGCTCCAAAGTGTTTGGTTAGCTGATTTACTTGTAATAGTATCATTTCTTCACCTCAGGGGATTATGTACCATAAGTGTAACCTAAAAATACGTTATACTGCAATAAAGGTGAAATGGGAAAAAAGTGATAATAAATACACATTCTCTTTAAAATAGTGTATCATTTTGCTTAGAGGTGTTATTATGGGGGAGTTTACACATTTTAATCATGAGGGCCGTGCAAAAATGGTTGATATCTCAGAAAAAAGTGAAACCGTTCGCATAGCTACTGCTCAATCTAGCATTAAAGTAAGGGAAGAAATCTATCAGAAAATCACAAATTTAGAAATCAAAAAAGGGGATGTCTTAGCTGTTGGGCAAGTGGCAGGAATTATGGCTGCTAAGAAAACGGCTGATATTATCCCTATGTGTCACCCAATTATGTTGAAGGGTGTCGATATATCGTTTCGATGGGAAGAAGAGGCAGGATTTTTCCACCTAATTATTTCAGCAACGGTAAAGACAGTTGGGAGTACGGGTGTGGAAATGGAAGCCTTAACTGCTGCTTCTGTTACAGCGTTAACTATTTATGATATGTGTAAAAGCATGGATAAAGGGATGGTAATTGGGCACACCTATTTAGTTGAGAAATCAGGTGGAAAAAGCGGCAATTACAAAAGAGAGCAGTAGAAATAACTGCTAATTTTTAAATATAGGTAGGGGATAAGTATGCATAATGAGGTAATGAAGATACCGCAGGCAACAGCGAAGCGGTTACCATTATATTATCGTTTTTTAAAAAACTTACATTCATCGGGAAAGCAGAGAGTGTCTTCCGCTGAATTAAGTGAAGCAGTAAAGGTTGATTCTGCTACAATAAGACGGGATTTTTCTTATTTTGGTGCTCTTGGAAAAAAGGGATATGGTTATAATGTAAACTATTTATTGTCATTTTTCCGTAAAACATTAGATCAAGATGAACTAACAAAGGTTGCTTTAATTGGTGTTGGTAATCTTGGGGTTGCCTTTTTAAAATATAACTTCTTAAAAAATAATAACACAAAAATAGAAGTGGGATTCGATGTGATAGAAGAAAAGATTGGCACTTTAGTGAACGATGTGCCGATTCATCATATGGATGATCTAGAGAAAGTTCTACAAGAAAATGGAGTAGAAGTGGCGATATTAACGGTTCCTGCAAGTGCTGCTCAGGTAATTACTGATCGTTTAGTGGAAAGTAATATTAAAGGAATATTGAACTTTACTCCTGCTCGTCTAAATGTGCCATCAAATGTACGAGTTCATCATATTGACTTAGCAGTAGAGCTGCAATCTCTTGTTTATTTCTTAAAACATTATCCTACTCCGGATGCGGAAGTAGAGGTTGAGGAAACGGAAGAATAAAAAGGAAATGCGTGTATAAGAGTGTATAGGGAACTACATTCTTATACACGCATTTTTTTAAAGAAAATTGTACTCGTTGATTTCCAATAGAAGTCAACGGACTTCTACTCTAATCAGCTCTATTAAGGGTAATCTTCGTTTGCTCATCTCCTGTAAATTGCCTTTCGATTATTGTTTTGGTTTTTTAGTATCGCGTTGGTTTTTTTTCAGGAAAAAGTGAAAATTGATTAGCTTAATTCCTGAACCGATATCAAAGGTTGCGAGGATGACTAGTAAATATGTATAGAATCCCCATTCTTGGTTTCGTTGTAAATCATGTACTGCAAAGTATATAAAGAAAGCTCCAAATATAATATATATAATTCCTGAAAATAGCGGTGATCTTCTCATTTTATAAAAATCCTCCAATAAAGTGTGTGACGCCTGAGTACTTTTCCTGCCATTCGATAATTCTATCATAGTTTAATTGCATGATAACTACGAACGAATTCATTGCGACATGAGCGAAGATCGGCACAAGGATTCTTTTGGTCCTCACATATAGGAAAGCAAATGTAAATCCCATGCTTGCATATAGTAGAATATGGGTGAAATCTCTATGAGCAACCGCAAAGATAAGGGAACTAATTAGTGCAGAGATAAAAAATCCGAACCGCTTATATAGGGAGCCGAAAATAATTTTACGAAACACTATTTCCTCGAGAATGGGTCCAATCACACTTACTACGATAATGACAAGAGGTGCAGCATTAATAAGTTGCATGATTTGCTCTGTGTTTTCCGATCCAGCTTCTATGCCTAATAGTCGTTCGATTATGCCTGCAAAGGTTTGTGCAAATAAAGATAGAAAAATCCCCCCAATTGCCCAGCCGATAGAAGAAGGAATATTCATCATATCGGAGCGCATTGGATTTCTCATTTCTTTTCTTAACAGAAAAAGACAGATTATAAGGGTAACGACAAAACTAAATATCAACCAAATAATGTTAGATTGAAATTGAATCGCTTTAGATGCTGGGTTATATCCAAGCAAACCAGCGATAAAGAGAATAACAGGAACTCCAACAAAAGTAGAGAGCTGCATGGCAATGTAAGCTATGATGATAATCCAATATTCTTTTTTCAAAATAAAAGCTCCTTTAAATAATGATGGTTTAAAAGTTTGTGACAAAGGAATTATATCTAACCTAATCTGTCTTATTATATTGAAGATAACAGACAATCATACTTTCTATTCTACTAATAAGGAGTGCTTTGTTTCAAATAGTAGCAACTAAAATAATAGAAAGAATGAATATTTAAGGCGTAAAGGTATATACTTTGTAAGGGCAAAAGCAACTAGAAAAAAATTTACAAAAAAATAAGTCTTGTCTCTTGCATTCTGAGAAAAGATTAATTAATATAATAATTGTGTTAGCACTCATTGTGATTGAGTGCTAATAATAAAAATTTGTATATAATTTGAGGAGGTTGTTTCACTTGTTAAAGCCATTAGGAGATCGCATTATTATTGAGCTTGTTGAAACAGAAGAAAAAACTGCAAGTGGTATCGTATTACCAGACTCTGCTAAAGAAAAGCCTCAAGAAGGTAAAGTAGTAGCTGTAGGAACTGGTCGTGTACTAGACAACGGAGAACGTGCTGCGCTTGAAGTATCTGTTGATGACCGCATTATCTTCTCAAAATACTCTGGTACTGAAGTGAAGTACGAAGGGAAAGAATACTTAATCCTTCGCGAAAGCGACATTTTAGCTATTATTGGCTAATTTTATTTTAACATAAGAGATTACTGATTATAAAAATACATGAGATAACAATACTTGAGGAGGTTTTTCAAAATGGCTAAAGATATTAAATTTAGTGAAGAAGCTCGCCGTGCAATGCTGCGTGGGGTAGACGCTCTAGCAGACGCTGTTAAAGTAACGCTTGGACCAAAAGGACGCAACGTGGTTCTTGAGAAAAAATATGGTTCACCACTTATTACAAATGATGGTGTAACAATTGCAAAAGAAATCGAATTAGAAGATGCGTTTGAAAACATGGGTGCAAAACTAGTTGCAGAAGTAGCAAGCAAAACAAATGATGTTGCTGGAGACGGTACAACAACAGCAACAGTTCTAGCACAAGCAATGATTCGTGAAGGACTTAAAAACGTTACTGCTGGAGCTAACCCAATGGGTATCCGTAAAGGGATGGACAGAGCAATCTCAACTGCGATTGAGGAATTAAAAGCTATCTCTAAACCAATCGAAGGCAAAGCTTCTATTGCACAAGTTGCTGCTATTTCTTCTGCAGATGAAGAAGTAGGACAATTAATTGCTGAAGCAATGGAACGCGTTGGTAACGATGGTGTTATCACAATCGAAGAATCAAAAGGTTTCACTACTGAGCTAGACGTAGTAGAAGGTATGCAGTTCGACCGTGGATATGTATCACCTTACATGGTAACTGACTCAGATAAAATGGAAGCTGTTCTTGAAAATCCATATATCTTAATTACAGATAAAAAGATTACAAACATTCAAGAAATTTTACCAGTGTTAGAGCAAGTTGTTCAACAAGGTAAACCATTATTAATCGTTGCCGAAGACGTTGAAGGCGAAGCAAATGCTACATTAGTATTAAACAAACTTCGCGGTACGTTCACTGCAGTAGCTGTTAAAGCTCCTGGATTCGGTGATCGTCGTAAAGCAATGCTAGAAGATATCGCTGTTTTAACAGGCGGTCAAGTAATTACAGAAGATCTTGGCTTAGAACTTAAGACAACATCTATTGAATCATTAGGTCGCGCTGCAAAAGTAGTAATCACAAAAGAAACTACAACAATTGTAGAAGGTGCTGGTTCAACAGAAGATATCCAAGCACGTGTAAATCAAATCCGTGTTCAATTAGAAGAAACTACTTCTGAATTTGACCGTGAAAAATTACAAGAACGTCTTGCAAAACTTTCTGGTGGTGTAGCAGTAGTGAAAGTTGGTGCTGCAACAGAAACAGAATTAAAAGAACGCAAACTACGTATCGAAGATGCTCTAAACTCTACTCGCGCTGCTGTGGAAGAAGGTATCGTAGCAGGTGGTGGTACAGCACTTCTAAACGTATACAATAAAGTAGCTGCTATCCAAGCAGAAGGTGACGAAGCAACTGGTATCAATATCGTTCTACGCGCGATCGAAGAACCAGTTCGTCAAATCGCATTCAACGCAGGTCTAGAAGGATCCGTAATCGTTGAAAAATTGAAAAACGAACCAGTAGGAACAGGATTCAACGCTGCTAACGGCGAATGGGTAAACATGATCGAAGCTGGTATCGTTGACCCAACTAAAGTTACTCGTTCTGCATTACAAAACGCAGGTTCAGTAGCTGCAATGTTCTTAACTACTGAAGCTGTCGTAGCTGACAAGCCAGAGCCAGCTGGTCAAGGTGCTGCAATGCCTGACATGGGTGGCATGGGCGGAATGGGCGGCATGATGTAATAACCGCCTGAATCCCTTGATATTAAAGGGGTTGAGGGTTAGTTAGTGTTAAATTGCTAACTTCCATTATTTTGATACGCCATACAATAAAATTTTTAGAGAAGACCTTTTGTTAGTTCACTGAACTTTTGGGAGGTCTTTTCTTCTATATTTTTGGTCATATGTGCGTAGATGTTCATCGTTGTATTAATATCTGAATGTCCTAATCGTTCTTGGATCTCTTTAACACCTGCACTAGCTTCTATAAGAAGAGACGTGTGTGTGTCTAAATCCATGTGGGGTAATGTGTTTATCTGTGTTCATCAATTTTATAAGACGTTGTAAACGGATAGCAACCTTCTTCATTACTCTTGGACATCCTGTACTTTCAGCAAAGATGAAATTCTGATCTTGATATAACATTTGATTTTTCATTTTCTGTTCTATTTGCTCTTTACGGTGAGTTTTAAATAATTTTACCAAGTCTTTATCAACCATAATTGTACGAATCGACTTGTCTGTCTTAGGAGTTAACAATTGAAATTTGTCTATTTTATTATTTGGATTGTAGTAAGTTTTGGAAATACGAATAGTGCACTCAGTAAAGTTTATATCCGAACACTTTAAGGCTAATAATTCACCTAATCGCAAACCTGTATATGCTAATGTAGTAAACATTAAATAATCCATACTAAGCCCATGTTTTTTAGCTATTGAGAGAAATTCTTTCAGCTCATGTAACTCAAGAAATTTTTCCTGTATCTTTTCTTGTTCAATTTCTTCCACTGTAACCTGCTTTTTAGGCATAACAAAGGAAGAAGAAGGGCTATTATGCAGCAAATCTTTTCTTATAGCATACTTAAAAATCATGTTTGCTGTAGTATGAATGCTATCAATATAGTTTCTGCTAAATTCCTTATTGAGTTTGTCAAGTTCCGTTTGATACATATGTTTAGTGATTTTCTTTATTGGGACATTTCTCCATACATCTATCAAATGTTTTATAGCGTATTTCCTAGCCTAACACTGCTGATTTTAGTCTGATGCATAATGTTCAAACCATTCATCTGTTAGTTCTTCAAATGTGATATTCGATTCAAATAAATGTGTTCCCTTAGCAATTTCATTTTCTGTTCGACAATCGTATTCCACGACATATTTAAATAAGCAGATAGTTGTTTCGAATTCGTAAAGAAAACGTCAGCTTCTAACTCCGGTGTAGGGGTATCCCTTTTTCCATTTTCAATCTGTGAGATATAGGAAGAAGAGACGGAGGATTTTTCACTTAATTCGTTAATAGTCATTTTTTTCGCATTTCTTATACGTTTAATTTCTTCTCCAAAAAAATTATACTTGCTCATATGTTTACCTCACTTAATTTTATCTTCTAAGAACTACCATAGCTTAATTTATCTTGGGTGTATCTGTGAGGATATAGAACTTGTAGAACAGGCTGGCTATACAGGCTTCTTATCAACAAAAAAGAAGAAAGTTAAAAATGAGTTTTAATTATTATTCTTTAATAAATGATTCACTAAAGCAAGCAACATTAGATAACTTTGAAGCAACTAGTGCTGAGCTAGAGAAAGCTAAACAAATAGTCTTATCCTATATCGATTCCTTTTGATAAAAAACAAAATCTTTTATTTACAGGAAACTACGGAACTGGAAAAAGTCATCTATCTGTCTCTATTACTAAAAAATTGATAGAACAAGGATATGAATGTTTGTTTTTATCACTTCCTAAGTTGTTGACAAAAATTAAGCAAACTTACAATAAGGAAGGGATAACAGAGGCAGAGTTATTACAAGTTATACAACGTGTGGATTTATTAGTGTTTGATGATATAGGAGCTGAGCAACGCACAGTATAGTCTAATTCCAAATTATTCGAAATCCTGGATGATCGTGCTGGAAAAGCAACCATTTACACAACGAATTTTAATAGTAAGGAATTAAAGAATCATGTGGGAGAACGAAACTTTTCCAGAATGATGGAGAGTACAGATGTAATTGTGATGAATGGTTCTGATTATAGAAGGAGGGAATTTATATCTGGAGAGTAATTTAGACAGTAATGATATTTGGTACAGCTAACAGTCGGTTGAAAATATGATTAAATTAGATGGTGCAGAGATTATAAAAGGAGATAAATAATGAGCATGGATAAATATCTTATTGCAAATTCAACAAGAGAACAACGAGCGAAATTTGTTGCTGATGCCTTAGCGATTAATGCTCTTGGATCTGAACCATTAACGAAAGAAAATTGGGCTTTATTGCAAACATATGTTGATGGAGAAAATGAAATTGATGAAGTGTTGCAAATAGCTATTCATAAATACAAAAAATGAAGGGGTGATAAAAAAGTGAAAGCTGTTGTTGAATTAAAGGAGCGAGAAGCGTTTTTAAGCTATTTAGAGGATAAAACAGATGAAGTATCAAAACGAGGTTAAACAATCTGTAAAACGATTTCTGAGCGAACAGGTAACTAAATTAGACAGTTCAGACATTATAAAGTAAGGGAGTGATTCAATATGTGGGTAAGAGAAAGATACATGAGATACAAAAAATATAAACCATATTTATTAGGTCGATTTTTCCGAGATAGGAAAGGGTCGACCTTTTTTGTTGGGGTACTAGGGATACTAAAAATATAAGGAGTGAGATTTATGAGAGGTTGTCTAGAAGATCTAGAAGAAATGATAATTGAAGTTTTCTTCAACATGGTAAAAGGCGCGATTGAATCATTATTAGGACATACAGCTGAAATATTTGAAAAAAGTATTGATAATGTCCAATCGGGAATAATTGAAACACCTGAACAGTTTTCACCTAATTTAGTTGAAACGTTAAGGACTATATCAGAAACGGCAGTCATGCCTATTGCTGGTTTGATATTAACCTATGCTTTTTGTTACGAGATTTATAATCTTGTCGTTGAAAAAAACAGAGGAAATGAATTTGATACAGGACAGATGTTTTTTCTAATATTTAAAGCAGCGATTATCATTACTTTAATTAAAATAGCTTTGATATAACACTTGCGTTCTTTGACTTAGGTCAATGGATGATTAATCAAATACCAAATGATGCATTATCAATAACAAGTCTTTTTAAAACAACAATTGTTGATGGTTTGGAAGAAGGAAATATAGGAATGGCACTTACATTATTGGTTGTGGCGTCGATTGCTTTGATTGTTTCACTTGTCATGGCTGGCATCATTTATCTAGTTGCATGGAGTCGTATGATTACAATAATGCTTCATATTTCAATTGCACCACTTCCATTTTCAACGCTTATGAATCGTGATTGGGTCGGGTCAATTGGTCAAACATACCTTAAACAATTAGTAGCATTAATGCTACAAGGGTTTTTTATGATAGTTTGCTTGGTTGTATATGCTGGTTTGATAGAGAAAGTAAGTATTTTAATTATTGATGAAGGTGCAACAATTTATGGATTGCTGATGATGTTAGTTTCAATGGGGGTACTTGTTTTGATGTTAACTAGAACCCACTCATTAGCTAAATCAGTTGTAGGAGTGGTTTAAATGGTTGCATGGTTAGAGAAGAATAAAAAATTTATTATTGGTTTTTTAGCGACTCTTATAACAACGTTTTTCCTATTTATTTTTCAAAAAATAGCATTGTATAAAAACAGGTTATCTATTTAAAATTACGTTGATAATCAAGAAGTTGATAATGCTTTAATGTTCATGGTTACTATGGATATTTTAATAAAAATTATGGTTGGTGTGAGTGCAGTTTACTTCATTTTAGTTCTTTTGAAAATTGTATTTTCAGTTTCAAAAAATAAGTTTCAGAAAGGGGGAAAAGCGTGAAGAAATTTATTTCTTTAATAGCGTTGTTACTGGTGCTTACAGCCTGTGGGAGTGGAAATGTCGGTGATAATTTGCAATCAAAAAAATGGAATGTTGTTTCAAGTAATGGCGAATCTTATACAGCCGAATTTAGTAAAGATACGGTTTCATTTCAAAAAGGTGCTTTTACTTTAGGAATGACTTATGAAATTGACGACAATACGATTACCTTAGAAAGAAAAGAAGACACTTATACTTTTGAGTTTGAAAAGGTAGGCGACGAATATAAATCTACAGCTGTAGATGATGAAACCAATAATACATCTGGTTATAAACCACAATGAATTGTTTTTCTTCCATGACAGTTTCCTTCCTAATAATTTATTTTCTACCAATTAGTAAAGCCTGAAGTCTATAATCATCTTTTGTAATATGCTCAAGAAGTGCTTTCTCAATAAAACGCTTAAACCACAATTCTTGATTCTGATGGTAGTTCTTCGGAGTAAGTCACTTTTACAACACGGTAGTGCTTTCTCAAACTATCCCCTCCAATCTAGTTTTTTGTAAACATCTTTGACTGAAGGAGAATTATTTATACGTTAATGACCTTTTGTTGAATTTCTTAGTTCCGTATCTATATCAAGGGATAATTGAAAACCATCCACTTGTTTTGGTTGATTATCCATTGTCTTGATAATTATTTTCGTTTCATGTCCGGGAATGCGAAGTTTTTTAATTATCTTGTTCATATTTTTGTTCCTGTAAGTGGATGAACATATGAATGATAGCTTTTGAGATTCCAACATCTTCACAGTTAGTTAGACATTGCTTATACCAATCAGTATTTGAATTGTTTTTATTGTTCTCCACTTGGGAGTCCCTCCTTTCTAGGTTCTAGGGTTGTAATTAAATGCTTTCGGCCTCAAGCGTTAAACATCTTACTTTCAAAAAGTTGATAATATATATTTTCTTGTTTTAGATATTTATAAAATAGTTAAACCCATAGATTTTATATAAGGAAAATGTGAATGAAAACTTTTTGAATTTCTTATTAAATTGTAAATTATGTTGTTAGAGACGATACTAATTATTAAAAGTAGTTCAGTAAAATTTATTTCGAACGGTTGTAAGAATTGAGAATTTGAGCTGGCCAATAGCAAAAAAATGTTTAGGATTATTGATATATTTAATCCTTAATCGAAATGAAGAAGATTAGTGGGGCCAAGATAATGATAAATTTTAAGTAGGTGGAAGTAATAAACATAGTCGACTGAAATGCAACAAAGACATTAAAGAGAAAAAACCAGCACTAATTTCAGTGCTGGATTTTTCTGTTATTTATATAAAATTATAATATGAAAACCTTATGAGTATTATCTGCATCAATAAGTCTACTTAATCCCGATCCCATTGTTGATGGCAGTCTGGACACTCCCATTTTGTAACTCTATCCTCTTCTAAACTAGAAATTCCAATTTTTCTAGAGCCGTGAGTAGCATTCCCTCTGCCAAAACTACAAGTTGCACTTACAACATTAATATTATATTACCAAATTTATTTAAATATACAATGTACAAAGAAACAAATGGAAGTTAAAAAGGAAAATAGAATTAATATAGTTAGCCCTAATATAAGGTAATGTAACCATCTATTAGCATATTCTTGTATAATAGAATTAGAAGATTGTACTTATTCATCACAAGGGTGAGTGCCGAGCAAATGATTAATAAATTAGGATTATATTATAAGTGTACCAGCCTCTTTTGTAGCTTTTGCATAGTTAAACAAGGAAAAATCTTGGAGGTATAAATGATTAAAGTTAAAATGTACCCGGCAAAAAATGGAGATTGCTTCTTAATATCTTTTGGAGATAAAAAGAAAAAACACATATTGATAGATTGCGGATATATAAATACTTACGAAAAATTTTTGAAAAAAGATTTAGTGAAAATAGCTCAAAATAATGAAAAGATAAATTTAATGATTATTACTCATATAGATTCTGATCATATTTCAGGTGCAATAAAATTTATTGAAGATAATAATAAAAATAAATTCATTGAAATTGATGAAGTTTGGTTTAATGCATATCGTCACTTACAAAACTTTAAAAAGGGTGGATATGAATTACAAGATAATGAGAAGGATATATTAGAAAGGGAAATATCTTTAGGGAAATCGCATGTAAAACGAGCTAATCAAGATGAGATAACTAAAGATGAAATTAGTGCAAAACAAGGGTCAACTCTAGGTGCTTTGTTACTGCAGGGAAAATATAATTGGAATGGCAAATTTAATGGAGGGGCAGTTGTATCAGAAGACAATAATTCCATATACATAGATGATATTAGAATAAATGTACTGTCACCGGATTACGACAAGTTATATAAATTAGAAGCATATTGGGTCAAAGAATTAAAAAAGAAAAAATGGAATTTTACTATCAACGATAATAAATTATTTGATGATGCATATGAATATATGCAATTGATGTATGAGGATGATACTACAATAACTGTTAATGAAATTTCCAAGCAACGTCAGGAAGAAGCAATGAACTTAGAAGACTATATAGGAGTAGAATATCCTATTGATAAAAGTGTTAATAATGGTTCTTCAATCGCTATTTTAATAGAAAGTAATGAAAGAAAACTTTTGTTTTTGGCTGATGCTCATCCAGATATTATTCTTGATAAATTGAGAGAAATAGGCCAAGAAAGTTTTGATTTAGTAAAAGTATCACATCATGGAAGTTTTAAAAATACCACTAGCGAATTAGCTTTAAAATTGCAATCCCCGAAATATCTTTTTTCAACTAATGGTTTTAAACATCAACATCCGGATCCTCAAACCATAATGAAATTGTTAGCCGCTAATCCAAATTGTGAAAAACAATTATATTTTAATTACAAAACAGAAACTTTTAATTTATTTAAAAGGGAGGAATTACAAAATAAATATAATTATAAACTTATTGCGGGAAATGGCGAAGAGCCTTTAGTAATTGAACTTTAGGAGTGATTAATATGAGGTTTAAATATAAAAATTCTATACCGAAAGTAAAGTGTAATGAAGAAGTTTCAACAGGTTTTCTAGTTTCAGATGATAAGGTTATTACAACTATTCATTCAATAAAAGAATATTTATCTGATAATACTAATCTAATCGAGACTATTTTTCAAGACAAAAATGGAAAAAAGTTCACTAGACATGCAACACCTATTTTACCTAGTAATGGAGAAATAGATGATTTTGAAATTATTGCTTTGCAGCTTAATGAAACTGTTGGTGATACAAATTCGCTTGAATGTATAAAGTATTGTTTTGAGGATCAAGTAGATGTTTTTACATATGGTTATCCAGCTGTTCGAGAAAATGAAGGTACATTAATTGAACTTAAACTACTCGGAGATAACGGTTACTTGGATTTGAAGGTTAATTCAGATTCTATTAAGGATTATCAAGGATGTTCAGGTGGACCTATTATATATAAAAACTTTGTAGTAGGAGTAATGTTAGAGCAAGTTGCCGAAAATGGGGAAGCGAGTCGTATTGGAGCGGTTAGCTTGATGAAATATGAACAATATTTCAAAGAAATTGGCTTAGCTTTATTTGAAAAAGCTTCGGACATTTATCGCTTTGAAGAATTTTTAATGGGGTGTACTAACCCAAAAATTTCCTTGGACTTTTTCAATTACGAAGAAAATGATTTTGAAGAGGATTTTTTTAGAATGCTTAGTACTCAAAGTACAATATATTTGCAGGGTAAAACAAAAGAAGAAGTGATGGGATATATTTTATATATTATTAAAACAAAGTCCAGGCACCTAATTCCTAAAGTGTTAATTGTAGAAGATTTAGAAGAATGGAATAAATTAAAAGAGAGTTTCGAAGATAAAATTTTAATTCCGAATTTCAATGCTAATGAAATCACTTCTATTCCAAAAAACGTGAGTATTATTTTATATGGTGAAGAAGATTTTGTTAGTAATAAAAAACCTTTGAAACTTAATAAACGAACTCTAGACAATATGCGTGATAAGTTAACTGATGAAATTGGTGACGCAACAATAGCGCATCAGTTAGTTCGCCAATGTAATGGTTTATATTCTATTTTTAAACGGAAAGTATTTGAAGGTAAAAACGGTAAACCTAGATGGGAAGAATACACAGATTTAAATTTGTTACCAGCTTTATTAGCAAGTTCATGGAAAAATAATTCTAAAGATAAATTATTTATAGAACGATTGATTAATATAAGTTATAACGAATATATAGACTCTATTAAAGATGTTACGAATGGTGAAGATCCATTTATTTTACACTACAATACTGGTTATGAAGATGTATTTAAATTAGCAAATATTGAAGAAAGTTGGGAAATATTATTTTCTGAAATTACTAAAGATAAACTGCAACTATTTGAAGATTTAGTATTGGAAGTTTTTAGTGAAATACCAGCTAAATTTGATTTGCCTATTGAGGAACACTATCGGTCTAGATTACTAACGGATGAGGATTCAGAGTACTCTAGCAGCTTAAAAGGAGGAATAATTAGGTCTCTGATAGCTTTAGCATTAAAAGAGAATGCTAATACATTTGATACTCAAAGATATGTAGATAATATTATAGAAAGATTATTTCTCCAAACACAAAATTCAAAACAATGGTTTGCAATAGCGGAGTTTTTACCTTTAATATCAGAAGCTTCGCCATTTATTTTTGTTGATTTTTTAGAAAAGGAAGTTAATAATCCGGAATCGAAACTATGGGACTTGTTTGAAAGTAAATCAGATGGTTTTTTCGCAAGAAATTATTATACTCATGTAATATGGTCACTTGAAAAGTTACTTTGTTTAGAAAATTTAGCACCTAGATCTATAAAAATACTAGTTAAGCTTGCAGAAAGGGATCTGAGTTATAAGATATCTAATAGTCCTTTATCCACACTAGGTCAAGCTTTATCTGGTTGGTTACATGTGATAAATGTTAGTTTAGATGAAAAGATTGATTTAGTTGAATATATTGTTGAAACTAGCTCAATTGGATGGTTAATTTTGGAGCGAATTTTACCCGATAGGAGTAATCATGGCTCATTCTTGAGTATGACTCGTCTAGATTATAGGCCATATGAGTTTAAATATAAATTAGAATATAGAGATCAATTATTCAAAACTTATAAGGCATACACTTCAATTGCAATTAACACAGCTAATAACGATTTAGAAAAATGGGGTGTATTATTTGATAAATGTACATTTATTGAGTTAGAACTATATGATTTAGCCAGAGAAAAATTAGTTCAAGCGCTCTTTAATAATGAAATAGATGAAGTTAGATACACATTTAAAGAAAAATTAAGAGATATTATATATAGACATAGATTCTTTAAAGATTCCGATTGGGCTTTAAGTGAAGTAAATGTAAAAAAAATCGAAGAACTATTTAATCTAATCACTTTTAAATGTGTTACTTATAATTATTTGTATTTATTCACTAATGAAAAGCTAGTTGAGTTAAACCCTACTCCATATGATAGAAATGAAAGAACTGATTGGGACAAACAAAATGAAAAGTTGAAAGAAGAACGTATAAAAGCATTAAATTTGATTATTGAGAATCCGAAAGACTCTATTTGGAATTTGGTAAAGCTTTTAAGGGTTCATGATACAACTGGACGTTCACAACAAGTCATTGGAAATATTTTAGCTAGTGATATTTACAACTATAATTTAGACTTCGAATTTTTAAATGAGGCTTTGGCAAACTCAGCCGAGATCCTATTTATATCTTACGTCGAAAAGGTTTATAGTAAAGAAGGAATCAAGATAATAGAATATGTACTAAATTACTTAAAAGAAAATGATGAAATGGTTCTTCCTATATTAAAAATTGCACACGTTGATGAAAAAGTATTGGAATTACTAAGTGCGTACACGGAAGAATTACAGGATAAGTATTGGACGGATTTTGTAATATATTGGGATATAGTTGATAACCGAGTAAAGGAGGAGGTATGGTTAAAACTTTTAAAGTATAAAAATTTTAATGCATTATTAAGAATGATAGATCTATATTTTCAAAAAGATTTAGAAAAAAATCTAATAATATTAGAAGCAATATTATCAAATCAAGAAGTTTTCACTATAAACAGTCAAAATAGCTACTTAATTATTGAGGTATTTGAAAATATTTATAGAGAATCAAATCTAAATATTGAAAGAAATCTCTATTTAAGAATTTGTCATCTAGAATGGGAATACTTTAGTTTACTAATTGATCAACTACCTCCTAAATATTTAATGGAGGAACTTAAAACTGACCCCAAATTATTAGCGTCATTAATTCAAGCAGCTTATAAATCTTCTAAAGAAGAAAAAGATATTGATGAAGTGAAAATAAGGTTAGGGAAACAGGCATGGGAAATTTTATTTAAATTAAAGTTTTGTCCATGTGTAGACGAAAATAACGATATTTCGGAAGAAAAATTAGAAATATGGGTTAAAATATTTTTAGATGAAATTGATAAAAATGGACATGAGATAATAGGAAGACAGATTCTAGGCGAATGCTTTGCTTATTCTCCTAGGAATGATGAAATATTTCCACATATTGCGGTGTGTAAGGTATTTGAAAAATATTACACAGAAGATATTGGAAAAGGATTTGTATTGGGCATTTATAATAGCAGAGGTATTTATCAGGGAACTAATGGTAGAAAAGAAGAAGCTCTAGCTGCTCAATATGAAAATTATGCAAGAAAAGTTAGAATTAGATACCCAAAAGTTTCGACTCAATTATTAAAAATATCTGAGGATTATAAGAGACAAGCTTTCCAAGAAAGGGAGCGTGCTTCTTATGACTTATAAAACAAATGAGAAAAATCCATTTCCTTATAGAGATCGTAGTATGGAATTTAAAAGGGAAAATATAGCTGGCAGTTATACAGTATATTAAATATTATGAAATCCATAGACAATCGAAAAAGCAATTCATTGTAGGACCTTTCTTCATTTCAATAAAGCTGTCTATACTTATAAGCCTTGTACAATACTTCAATATATGTTGATTTTAAGGAATAACATTGGCGCTTTAAAAGTACAGAACTTACCAAACGCTGATTTATCGATTTTAGTATATCGAATACCACATAAAGGAAAAATATGCTAACAGTTAGCTAACGCAATCCAAAAAACGGTAAATCGCCGTTAAAGATGTTACAGTAAGCAATATCCAAAACATTGATTTACCGCACTTATTGCACATACTGTTAAAGATATTACAAACTCTCATCTTACGGTCGGCATGATGTGATAGTCGTCTGAAACCTTCGTATATAAGGATTTAACGTAAGTTAAGAGTCATTTGGCTAACAACTGGCTAACATTTAATGCGTTATTAGAGGCTTCTCATAATTTCACTGAACTTTTGGGGGCTTCTTTTTCATTTCTTGCCTGAAGTGAAGGTACGCATTTTTTTGTGATTTGAATATTGAATGTCCAAGGCTGTCCAAAAATTGCTTAATTGAGACAGCAATTGTGATGTTGAGTCTAATATTTCATATTAATTATTATTTTCTTAGGAATTTTGTTACGTCTGCAGGGCTAATAAATTTATGAACCAGATTAAACAAACTACACGCCTATGTCGGTTGAATGAAATAATATATATAATAGATACAAAGTATACAGATAATTAGATTTTTTACGAGGGTATAGTAAAATAGTATTAAAATATTTGAAACGAACATTATGTGTGATTGGAAGATGATACTATTACTGAATGTAAATGTGGAATAATCTACTTAGGATATGGAAAGGAATTGTTGGTATCTTATTTGCTCATTCAATAAGGTAGGAGAAAATAAACTTATTCATCCTCATTTAATAAAGAATCCTTTACTCATTGGTTTTAGTATATTTAAAACAAGGAGAGTTACGGAGAGTTCAATTTACTCTACGAATCTGTTGAATGAGATCTATTTTAAAAAAATACATTACAGAGGAGATATGAAATGACCGGATTTTTAGATGTGAAAATATGCGAAGATTTTAGAGAATCCATAAATAAAACAGATATTTTTATTTATGACAATGAATATAAAGAACATTACAATCTTTTTTGTGCTGTGATGGATAGAATGGATAGCAGTATTTCATATCTTAATAGAAATGCTAACCCACCGAAGTCAGAGGAAGAATTACTATTTTTTATCATGTATACATGTATGGTACTAGATGCTGTCAAGCAACTTTTAAAAAGCTTAGATATAGAGAACGTCTATTCAGATAAAGACAATGCAGTTTCATATAAATTTTTCAAAGATATTTGCGTAGCTCCCCCATTAAATATTCCTCAAGAAGATTGCCCAACTGATGACAAGTTTTTTGAATATATACGCTCACTTTCGATGGCTCACCCATTTGAAACAAATAGACCAAAGTTTTTTAAAAAGGGCGAGATACAATATTCTCCTTTGGTTATCGCGAATAGTAACTTTATGAGTGCAAGAGGCATTAAGGATGGGGTAGGAATTCGGATATATTCCAATAAATTTGAAGAAGTTCAAGATCTACTCTTTCCATTTAGCCTTCTCAAAGAATATATTAACTCTCGGTTTCTTCTTATAAAAAAAGCTACAGAAAAAGTGTATCAAATTATTGATAACAAAGAAAAGATTTGGAGAAAGGTCAAAGTTCCAAGAAACTTATCCCCCACTATTACTTTGGAATATATATTAGAAATCCTCAAAAGCCGTTATGAAAATACTTACTATGTAGAACTTGGGATCAAATGTCTTAGTTGTGAAATAACAGAAATGGCAAATAAGGATATTGTTTCATCATATAAAAAAATCATAACTAATTTAATTCCTTGTTTAATTGAAGCAGTTGAAGAACTAGATTATGAAAAGATGGCTACGGCACTTGATAATGTATTGTCTGCCCGACCTAAAAATATACATGAAATGGGCCATTACCAACTTGAAAAAATATTTGGCTACCTTCATGTTGGTAATGAATCATCATCTGAATATAAATGGGGCTTACAACAAGCGCAACATTTTGCAAATGAGTTTGCTGTGAAATGGGTCAAAATTAACATAGATAACATGAATGCAGACGAAATTAAACTACTAGTTCGTATTGCCTGTTATTTTGAGAAAAAGGAAGAAGGAAATTTTTAATTCATTCTAGTCAAATAATAAACTGTTATCTTGATTCTTAGCAGATACAACGATTAACCCGAAGCTCTGTTTATTTAAAAGCAATCGATTTGGAGGAATGATGATGAATAGAAATAATAATACAAGTATGTTTGTTGGTTATTTAGTAAGACTAAATGAATTTATTAAGGAAAATGGTCGTTTAAACTTGTTATCAACACATGTTCATGCTGAAAATTTTTATAGGGATTTGTTAAATTATTTATTTGGACTATCTTTATCGAATATGAATGAGGAAAAACAAAATGCAGCAGCAATTGATTTAATTGACCGAAAGTCAAAACTAATTATACAGGTATCTGCTACTTGTACAAAGCGAAAAATTGAATCTTCTTTATCAAAAGATATAATAGCTGAATATAAAAAAGATGGGTTTCATATGAAATTTCTCTTTATTGGAAACCAGAATGAAAATATTAAAAATGGTACGTTTTTAAATCCTCATAGCATTCATTTCAATCCTAAAATTGATATCATATTAACTAACGATTTGTCTAGTAAATTTATAGATTTAGATATTGATAATCAAAATAGCATAATTGAATTTTTGTCTAAAGAATTAGACCCCATTAACAATGTAGATAATCATTTTAAATTAAGTGATAACTTTATTGACACTCAGTTATCTATGAGTCTATCCTCTCTTGGACCCCGCTATACTTCTGAACTAAACGTTGAGACGGAGAATATGCTCGCATTTGAAGCAATAACAATGAGTGAGTATTTTCAAAAAGAAAATTACAAATACTTGAGGAAGATTATTGATAGCATTAAGAAAAAGAGTGAAAGTTCGTTAGAAAGTATAGAGGGAAAAGAGTTTTATCGTCATTTTATGAATCAAATAGATTTGGATATAAGTGAAATTAATTCCTTTTTGGAAAGTCATAAAAATTTTGAGGAGAAGGTTGACCTGTTAAAAGAAGCACATGCTGTCTTAGATAACATTCAAGCAGCGTCAAACACTTACCTTGTATACGAAGCAGATTTTGATAAGAAAGATAAAGACTCACTTATAGATTATTTTAGAGAAATTACTATAAATATTTCAAACTTCAATCGTTTTTTAGATCAAACTTGCTACAGATGTTTATATGATCCGTACTTATTATTACACGGAGAAGCAGGAATAGGTAAATCACATTTATTAGCAGATATGGCAAAGAAGAAAAGGGCAGAAAACCACATTGTCTTTCTTTTTTTAGGGCAACATTTTTCGAGCCAAATTGAGCCATTAAAACAATTACTAGACAGTTTGGATTTAGCAGGATCAACTGACCAATTTCTATCGACCATAAATAGGGAAGCAGAAAGAACTGGTAAACGTGCTATTCTTATAATTGATGCATTAAATGAAGGGGAAGGTAAAGGACTTTGGAAAAGTTATTTCCAAAGATTTACAGACAAAATAAAGCAGTATTCAAATATATCGTTCGTTTTTTCAATTAGAACTCCCTTTATATCACAATTGCTACCGGAGGGTTTTATTGATATTAACAAAATAACAAAATTTAAACATCATGGATTTAGTAAAGAAGACTACAGTCCAGTTACATCTTTTTGTTCCTACTATAAACTTGAAGAACCAGTTTTTCCATTATTAAATCCAGAATATGATAATCCATTATTTCTAAAGCTTGTATGTGAATTACATGCTAGTTTAAAGCGTAGTTCATTCGATCAAAATCTTAAAATATCAAATCTATTTTCATTTATAATTGATGACGTTAATAAAAAGCTCTCTGCATATAATAGATTAGATTTTGACTCAAATCTGAATGTAATACATAAAATACTTGAAGAAGTTATAAGGGGGCAGCACGATTCTCAGTATAGGGAAATGGATTATATGAATGTTTATAGGAGAGTAAGAAAAGTTGCTACAGACTATACTAGCTTCGACACAAAAGTGTTAGAAGCCTTAATTCAGGAAAATATATTAATGGATACAGTTAACTATAGAGGAGAAAGAATTGTATATTTTGCATATGAGCGCATGGGTGATTATTTGTTAGCTAATTATTTACTTGAGCGATTCAGAACAAAAGGATTAAGTAGTGAAGAATTACCTAAGAACATTAGAGAAGATTATAATATTAATAAATACTTTAACACCGAGAGCAATATATCCTTTAATGTTGGATTACTACAGGCATTATCGGTTATTTTAGCAGATGAATTCAATATTGAGTTCTTCGAAGTTTTCCCAGAACATGAAGATAACTTTTCTGTTATGGAGTCATTTAACGATAGCTTAATATGGAGAGACGGGGTAAGTATTACTAAGACAACCAAAAATTATATAAATAAACATATATTCCGTTATAAATATTCACTTGACAATTTTTTAAATGTACTAATCCAGAAAAGTTGCCTACTTGACCACCCATTAAATGCTAATACTTTATTCGAAATTTTGATAAAAAATCCATTGCCAGTAAGGGATTCTTTCTGGACTACAAAAATATCTAAAAGAGATATCAATATATTGAAGATTATTAACTGGGCTTGGGAAAATAGTAGAAAGATTGACGCTAGAACAGTTGAATTATATGAAATAACTTTAATTTGGACTTTGAGTTCCACAAACAAAGCAATTAGGGATTCTAGTACAAAGAGTTTAGTAAGTTTATTTAAAGAGTTTCCTGAAACAATGATAAACATGTTACAAAAATTTCAAGATGTAGATGATCCATATATTTTAGAGAGATTATATGCAGCTGTATTTGGAGGAGTAGTTAGAAGTAACAATTATGAAGCACATCCAAAAATCGCTAAATATATTTATAATGAAATTTTTTGTAAAAGTGAAGTATATCCACACGTCTTATTAAGAGATTATGCTAGACAAACTATAGAATTTATTTTATTAACTTATGACATGCTAGAAATAGATAAGAGTAAAATTAAGCCACCTTATAAAAGCAAGTGGTATAAATCTATTCCTACGAACGAAGAAATTGATCAATTAGAACAAGAACATACTAAAGATAAAAACACACGGGGAGTATATTCAGTTAATAGAATTGTTTCATCAATGACAACCGAGTATGGTAGAGGTGTTGGTGGATATGGAGATTTCGGTAGATATGTTTTGGGTTCAAAAGTTAGAGAATGGGAAAATCAATTTGATAGTGACCAAGAATTAAGTAATATAGCGATAAAAAGAGTTTTTGAAATGGGATATGATATTAAACTTCATGGAGAATTTGACATAAATATTAGTCCTCATGATAGACATAATGATGTAATTGAAAGGATTGGAAAGAAATATCAGTGGATTGCATTTCATGAGTTAATGGCAAAGTTGACCGATAATTTTCCTACGTTTGAGGAAGAAAAAATATATACAATTGAGTATCAAGAATACTTGGATAGAAAAAACAAAAATCTATGGAATCTAATTGAAGGAAAAGAAGAAATAGAGGAGATTGAGAAAGAACCAAATGAGGAAGACCATGTGATTAAAGTTAATAAAGTTTTCCTTCCGCAATACTCCGGGCCATGGGAACCGTTTATGCGTGACATTGATCCAACTTTTTTATTGAAAGATATGCCAACAAAAAAATTAGAACTGATTCCAAATCAATTTCCGACAAATCCAACAATAGAATGGGTGAAAAATGATTCTCTCTATGAGAATTCTCAGAAATATTTGGAGTTCGAGTTTGACAGAACTGAATATATTGCACTGTATTCTCATTTTGATTGGACGGTTAAAAAAGAGAATAACAACTTTAACGAAAGAGATGCTAAAATATTCCTAGCAAGTGCATTTTTTGTTAATAAGAGCAAAAAAGAAGAAGTTCTGAAAAAAAGAATGGATTCTATAAATGGCAATGGCCTACCATTACCAAACACATATAATATATTTGCTTATGAGCACTTTTGGAGTGAATCTTATATTGATTTTGAAAAAGAAAGGACTAGTTTTGAAGATAATGATGTAATGCCTGCCTGTCATAAGTATCTGTGGGAAACGGATCAATCGATAAATGGCGGGAATATTCCAACATACGTAATGCCATCCAAAATTATTGTCGAGTGCTTTAATCTAAAACAACAAACTGAAGGGATCTGGCACAATGAAGACGGAGACATGATATGTTTCGATTCTGCACTATTAGGATATGATAGCTGTTTACTCTTCGTAAAGGATAAGTTAATCCAGTTTATTGAAGAAAGTGATTACTCGTTAATGTGGGGCGTCTATGCTGAGAAAGTTGCTAAAAAACATTTTCATGAATGGTGGTATACAGTAGATTATGATAAAGGGAAATTTAAGAAGTATATTTCAGATGAAAAAAATTTGGAGTACAGAAAATAAATAGCTTATTTAGATTTTTTAAGATACGGCCCCCATCATCCTTCGATGGAGGGTAGAATGGTGCTAAATACTTTTTGAAACAATAAATTAGTAATGGGATTGTGTAGAATGAATAGAATAATTATTTGTTCCTTTAAAATTATGTGGTAGAATGCTAACATTTTGCTAACGCAATCTCGTGAAAAAGAATAAATTCCCGTTAAAGATGTTACACCTTAGAATTCCCAAAACCTTGATATACCGCACTATTGGCACACATCGTTCAAAATATTACACACTCTCATCTTACGGGCGGCATGATGTAATCTGCCTTCCAATCCCTCGATGTATAAGGGTTTTATATAAGATGAGAGTGGATTGTTAACATGAAGGTTTTATAGGAGGCTTCTCATAAGTTGAGCAAACTTGTGGGAAGCTTCTTTTTTCATTTCTTGAGTAACGTGGGGATAGACATTTTTCGTGATTTGGTTGGTGTAGAGTTACAGAATCTTACAGAAGAAGAGCAGAAGTTATTGGAAGCTACAAGCATGATTATTAAAAATTCATAATCAGAGGTATAAATGACAGACGAGAGCGGTTTCCTCGTCTGCTTTTTATGCTTTTAATTTTTTAGCCAGTATAACAATAAAAAAGATAGTGCATTAAAAATGCTAACATTTTGTTAACGCCATCAATGAAATTACAATAAATTTAAGTGCAAGATGTCCGAGACCAATCATAAAGACCCAAGTGGAACCACAAGTACATTTTTCCTTGTGCAACCCCTTTTGTAGAAATCACCTTTCATCTCATCTTTTTAACTCACTTCCTAGAATATTTAATGACCGATAACCATTATTTCCATTTTTTATTTAACAATTCATAAGTTAGATATAATTAGTCCAGTAGTTAATAATAACAAGCTGATAAGAATGAAAAGCACTAACTATAAAATGTATTACAATGTATTAGAGTGAAATGCTATAATAAATAATGGAAAAATTAGTTAATATAGATATTAATTTTCATGCTACTTCTGATATAAAGAATTTGTAAAATAAATAGAAAGTAGGAAATAACAATAATCGTTGCAGGAGCGGCGGTTGCATCTGCAGAAAAATTATGATTCATATCAAAATAATAAGATTCACACCAATGAAGCACAAAAATGGGATAAAACTAAATTAACAGATTTCATTTTGTCTAATAGATAAAGGATAATAGAGTTGAGGAAGCGTTTGTTCTGCCGGATGGGAATGAGATGAAAACTGAAAGTGATGGTAGATATCAGGATAATAACAGAGAAGAGTGAAAACACACTATTTTTAAATATATTATCAGAAGAAAAATGTCATAACAGTAAGTAATAGTAGTAATTTTTCAGTTTAGGAGAGTAGAAATGACAAACATAGAGAAGAGAAAAGTACTTGAAATACTTGATTATTGGAAGACGATAGAACTTTTAAATCAAGTAGATATCCCACAGGAGATTGGAGACAATAAGAAAGTAGTAAAAAAGATTACAAGAGGTGAACGGATCGATAGTAATTTGGATAAAATTACAATATTCACCAAGATAAAAGAGCCTTCGATTGATCTTTCTCATGCATTAAAAAACGACAAGGAGAAATTTTCTCTATTTCCTTGTGAGGGAACAGATTTGTCATTCCTTTTCGGTAGAATTAAAAGAAATGACTTGGTAGATTATCTTGCTAAATTTGTGAAAAATTATGACGAACAGCCAAACATAGCCTATCCGAAAAGTAGCGAGATTGCTTGGTTTTCATTTAGAACTGATACGGAAGGTATTTATCAGAAGAATTCATTCCAGCTATCTCCACTTTTGTGGGCTATTTCCGTATGGAATAAAAAAGTTAATGGATTTTCTTTGAATTCGATTGATTATGATGATGAGACTAAAAAGTATGACAGTTGGTTTGAGGAAGCAGAGGATTTATTTGCTGTATTGCCGTCTGTGTTTTCAGATATTTATAATACTTATGTGAAGATAATAAAGTCGGAACTTCCTGCCGATTACATAGGACACTTTATTTATGACAGGTACAAGAATGGTGAGGTAAAGAATAAAGAAGAAAATCTAGAAGATTATGCAAGTTTAGGTAAGAGCTTTTTTTTGGCTGATATCGTTTTGCTTATAGATGCAATCAAATCAGGAAAATTTGGAGAGGGTTCTGATTATGAGCGTAAAGTGATAGATTATATTTTGTCTACACACAATAAAGCTGTAGGAATTATTCCAGAGAATAGTATATCTATTTCTCCAGAGGAAGAGCGTCAGAAGATGATGGATTTCTTTCAAAATACACTTAATATCAAAAATGCTCCACTAGGAAAGTGGCCTGCTAAATTCATGCCTGCTCTTATGCAACAAGTGGCAGTAAATCTTGCGATAGATGAAAATGCAAACACGGAAGTATTTTCTGTTAATGGTCCTCCTGGCACTGGAAAGACAACACTTCTTAAAGAAATCGTATCTAGTAATATAGTAAAAAGAGCTGAGCTTCTAGCGGAAGCCGCACATTCAGATCCGGACGATGCTTATGAGAGGTGCTCATTTACACAAGGACCGTTGGATAATAAGGGGTATTTTAAGTATGCACCATCTTATTTTAAGCTGAAGAATGATAAAATCAATCAATATGGAATGTTAGTAGCATCATGTAATAATTCGGCTGTCGAAAATATCACTGCAGATCTTCCTAAAAGTGATGACATTCTCAAGAGTCTTGAACCTTCAAAAGATGATGAAGAATCAGTGGTGTCGGGATTGAATGAAGTTCATAATTTGTTTAACGTCAAAAAATCAGAAGATATTGAACAAATAAAAATATCCGGTGAAATAAAAGAAGAACGTGATATTTATTTCACGCGCTATGCTAATAACCTTTTAAATCGAAAAGACTGTTGGGGTCTTATATCTGCTCCGTTTGGGAAACGTGCTAATATTAACAAGTATTGTGTATCTGTACTTAAAAAGTTTATTAATGATTATAATCTTAACAATGTGCGTGAGGAACATCGAAAGAAATATGTAGAGCAAAGAGAATGCTTTCTTAGACAACTTAAGATTGTGAAAGAACTTGAGAAAGAGTTGGAAATCCTGTGCCATTATGCAAAGTCTTTACCATTGACTAATGAGAGTATTTCTGAGGTTGATCTTGATAGAAAAATAAAAGAAAATTATGCATATCTAATGGAACTTGAGGAATCAAGACCTAGAGGATTATTCGGAAGATGGAAGAAAGATACTACACGAGACAATTTGATAGCAGAGAAAAAGGTTGAAATTGAAGTTTTGAAAAACAAAAAGACCGGCTTTCAAAAATTACTAGCTATTATAATCTTTTAAGCAAACATAGCGAAGGTGCTGAGAAACTTACTCCTATTGATTCATCTTTTATTGCCAGGTATGTATCGGATGATGAGATCGAGTCAACCCAGGCACAGGTTACAAATCCTTGGTTTACAGAGCGTTACAATAGGGAGCGGGAAAAGCTGTTCTTTTATGCTTGTAAACTACATAAGGAATTTGTAATTTCCTCTAAAGCCTTTAGGCAGAATATAATCAATCTTTTGATTGCGTGGGATATGCATGAAGATTGTGATGTGCGCATGAGTGAGAAAGACAGAATTGATGCTTTCCCAGCATTGATTCAAAATATATTTCTTATTACCCCGGTTATATCAACTACATTTGCATCTGCACAGACTTTCTTACGTGATATAAAGCATCCTGGTACACTTGGAACGCTTATTGTGGATGAAGCAGGGCAGGCACAACCTCAGATGGCGGTTGGAGCTTTGATGCGATGCCGTCGAGCAATAATTGTTGGAGATCCTAAGCAAATAGAGCCGGTTGTGACGGAAGAAACAGACATGATTAAAAGTCTTATTACATCTGATTTACTTACACCATATCAGGACAAGAAAATATCTGTACAAGGATTTGCTGATTATATTAATAGCTATGGAACTTTCTCGGAAAAGATGAAGAAAAAGAGTGGGTTGGATGTCCCCTTACTGTCCATAGGCGTTGTATAGACCCGATGTATAGTATATCAAATTGTCTTTCTTATGACGGAACTATGAAACAGCAAACAGAAGCACCAAAGGAAAAAGTTGTGAAGACCTTTATCTTGGAGAAGTCATATTGGATAAATGTAAAAGGTGAGGAACAGTCCGGGAATAAGAATCATTATGTACCGTCACAAGGTCAGATTGTTCTAAAGCTTCTTGAAGAAAAATTCAAGAAAGACGGTAGTGATATTCCGAAAATATTTATTATAACACCATTCACATCCGTGAAAGAGGGAATGAGTGACGCATTACGCAAATCTGATTTCTATAAACGTGATTCTCGTGTAAAGAAATGGTTAAAAGATAAAAATATTGGAACTGTTCATACATTCCAAGGACAAGGAACAGATGAGGTTATATTCTTACTTGGTTGTGATAAATCATCTGTAAAGGCAGCAAATTGGGTAAATAAAAATATTGTGAATGTGGCAGCTACAAGAGCTAAATATCGTCTTTATATTATAGGAGACAGGGAAGTATGGAGTTGTAAGCCTGTGAAAGTTGCACGTGATAAAGTTAATAATGATATATCATCGGATAATTTGATAAAAATGCTATCAGGTTGCGAAAATACAGAGTCAATTCTGGGACCTACAATTCAAACTATTGAAGTCAAAAAAGTGGAATATACAACACAGGAAATGAAGAACGAGGTAGCGACTTTATTGGGAAACAGATCAAAGGTCTGTCCGAAATGCGGCAAACCGCTCGTAGAAAAAATGGTAGGTATGGAGTTTTTTATGGGTGTAAAGGGTATCCTAAGTGTAGTTATAGTGAAAGTATTAAGAAATAAACATATCCATTAAGACTTCTCGATATGTTTGATTTAACTTAGACATACTAAATGAATTTTCGTGCCAAGTGGAGTGTATGAACAACAGAGCAGATTTCAACTTGAATTGTTAACATTTTGCTAACGCAATCCGATAAAAAACAGTAAATCCCCGTTAAAGATGTTACACCTTAGTTTCAATAGAATATTGATATACCGCAATTTCTGCACTTATCGTTAAAGATAATACACACTCTCATCCTACGGGCGGCATGATGTAATAACCGCCTGAATCCCAGTAATACCATGGTATAAAGGATTTGAAAGGGATGGGATAGTGTTATTGCCCATCCCTTGTTCAATTTCTTCTCAAAAATTTTAAAAAAGAAATTTTCGCAAGAAAATTGATCTTAGCGAAAGTTTCTTTTTTTGTTGTTCTGTTTGATGAATATAAGTACTATTTGTTAAGTAAGATCCTTTTACGTGTCGAAGTCTTGTTCGGATATATTCAAACTCTACTCTTTTTTCTATTAACATGGTTGCATAGGTATTTTTATGTGTTTGTGGTGAAAAAGAAGACCAAATCAGCAATTCTTAATAATCGATTCATACGAGTTTCTATTTTTTTTTTTGACAATTTCTGTTTCGTCAAATTCTTTCGCAAAAACAAACCAATATAATGATAATAAAACTAATGAGCATTTTAATAAATATTTTTTCATTCTTCTATTATGAAATTCAGTTTATTATTGTAATTATTGAGAATACAAGCCATTTATGTCTAATACAAGAAATTTATGATGAAATATACATGCTTTTTAGGAGTGGAATTATATGAATATATGGAATGATGATAATAGCACTTATACTTTAAGTAGTATAACGTCTGAGGATATTAAACTAGCTGAGGAACATTTCAAAGTTAAGCTACCTGATGAATATATAGATCTTTTAAAGATAAAGAATGGTGGAACATTAAGATATAATGCTTTACCTTTTTCTTTAAACGGGCGGGAAGAGGATGACTTTATTTTAATAGAATATATACATGGAATAAAAAAAGACGAAGGGATTATGCAAACAGATTATTACTTAAAAGAATGGGAGATAAATAAAGAGAGAGTAATTCTTTTAAGCGGTGATGGTCATGAATGGTTAGCTTTAGATTACAGTACTTCAGAGGAACCTAAAGTAGTTTATATTCTAACAGATGAAGATGAAGTAATAGAGTTGTATGAAACTTTTAGTAAGATGTTAAAGGCTTTATATATCGAAGGAGAAGAAGTGGAAGGAAACTTTGAAGAAGATGATGACACAATAACATATACCATTGAAGAAGCAAGACGTTTAATAAATAGTAATAATAAAATAGAAGTGCTAACTGGTATTGAAGCTTTCAATAATTTGTCAGATGACCAGGAAATTCTTGCTGAAAATCTTGATAATATTAGACATTTCCTCAAGCATAGTGATAAAGATATAGTCGAATTTGCAGGTGAATCTGCTTGGAGTTTAGTTTACTCAGATTACGAAATTGATGAAGAATTTATAAAATTTGTTTCTTCTGTATATAAAGGTAGAACTGATATACCGATTTTTCCAATACTACTTGCTAGGATGAATAATCATTTAAAGTTGGATAAGCAGTAATCAGGTTGTTATTAAATCATGCCTAAATAGCCCTCTCCAAAGTTGGTTTTTTTGTGGGGGTATTTAATATCATAACTAGAATACATAATTAACGAATGATAAGTTATCGGAGGAAGACTGTATAAACAAGATACTGTAGAAGGAAGTAGAACATTTAATGAAAATAATCCAGGTGGATGGAGTCAGACCAAAATTAGGTCCATCAGTTGGAGGCCAGCAAGACCAGATCCAGATGGTGGTCATTGATATAGTCTTCTTTTAATATGACTTAATAAAAGTTTGTTCACATATCATATTTTTGTAAATTTATTATAAAAAAGCCAGCATGTATTTGTAATATGAAACTTCCAGAGAATTTTTTTAAAAGGACTATTAGCTTTGCCCAATTTGCCCCAACAAAAAACAAATAAAATATTTTTCTAAGGATATTTTCTTAAAGAATGTTGCTTTAAATAATTGTAGCTCTAAATTATCTGATAAAATAATCTATATAGATTAGAAAAGGAGGCCATCCATTGTCAAAAGGTCTTATTCACCATATTGAAATATATGTTTCAAATTTGAAAAGTTCAATCACCTTTTGGGGGTGGTTTTTAGAGGAATTAGGATATGAGTCTTTTCAATCGTGGGAAAGTGGACATAGCTGGAAACTCGGAGAGACATATATTGTTTTCGTACAAGCAGAAGAACGGTTTATGGACATACCTTACCATAGATGTCGGGTAGGTCTAAACCATTTGGCATTCCACGCAAGTTCTCGTCAACAAATAGACGATATGACAAGAAAGTTAGACCAAAAAGGTGTTAAAATCCTTTATACCGATAAGCATCCCTATGCAGGAGGGGAAAAACATTACGCGGTTTATTTTGAAGATCCGGATAGAATTAAGGTTGAATTGGTAGCACCTTGACCACTATATTTATAGAGCTTTTAACATCTCAACAGTTGTGTAACTGGATTTTTGACATGCTAAAATAGTATTTCATTAAAGAATAGAACATTTATAAGGAATAAAAAGTGATGGAAAAACTCCATCACTTTACAGGCTTCTCATCAGTTCACCAAGCTTTTGAGAGGCTTCTTTTTTTCTGTCATTAGTAATGTGTATGTTCCTACCGGTCCATGATTTGAAGTAATTCATTTCCTGCTTCTGCTAAAAGAAAAGTGTGTATGTCTTAATGAATGAGGGGTTAATCGTTTGTGGATAGCTGGCGTTAATGGTATGTTCTCCAAAGTCAATACCTTTCCACTTAAAGGCTTATAATCCTCCAGCCCGCAATCTAGGTATAGGCAAGAATTAAGAAAATTATATAGTCATTTGGATATTCCGAGCTTTTGGCTGCATCAAGGAATATCATCATTTTTAATCCTTCGGGAGGGAGAGAAGGAAAGGCATAATTGTTTCATAAAAGTAAATCAATAAAGGTTCCAATGTATTACTGTACAAAATTTAATAAGCCCAGCACGGAACTGGATGTTCTGAACCACCACAGTCAGAAATCATTGGTTTCACATCTGAACCAAATACTGGTGATGACACAGAGAAAATTAATCCAAAAACCATTGTAATTTTCAAGAGATTTTTTTTCATGAATTCACCGCCTTTCAAACGTAATAAGTATATTTATGGTATATCAAATACTGGAATTATTAAAGGAATAGAATTCCACAAAAAACTAAAAGATTCGACATGAAGTGAAAACAGATAACTAAAGTGAAGCAAGGAGGAGTAAAGTTGGCTAAGATTTTAGACGATGTCGTGGGAGTATGGTGTTTTGGTTTGATAAAGAAAATGAAGACATCGTTTTCATGAAATTAACAAGAATTAGATACGGAAATATGTGATGGACGAAAGCTAATAGTTAAACGTAAGGAAAGTAGATAACAGCTGTGCAATCGGAAAAGAAAAGCTCTAATTTAATACAAAAAGCGTGAGAGAATTCACGCTTCTATTATTACTGACGTTTTTTTAATTGGAGATTCCCTTTAAAGATAATAACAGCATTGAAAGCTTCATATAAAGCATAAACGGGATAGCAAAATGCTAGGAAAATTATTGCTGTAGGAATTTTTTCCACAATAGGAAAGAAGTTAGTTAAAAAGTTTTTGACAGTGACACCAAGTAAAATAAAGAGAGGAATTATGATTATTGCTACTAAAATTAATATTGGTGTCATCTTTGTTTCTTTTAACTTAGCCTTACAATGCGGGCATTTCATATTAAATGGTGATGGAAAATCTTCAAAATGTTCGATTGTAAGAGATTTGTTACAGTTAGGGCATGGGGTAGATGTTTTCATAATTCATTTCTTTCTCCTTAGTATAGATTTAAATACATTATAAGTTGTAATTATTTTAATAGAAAGTAAATTTTATACAAAAATCAACTTAAATGAACAGTACAAAGCTTATCCGCAGAAAGGATAGTAAGAGATGATCAATAAAGAAGTATGTTGATGAGAACTTCTAGACTATAGTTGGTTTATTTAGCCTGAGTTGGATTTTTGATTTTTTACATGTAATCCATAATCTTCAGCATTCATTTTAACTGGCTGTGGCAATTTCCTTAATGTAGAATTTAAAATCCAAAAAATTGATATGAATAAAAATCCAAAACTTAATAATCCGAAGACTAGGGTAATATCAAGAATTGTAGCAACGTAACCGCCTAAAAGGGAACCGATAGGCATCATTAAAGTCCCGATACTAGCTGCCACCGTAATAGTTCTCGCAACCAATTTCTGTGGAATCATTCCTAATATAGCTGAATTCATGACAACATTGGTTACACCTAAAGGTATCCAAGCAAAACCAAACAATATAATAGATAAAGTTTTTGAAGGCATAAAGATGGAACTAATCCAAAAACAAAATCCTATAATAAATGCTATAATTGTCAAAGTACCTAAAGGGAATTTTCCCATAATACTCCCCAATAGAGCTCCTATTAATGTTCCTGCTGATAATGCTGCCATTAAATATCCATATGTCTCAGAACCACCAAGGTATTCACCGTATACTGGTAAAATAGCAAGGGTCGCCCCAATTGCAAAGTTTGCAACAACTATCGATACAAATAATTTAGCAATGATAGAACCAAAAACAAATTTAAATCCATCAGTTAATTCTAACCAATAATTCTTAAGTAATTGTTTCAGTTTTCTTTGTTTATTATCTGGTATTAAGACATCTGGATCCTCATTAACAGAAATTCTAATTGATAAAAATAATACGGCAGCAATAAAAAATACTATGGAATCTATAATGAATAACGTTACTACTCCTAATAATGAAATTAGTATACCCGCAATTGCATTAAAAGCCATATCAATGCCTTGATAAGCAAAACTAAATAATGAATTACCTTTAACTAATTCATCTTTTTTCAATATCAAAGGTAAAGCAGCTGTTTGAGCCGGGTATGCGAATTGATTTAGCAAAGATATCAAAGGAATTATAATTAGTACTGTAGTTACATTTAAATAATTGAATTGATGCGCAATCGGAATAATAGCTATAAGTATGCCTTGAACAAGCTGAGTAATAAATAGGGTTTTTCTTAAAGACCAACGATCAACCAATGGACCTGCTAAAAATTGTATTGCTTGTGGTAACAAGGCTAAAAAGCCTGCTAATCCAGTGTGAAATGCTGATCCTCCTAATTCATATACTAACCACATTGCTGCAATATAATAGATACTGTCTGCCATATTAGTTATAATTCTTCCGGAAAATAATCGTGTAAACCTCCAGTTTCTAAATAAGGATATCATTTTAAAATTCACCTTTTTCCTTTTTTACTTCGAAACCTACACTTGAAATATAAAAAGTGCTTATATCTTCTTGGTCCGTATTTTCCATAATTGCTAATTCATTTAAAAGATTATGATACTTTTTTTTCCACTTCATAAACTGTTGTCGATTAATATTAACTTTTGTTTGAATAGAAATTAATGGCCAATCCATATATTCTCCTGAAGATATTGAAAATGATTCCTCGGGAGCAACAATTGCCTCATTTCTTGCATTTGACAAAATTGAATATATTGAAGTTCTAATTGATTCATTCATTTCATTGAGGTGAGGAAAAAGCTTTTGGTCGATAACAATATCTGTTCCATAAGTCTTATAAAATTTCTGTGCAATCCCATTTAGTAATTCCGTTTTTTCAATATATATTATCTTAACTTTTTCAAGTTCCTTTAAATGGTAATGCACCTTAGGGGCAGGGATATTTAAAATATCCCCAATTTGTTTCCCCGTTTTGGATTGGTTTGTTATTTCGGAAAAGATTCTTATTCTTAAGGGATCACTAATCGCTTTTAATTGATCGTAAGATTTAATCAATAATAAATTTGTAGAGGACATCATTCAATACTCCTTTAACGTTCAAATTTATTTGAATGTTATCATATAATTTTTAGTTTTACAATTATTTTATTTATTTAGATTAAAGAGAACTTCTTCTTTTAAAAGATACATTTGGAATTTATTAAACTTTATTTCTTGTATTAATGTTTATAGAGGTAAAAATGAAAGCGAATTTAGGGATCCTCTATTCAATAAAGCTTCCAGTAAAAGTACTAAAAGGAACAATAGCTTAAAAGATTGTTTAGTAGATTATTTTTCTGTTTATTATGTCAACGGGTTGACATATGGAACCGGTTGACATAGAATGATCATTGAAAGTGCTTTCAGTATTTGTTTGGGTTTGTTTTTCTAAATTACTGTAAAGGAGATATGAAAATGAAGAGTTCAAAAAGTCTTTATTGGAAATTAAGTGCATATTTTTTCTTTTTCTTTTTCACTTGGTCATCCAGCTATTCCTTATTTTCAATTTGGTTAGGGCAAGAGGTTAATTTAAATGGGGCGGAAACAGGTATTATCTTTTCTGTAAACGCTATCTTTGCTTTGTGTATGCAACCGTTATATGGATATATTTCAGACAAAATTGGCTTAAAGAAAAACATCTTATTTTTCATTAGTTTATTACTTGTATTTGTTGGACCTTTTTATATCTATGTTTATGGGCCATTATTACAATACAATGTAATGGTGGGTGCAATCGTAGGGGGACTTTACCTAGGTTCTGCCTTTCTAGCAGGAATTGGAGCAATTGAATCGTATATTGAAAAAGTAGGACGTAAGTACAACTTTGAATATGGGAAATCAAGAATGTGGGGCTCTTTAGGCTGGGCGGCAGCGACTTTTTTCGCTGGCCAATTATTTAATATTAATCCTAATATCAACTTTTGGATTGCTTCTGTCTCAGCTATAATCTTAGTCGCCATCATTATTTCGGTACAAGTTGAAATTTCAAATCAGGAGATGGAAAAAGCAGATTCAGTAAAATTAAAAGATGTTGGACAATTGTTTCTTTTAAAGGACTTTTGGTTATTGATGATGTATGTAATTGGGGTCACCTGTGTTTATAGTGTTTATGATCAGCAGTTTCCAATTTATTATTCATCTTTATTCCCAACAAAGGAATTAGGAAATCAAGTATTTGGATACTTAAATTCCTTCCAAGTTTTTTTAGAGGCAGGAATGATGTTCCTTGCTCCGTTTATTGTAAATAAGCTTGGACCGAAAAAAAGTTTACTCTTAGCGGGTTATTTAATGGCTTTCCGAATTGTTGGTTCGGGGCTAGTTGCAGGACCAATCGGAATATCAGCAATGAAATTGATTCATGCAGTTGAACTGCCAATCATGTTAATTGCAATCTTTAAATATTTGGCAGCAAACTTCGATACACGCTTGTCATCTGTGTTATATTTAGTTGGTTTCCAATTTTCGTCACAAGTTGGTGCTTCGATTCTGTCGCCTGTAGCGGGTAATTTATATGATAGTATTGGCTTCCGTCAATCTTATATCATTATGGGAATTTCAGTACTTTTATTTTCCACTATTTCAATTTTTACTTTATTAAATTCTGATAAAAACATAGTCAATAAAACTTCAAAAAATTTGAAAGAGATTAGTTAGGAGGCTTTTCAGATGAAAACAATTGATAAACTGTTACAAGCGGAAGAAGCTCTTCAAAATGCAAAGAAAAAAATCAACAATCGTTATCGTTTAGGTTACCATATTATGGCTCCAGCAAACTGGATAAATGATCCTAACGGATTAGTACAGTATAAGGGGGAATACCATGTATTCTATCAACATCACCCATACGATGAAAATTGGGGGCCTATGCATTGGGGGCATGTGAAAAGTAAAGACTTGGTTCACTGGGAACACTTGCCGATTGCTCTTGCTCCAACAGAAGATTATGAAAAAGATGGTTGTTTTTCAGGAAGCGCAGTTGATCATAACGGGATCCTGACATTAATTTATACAGGGAATATCTTTATTGATCAAGAAAAAGATATTCTTGATCAATCACAATGTATCGCGACAAGTAATGATGGTATTCATTTTACAAAGGAAATTGCAAATCCAGTAATTACAAGGCATCCAGAGGAAGGGTCCGGGCATTTTCGCGACCCGAAAGTGTGGAAACACGGGGATTATTGGTATATGGTATTAGGTACTCGAAAAGGGGATATTGGAAAAGCAGTTCTTTATAAATCAATAGATTTAAGAAAATGGGAGTATCTTGGTGTTTTGGCTGAAAGCGATGGAACTCTTGGATATATGTGGGAGTGTCCTGATTTCTTTGAACTGGACGGAAAGTATGTCTTATTATTTTCGCCACAAGGGATAGAAGCAAAAGGAGATTTATATAATAATTTATTTCAAACAGGATATTTAGTTGGTGAATATAATTACGAAACAAATGAGTTTGTACACGGTGCTTTTATTGAGTTGGATAATGGACATGATTTTTATGCTGTTCAAACATTCCTGGATAATAAAGGTCGCCGTATCTCCATTGGTTGGATGGATATGTGGGAGTCAAACATGCCATCGAAGGAAGATGGATGGTGTGGAGCGTTAACACTGCCAAGGGAACTAAAATTAGGGGAAGATAATAAAATTTTAATGAATCCTGTTGAAGAGTTAACTTTATTGCGGGAAACAGAGAGAACTGTATGTAAAAATCATATTTTATCCAGTGTTTATTTCGTTGAAATAAAAGAGGATCTACTTGAATTGAGAGTAGAGTTTGACTTGGCAAAAACATCAGCTGAGGCTGTCGGCTTAAAAATTTGTGGGATCAATCAAGAAAAGACAACCATCATGTATCAAAAAGAGAATAAAAAGTTAGTATTGGATTGTTCAAAGTCTGGTAAGGAGGAAGATGGGATTAGAAGTACAATGCTTAAATCAGACCAGTTACTTTCTCTCAGGGTGTTTATTGATCGATCCTCTATAGAGATATTCGCCAATGATGGAGAGGTATCAATGACTAGTCGAATATATCCAAAGGAGGAAAGATTAGGTGTAGAACTTTTTCTGGAAAATGGCGAAGCACAAGTAATTGATTTTACTTATTGGGTATTAAAAGATATTTGGAGATAAATAGCTAAGGAACAGGTGTTATCCACTTGTTCCTTATTTTATATTTCCTAATAAGTCAATTCTGTTTAGACTATTCAAGTTTTTACTAATAAAATACTAGACTATTAATACGAGAGATCTCCGATAGATATAACATCTTCTATATTACTCAATCCAAATTCTTAAGATAATGTGAACTCTCCCAGAGTATTTGCTTAAAGCAAAAAAAGACGTATAATTATTAGTATTAAAAGATAGAAATGGAGTAAACAAATGGTCCAATCAATTAATACAAAAGTCGATTTAGTTATGAACGCAACCTCACACACAGGAATCTCAGAATATGGGAAGATTATGATTGGGGACAAGGGCTTTGAATTCTTTAATAGCCGTGATGCTCGCAAGTTTATCCAGATTCCTTGGGAAGAGGTGGATTATGTAATTGCTTCTATCATGTTCAAGGGGAAATGGATTCCGCGTTATTCTATCCAAACGAAGCGAAATGGGACATATACATTTTCCTCTAAAGACCCGAAAAAAGTTTTACGGACAATTCGTGAGTACGTTGATCCGAAGCGTATGGTTCAATCGTTGAGTTTCTTTGATGTTATTAAACGCGGATTAAAGGGTAAGTCGAAAAAATAATAGATCCGCAGTAGAATGGATAGAGGAAAAAACTATTGCAATTAAAGAATCATAGCATTGTTTGGGAGAGAGGGTTTCAGAAAATGATAGCGGAATCAAAAAAAATAATTTCCCTATTGAAAGAGAAAATCCAGTGTGCTATAATTTTTTTGCAAGCTTACTAAAGTGAAGCAGAAGGATATTAATTACTCCGTTTAAAGCGTTTACAGAATAAATTGAATAACTATCGTCATTATTTTACGTGTTACTGATTCGATCAGGCATGAGTAAAAAAGTATGATTGAATGAAGGGAATAGGGGCATTCTATACCTATAACTTCATTTAAATCGACTTTTTACTCATGCCTTTTTTATTTTTATCAAACACTGTAATCGCTTTTATGTAATCGCTTTAGATGAGTTGGAAAAATGCAGCTTGATAGCTGTAAAAATAATAATGGGAGGTAAAAAGATGGTAGGAATTATCATTGCTAGTCATGGTGAATTTGCCAGTGGTATCTTGCAATCTGGAGCAATGATCTTCGGAGAGCAAGAAAATGTAAAAGCTGTTACATTGATGCCAAGCGAAGGACCTGCAGATGTAAAGGCAAAAATGCAAGAAGCGATCGCCTCTTTCGATAACCAAGACGAAGTACTATTCTTAGTTGATCTTTGGGGTGGAACTCCTTTCAACCAAGCCAATAGCTTGTTTGAAGAACATAATGAAAAATGGGCAATTGTTGCTGGTATGAACTTACCAATGTTGATTGAAGCTTATGCATCACGCTTTACAATGAACACTGCACATGAAATTGCCGCACATATTTTAGGAACAGCTAAAGAAGGAGTTAAAGTAAGACCTGAAGCTTTAGAACCAGCAGAAACAGCTGCTAATACGACTGCTCAGCCAGTAAGTGCAGGTGCTCCTGGAAAATTTGAATATGTGTTAGCACGTATTGATTCTCGTTTACTTCATGGACAAGTAGCAACTGCTTGGACAAAAACGACACAGCCTACCCGTATTATTGTTGTCTCTGATGAAGTAGCGAAGGATGAACTTCGGAAGAAATTAATCCAACAGGCTGCTCCTCCAGGAGTAAAAGCACATGTTGTTCCTGTGAAAAAAATGATTGAACTTGCAAAAGATGATCAACATTTTGGTGGTCAACGCGCTTTACTACTATTTGAAAATCCACAAGATGCTCTTAGAGCAGTTGAGGGTGGTGTTCCATTAAAGACAATCAACGTAGGTTCTATGGCACACTCACCTGGTAAAGTTCAGCCGAATAAGGTGTTAGCTTTTAACCAAGACGATATTGATGCATTTGCGAAGTTAAAAGAAGCTGGTTTAAGCTTTGATGTACGTAAAGTTCCGAATGATTCAAAAGGTAATATGGATGAAATAATCAAGAAAGCACAAGATGAATTAAATAGACGAAAATAATCCGAATATCAAAGAAAAAGGAGGATTAATAAACATGGATTTAAATATGATTCAAATATTATTAGTCATTATTGTAGCGTTTTTAGCTGGTGTTGAAGGAATCCTGGATGAATTCCACTTTCACCAACCAATCATTGCCTGTACGTTAATCGGCTTAGTTACAGGAGAATTAGTACCATGTCTTATCTTAGGTGGTACCCTTCAAATGATCGCTTTAGGTTGGGCGAACATCGGGGCTGCAGTAGCACCGGATGCTGCATTAGCATCAGTTGCATCTGCCATTATTTTAGTTTTAAGTGGTCAAGGAGATGCCGGTGTATCTTCTGCTATTGCGATTGCAGTTCCACTTGCAGTTGCTGGTTTATTATTAACTATCATCGTTCGTACAATTGCAACAGGATTGGTGCATTTGATGGATGCGGCGGCGAAAGAAGGAAACATTAAAAAAGTTGAACTATGGCATATTTTTGCGATTATCTTACAAGGATTACGTATTGCTATTCCAGCTGCATTAATTATCGCTATTGGGGCAGGTCCTGTGAGTGACTTACTTACAGCAATGCCAGATTGGTTGACAAACGGTTTAGCAATCGGTGGGGGAATGGTTGTAGCTGTTGGTTACGCAATGGTTATTAACATGATGGCTACAAAAGAAGTATGGCCATTCTTTGCGATTGGTTTCGTATTAGCGACTGTTTCACAAATTACACTTATTGGTCTTGGGGCTATCGGTGTGGCTCTTGCTCTTATCTATCTTGCGCTTTCTAACAAAGGCGGTTCTGGTAATGGCGGAAATGGGAACACTGGTGATCCACTAGGCGATATTATCGATAATTACTAAGAAGGAGGGGACAGAAAATGGAAAAAGCATTTAAATTATCAAAAAAAGATCGTATTTCGGTTTGGTGGCGTTCCACGTTTATTCAAGGTTCTTGGAACTATGAACGTATGCAAAACGGTGGTTGGGCATTTGCCATGATTCCTGCTATAAAAAGATTATATAAATCAAAAGAAGATCGTGCGGAAGCACTAAAACGTCACTTAGAGTTCTTTAATACACATCCTTATGTGGCTTCACCTATTCTTGGTGTAACATTAGCACTTGAAGAAGAGCGTGCTAATGGAGCACCAGTGGATGATAAAGCAATTCAAGGGGTTAAAGTCGGAATGATGGGACCATTAGCTGGTATTGGAGATCCAGTTTTCTGGTTTACAGTGAAGCCAATCCTTGGTGCTTTGGCTGCTTCTCTTGCTTTAACTGGTAATATTCTTGGACCAATTATTTACTTCTTTGCTTGGAACCTTATCCGCATGGGATTCACTTGGTATACACAAGAAGTTGGCTACAAAGCTGGTTCAAAAATTACGGATGACTTATCTGGTGGGTTGCTACAAAACATTACAAAAGGGGCATCGATTCTCGGGATGTTTATCCTCGGTGCACTCGTAAACCGGTGGGTATCGGTCAAATTTACCCCTGTTGTATCGTCAGTAGAGCTTGATGAAGGTGCTTATATTGATTGGGATAAATTACCTGCTGGAGCAGAGGGGATTAAGACCGCCTTGGAACAGCAAGCTGCTGGTCTTTCATTAGATCCAATAAAAGTAACTACATTACAAAGCAACTTAGATAGCTTAATTCCTGGTTTAGCTGGATTATTGTTAACACTTCTTTGTATGTGGCTGCTTAGAAAGAAAGTTTCTCCAATCGTTATGATTCTTGGCTTATTCGTGGTAGGTATTGTATTCCACCTAATTCACTTAATGTAAGTAAGACAATATAAAAGAGAAAAGCACCTCCTAGTATGATTTTTTTAGGAGGTGCTTTTCACATGACAAATAGGAAGAAAAATGGGATAAATAGTATAATAAATAAATTTTTAGGAGGCTGCTATGCTTACTATTGGTTATATTGGAAATGGGAAAAGCACAAACAGATATCATCTGCCGTTTGTATTACAAAGAGAGAATATCAAGGTAAAAACAATTTACCAAAGAAATCCAAAGCGTGAAAGCTGGGATCGAATTGCAGGAGTCAATTATACATCTGATTTAAATGAATTATTAAATGATAAAGACATTCAATTAATTGTTATTTGCACAAGACATGACAGTCATTTTGAATACACTAAATTAGCACTAGAACATAATAAACACTGTTTAGTTGAAAAACCTTTTATGGAAACTGCCGAACAGGCCAGAGAAATATTTGCATTGGCGAAAGAGAAGAATTTAATTGTGCAGGCGTATCAAAATAGACGTTTTGACAGTGATTTTCTGACTGTGCAAAAGGTCATTGAAGAAGGAAAACTAGGGGATTTGCTGGAAGTGGAAATGCACTACGATTATTACCGTCCGGAAGTGCCAGAATCTGCACAGACCTTTAATCCTGCGGAGTCATTTTTATATGGACATGGCTGCCATACGCTTGATCAAGTCATCAGCTATTTTGGCAAACCTGATCATATTCATTATGATGTAAGGCAATTATTAGGACAAGGAAGAATGAATGATTATTTTGATTTAGATTTATATTATGGGAAGATGAAAGTGTCTGTAAAGTCTAGTTATTTTAGATTGAAAGAAAGACCTAGCTTTGTCGTTCATGGAAAAAAGGGATGTTTTGTGAAAGAAACAAAAGATCGTCAAGAGGAACATTTAAAATTATTTTACATGCCGGATAATAAAGATTTCGGGATAGATACGATAAAACATTATGGAGTATTAACCTACATTGATGATGAAGGGACAATCCATGAAGAAACAGTGAAATCGGTAAACGGCGATTATGGAAGAGTGTATGATGATTTATACAAAGCGATTATAAATGGGGAAGATAAGACCATAACAGACGAACAAACGTTATGGCAAATGGAAGTATTAGAAACTGGCATAAAAAACTTAAAATAGTGAATTTTGGATTAAGACCCCTTATTGGGGTTTTTTCTTTTTCTGCAGGAGCCTTTTCTTTAAAGTTTCTTAAGCAATAGATGTGTTTCTCTTCTTTTTGCATGAAAGCTAAATAAAAAAGAAATAATAACAATATTTAGTGTGCTAAGGAGGAGAATAATGAAAGTGGATGAGAATGCTTTGTCGTTTTTTGCATTAGGCGGAATAAATGAAATCGGAAAAAATATGTATGTCGTTCAATATGAGGATGAAATTTTTGTTATTGATTGTGGAGGGAAATTTCCTGATGAAAGCTTATTGGGTATTGATTTAATAATTCCAGATATAACCTATTTGGAGGAGAATCAGGATAAAATTAAAGCTTTAATCGTTACCCATGGTCATGAAGACCATATTGGTGGAATCCCCTATATTCTAAGGAAATTAAGCATTCCTATTTATGCTACAAGATTTACCTTAGGTTTAATAGAGCTTAAAATCAATGAGCATAAGCTAAACGGAGAGACAAAATTAATAACTATTGATTCTAGCTCCAAGCTAGAGTTTGGAGAAGTGCAAGTTTCCTTTTTTAAGGTAAGTCACAGTATCCCAGACTGTCTTGGAGTTGTTTTCCACACCCCAGAAGGAAATATTGTTCACACAGGTGACTTTAAATTTGATTTAACCCCGGCGAATAACCAATATGCTGATATACATAAAATGGCGGAAATCGGGCAGCAGGGAGTTTTAGCATTAATATCAGAGAGCACAAATGCAGAACGAAAGGGGTTAACTCCTTCTGAACAAATGGTTGGTTCTCATTTAGATGAAGCCTTTATGAAAGCAGATGGGAAAATTTTCATTTCGACATTTGCTTCGAATGTTAATAGAATACAACAAGTAGTAGAGTCTGCTATAAAAACGAATCGTAAATTAGCATTGCTTGGCCGCAGTATGGTAAATGTGGTGAACGTTGCTATAGAACGTGGCTATCTTCATATGCCGGAGGGAATGTTAATTGATGTCAGTCAAGTAGACCAACTGCCAGCAGAGAAAGTTGCCATTCTCTGTACAGGTAGTCAAGGAGAACCAATGGCTGCTTTGTCACGTTTAGCAAGTGGGAACTTTCGCGATGTTACAATATATCCGGGGGATACTGTTATTCTAGCAGCATCTCCAATCCCTGGAAATGAAAAAGACGTCTCTAAAATCATAGATAATTTATTTCAACTTGGGGCAAAAGTAATTTATGGTTCTGGCAGTACAACCGGTATGCACGTTTCTGGTCATGGCTATCAAGAAGATCTAAAGTTAATGTTAACCTTAATGAAACCAACCTACTTCATTCCCATTCATGGAGAATCTCGTATGCTCTACCATCATCGAATATTAGCAGAATCAGTGGGAGTGGAAAAAGAAAATACTTTTATTATTAAAAATGGAGAAGTTGTCGATATCAAAAATGGAGTAGCCCGTCAAACACGCTTTGTCCCAGCAGGAGACACATATGTAGATGGGATGGGTGTTGGGGATGTTGGCGATATTGTGTTAAGAGATCGAAAGCAGCTATCGGAAGATGGGATGCTTGTTGTTATTATTACCATCAGCAAGGGCGACAGGAAGATTATTTCTGGCCCAGATACGATTACGAGGGGATTTGTTTATGCCCGTAACTCTGATGAATTACTGAAGGAAGTAAACCGTTTGGTCAAAAAGACTGTCAATGACTTGCAATCAGAGAATATTCATAAATGGAATGTAATGAAACAAAATATTAAAAAATCGGTTGGCCAGTATTTATTTAATCAAACAAAGAGAAAGCCGATGATTCTTCCGATTATTATTGAGATTTAGCATGAAAAATTTGATGTTTTCTAAAAAGCAATGGGAGCAATAGATTAAGCACCCATTGCTTTTTAGTTTAGAAGCAACCTAGCGGGATTTTATTGTAAACGGATTCAGTTATGTTCGTTAAAAATATACTTATTCATAAAAGTATTGCGAAACCTACCTTGTGGGTCGTACTTAATAAGTAATTGCTGGAATGCGGGCATTTTTTCATATAGCGATTGTATTTTGGAAGGGGCGGTAGTAAATAGCTTCCCCCAATGTGGCTTTGCCTGAAAAGGCTCGAGCTTGGATTCGATTAACGGGAGTACTTGCTGAACTTCCTTCCACTTATCTTGCCAAGTAAAGTGAATAGCGATGGAATCCTGTTTATAGGATGGGCTTAACCACAGTTCGTCCTTCGCAATTGTCCGCACTTCCGAAATAAATAAAAGGGGTGCGATGTATTCACGTATTTCACTAAGGGCACAAAGAGCGTTATAAGCATGCTCTCGCGGGAATATATATTCACTTTGCAGCTCTTGTCCCTTACTTGGAGTGAAGTCCATCCGGAAGTGTGGCATGCGGTCAAGCCAATCTCCTGGAACACCAAGCTGTGCCGTGCAATTAGTTGCAGCGACTCCTCGTACTGGATGAAGATTTTCTTTGGCTGCTTTTGCTCCGTAAAAGTCATCACCTAATGAAAAAGTCTGGTCATCTGTCAGCTTACTCTTTAACCACACTTGATTAAATGTTTCGTCCTGCCAATCTGTAAACAGACTGACACTATAAGCACTGGAAGAAATGGTGTCAAAATGATGAGCTGTTTGAGCAAATGGAAGATTTTCATAAACATCTTGCCGCATTAGATGACTTGGATGAATATCTAAGGTGAGTTTTGTAACAATACCAATTCCTCCTAATCCAACGACTGCACCATGTAATTCCTCTTCTGACTTTTCTCTTGAAAAAGTTATGATACAACCGTCCGCTGTAACGACTTCCATAGCGGAAACTGCAGCAGCTAAATTTTGATTGCTATTACCTGAACCATGAGTTGCTGTAGCACAAGCTCCAGCAATCGAAATGTGTGGAAGGGATGCAAGATTATGTAAGGCATAGCCATGCTGCTGAAGCACGTGGCAAAGATCTCCATACTTCATTCCTGCTTCTACCGTTACTGTTTTTTCTTCGCTATTAATAGCAATAACTTTATTCAGTTTTTGCAAAGAGACGATATTCTCCTCTGAATCAGCGATGCTATTAAATGAGTGACGAGTTCCAATTACACGAAGCTTTTTTAATTTTAAAACTAATTGTTGAATTTCCTCCACTGATTCTGGTTCGTGCCAGTTAGTTGCACTATATTGAAAATTCCCTGCCCAATTCCTTTTCAATCCCATAACGCCACTCCTTTATTGAGTTTATTATACAATTTAACTATATACGTAAAGAGAGAGAATTTTCAAATATTATCATTTGGAAAAAACAAGGTAATTAGACCTATTTTTTGTTTCTTTTATGTGAAGAAAAAATACTGGTATCGACAAAAAATGACAAGTTCCTTATAATGGAATAGTAATATGTATATATGCTATTAGTACTATTGTTTTCCTGAAATTGAAAAAGGCAAACTTATCGAAAGGTAAGGACGCAAAGCTACGAGTCTAAAATCCTTCTGGATAATGATAGTCGGGTTGCCAGGTATACTTTAAGCAATTATTTGGCTATCCCTATTTATGTATGTCTAGGATAGCTATTTATTTTTGCTTTGGACTTGTGGAGAACAATAAAAAACATAAACTATAGAAACTTAATAGAAAAGGAGATTTGAGATGATTGTTGTAGACAAAAAGAAGTATAAAATGGAAATAGATGAAAACTCAAAAGAAGTACGTGTCCAGGTACATGGATTGATGAGAGAGGAAGACGCAGAGGGGTATATGGTTGATTTACAGGATACGATAAGTAAAGTATCTAAAAAGGATTATACTTTTGTCGTGGATGGTACTCATCAAACGCCTGTTCCATCAAAGGTGGTACCTCAGTTAGAACAAACAATGCAATTTTACTCTAGCTTAGGTTTTAAGGATGTTCTTGTAATTAAACCTTCGTCAAAAATTGCCCAAGTGCAAATTAGAAACGCCCTAGAAAGAATTGATTTTGCAGGTACATTTATTGATCGTGCCTCTCATTCTAAGTAATGCCAGGTTTTAATAAAAAAGCTATTTTTTAATCCGATTTGAAAGGGAGTTATGAAGTGCAAAAGGTAGAAATGTCGTATAAATATGAAATTATAACAAAGGAACAAACGGATCTAATCGAAAAGGCTGCTGACTGTCTTGCAAGCTCATTTATTGGAGTGGATATTGCTGGGAAATGGGTTCAAGAGCCAATGGTTGGTCAGTTAAATATAGGCTATGAGGATTTCTATCAGTTCACGAAAGATTATATAGATGCTACTGTGGAGCAAGGATATTGTGCAGTTGCAATAGATAATAATCAAAAGGTTGTTGGTGTTCTTGCTGGAGATACCAATGCTCCAGAGATTATTGGAGAAGATGTATTTGAAGGCACCTTTTTAGATATGAATGTTATTCTGCATGTTCTTGAGGATGTAGATAAACGCTTTTTGGATGATTATAAGCAGCGCACTGGAAAAGAACTGCAGGATGGCGAGATACTTCATTTATTCATGTTAGGAGTAACTGCTGAACTTGAGCGTCACGAAATTATTAAGCAATTAGGAAATAAATTAATAACGAAAGCATCTGAACAGGGATTAAAGGCTGTTGTAGGAGAAGCAACAAATCCTAAGTCTATGCGTGTCATGGAAAAATATCATAATATGAAGAAATATAGAGATGTTAAAGGAAATTATATTGTTCATAAATATCAAGAAAATAGCAGATTAAAAGATATTCCTGCAACAATCGCTGACGGCACTTATATCATTATGAAAGAGTTTTAAAATTTCAGTATGTCTAAACAAATATATAAATAGGAGAGTTATTTATTATGGAGGCTATATTGCTAGGTATTATTGTTATCTTATTGGTTACCACCGTGTATTTTGCTTATCGATATTTTACATTGAAACATCATCCTCATATTAATAAAGAGATCATGAACGGGATGAAAGAAATAGCTGCAGGCAGTATGAGCAGCAAAGTAGAAGGTTCAAGTTCTTATCATGCTACCTTTAATCAATTAATTGAATTTTTAGAGCGTGTAAGGGGAAAGTTCTTTTCTTTTCCAAAAATGTACATAAAAAGGGAGAAAGTTTAACTGAAATTGGTGAATACGCGATGGAAAAAGCGGACATTGTTAGAGCAGCAATTGACGAGGTTGGCAGAGGCTTACAGAAACAATTAGTCGCTACAGAGGAAAGCGCCCTTTCAATGGAAGAAATGGCTCAGGCGATTGAGGATTTATCCATAAGATCCAATCAAATTTCGGAACAGTCCAATACTACATTAGAATTAACGCAAGAGGGAGACGAAAAGTTAAAGGACTCTTTAGTGCAAATGGAGCAATTTAATCAAACAATTAATACAACTTTTCATGCCATCAATAATCTTGGAGAAAAATCTAAAGAAATTGGAACAATCGTAAAAGTAATTACAGGTATTTCCGAACAAATTAATTTATTGGCTTTAAACGCAGCGATAGAAGCAGCTCGGGCCGGTGAACACGGTAAGGGATTTGCTGTTGTAGCAGATGAAGTACGAAAATTGGCTGAACAGTCCCGTCAGTCCTCTTCAGAAGTATCGAATATTGTGAAAAATATTCAAGAAGAAACGAATATAGTTGTTAAATCAATGCAACAGGGCACAGAAGAATTTAAAGAGACAAATACTAACATCTTAGAGGTTGGAACAATGTTTGAACAGATTCTGTCGACGACAAAGGTTATTGCGGAAAATAATGAGAATTCCTCTGCAAGTACAGAAGAACTATCGTCTGCTTCTCAACAAATCATGGCGACAATTGTACAGATAGCTTCTATCTCACGAGAATCGGTTGAAATGTTTGAGGAATTAATCGAAATCAGCGATGATGAATTACAAACAATTCAAGGTCTAGTACAAGAAGCCGAAAATCTTTTAGAATTGAAAAATGATGTAGATAAACTATTATCCACGTGGAATCAAGCTTCAGAACAAAAATCACATGCTGAAGGTGATATTACTGTAGCGGTTTAAGTTAGAAAAAAGCTTCTCATCGGTATTCAAACTTGTGAGAAGCTTTTACTTTAATTCCACTTTTAACGTAAATAACAGTATTTTGTTATATTCCTTCGAAAATAGCAAACTCATTGAAAAATGAGGACGCAAAGCTGCGGGCCTAAAGAAGTATTTCCATGGTAGCCAGGGTTGCCAAAAGGGTTGGATATTTGCTTATAAAGCAATAGATTGCTTTTTTATGTCCTCCTTCGTGTGGACTTTTTTATTTGGATTTGAGTTTCTAGCAGAAGGGATTGTATGTTGCAACAGGAAAGGGAGTAATTATGTCACAACAAGAGCAATGGAGATCAAAAATAGGATTTGTTTTAGCAGCAGCCGGATCAGCGATAGGATTGGGGGCTATTTGGAAATTTCCTTACGTCGCTGGAACAGGGGGAGGAGGAGCCTTTCTCTTACTTTTTTTAGTATTTACTTTGGTGTTGGGTATGCCCTTATTATTAGGAGAGTTTATGATTGGGAGAATGGGGCAAAGTAATGCGGTTCGAACATATGGCAAGCTAGCCTCTAATACTAAGTGGAATTTTATTGGTAAACTCGGTGTGTTTACAAGCTTTTTACTTCTATCATTTTATAGCGTTGTAGGCGGCTGGATAATCCTATATATTGTAAAGGTTTTGAGCGGTGGTTTAGCTGGACTGAGTCAAGATCAATACGGAGAGCTGTTTGGCGAAATTATTTCCAACCCTTATTCCACTATATCGGCACAGCTTGTATTTATGCTAATCACGATTCTTGTTGTTGCCCAAGGTGTGCAAAAAGGAATTGAATTAGCAAGTAAAATTATGATGCCTGCATTAGTTATTTTATTTTTAATATTAGTGATTCGCTCTTTAAGTTTGGATGGAGCAATGGAGGGAGTAAAGTTCCTGCTTGTGCCAGATTTTTCGAAGCTGACATCTGAGAGTATTTTATTTGCATTAGGACAAGCGTTTTTTACCTTGTCATTAGGTGTTTCGGTTATGCTTACATATGCTTCCTATTTACCTAAGTCTCAAAATCTACCCCGTTCGGCCATTTCGATCATTATCTTGAATATCGTTATAGCTTTATTGGCGGGATTAGCTATTTTTCCAGGAGTTTTCTCCTTTGGTATGGAGCCAAATGCAGGACCTGTGTTAATATTCTCTGTTTTACCTGCAGTGTTTGCTCATATGCCCTTTGGGATGTTTTTTTTCTTGGCCTTTTTACTATTATTCTTATTTGCAGCTCTCACTTCCGCATTCTCAATGATTGAAATTATAGTTGCAGCAGTTACTAAAAATGATGCAGCTAAAAGGAAGAAAGCTACTTGGATAATTGGATTCCTTATTTTTATTGTTGGTATTCCATCTTGCCTATCGTATGGTGCTCTTTCCGAAATCTATCTATTCAATAAGACAATTTTTGATTTGATGGATTATCTGGTTAGTAACATCTTAATGCCTCTAGGTGCATTATTAATTGCTATTTTTGTTTCTCAAAAAGTTTCAAAGGCTGATTTATTTGCAGAATTAAAGCGAGGATCAAATGTAGGATATGTATTTTTTATGATTTGTTATGTTCTGTTGAAATACGTTGTTCCTATTGCCATTGTTATCGTTTTTTTAGACGCAGCAGGCTTATCAGATTGGATTATTACTTTGTTTAAATAAAAAATACTTCTAGGAAAAAACGTCAAGGAGGTCAAATAAAATGAAGGAAATACAAGCATTGTTTCCTAGCATGGACGGAAATGACTTTCAACGAGAGGAATTACTGTCCTACTTTAAGACAATTTTAACAAAAATAGATGAATTAAAGGATCCTGACAAATTAACACTTGGAGAAATGCCAGAGTACACCGAGGATTATTACAATCGTGTGATTCAAAATGCGAATGTTCCTCAAGCAGGGGTGTCGATCGATGAAGTAATCAAAGAGCTTCTAAAATTGGTAGAAGGTCATCGCTATGTCAATCGTAATTATGTGGCCAATGCAGCACCTTTGCCGAATATTGCTAGTATCATAGGTAATTTAGTCATGGTGCTTGTAAATGGGAATAACCTTTGGGATGTAGAAGGCCCGGCCGCAGCTACAGCTGAAGTGGAAATCACAAGTATGCTGTCTAAATTAATCGGATATGACGAAAATTTAAGTGCGGGCTATACAACATGGGGAGGGCAAGGAGCTGTTTTCAATTCTTTACGCCTCGCTATTGCTCGTTATGCTCCTTCCTCTAACCAAATGGGCATTCCGAAAAATCTTTACTGCTTCTGTTCTGAGTTATCCCACTACAGCTTATATAAATCTGTAGAAGCAGCCGGAATTGGAGTAGAAAATATGGTTAGAGTCAAGGTGAACCAAGATCATTCTATGAATCTAGAAGATTTAAAGGAGAAAATAGAGCAAGTTATTGCAAAAGGTGGGGTGCCTCTTTATATTCTTGCAACAATGGGCACAACGGATACCTTTGGAATTGATGATATAGCAGGAATTAAGCAACTAGCGGAGGAGCTAGAACGCAAGCATTGTCTAAGCCCGCTCTATATTCATGCAGACTCAGCGATGGGAGGAATGTACACCTTCTTTAATGATTATGATTTTGAGAGAAATGCCCTTCAATTGGAAGATGATGTTAAGGAAGTTTTGCAATCCTATCAACAGAAGTTTAAACAGATCAAGCATGCTGATAGTATGGTATTTGATTTCCATAAGCTAGGACAAACACCGTATATTACAAGTTTATTTTTGATTAAAAACAGAGAAAGCCTTAAGTATGTTGATTTAGACGAAGAGGAAACTCCTTATGTTGGCAATCGTGGTTACGGCAGCTACCATACAGGCTATACATTAGAATGTTCGCGAATGGGAAGTGCGTTAGCAATTTATGCATCGTTATTAGCATTTGGTGTGGAGGGATATCAAATGCTGCTAGCTAACTATATTCGTGTGAATAGTAAATTTAGAGAAACGCTGACAAAAGAAATCCCGAATGTTGCCATTACGAATGAGGTTTCACCGATTACCACTTTCCGTTTTTATCCAGAAGAGCCAAAATGGAAAGAAGAAAGGAACGGTCTTTTAACTGCTGAGGAAATGATTGAAATTAATCAATTTAATGATGCGTTTGCAGAAATAATCGGTGCTGAAAGAGATACGATTTTCTTTGGGAATACAAAAAAGCAGTGCCTAGTAAAAGCAGCAAATTCAAACAAGAAAATCCCTGTATATGCGCATAAATTTTTCACTATTTCGCCATACTCTACAGTAGAAGAGATTGACCGTTATGTGGCATTTTTAAAAGAACACTTATCATTTTTTATGAAAACAACATCAACTTATGACAGCATTTCCCTGCTATAAGGAAGGACTTTTTTTAATTACAAAAAAGCCCCATAGTTTATTTAAGTATATAATGAATTTAAAAAACTTTCTCTTTACAAGGGAAGGTTTTTTAGTTTTCATGACCTTATATATCAAGTGATAGACACTCTTTTATTAAATAGTAGTCTATATTATATGCTGATTATTTCTCCTTAATGCTGTTTTGCCATTTATGATAGAGAATGGAGTCTGTTTTTGTCTCTTTAGAATGAGCAGTTTTTTATTTAAGTACTACGATAACAATTAACCCTATAACCCCTTGGAGGAGAATATGAAAAAAGGCAAATTCAGTTTACAAGCTATCATTATTATTTTTGTATGTATTGTTGTTGCTTTCTCCCTTGGAATTACGGATTTGATTATCAGTAATAGCATTACCTCCAGCGTGGAAGAAACACAGAAAGAGAAGGCACTGGATGTTGCGAGGATGATGGCGATAACTCCGCAAGTAATAGGAGTTCTTGAAGGTCGAGAGAATGAGGAAGATGTCCAAGTATTTGCCAATCAAATTAAAACCCAGACGAATGTGAACTTTGTTGTGGTGATGGATATGAACGGAAACCGTCTATCCCATCCGGAAGCTAGTAAAGTTGGAAAGCATTTTAGCGGAGGAGATGAAGGCCCCGTACTTAATGGAAAGGAATATGTTTCTATTTCCAAAGGAACTCTTGGAAAATCGATGCGGGCATTTACGCCAATAAAAAACGCTGAGGAAGAGCAAATTGGTGCAGTGGCAGTAGGAATTTCTTTAAAGAGTGTAACAGAAGCTGTCCACAAAGGACGGATGGGAATTGGAATAGGGACTTTAATAGGAATTCTCATCGGCATAATAGGGGCTGTCGTGCTGGCGAGGTATTTCAAGAAAATTCTGTTAGGGCTTGAACCCTTTGCTATTGCTAAGCTTTTGGAAGAGCGTAGCTCGATGCTGCAGTCTGTGCGTGAAGGAATTATAGCCATTGATCAGGAGGGAAAAATCACGCTTGTGAACAAAGCAGCTAGTAAGCTTTTTCAAAAAGCAGGCATTGGGGAGGATGCTATTGGAAGGAACATTGAAGATTATTTACCAGAAACTCGGTTAACACGCATCATAAAATCTGGTGAAATGGATTTGGATCAAGAGCAGAACTTGCATGGGGTAACCATTTTGGTAAATAGAGTTCCTGTAGTGGTAGAAAATCAAGTAGTTGGGGCTATTGCCACATTCCGTGATAAAACAGAGGTTCAACAATTAGCTGAGCAGCTGACAGGGGTGCGCAATTATGCAGATGCGCTCCGTGCTCAGGCGCATGAGTTTATGAATAAACTCCATGTTATCCTTGGTTTAGTTCGTACGGAACAATATGAAACCCTTGCTAATTATGTAAGTGAAACGGTTAATCATCGGGAAACAGAGGTAGGCTTTGTTACGAAGAAGGTTCAAGATCCTGTACTTGCTGGATTTTTGATTGGTAAGCTAAGCTTTGCTAGAGAATCAGGCGTTTCCCTTTCCTTTGATTGTGAAAATATCCTTCCAAAACCAGCAGACCCGGAGATTACAAATGAACTAATTACGATTATCGGAAATATCTTTGATAATGCAATAGAGGCAATGGTAGACAGCATAAACAAAAAGATAGATCTCACCTTGGATTATGCAGAAGAAATTTTAACGATCGAAGTGAAAGATACTGGAATAGGAATGACAAATGCACTTCAAAATAAAGTGTTAGATAAAGGCTTCTCTACTAAAGGAAATAATCGAGGATTTGGATTGTACTTATTAGTAATGGCGATTGAAAGGCTGGAGGGGGAGCTTATTATTTCGTCCAAGCCTGGGAAGGGCACCACTTTTGCCGTATATATACCATATAAAGCAGAGGATGAATAAAATGATTAATGTGATGATTGTAGAAGATGACCCAATGGTAGCAGAAATTAATAAACGATATCTTTCTCAAATCAATGGGTTTCATTTAACTGCAACCGCCAATTCAGTAGATGATGCGATTACTTTATTAAAAAAAGAAAAAATAGAGCTTATCCTTTTAGATATTTTTATGCCTGGAAAGATTGGGCTGGAGCTATTAGCTTATCTTCGAAAAAATGATCTTGCTATTGATGTTATCGTGATTTCGGCTGCTTCCGATCTTGAGCGCATTAAGAAAGCTTTAAGACATGGTGTAGTCGATTATTTAATAAAGCCGTTTGAGTTTGAAAGATTTAACACAGCGCTGACAACTTATCTAGAGCAAGCTAGGATTACCAATAAGCAAGCTTCCATTAGTCAACAAGAGTTAGATACGCTTCTTTTACATAGGGAAGAATCTGTGACAGTGGAAGAATTGCCGAAGGGATTAACAAAGGATACGTTAAAACAAGTATGGGAAGCAGTTCAAAAATTAAAAGAGGAACCTTTCTCGACCGATGATGCTGCGAACTTAGTAGGTATATCAAGAGTATCTGCTAGAAAGTATTTAAATTTCTTAAAAGATTTAGGAATACTGGAAGTTAAGGTAATCTATGGCACGATTGGAAGACCTGTTTATCAACATGAATATAATCGCTTAAAAGAACACAGAATAAAAAACTTTTTGTAAGCAGCATGAAAGCTGCTTACTTTTTTTATTTACAAAAAGAATTATTAAACTTTCATAAACTATGAAAGCGTTTAACTGGAGAGTAAGATGAACTTGTAAAAAACAAAACGTTTTGGGCTTAACAATCTCAAACGTATTGATAGAGGCTCGAATGAAGTCAATAGGGAGTAAAAACTTTGTTAGGAGGATTAAAATGCATATTCCAATTAAGAAGACGCTTGATAAAATTCCAGGTGGTATGATGGTTGTACCGTTATTTTTAGGGGTATTAACGAACACATTTTTCCCGCAATTTTTAGAAATTGGTCATTTTACAACAGCTTTATTCAGCAAGGAAGCATCATCCACCATTCTTGCATTATTTATGTTTCTGATTGGTTCACAAATTAATTTCAAACTTGCCCCAAAGGCAATCAAAAAGGGTGCCATCTTACTAACAGGTAAATTTATAGTAGGTGCGGGGATAGGGATTGCAGTCGCCATGCTATTTGGACCTGCTGGAATATTAGGGTTATCGCCATTGGCAATTCTTGCAGCCTTATTAAATGCGAATGGAGGATTATATGCATCGCTTGCTTCTTCTTATGGTGATGAAACAGATGTAGGAGCATATGCATTATTTTCTTTAAAAGACGGACCATTTTTCACGCTAGTTGCACTAGGAGCATCCGGTCTTGCAGCCATTCCTTTTCAGGCACTTGTAGGTGTCTTAATCCCAATTTTGATTGGAATGATCTTGGGAAATATTGATCCAGACATGAGAAAGTTTCTTGGTAGCAGTAAATTATTATTAATTCCATTCTTTTCTTTCCCATTAGGAGCAGGAATGGATCTTAGAACCATTGTAGAAGCAGGAGGGCCAGGGTTATTACTAGGATTAATAGCTGCGTTTACAGGAATTGGAGCTTATCTTCTTTTGAAATTATTTAAAGAAAATCCAATTGTTGGCTTAGCAACAGGCTCTACTGCTGGGAATGCTGTCGCTACACCAGCTGTGGTTGCAGCCGCAGATCCGACCTTATCTTCAATAGCCCCAGCAGCTACTGCTCAAGTTGCAGCAGCATGTGTTGTATCTGCCATTATCTGTCCGATTATTGTTAGCTATGTATTTAAAAGGTCGCAAAGAAAGAAGACCAAAAAGTCGATGGCGAGTGCAGCATGACAGATAAAAACGAGTACTGCATTATTTAGTTACAAAATAATGAATTTAAGTTAAATAACCTAGTGAGAAAGTACAAACAGTAATAACATAGGAATAAAAAAAGCGATCTTTTAATCATATTTTAAATAGAAAGAAGGATTACCCACAATGACTGTGTCAGATAATGTAATTATCACAACGTTAAAAGGAAAAGAAATTCTCTCTAATCCCTTTTTAAATAAAGGAGTAGCTTTTACGAAAGAGGAAAGAGAAGACCTTGGTCTAGACGGTCTGTTACCGCCCCAAGTACTTACGCTTGATGAACAAGTAAACAGAGTCTATGAGCAATATTTGATGAGGACCACTAATCTTTTCAAAAACGGCTTACTGAATGATTTATATAATCGCAATGTCGTTCTATATTACCGACTTTTAAAAGAACATCTTGCAGAAATGCTGCCAATCGTTTATACCCCGACTGTCGGTGATGCTATCCAGTCTTACTCTCATAGCTATCATCGTCCAGAAGGATTATATCTTTCCATTGATCATTTGGAAGGGGTGGAAAAGGCGTTTCGTAATCTAGGAAAAGCCAAAAATGATATAGATTTAATTGTTGTCACTGATTCGGAAAGTATCCTTGGAATTGGAGATCAAGGAGTAGGTGGTATTAATATTGCAATAGGAAAACTAGCGGTATATACAGCAGCTGCTGGTATTGATCCTAGCCGAGTTCTGCCGGTTGTACTAGATGTTGGTACAAATAATCAGTCTTTAATTGACGACCCTATTTATATTGGTAACAAGTTTGCCCGTGTTCGTGGGGATCGTTATGATCAATTCATTGATTTATTCATTGATACTGCAAGAAGGTTTTTCCCAGAAGTGCTTCTTCATTGGGAGGATCTTGGCAATGTGAACGCCCGCAATATTTTGGATAAATATGGGGACAAAATTCTTACCTTTAATGATGACATTCAAGGAACAGGTGCTGTAACGCTTGCAGCGATTATGTCTGCATTAAAAGTCACAGGTGGAGCATTGAAGGATCAGCGCATTGTTGTCTTTGGTCCGGGTGCTGCTGGAATCGGTAATGCGGACCAAATGGTTGATACAATGGCTCTAGAGGGACTTACTAAAGAAGAAGCCTATGACCGTTTCTTTGCAATTGACTATCGAGGATTACTGACAGATGAAACACCAGGTGTTTTGAAATTTCAAATGCCTTATGTAAGAAAAGCAGAAGAAGTTAAGCATTGGAATCGAAATGAAGATGGAATCATTTCCTTAATGGAAGTAGTTAAAAGGGTGAAGCCAACCATCTTAATTGGTACTTCTGGCCAAGCGGGTGCTTTTACGGAAGAAATCGTGAAAGAAATGGCAAAGCATGTTGAACGTCCTATTATTATGCCGATGTCCAATCCTACTAATCTGGCTGAGGCTATGCCGGAAAACTTGATTAAATGGACGGATGGAAAAGCATTAATTGCAACAGGAAGTCCGTTTGCTGATGTAGAATATAATGGTGTTTCCTATGAAATTGGGCAGTCGAATAATGCATTTGTCTTCCCAGGTTTGGGACTTGGTGCTATTGTTGCAAAAGCGCAAATTATTTCCAAAGGAATGTTTGCTGCAGCCGCTAATGCGGTCGCCGAAATGTGTGAAACGAACCAACCAGGGGCATCGTTACTTCCTTCGATTGAGAAATTACATGATGTCTCTATCTATGTGGCAGTGGAAGTCGCAAAAGCGGCTATAGAGGAAGGAATTGCAAGAGCCGAGATTACGGATGTAACAAAGGCTGTGATCGATGCAGTTTGGCAGCCTGAATATAAGAAAATTAAAAGTGTTGGAATGTGGGCCAATGTTTAATGAAATTATAAATTAGAAAAAATGCCTCTACTCCTGGTAGAATCGGATTGTTCGATTTGCCAGTGGTGGTAGGCATTTTTATTTTACAAATTATAAGCCGTTTGTCGTTTTAAAATTCATGGGTTTCTTTCTTTTTCCTATATTGTATAACATCCGTAATTACCCATAGAGGGATAATAAGAACAACAAAAGCAATTTTCAACCAATAATCAACAAAACTAAAGAGAATAAAAAGCATAAATAGAACATAACAAACAAATTTCAAAACTAAATTTACTAATTCAGATTTAAACATCGTTATCAATACCATTCGCTATTTTTACTTTCCTATACGAATAATGAAATCAATAAGTTTTGTTAACCTCGAACAAAATCCACATTTACAAAGCACACTCCCTGATTTTATTTATTTTTAATATGGAAGATAACAGAAATAAAGGCAAAGGAAATGGAGAGACATCCTCTGTGCCCAAAAGGAAGAGAAGCAGAGGAAAAAGGGAATAGAGAAAAACAAACAAACTGGAGCAACTCCTATTCGGAGAGGCATTTTGTCTTTAGTATAATTTGCTTTTACTTAGCTGTTAGCAATCTTCCAAGGTCTTTTCAAACTAACTTAACTTTCTCCTTTTTAAATCGCCATGTATTTTAATCAAATGTAAATAATTTACGCTTCCTTTACAAAAGCTCGCTTTTTTCCTGTAAAATCAATCCCTTCAGCTTAAATAATCAGAATTTTATTTAATGATTTCTTTACACTACTCCCTAATGTAGCTTTATATTTATTTTCTAAAATTTAAATTAATAGAGAAATTAAAGTAATCAAAAGGAGTGAGGTACTTTTATGCATTTTGCGTCCACACTAGCTTGGGCTTATCCGGTAGATCAAGTGGTCCAGCTTGCTAAGCAGAGCGGGTTATCAGGATTAGAAATTTGGGCAGAACATGTATGGTTTCATGGTACAGATCCAAACAAAATTCGTGAAGCGAATCGGAATCAGTCTATCAACCTAACCATGCATGCGGCGAGTTGGGACTTAAATATTAGTTCTCTAGAAAAAGAAATAAGAGAAGGCTCTGTAAAGCAGATCCAGAATTCTATTAAGTTAGCAGATGAGATAGGGGCAGACTCGATAACGTTTCATCCGGGGAGGTTGACACTTCCGCAGATAAAACAGGAAATATATGAATCTTTCATGATGGAATCTATTTTGACATTAATCGAAACAGCAAAGCGGTACAAGAAAACCTTAAGCATAGAATTGATGGAGGTAAAGGCAAAGGAATTCGTGACAACTCCAGAAACAATGAATCGACTGATCGCGGGCTTCTTGCCGGAACTGAAAACAACCTTTGACGTTGCTCATATTTCAGAAGGAACTCCACAGCAAGCCTTTGCTCAGTTAATAAATGTGGACAAAATTCATATTAGTGACAATTCTCGGGGGCAGCTGCATGTTCCTCTTGGTACGGGTATTCTTGATAGAAATATGCTGAAAGAATTTATATCGATCAATGATCTTCCAGTTGTAGTAGAGGGCTTTGATGCATCAGAAAGCTTGAACTGGTGGAATCATAATCTTCATTATTTAAAAAGCCTGGCAATGATGAAGGAGGTACCACAATGAAAGTGCTCGTAACAAACGATGATGGTATTTTTGCTCCAGGTCTCCAGGCACTAGTTGAAGTGCTTCAGCATTTTGCAGATGTTTATGTGTCCTGCCCAGATCAGGAAAGAAGTGCTGTCAGTCATTCGATAACATTAAGAGTTCCTTTAAAAGCAAAACCACTCCCGCTTTTTCCTGGTGTAAAAGGCTGCTGGGCTGTTAATGGAACTCCGGCAGATTGCGTCAAGCTTGGAATAGAAGTGCTGATGAAAGAGCCGCCAGACTTTGTTATTTCAGGGATAAATCTTGGGCCAAATTTAGGGCGTGATCTTTATTACTCAGGCACCATGGCTGGAGCGGTGGAAGGGCTGCTTTATGGCATTCCAGCTGTAGCAGTATCGTTAAACGCTTTTTCTGATATAGATATCAATTATGAAAAAGTGAAAAAGCTGCTTTATCCTATTGTGGAAGTACTTCTGCAAAACAAGATTCCAAAGGGAGTCTTTCTGAATGTGAACTTACCATACCTCTCGAGGGAAGTTTATAAGGGAGTTCGTATTGTTCCTCTAGATATGGATGTTGCCAGGTATTCATATGTTGGACTGAATGATCCGCATGGACAAGTGTACTACTGGCTGAAGGATCAGCTTCATAATATGAAGGACCTTAAAGCAGATAGTGATTACACTTTGTTGAGAACAGGCTATGTGACCATATCGCCAATCGAGTTTAGAACATTTCATAGAAGAAAAAAAGAACAAATTGAACGTTGGTTTGCTCATTTAAATATTGCTAGTACAGATGAGGAGGAAATAGATTATGCGTAAGTGGATGCTTGTATTAATGTTTGGAATACTGATGGTTTTTACAGCAGGCTGTGGCAGTAAGGAAAGCAGTGAGCCCAGTAATGCCTCTAAAGATACAGGTTCATCAGAATCGAAGCTAGAGGGATCCCTTCATTTTTATACCTCACAGCCCGATGCAGATGCTGCTAAATTAGTAGAAGGATTTCAAGCTAAATATCCTGATGTAAAGGTAGAAACATTCCGTTCAGGAACAGAGGAAGTCATTTCAAAAATTAAAGCGGAAAAAATGGCTGGCAAGATTCAAGCAGATGTTCTATTGGTAGCAGATGCAGTAACATTTGAAAGTTTAAAAGAAGAGGATATGCTCAAAGCATATGAATCAAAAGAAGCTGCTGAAATTCCTGCTGAGCTTGTTGATCCAGATCATACTTACTATGGAACGAAGGTCATGGCAACTGGATTAGTTGTAAACACGCAAAAAGTAAAAAAATTGCCAACAAGCTGGAATGTCCTTACTTCTAAAGAAGCAAAAGGGAAAATTATTATGCCAAGTCCATTATATTCCGGTGCTGCTGCCTATAATTTAGGAGTGTTTACTCGCCAAGATAAATTAGGATGGGACTTTTACAAAAATATTGCTGCAAATGATGTAACGGTTACAAAAGGGAATGGCGATGTACTTAAAGGTGTTGCTGGTGGAGAAAAAGACTATGGGATGGTTGTAGATTATCTAGTTACACGCGCGAAAGCAGAAGGATCTCCAGTGGAGCTAATTTATCCTGAAGAAGGGGTGCCTGTTATCACTGAACCAATAGGAATTATGAAGGACGCAGACAATGTAGATGCAGCACAAGCCTTTGTTGATTTCGTTCTATCCGAGGAAGGACAAAAGCTTGCTGCCGAGCTTGGATATACACCAATTCGCAAAGGGGTTGAAGCTCCTGAGGGACTTAAAACGATAGATGAAATGAAAGTCCTTTCTACTGATGTGCAAGAATTATATCGTGCCAGAGACGGTGATAAGAAGGAATTTGAAACGGTAATCAGTGAATAGAACACTATTTATGAAGGAGTGGACATAATGAACTCATCTATTCAGAGCGCTGAAAGGAAGACGGAAGCATTATTTCCGCTCTCCTTTTCTTATCTTTCCCGTAAGTGGTGGGGGATTCTTGGATTTTTGCTGCTTATCTTTGTTTTTTTACTTCCTGTTTGGCGTCTTGTCTGGCTGAGCATATCCTCTGGAGAAGGAATTAGTCTGGAGCTTTATCAGGAAGTATTGGTAGAAAGGGCTACGTGGAAGACGATTCAAAATACTGTTATCATTACGGTCTCAAGTACATTGCTTTCCCTTGTTTTAGGAGTAGGGCTTGCATTTACTATGGCATATTTGAATATTAGGGCAAAAAAGTGGCTGCAATTACTTATCTTTTTACCCTTTTTGATACCATCGTATATCTCAACCCTTGCGTGGGTACAGTTCTTTGGAGGAAATGGACCTATCCAATTTCTTTTCCATCAATCAGTTAATTTGTACAGTATGGGAGGAATCATTTTTGTTCTTGGGCTTTCCCATTATCCCCTTGTTTATTTGATGAGTGTGGAAGTATTTCGCAGGATACCAAGGGAACTGAAATATGCCGCCAATACTTCTGGGGCATCTGGGGGAGTTGTCTTTCGAAAAGTAATTTTTCCAATGGCGCTTCCGGGAATTGCGAGTGGTGGTATTCTTGCGTTCTTATCTAATATTGATAATTTCGGCATTCCGGCTTTTCTTGGTATACCAGCAAATATCCGTGTTTTGAGTACGTATATTTACGAACAGATTATTGGATATGGACCATCTGCCTTTGCAAGAGCTGCTGTTCTTTCCGTTATTCTTGGTGTAATTGCTTTAATTGGGACAGTCCTCCAATGGGCAATTATAAGAAAAAGCAATGTAAGTGAAACAGCAGCACGAGATATAGAGCCAAGGTATTTTCTCCCAAGGGGCTTGCGAAATGCAGTGGAAATAGTGCTCTGGATGTTCCTGTTGCTCACGACACTTTTGCCATTAGTCGTTATGGCTTCTACATCCTTTATCAAGGCATATGGATTATCTCTTGCTTGGGAAAATCTTTCTTTAAAAAACTATTCGTATCTATTATTTGAGGATGGTAAAACAGGCGCTGCGATAGGAAACAGCGTAACGCTTGCCTTGGTGACCATGCTGATTTGTATGGTAATTGGAACCGTTATTGCTTATCTTCGTTTTAAAAAGCCATCTGTTTTAGTGAAGGTCTCAGAAATTATTGTAACCATTCCTTATGCTTTGCCAGGAACGGTATTTGCATTAGCAATTATATTGATGTGGCTGCAGCCAGTGCCAGGCTTTCAGCCAGGAATTTACGGCACGATATGGATTTTGCTTATTGCTTATATCACTCGCTTTACGGTACTACAGATGAGAGGAAGCCTGACTGCTTTTTCGCAAATTGATTCTTCTGTGGAGGAAGCAGCAAGAATTTCAGGGGCAAAAGCATTAGCTAAATGGAGAAGCATCCTTTTTCCCTTGCTAATGCCTGGTATATTAAGCGGAGCTGCTCTTGTGTTTCTGACTGCTCTTACAGAGCTGACTGTGTCCAGTTTATTATGGTCTAGCGGTTCTGAAACGATAGGTGTTGTTATCTTTAGTTTTGAGCAAGCTGGATACACTACTTACTCAACGGCATTTTCCACTTTAATTGTGGGATCTGTATTGATCATGGGCATTCTATTTGTTTTATTAGAAAAAATCTGGAAGAAGAAGGTGATGAAGAGTGATTAGTATTGATGGGTTAAAAAAGAACTATGGAAGCTTTACAGCCTTAAATAATATTAACTTAGAATTGCTAAATGGTGAATTTATCGCTATTCTAGGTCCTTCTGGATGTGGAAAGACGACGTTATTAAGGCTTTTGGCAGGGTTTATGAAACCGACAGAAGGAACGATTACGATAGATAATGAGTTAGCAGCAAGCTCTAGTAAACTCGTTCCACCTGAGAAAAGGAATATAAGTATGGTCTTTCAATCCTTTGCATTATGGCCGCATATGACAGTAGAAGACCATATTCGCTTTCCTCTTAAGCATCATCGGTTTGGCAGAACAAATGGCAAAGAGGAGCAGGAGATTAGAATTGGAGAAGCATTAGGAATGGTGGGCCTTACCCATTTGAAAACACGCTATCCGGCTGAACTTTCTGGAGGTCAAAAACAGCGAGTTGCACTTGCTCGTGCTATCGTTCCAAAGCCATCTCTTCTTTTGATGGATGAACCATTAAGTGCACTTGATGCGGAGCTTCGTATGGAGATGAGAAGAGAGATTAGTAGGATTCACCAGAAGCTGGGAACTACCATAATTTATGTTACCCATGATCAAGGGGAAGCTTTGGCGATGGCTGATAGAATTGTTGTAATGAATAATGGAAGAATCGAGCAGATTGGTACTCCGGAAAGTATCTATAATAATCCCCAGTCGGTATTTGTTGCCACATTTGTTGGAAAGAGCAATCTGATCAAAGGAGAGTGGATTGGAGAGGATCGGTTTATTCCCGCGGAGTTTCCTAATGTTTCTTGGAAAGACATCGGAATTTCAAAGGAGATCAAATCCCAAAATCTTTACCCTGTTCGTCCTGAGCAATGGAAGCTTGGCGAGGCAGAGCAAGAAGAGATGACAGGAATTATCCAGTTTGCCCAGTTTCAAGGGAATGAAATTCATTATAGCGTTCAAGTGGGGGAAGAGACAATTAATGTGTATGGATCTGTTTTTGAAAAACGATTTCTGCCAGGAGACGCTGTTTCCTTGAGGATATTTAGTGGAGTAGAGGAAAGAGCTGTGCTGACAGGGAGCAGGTAGACTAGGAGGGAAAAGCATGATGGATTTGCATATACATTCCATCTACTCTGATGGTTTTTGGACACCACAAGAAATTGTAGAGGATAGTATCAAAAAAGGGTTGGAAATTATTGCAATAACGGATCATGATGTATTAACTGGGTATGAAGAAGCTTTATCCTATAGCAAGGATGCATTAAAGGTTATCCCTGGGATTGAACTTAATACAGATGGTCCTCAAGGTGAATTGCATATATTAGGCTATCAATTTGACCCGCATCATCCTAAATTAAAAGATCATGTCTCTTGGAGAGTGGAGGACAGAATTCAATGGGGAAAAGGAATAGTGGAGAAATTAAGAAATCTTGGCTACGACATTTCCTTTAACAATTGCCTTGCGCGTGTTGGAAAGGGCGTACTTGTTCGAACCCATATTGCAGATGAACTAGTATCAGCAGGATATTTTCAAAACAGTAAGGATGCATATGAACAGCTTTTAAAAAAAGGAAAGCCTGCTTTTGAAGAAAGAGGCAGTTTTTCCGCAGAGGATGCTATTAAACTAATCCACGAAGCTGACGGTCTTGCATTTCTAGCTCATCCAGGCATTTATAAACATGAATTTCAGCTTCAACAGTTAATTGATTCGGGGTTAGATGGTATCGAAGTATATCACTCCAAACATTCCGATAAGGAGCAAAACTACTGGGGGAGAATGGCAGAAGCATTTAATCTCCTTGTTTCTGGAGGTAGTGACTTTCATGGTCCAGAATCGCGGAATCCTTTTCCGATTGGGAGTGTAGAGCTACCACATACTGAAAGAATAACATGGATTAGCGATGCTAAAGTCTTTACGAAAAAATAATATCAATGGAGAAAAAGGCCTCATACAATTAAAGACCTTTTTCTTTTTGTTTACGTAAAATATTCTAGTTTAGCATCAGGGAAAAATTTTTTCATATAAGAATGTAGGTGATCTTTTATGTCTGCTTCTTCTTCTTTTTGATAAATATATTTTCCTATTCCGTATTTTCCCCATTTATATCTGCGCTTTTCTTCATCCAGCTCTAATTTAGTCATTGGATAATTTTTTTGGATTACCCTTTTAGCAGGTTTTGTAAAGCGGTGCTGGATAAACTCAAATGTTAAATCCTTCTTTGCTTCTGGAGGCAGCTCAGCTTCTAGGCGTTCAAACATATGCAGATAGCCTTCTTCCCATCCTTCATGGAGGTAAATGGGTGCCACGATAAATCCTAGTGGATAGCCGGCTCTGGCGACTTTTCCAGCAGCCTCTATTCTCTTTTCCAAAGGAGATGTCCCAGGCTCGAAGTTTTTGATGACGTAATCTGCATTTACACTAAAACGAAAGCGGGTTTTTCCATTGTGCTTCGCATCAAGCAAGTGGTCAACATGATGGAATTTTGTGACAAATCGCAGTTTGCCGTACTCCGATTCCCCGAAGTGTTCAATTGCATGTTTAAGCGTGTGGGTTAAATGATCGATTCCAACGATATCAGATGTACAGGATGCTTCGAAACGTGTAAATTCTGGAGCGCGTTCTTTCATATAGTTATCGGCGGCTTCTAAAATTTCCTCGACATTTACATAGGTGCGGATGTATGGCTTGCTTCCCATCGTTGTTTGCAAATAGCAATAATGACAATGTCCCATACAGCCGGTAGCAAAAGGAATGGCATATTCGGCAGAGGGCTTAGATGTATCAAACTTGAGTGTTTTGCGAATGCCGACAACAAGCGTTGACTTTGCCACTCGGTAACGTTGAAAATCATTGTCGCCAGGAAGATTTCTAACTTGATTATGGGAAGTGGTATAGCGAATCTCTACATCCATCTTTTTGAATTTCTCCAGCAGTTCTTTCCCTAAGGGATACTCTAATGCTTCCGGTTCAAAATAGACAAGCTTTGGAGTGAAGGGTTTAATCATTCCAATCTCCCTTCCGAAACATCTCCATAATAATAATAGTAGGCTTCTTGAGCTTCTGCTTCTGTAGTATATACAGCAACTTCATTTGAGAGAGGGTAGTAATTTTCGTATAGAAATAAAGATAATTCATTGGAATTGTCTGGATTTTTTACAACAGCAGCTGCTTGGATATTCGCTACATCTTGGGTATGCGGGTTCCGGTAAAAAACATAAACGATGTCCCCAGCTTGATAGGCATGATTTTCATTATACAGTTCCATTCACTCACCTTCTACATTGAATATAATGCCATTTTTCCCTTCCTAATCACCAGTTATGTATCACTTTTTATGGAAGTTATGGGAAATGAATAAGGGATAATTAATTCGATTGAAGTTTACTTATAATAAATTTGTTGTACAGCTTAATTAAAAGGAGTGTTTGGAAATGGAAACTAGCAATTCAATAGAATCTACCCTGTTATCGTTTAAAAAGGGGATAGGGGATTTTACACAAAAAATGCCTGAGTTTGCAAGTAGATATAATGCTTTTACAGAAGCCTGCTTTGAGGAAGGTGCCTTAACACAAAAACAAAAGCAATTAATAGCTTTAGGGATTAGTCTTCATGCTCAAGATGAGTATTGTATCATCTATCATACAAAGGGATGCTTGGATCAAGGATGTTCCGAACAGGAAATTTTAGAAGCAGTAGGCGTAACTGCTGCATTTGGCGGGGGAGCGACCATGAGCCAAGGAGTTACCCTGGTGCAAGAATGCATTCAGGAATTGAATCGTTTAGAACAGTAAGAGCACATAAATAAAATAGCCGTAATTAGAGGAGTAAAACAGAATATGACTAATCAAAATTTAAAGAATCAAGTTATTAACATTATTTCAGGTCATCGAACAGGAGTACTTTCATCTGTGGAAAATAATAAACCTCATTCACGGTATATGACATTTTATCATGAAAATTTAACTTTGTACTCGCCCACTCAAATGGATACAGAAAAGATAGATGAGATAGAAAAAAATCCTCATGTTTCTGTATTGTTAGGCTATGAAGAAAAGGGACAAAGCGATTCTTATGTGGAAATAGCTGGAACTTGCTCTATTAATAATTCTGAAACATTAAAAAAGCAGTTTTGGAACGAGTCGTTTCAACAATGGTTTGAAGGACCAATGGATCCAAATTATGTGTTCCTTCAAGTGCAGCCTGACGTTATTCGAATTTTAAATAGGAATGGCGAACCTGTACAAGAGTTAACACTAGGTAATTAATGAATTGTTTTAGGCTCTTCTTTCCTTTACTTAAGACGGAAAGAAGAGCCATCAATCATTTCTACATCGTTTCTAATGCTCACTTCTTCTATTAACTTAAAAAGGGCCTCATCCTTCTTTTTAGCTTCTATCATGCAATCGATAACAGGAATGCTTCCTTTTATTCGGTTTAGGAAATAGAAAAACATATCTATATCAATATAATCGGCATGATGACGGAAGTGCTTTTCATCCTTGGGACTGGAAATATGCATTTTAATTGGTAATGGAGATGTACTCCATGTTTGAAGAATACGACTCCAGTTATCCTCCCAATTGGGATTATGATGATGGGAGAGATGGTGATGATAATCAAACACAAGTGGAATCCCTAGTTTCTCGCATAAGTAAAGAGTATCTTCCAATGTGAAAGAGGTATCATCATTTTCAAGCATGATCATGTCTTGAATAGAGTTTGGGACTAGCATCCAATTATCAATAAATCTTTCTAATGATTTTTCGGTATCCTTATAATTCCCTCCCACATGCATAACACAACGATGAGTTGTATCAATCCCCATTCCTTTTAATAATAAATAGTGTAATCTTAAAGTTTTAATTGAGTTTTTCCATATATGTTTTTGATTGGAATTAAGGAGAACGAAGTGATCAGGATGAAAATCAAGCCTAATTTGATGCTTTCTGGCAAATTCACCTATTTCTTTTAAAGGCTCATTTAAAGGTTTCATATAATCCCAATCAAGCAGCTCTTCGTGATTGGCTAATGGAATTAGCCTGGAGGTAAGGCGGTAAAAATGGATATCGGAAGCAGCAGTATGTTTTAGTAGCCGAAGCGTATTATGGAGATTTTGCAAGGCGATCCGTTCCAGCTTACGAAGACCTGCATCCCGGTCATCTATTTTTTGAAACTGTTTAAATGTCATCGTCTTTGAAGGAGATGCATTTTTTACTATCATGCTCATTGCGACATATCCAAGTCGAACAATCGTCATCCATTACACCTCCTCGTTTGTATTAAAATGTAGAGAAACACTTACCATTCTATTGTTCCACCAGAAACCCTCTTTACTCCTCTAATAGAGGCAATGTCCTCGATAAGCTTAAACATAGCCAGATTTTTTTGTTTTGCTTCTATCATAACGTCGAAATCTTGATTAAGATTTTTAGCCATTTTTAAAAAGGGAAGTACAAAATCAAATGAGACAAAGTCAGCATGAGAACGGAAGGCCAGAGTGGATTTCGGGGAGGAAATATGGACTTTAGGAACCATTCTATGATTTTTCCACGTTTTAAAAATGCGCTCCAAATAAAGAGCTAAGTCAATATCTTCTTTATTGGCCATATGGTGATGATAATCAAGAATCATGGGAATGTTTTCCTGCTCACAGGTTATCAGTGTTTCTCTCACATTATATGTTTTATCATCATTTTCAAGGGTCATCTGGTTCTTAATTACCATAGGAAGTTGCTGGATGTTTTGCTGGAATCTCTGCAAAGAAGTATCTTTATCACCATAGGCTCCGCCAATATGAATATTAATAAGACTGGTATCAAGGGCGTCCATAGCTTCTAGCATTTTATAATGGAAGGTCATATCTTTTATTGCATTTATGGTTACTTCTTCCCTAGGGCTAGTAAAAAGCGTAAATTGGTTGGGGTGAAAGCTAACCCGCAGCTTAAATTGTTTAACTAATTGGCCAAGTTCTCTCCACTGTTCTTGAAAAGGAGTTATGAAATCCCAGTCTACATCTGGATGCGTTGCTAAGGGCACTAACGAACTGGATAAGCGGTACAATGGAATTTCATTGGCAGCATTATAGTAGAGAATTCTTTTTGTATTTTTTAAATTTTGAGCTGTAACAGCTAGTAGCTTTTCTGTGGCTTCCTGTTTAGGGAGTGCTGAATATCGAGAGAAGGTTAAAGCCTTTGAAGGACTTGCATCCCATAATCCTAGTGCATTTGCCACATAGCCAAAGCGAATCTTCATCTGTTTAGTTCCTTTCCATAGAGTCCAGCAGTTTCGTCTTTTTATATTGCCTTATCTTTTGGAACTCTATGTGTTGTTTTTACTTAGTTAATAAAGAGAAGTACTAAAAAATCCTGAGAATGTCTCTTTCCTATACCACTCATTCCTTCGGCCGAACCCACACTTTTGAAAAATCCACATAGCCAAAATGGCTAATTTTAATATTGCTTATATCGGTTGAAAATGGAATATACCGCTTTTGATAATAAAGGGGAATCATAATCGATTGATTAATCAATTCTTTTTCGATTTCTAGATTTAAAGCTGTCCATTGTTCAAATGGTATTTCCTTATATTTATCCATTAAGTTTGTAAGTGTTTCATTATTTGCTATCATTTGAGAAAGTGGGGAAAACCCATTCATTAAAAAGTGGTAAAAGGAAAAATCTTGATTGAATTCAAAAACTTCTCCATGTATAAAAAGATCTACGTCTAATGTCTCAGGATGCTTTGTTAATATATCAGCAAAGGAAAACCATTGGATATCTATAGGGATATTTTCTTTTGCAAATACTTCTGCAAGCCATTGTGTAGTATTAGCAGTATGTCTGGCACCTCTTATCACAATTGGTTTAGAAAATATTGGCCTTTCTACTTCAGAAATAGTCAGCTGTTGATTTTGGCCGACTATTATACTCTTATCATTCGGTATTAGTCTTGGACTTAGGTCACCAATAGTATGACGATTTTTAACGATAATCCAATGAAGGTAATCTCTTACTTCCTTTTGCCTGATAGCAGAATTTCTACAGGAGTTCATTACGATAATGCCAAAACCCGAGTCACTTTCTACTTCGAAGGAGGAAGATGTATTCTTTTCCATAGGAGAATGATAGATTCCTTTAAAATCCTCAGGAACTTGAATGAATTCTACTACATCAATTAATGGCCTTTCTCGAAAATGATCTTGAAAAGCAGTTAAAGTTGTCTTCTTATCGCTGTTTTGTTGCAGGATGAAGTAACCAGTACCCAATATTTTTTCATTCGTCTCTCTGTAGATGCTTGCACACATCATACTAAGCATAGGAAGGATATAGCTGCATCCATTGGGATGAATAATATCGAGAATAAGTGGAGACTTTACTTCAATTCTTTCAACAGGTGTCCATAAATCTTTGTAATAAGCATGTGTCCGAAGTTTTTCAAGGCATTCGGCCACATCTTTTGCTGTCAAAACAGAACCGTCATGAAATTTAATGTCTTTTTTTAAATAGAGTCTTAATGTAGTAGGAGTGCTGTCCCAACTATGGGCAATTTCAGGTAATACTTTTCCATCTTCTGTATGAGTGACAAGCCGATTAAACACATTTGCCACTAAATGCGCACTGAAGACATCTCCAGCCTCAAGCGGATGGACGGAATGGAAAGGATATCTTTTTGGTACGATTAATTTATCATTTGACTCTTGGACAAAGCCAAGTTTTGTGTGAAATTTATTCATTAATCTCATTTTACTGTTTGTGGACCAATCATACATTAAGTATTTGCTTGTTTGTTCTACTGGTTCAAGATCAATTCGCTTTAAAACTTCTTCCTCGTAAGAAGTTTCTACCTCTTTTTTCCATAACAAAGTTGAGATGTTTCCGCGTCCTCGTCCGGGTGTAAACGATAGCCAGCCTTCTTCCATCCATTTTTTTAAATAACGTGTTGTTTGTTTCGAGCTCAATTGCAAGGTTTCAGAAATTTCCTCCATTCGAATACTGCCAGAAGGATAATATCTCCAAAGTGTAAGTAATTTGTTATCCATTCTTTTTCCTCCTAAAAGGGGACATTGTTTTATTAATTGTCTATTTTTAGAATTATTCGTCTAGTTTAATATACAGTAATAACAAGGGGGAGACAACATGAAATGGAAGGAATTACCGAGAAATATCAAAGTTAGGATGATTACCTCTTTCTTTAATCGGGCGGTATCATCAGCAGTTATGCCATTTATGGCTTTGTTCTTTGCACAGGAATTAAACAAAATTTGGGCAGGCTTATTTTTGATCAGTACAGTGGTTATTGGATTTCTGATCAATTTAGTGGGAGGATATATTTCTGACCGCTTTCCCAGAAAAAAGGTTTTAATGATAACATCCTGGCTGAATGCACTCTTCTTTTTAATCATGACGATCAGTCTATTTCCGACCAATAAAATAATTGTTTTGTTTGCTTTGGCATACGTTGGATTTATTATCACAAGCAGTCTAGGGCGACCAGCAATGCATGCGATTATTATTGATTCCACAACACCAGAAAATCGAAAAGCTATTTATGCACTCGATTACTGGCTTGTTAATTTATCGATGGCTATTGGGGCAGCACTTGGAGGACTTTTATATTTGAATCATCAGAAAGAATTATTCATCATGCTGACTTGCACATCTACATTGATTCCAATTGCTTACGGGGTTTGGCTGCAGGACAAGTTCACAGATCAGTTACAGAAAAAGCACAAGAATGTCTTGGTTGACTTAATCAGCAATTATAAAGTGGCATTTAAAGATACAGCCTTTGTAAAAGTGGTTACAGGCTCCACCTTTATTTTTGCAGCTGAATTTTCATTAAATAGTTATATTGGGATTCGCCTTGCTGAAACTTTTGAAGCAGTTAGGATTGGGAGTTTTGAAATTGTTGGGGTACGAATGCTAAGTATATTAAATATAGAAAATATGCTGCTCGTAGTCTGCTTTACTTTCATTATTAATCGGTTCACAGATAAGATGAATAAAAAGAATGCTTTAATAACAGGTCTTATTATATATGGAATTGGATATGTGACTGTTACTTCGGCGAATACGTGGTATATGCTCGTTTTATTTAATTTGATAGCAACGATGGGCGAATTAATTTATTCACCGATTCGAAATGCAGAGCAGGCAAATATGATTCCAAGCGATAAACGTGGATCATACTCTGCTTTTTCCAACCTATCATTTAGTGGAGCAGATTTAATTGCAAGAGCTAGTATTATTATCGGGGCATTCTTAATTCCAACAATGATGTCTGTCTACATTGGCTTCATTGTAATGGTGGGGACTATTCTTATTTATACAGGATTATTCGCGAAAACCATAAAAGTAAACAACTTAGTCAATAAAGGCGTTAGCGGCGACTAGAGCAGTAAGTTAGATTTATCGAGGGTGGGACAAAACAAAATAAATAATGGATAAAGACGAACAATCTCTAATTTAGTGGTGAATCCAATTCGTTCCAGTTTTTTTTCAAAAGAAACTAAATGGAGCAGACTGAATACACGTAGACTCCTATGGGAGCTGCGAGAAAGTCCAAGACCCCGCAGAACGAGGAGGCTTGGCGCTCGCCCCATGGAAAGCGAAGTGTATTCAGGCTGCGGGTGATTACCACAAACCTTCGTTCTTAAAATAAATAAAAAACCCAAACAATTATACGAATTTTTTTATTGTTCGGGGGTTAGATTTGGTTGAAATACTTATGTCCCACTCTCTCTTTGAATCTTAGTCTTCTTCTGGATTTCCGCCGAAGGCTTCGGGAATCATTGTAAATCCTTCGATTACGGTGTCTTCTTCGACTTCAATCATTAAGTAGCGTTTGCCGCTAAATTCGATTTGCTTCACATATCTTAAGTCAGGAGGGCTGATCGCAATGTTAGCAATCTTGGTGCTGATCTTAATCGATTTTGATGTGAATTTTGGCAAGATATTACTTGCTTTTAATTCATATTTATCATCATCAATAATTTTTTTGAAGGCAAACTCGATTTTTTCTGGACTAATGTCCTCTACTCCGCTCATCTTTAAGACTTGTTCCACGTCTTTGGAGTCTAATTTTGGAACCTCTTCTTCTTCATTTTCGACAATCATTCGGTTAATTTCCTCGTATACATTCGAAAGAGTAGAAGTGCTCAATTGATCTCCAGTCACATCTTTAATGATTTCCTCAAACACAATTTTATCATCTTGAGCAGTCATCATTTCCTCGCCGTTGAGAACTTCCTCGATAAATTGGTAATCTGGCTCATGGATTTTGCCGGCAGCATAGAGAATATGATTAACATCTGCTGCGTTATCTGTGAAGCTTGGGAAAAGAAATCCACCCATTGGCGCATTCAGATTAATAATGGGGTCAACAACAATATTGTATTTAAATTCTTTCTCTACATAATCAAAAAGCAATTCTTTTTTCGGCTCTTGGGTGTTGTTGATACTGCATAAAATGAAAGGATGAGAGAAAACTGTATCTCGGTCACTTTCTTCAGACTCTTCACTGCGGCGCTTCTTTGGCTTTAAATATTCCCCGCGAATAAATGTGATGACAATATCTTTGTCATATTGTCTGCTATTAAGCATCTTGTCTACCATCAGTAGCATTTGCTCTTTCCAATCCTCTGTTTCTGAGCTAAGTAATCCTTTATGTAAAATAAGCTGGCTATTATTTTCTGCTTCTCTTTGAAACTTTAATTCAAACAGCTTTTCATCCAAATTACCGGCAAGTAATTTCTTGAAGTTATGTAAAAATAACTCTTGTTGATCTTGATCAAGCATGCCAAAGGGCTGACTTTGATAATGGAATATATCACTTGATTCTTTCATGACATAAACATTAAACATATCTGTTATTCTAAGTAGATCATTATTCATTTTGAATTGTTTTCGGATGTTTGCGATATCTTTTTTATTCATTTTAAGTTACACTCCTAAGTTACTTTGAAAGTAAATGATGGATGTTTGATTAGCCTTAGAGCTCTGTGTTCACACTCATTTTAGTCATTTATCCATTCTATCATATTTGGTTTCCCTATTATAAGAATCAATCTGTTGTTTCTAGAAAAACAATATGCTGTTAGCATCTAGTCAATAGGAATGCTGTATGCTTAAATAGAAGATAATCTTAAAAACGGGCGGGGGTACGAAATGAATGAGAAGGATTGCTTGCTGCTGATTTATTTACAGAAAGAGCAAAATATAACAAAAGCAGCGGAACATCTGTTTATGACGCAGCCTGCTTTGACCTATCGTATTAAACAGCTGGAAAAAGAGTTTCAGGTTGAAATTCTCTCGAAAAATGGTAAGTATATAAAAATGACGCCAGCTGGTGAATATTTGGTAGAATATGCGAAAAGAATTCTGAATGATTTGCGCAAAACAAAAGAGTTTTTATTGAATATAGAAAATGAACTGATTGGACATTTGAAAATTGGTGTTAATAGTCACTTTGGATTGCATACTCTTCCAGCTATTCTGAAAGAGTATAGAAAAAACTTTCCGAAGGTTCAATTAAATGTAGATACGGGATTTAGTACAGAAATGATGGATTTATTAGTGGATGGGCAAATTGATGTAGCGATTGTTAGAGGAGATTATAATTGGCCGGACGCTAAATATCTTCTTGATGAAGAAAATGTCTGTGTTATTGCAAACGAACCAATTGCTATTCACAAACTTCCGCAAATGGCGATGATTAATCGAAAAGAGCCTAAAGTGCTTCTTAAATATAAGACAAGTCCTTATAATCCCTTTGAGCAAAGTATCGAGTATTGGTGGAATCAAAGGTTTAGTGATCCACCATTGATAACAATGCAAGTTGACAGTTATGAAACCTGTAAGGAAATGGTGAAAAAGGGACTTGGATATGCCATTATCCCAAGTGTATTTCTGAAGAAGAGTGATGACTTATATTCTTGTCCTCTAGTTTTTAAAAATGGTCAGGAAATGAAAAGAAGAACCTGGATATATTATCGTGAAGCATCGATGAGTCTGGCCACAGTAGCAGCATTTGTTCAATATGTAATGAATATAGATTAATGGTACTAACAAGGAAGAAGAGGAGAACTTTTAAGATTCTCTTTTTTGTTTTATTTTGTATAAAAATAAAAGTAAATACATATTTTTGTCTGTATAATCTATAAAAAATTTTTATAGATTATAAAAAAAAGCTTAATTTTACTTAATTTAATAAGAGAATTAAAATGGTATATACATTATTGTTTAGTCAGAATATTTAGGAGGTTGTATATTTTATGCATAATAAAAGTGTTCAAGAAAAACAGACACTTATCGATAAAGTGGATGCAATGGATATGGAATTACGAGAATTATCGTTGAAAATCCATCAGAATCCAGAAGTTAGTTTCCAAGAATATCAAGCAATGAACTGGCTTACAGAACCATTGAAAAAGGCTGGATTTATGATAGAAACAGGTCTTGCCAATCTGGAAACATCATTTAGGGCAACATGGGAAGGCGAAGCTGGAGGACCAACCATTGCCTTGCTTGCGGAATATGATGCATTGGCTGGATTAGGGCATGGTTGTGGACATAATATCATTGGCACATCTGCTGTAGGTGCGGCTATCGCGTTAAAGGAGGCGGTGCCTCATTTGCAAGGAAAAATTGTTGTACTGGGAACACCTGCTGAAGAGTTAGGCGGTGGAAAAATTATGATGGTAGAGGATGGCATTTTTGATCAAGTTGACGTTGCAATGATGTGTCATCCCCATAAGAAATCGATGGTTTTACGTGGTGGCTTAGCTTGTGTAGATGCGACTTTCAAATACTATGGCAAGGCGGCTCATGCAGCTGCAAGTCCTGAATTAGGAATAAGTGCATTGGATGCGGTAATTCATACGTTTGTTGCAGTCAATTCTTTACGTCAATTCTTTAAAGATGATGTAAGAATCCATGGAATCATTACAAAGGGTGGAGAGGCGACAAATGTGGTACCAGCATATTGTGAGGCTGAATTTTTATTAAGGGCAGAGAATGTAGAGCAGCTCGAAATTGTCCGAGAAAAGGTCTATGCGGCCGCTCGCTATTCGGCAGAAGCAGTAGGTGCAGCATTAGAGATTGAAGAAGGACTTATTTATGCGGAAAGGAATAATAATCACACACTTGCCAAGATGTTTAAAGAAAATTTGGAATACCTAGATGAAGAAGTAAGCGATCCACCTAAAAAAGGGGGAATAGGCTCTTCTGATATTGGCAATGTTGGCCAAGTGACAGCTACCATTCATCCTTATATTAAAATTACTGATTCAGCGAATACACATACACCAGAGTTTGTAGAGGCAGCAGGTTCAGAGGAAGGTATGCAGGGGTTAAATAAAGCAGCAAAAGCATTAGCTATGACGGCTTACGATGTGTGCTCCAATCGTGAATATTTACAGGCTATCCGCAGTGAATTTGAAGAATGGAAAAGCAGCAAAATACTAAAATAGTAAATTAAAAAATGGTAAAGGATGAAGATATTGAAAACCAATAAAGTAGTCTCTCAGATGCACTCCATTAAACAGTCGAGACCAAAAAGAGTAAAAATGCCCCATACATTTGTCATTATATTAACGATGGTATTATTTGCGGCAGTTCTGACCTATATTCTTCCAGCAGGAGAGTTTGATCGAGTTGAAGATGCAAGCTCAGGTAACACCGTTGTTGTTCAAGATTCTTATCATCATGTTGAACAGAATCCTATCAGTCTATTTAATCTTCCGTTAGCAGTTGTTCAAGGATTGGTTAGTGCAAGTGATACAGTTTTTTTCATTTTTATTGTTGGCGGTGTGTTTCAAATTATTAATTCAACTGGAACAATTGAGGCGATTGCTGGTAGAGTCGGAAAAACCTTTATGAATCGAGGCCTCGTAATTATTCCCATTTTCTTGACCTTGTTTTCATTCGGCGGATTTACGATAGGGATGTCTGCAGAGGTAATGGCGTTTGTTCCAATTGGAATCGCGATTGCTAGAGCATTAGGATATGATGCGTTAACAGGGACAGCGATGGTTATGTTGGGTGCAGCAGCAGGGTTTACAGCGGGATTACTAAATCCCTTTAATGTAGGGATTGCTCAGTCAATTGCCGAAATTCCAATGTTTTCTGGTATGTGGTTACGTGCTATTATCCTTGTTGTTCTATTAATAGCCACTAGTTATTATATTATTCGTTATGCGAAAAAGGTTAAAAAGAACCCATCTTCAAGTATTGTTGCTCAACTGGAAGCAGAGGAAAGTCATAATAATGTAGATATATCATCCTTATCATCTATGAAGATAAGCCACTATTTAACTATCATGGTAATATTAGCTGGTTTTGGTCTATTGATTTGGGGTGTTTCGGAAAAAGGTTGGTGGATGCAGGAATTAGCAGCATTTTTCCTAGCCCTTGGTGTTATAGTAGGATTTCTGTCTAAATATGGCCCTAGTAAAATTGCCAGTGAATTTGTAGCTGGTGCAAAAGATATAACCTTTGGCGCTTTCATCGTCGGATTAGCGAAAGGGATTGTGATCGTTTTAGAGGATGGCCATGTTATTGACTCTGTTGTGAACGGGCTAGCAATAATGGTTGATCACATGCCTAGCTATATTCAAGTACTAGGAATGTATTTCTTCCAAACAATCATGAATGTCTTTATTACTTCTGGAACAGGATTGGCAGCAACGACGATGCCGATTATGGTGCCGTTAGCCGATTTGATTGATGTAACAAGACAAACGGCTGTTTTAGCTTATCAGCTAGGAGACGGATTATCCAATTGTATCCTTCCTACGTCTGCCATGTTAATGGGAAGCTTGGCAGTGTCCAAAATTAAATATCAAGAATGGGTAAAATTTTTCTGGCCATTATTATTAGTATGGCTTGTTATTGGAGGTATTTTTGTTATCGTGGCAGATGTTATTCACTATTCATAATGGGGTGAAAAATAAGTGACAAGCCAGTATATAGATTTAATTGATAAAGATCTTTTGTATGATCACATTCAAGTACTTACTAAGTATGAAAGGTTAACTGGAGAAGAAGAGGCGGAGAGAGCCGCAGATTATATAATAGAAACTCTAAAGCAATATGAAGTGTCGTATAATCGTTATCAGTTTGTTGGGTATTTTAGTAATCCTATTCATGGAGAAGTATATGTGGGTGGAGCGAAGAAAAAAGTGATTATAGCGAAAGCAAGATCGTTTGGCGGTCACTTTCCAAAAGGGATAAAGGGTAACCTTTTATATGATCGTTATAGTGAAACACTAAGAGGAATAAACGGACCAGCTGATCGTTATGAAAAAATGAAAGATAAAATAATAATCAGCTGGAATTATTATGAAGATTATGTAAAAAAAATAGAGCGCGCTGGTGCAATTGGTCTCATTCATATATGGCCGTCGAAGGAAATTGCTATCCATGAAGAAACAGTAGGAACTATCTGGGGAACACCTACATCGGAAAATATTGATCAACTTCCAAAAATTCCGGTTGTTGGGATAAATTATGAGGATGGAGTTACCCTACTTGATTGGATAAAAGAGAATGGTTCTTTGGAAGCGGTGGTGAAAACAAAATTAGAAAATGCGCTTAAAAAGACGAGTTTGCCGGTTGCTACTCTTCGAGGTGAATCAGAGGATTATATTCTGATTTCTGGTCATTATGATTCTTGGCATAAGGGAGCAACAGATAACGCAACCGCAAATGCGCTTATGCTGGAAATGGCCAGGATATTTTCTAAAAAAAATAGTAGAAGAACCATTAAACTAGCATGGTGGGCAGGACATTCGAATGGAAGATATGCAGGATCTGCTTGGTATTGTGATCAATTTTGGGAGGAAATTAATGAGAACTGTGTAGCACATATTAATATTGATTTTCCTGGAACAAAAGAAAATGTTGAAGTAGTACCTAGATCAACTGCGATGGAAAATCACGAGTTATTAATAAACATCATTCGTAAATACACAGATAGAGAGCCGTCTAGGATAGAGTATTTACCTAGAGGAGCCGATCAATCTTTTTGGGGGACGAATATCCCAATTCATTTAATGCTTAAATACGAACCGCCACATCAGAAAAAAAGCTATCAAACACCAGGAGGAAACTGGTGGTGGCATACAGAAGAGGATTTAATAGATAAAGTGGATAGTAATCTATTGGTGAGAGATACTGGAATGCATATAGAGCTAGTGGATTATTTAGCGAATATTTCTCTTTTACCGGTTAACCTTATTCGCTTTTTGAGTAAAAGCAAAGCGATTATTAACGAACTGGATGCAGATTCGGATGAGGCTTTTGACTTTACAATGATTCATTCTATTTTTGAAAAGGTCACAACTATGGTTGAAAAGCTTTTAGAAAAAGAAGTCACTGATGTTGATTCCTATAATCAACTATTAAAAACAGTTGGTGGGATATTGAATAGACTTAAATTCTCTTCTTCTAGTAAGTATGATTATGATAATACAGACCCTTTTCAGCCATATCCTGGCTTAGCGAAGGTGAAATCGGTTTATTGGAGCAATGCGTCTCCAGAAGAATTTCTTTTTCTAAGCACATTATTTGTCCGCCAACGAAATCGCCTTGTAAATGAGATAAAAGAAGTAATAAAAGAGATAAAGAGATATTTAGACTAAAATGGCATTAAATTTAATGGGTTTTCACTTAAGTGGAAGCCTTTTTCCTATCCCTTAGAAAGCACGCTATTTGAAAAAGAAACAATTGGATGAAATAATAGTAGAAAATGGATTAGAAAGGAGTCAGTGCTGTGAAAGTATTAGTGGTTGGAGCAAACGGGCAAATAGGTAAACAGCTTGTGACATTATTACACGAAAGTAATGAGTTTTCTGTTAGAGCATTGGTAAGAACGTCAGAACAGCAGAAAGCTTTTGACAAAGTCGGAATAGAAACTGCTTTAGGTAATTTGGAAGAAACGGTGGAACAGCTAGAGTCTGCAGTGAAAGGTTGTGATGCCGTCGTATTCACAGCAGGTTCAGGTGGGAAAACGGGATATGATAAAACATTATTGATTGATCTTGATGGTGCTGTGAAAATGATGGAGGCAACAAAGAATGCAGGGGTAGAACGGTTTGTAATGGTTAGTGCGTTGCAGGCGCATCATCGAGAAAACTGGAATGAACAAATTAAGCCATATTATGTAGCAAAACACTATGCTGATCGCATTCTTATGGAGAGTGGATTAACCTATACCATTATTCGTCCGGGCGGATTAACAAATGAAGCTGGTACTGGTTTGGTTGCAGCTGCTGAGAATCTGGAAATAGGAGTGATCCCAAGAGAAGATGTAGCAGCGACAATAATGGCTTCTATAAAAGAAAAAAATGTGTTTAATAAATCATTTGATTTAGTCTCTGGTGAAACGGAAATGGAGAAAGCAGTGAAGAATTTATAAAGAGTAATTAGTGAAGCAGCGTCTATGCAGCAGGATGTTTTAGCTGGTAGATCAGTCAAATTCGTAATATTTTGTAAATTATAATCACTGTCGTTTAGGAAATTCGCTATGCAGCCCACTTCTTCATGTAGCTTAGCAGTCGCATAGAAAAAGAAAGTAGTTAGATCAGTTGTTGGTTCATCTAGGTAATAAATTCTGTGATACGTACCCTTTTGCCAAGTTATTATATCTGACTTGATGGGTGTATATAATGACCCAAAAGGGTATGTACCTGTTATTATTTGTTTGTAGCCAAGGATGAATTTTAGCTATAGTATCTAGTTTGAAGCCTCTCCATCAAAAAGGAGCTTTATCAAAAAAAATATTAGTGAATAAGGGAGTGTTATTATGGACTTTAAAAATGCATGTGAAAAAAATGAACTTAGTGAATTACTAAAGATAGGCGTGTTATTGTTAATTTATGTATTATCAACAGTGGCATTATTTTTTCTTATACATTAATTGGGAAAAGGGCTTACAAGGATAATCGTCTTGGAAGCCCTTTTTAAACAATTAATGTAAATTTGTCACCGAGCATAATTTGTTTTGAGGAATGAATTGTGCTACCTTTAATATCTTTTACCAAACTTTCTATACATAAGACAGGATGGCCTTCCTTTACGTTCAGATACATGGCTTCTTCAAAAGAGGCACTTACAATCTGAATTGCCTTTCTAGAGTTACCAAATTTAATGTTACTCTTCTCTTTTATGATGTCATAAAGTGAGGTGTTATTTAAGTCTTCAGTTAGTAGATAATCGAAGTCCATTGGAAATCGAGAATATTCAACTGAAACAGGGATGTCATCAGCAGTTCTAACTCTGACAATACTAATTTGTTTTGTATTACCAAGAGTACCGAATACGTTTTGCTCTTCTTCTTCTAAGTCAATTATTTTATTTTCAATTACCCTCGCACCAGGTTTTTTTCCTTGCATTCTAGTATTTTCGCTAAATCCTATTGTATTACCAATGTCTTTTAATAGCTTGTTTTCAGTTATAAAAGTTCCTTTACCTGGAATTCTGATCAGATAACCTTCTTCTGTTAGGGAGTCTAGAGCTTTTCTTACAGTTACCCGGCTAATTTGATTATTTTTACTTAATTCATTTTCAGTGGGAATTTTATCTCCCTTCTTCAAAATGCCTCTCTCAATATCATTCAGTATTTTCATTCTCAACTGCTCATATTTTGGTATTGATTCATTAATATCCATAATTATAATCCCTCATTAGCTCGTTTTGTTTTTTAAATTATAACAAATAAGAGAGTGAAAATAAATATGAAAGCGCTGTTGCAATTTGTATTGCTTTGTATTATAATCGAAATATACAAAGCAATACAAATTAGGATAGGAGGAGTCATAATGAATATTAAAGAGATTATCAGAAAGATTATTAGTGATAAAAAGGAAGATGGGGGTGTTAAGGAAGTTTATTACGTTGCATGCGGAGGATCTTACGCTGCTTTTTACCCAGCTAAAGCATTTTTAGAGAAAGAGTCCAAGGAAATTAAAGTGGGGCTATATTCTAGTAATGAGTTTGTACACAACCTTCCAAAAGCATTTGGAAAAAACTCTGTTCTTGTAGTTGCATCGCATAAAGGGAATACACCTGAGACTGTTAAAGCAGCTGCAATTGGAAAGGAAAAAGGAGTACCAGTTATTGCCCTAACTTGGATATCTGATTCACCTATAACAAAAGAAGCAGACTATATTGTTGATTATACTTTTGGTCCAGACAAAGATATAGCTGAAGAAAAAACAATGCAAGCTTTACTGACAGCTGTCGAACTTCTGAATCAAGTGGAAGGTTACCCATATTACGAAAAATTTATGGATGGTCGTCAAAAGATTGATCTTATCGTAAAAAATGCACGCAAACATGTTGAAAAGCGTGCAAAAAGATTTGCTGATGAGCATAAAGATGACAATGTTATATATACTTTGGCAAGTGGAGCAAGTTATGGAGCTGCTTATTTACAAAGTATTTGTATCTTTATGGAGATGCAGTGGATTAATTCATCTACAATTCATACAGGAGAGTTCTTCCATGGACCTTTTGAAATTGCAGATGCTGAAATTCCGTTTGTCATCCAGGTTTCCGAAGGAAGTACACGGGCTCTTGATGAGCGTGCACTTACGTTCTTAAAGAAATATGCGAGACGTATTGAAGTATTGGATGCTAAAGAGTTAGGATTATCTACTATTGATGCTGATGTAATTGATTACTTTAACCACTTATTATTTAATAATGTGTATCCTGTTTATAATGAGGCACTAGCAACAGTTCGAGAGCATCCGCTTTCAACAAGAAGATATATGTGGAAAGTAGAATATTAAGAGAGGCCCCATATGCGAAAATATAAAGTTATTGGTATAGGGGATAATGTAGTCGATAAATATGTCTTGGAAGGAAAGATGTACCCGGGAGGAAATGCTCTGAATTTCAGTGTATATGCCAAAATGAATAATATTAAATCTGCTTACATTGGGAAATTTGGCGACGATGATGTTGCTGAATATATTAAAGCTGTTTTGGATGAACTTCAAATAGATTATTCTTACTCTAAAACTTATAGTGGTGAGAATGGGTATGCGAAGGTAAAACTAGATAAGAATGAAAGAGTGTTTTTAGGCTCTAATAAAGGCGGTGTCGCCAAAGAAAAAAAATGGGAACTTACTAATCAGATGATTTCTTATATAAGTGAATTTTCCCTAATTCATACAAGCCTAAATAGCTATATTGAATCAGAACTGAAGACTTTAAAATCTCTAGATATTCCAATATCCTTTGATTTTTCTGTCCGATGGAATGACGAATATTTGAAGGAAGTATGCCCCTATATAGATATAGCCTTCCTCTCTTGCAGTCATTTAACAAGTTCTGAAAGAGAAAGGGAAATGAAAAAGGCTGAAGAGCTTGGAGCCGATCTTATAGTCGGCACTGTGGGGGAGAATGGTTCATACGCGTTATATAAAGGTGATTTTATATATCAACCAGCAATTATAGATGAAGACGTTGTTGATACTATGGGAGCAGGAGATGCTTATTTAACCGCCTTCCTCATTGAATTGTTAGATCAATCAAATGGTTCATTTAGGTTTAAAGATGACGATCTAACCTTTGAAGTAATACAGAATGCAATGAAAAAGGGTTCAAAGTTTGCAGCTGAAATTTGCAAAATCGAAGGTGCATTCGGATATGGTAAGCAAGTAAGAGTTTAAAATTCTTACTTGCTTAGCAATAAATGAAAGTGCTTACAATGAGGCGGGAGGGATTCCGATGTTTTGGATACAATTGATACTAATAATTGTACTGATTTATTTTGGCTCTAGAGTAGGTAATGTCTTTATGGGATTGTTGGGTGGAGTTGGCGTGGGAATATTTGTCTTTGTATTCGGTATGCAACCTGCTAGTCCGCCAATCGATGTTATGCTCATTATATTGGGGGTCGTCTTAGCCGCTTCGGCCTTACAGTCCTCCAAAGGGTTGGATTATCTAGTGATCATAGCTGAAAAGATACTGAGAAAATCCCCGAGCAATATTACTATAATAGCACCAATAGTGGCTTGGATATTCACTTTCTTATCTGGAACAGGTCACGTTGTATATAGTTTACTGCCAGTAATGAATGAATTATCAATAGATAACCGTATTAGACCAGAACGACCAATTTCTAATAGTATCATTTCATCTCAACAAGCCATAACATGTTCACCTATGTCAGCAGCAACGGCAGCCATGATTGGTTTTATGGCAACTATTGATGTATCTTTTTCAAAATTATTAATGATAACGATTCCAGCAACTCTTATTGGAGTAATAGCAAGTTCTGTTTTAACAATAAAAAAGGGCAAAGAACTTCACCAAGATCCTGAATATATAAGACGGTTGGAAGAAGGTTTTATCAAGAAGTTTGAGAGGAAAGAAATTAAGGATATAGCGAATTCTCAAAAATGGTCTGTTTTAATTTTCTTACTTGCTGTGGTTTCTGTTATTGTTTTGGGATTATTTACAGGTTTACGACCTTCTTGGGTAATTGAGGGAAAAGTTACTCCATTATCAATGCCATATACTATTGAGATTATCATGTTGACCTGTGCAGCTCTAATAATAATAGTATGTAAGCCGAAAATTGAAGAAATCTTAAGTGGCTCTATCTTTAAAGCAGGTGCTTTAGCTATAGTTTGTGCTTTTGGTTTAGCTTGGATGAGTAATACTTTTATATTAGCACATCAGGAATTTGTCGAAGAGAATGTAGCTCAAATTGTCAACAGATATCCATGGCTATTTGCAGTTGTTGTATTCGCAGTAGCTGCCTTGATAACAAGCCAAGGAGCGACAACGCTCATCATGATTCCTATTGCCATAGGATTAAATCTACCTCCAGCAATAATAATAGGTGCATGGATGGCGGTTAACGCGAACTATTTTCTACCTGTTTCAGCTCAAACGTTAGCAGCAATATCCTTTGATACAGCGGGTACTACAAAGATTGGTAAGTATGTCCTTAACCACAGCTTTATGGTTCCTGGATTAATAAACACTATAATATCAGTAATTGTAGCCACAATTTTAGGAAGTATTATTCTATAAAGGGAGTGTATTTATGAAGATAGATAGAATAGCACCTGGTAATTATCACTTTAAGAGATACACGATTGATTATTTTTTGGATTCTGTAAGTGAGTTAGGTTTTAAATATATTGAATTATGGGCTTCAGGTCCTCATTTTCATCTTGATTATTTTACTTTGAACGACATTAAGGAGCTGAAGAAAAAAATTGATTATAGGAATCTGAAAGTGGATTGTTTAACTCCAGAACAAGCTGTCTATCCAATTAGCATAAGTCACCCCGATAAACAATACAGACAGAATAGTATTGATTTTTTTAAGAGACATATTGAAGCAGCTACAGTATTAGATTGTAAAAAAGTGTTAGTAACAACAGGTATTGCATATCTTGATATACCTATTATTCAGCAATGGGAATGGTGTAGACAATCTTTAGAAGCTATTTCTAAAGCGGCGGAAAACGAAGGAGTCACTTTAGTTCTTGAAGCATTTACAAAGTATTCAACACATGTATTTAATACTTCTTCACATATTGTAAAAATGATTGAAGAGGTGGGGAGTCATGCATTAAAGGGACTTATAGATATCGATGTAGTCGCTTCAACAGGTGAGGAATCGATTGACAGTTTCATTGATACATTAGGTGACAATCTGCATCACGTCCATTTTGTAGATGGTAATCCTGGTGGACATTTAGTGCCAGGCGATGGAAGCTTAAATATGCAACATGCACTGGAGAAAATAGCATCAACAAGTTATCAGGGGTGCCTTGGTCTTGAGTTTCTTGATCGAAGGTACTTCTTAGAACCCGAGAAAGCCTTAATTAAGACGATAAAATGGCTAGAAGATAATAACAATGAGGCAAAGCAATGACTATAATTGACGTACACGCCCATCCTTCCCTGTATAGCCCTATTAGTGAGAGTGAAGAACGTCTGAATTTTAGAATGAAGGAAATGGGTCTAGGCTTGATGAGTCCATCAGATCTCACTGTCATAGATAAGCAAAATGATCTTGCGAAAATCAGTAAAACAATATTACTTCCTTTAGACACAACGACAACAACAGGTGATACCCTTATTTCTAATGATGAAATTAAGAAGCTGGTTTATTTAAGACCAGAAAGATTTATCGGTTTTGCAAGTGTTGATCCGAATAGAGCTGATGCTCTAGAAGTATTGGAGCATGCTTTTGGCACACTTGGTTTGAGTGGTTTAAAACTTAACCCAGCGAAACAACAATTTTCACCTGATCATCCAGATTATTACCCCATATATGAAAAATGTTTGCAATATGATAAGCCTATCATGTTTCACGCGGGTTTTTCCTGGGATAAAAATTCGATATCCGAGTTTGCTCATCCTTTTAGATTTGAAAGAATTGCAATTAAGTACCCCAAGTTAAGAATGTGCTTAGCTCATTTTGGGTGGCCATTTGTAAAAGAAACAGCGATACTACTCGTAAAATACCCTAATGTTTACACTGATACATCAATGCTTTACATGGATAGTCCTGAGCTGTTCTTTGAACAGGTGTTCACAAGAGACATGGGGAAATACTGGTTAGATCATAACTTTCCGGATAAAGTAATGTTTGGCTCTAATACTCCTAGATTTAGACCCATTAGAATTTTGCGCGGCCTAGAGAAAGTATATATGTCTGAAAAAACTCGCTCAAAGGTTCTTTATAAAAATGCTATGCGATTCTTGGGGGAAAAGGGGGATATTGATGAAAACAGAGCTACTGATTAAACATCTTTGTTCTGATATGGAAACACAATTAATCAAAATCACCGAAGAAGTAAAAAAAGCAGTCTCTAATAGTTCGATTGAAAATGGTGTTGTGTTTATTATTTGCTCTCATACGACTTGCGGAATTACAATAAATGAAAGTTTGGAATGCGTAGAAACGGATATCCTTGACTTTTTGGATACTATAGTCCCAGTAGATTCTCCTTATACTCACGCACATTTTTTAATGTCTTATGGCACGACGAGTGGAAATTCACCGGGGCATTTAAAACAGATGATTGTGGGCAATAATTGTGTATTACCAATAAAAAATCGAAAGCTGGTTCTAGGTCATGCTCAGGACATCTATTTCGCAGAATTTGATGGAATAAAAAATAGAAAATATTTTATTCAATTATTGGGTGAATAAAATGAAGAAACAGGAAAAGGTATTGGCAATAGGTGATAACTGTGTAGATATTTATTTAAAAGAGAAAACTTTTTACGCTACAGGAAATGCTGTTGACTTTGCGATCAACTTAAAGAAACAAGGTATAGATGTTTCTTTAATAACTGTTTTTAGTAATGATATATTTGGTGAATTCATAAAAAAGACCTTACAAGAGAACGGCGTCGATATTAGCAATTCATACAACAAAGATGAGCCAACTGCTATGGCAAAGATGAAACTTATCAATAATGATAGATTTCACGAGTCTTTCTATGAAAACGTATTAGCTGATTTTAAACTACCTGGATCTATCTCTAAAATTATAGAGAATTCTAGTATTATCTACTCAGAAAAGCGTTCAAAGATTTATAGATATTTAGATTCAATTTATGATCAAAATAAGATTTGGATTCATGATTTTTCAAAGAGGTTAGATGATGAATTAAATGATAAAATTCTCCCGTACATGAATTATTCCTTCTTTTCATATGAAAAAAAGGATGAAAGAATCAAAGAATTTCTGAAAATCACTCAATCAAAAACAAAGAATGGTGTTGTAATAGCGATGTTAGGGGAAGATGGCAGTTTAGCTTATGATGGCAATTCGTTTACTTATGAAAAAGCAAAGACTTCTCACATTGTTAATACTGTCGGTGCAGGAGATTCCTATATATCTGGCTTTATTTCAGGAATTTACAATGATAGGAGTTTGCAAGAGTGTATGGAAATAGGTACTAATATTGCGTCAGAAACTATATCTAAGTTTGAACCATATTAAACGTGAATTTAGTCTTCGTAACAGGAAATACCTTCTTTTTTTCGGAAACCTTTAGGTACGTGATGTGTATACGAGACTGGGACAAAAACATCTCTAAGATGGAAAAACCGGTGAAATTTTACGACAAGTAAAATTTCATCGGTTTTGATTATTTTTACAATAAAAATAAGGACAACTTCTGATGAAATTAAGTTACCACACAAAATTTAATCAGAAAGAAGTATCCTTATGTCTAAAGATTATACTTTCCTTTAACCACGCTTCTTCTTTTTCAATATAAATAAGGAATTTTTATAAATACTTCTTTTTACTTTTTTCATCGTATTGGTTTCACGCTCTCCTCTTCTGTATTAGCATTTCATTCCTCCTTAAAAGCATCAATAATTATTAAGTATTCCCATAATAATTCATTAATTCTAATAAAAGTGTAAATAAATTGCAAAAGTTGTTAATGCAATTGTCACATTTTAGTACTATTTTTGAATTGTATTCCAAAAGAAATGAAGTTATAATGTACTCATAACTACCATATTAGTATATTAATATGTTTTGGAGGAGGCGATTATTGAAATTAATGAAAAGGAATGACATTTCCCCCTCCTTTTTATATACTAAAAAAATATAAAAAGGAGAAGAGGGTCCCTCATGTCAAATAATAGTGCGAAAGTATTTGCTTATAACCAATTGAAAGATGAAATTTTAAAATTAAAGCTTATACCTGGTACAAAGATCAGTGAAAAAATCATGTCAGATGAATTGCAAGTCAGTAGAACACCTATTAGAGAAGCATTTATAAGATTAGCGCAAGAAGAGTTATTAACGATTGTTCCGCAGAGTGGTACATTTGTCTCTCTAATTAACCTTAGCCTTGCCGAAGAAGCGCGCTTTGTTCGTGAGATAATTGAGACAAATATCGTTGGTCTATGTTGTGAGAATATAACTGATGAAATTTCCCTGAAGTTAGAAATGAACTTAAAGATGCAGGAAATGCTGGCAAGCAATGAAGTAGGAAAACAGGAAAAAGTAAAATTCTTCGATTTGGATGAAAGTTTTCATAAGGAACTTTTTATTTGCTGTGGCAAAGAGCGAACTTGGAAAATGATTCAAGATATGGCTGGCCATTTGAATAGATTTCGCTTATTAAGATTAAAAGACATAAAGGATTTAGACTGGGAAATATTAATTAGTCATCATAAAGAAATTTATGAAGCAATCTTAGAAGGAAATCGGACAAAAGCAGAACAATTAATGTCTGATCATATGAGATTAATGCTTTCTGAAAAAGGTGTTTTATTACAAGAGTTTCCTGAATATTTTTATCCGCAGCAATACTAATGGAAAAAGTATGATGGTGCGACAAAGGAGGAAAACAAAATATGCAAATGACGTTTCGATGGTATGGAGAAGGGAATGACACCATCACTTTAAAACAAATACGCCAAATTCCAGGGGTTAAAGGGCTAGTGTGGGCTCTGCATGATGTACCAGTTGGAGAAGTTTGGCCAGTGGAGCGTATTGCGGAAGTAGTAAATCAGGCAAAGGAGTATGGCTTTCATACAGATGTTGTTGAAAGCGTTAATATTCACGAAGATATAAAACTGGGATTAAATTCCAGACAGCAATATATTGATGCATATAAACAAACATTAAAGAATCTTAGTCAATTTGGCGTAAAAGTAGTATGTTATAACTTTATGCCTGTCTTTGATTGGCTGCGTACAGATTTATTTAAAGAAACAGAAGATGGCAGTACGGCATTGTATTTTGATGCTACAAAAGTCATTTCTCTTACACCTGAGCAAGTAGTAAAAAACATGGAAGAAAATACAAAAGAGTTAACGCTGCCTGGATGGGAACCAGAGAGACTAAAAGATTTACAGCATTTATTTACTTTATATAAAGATGTATCAGAAGTGGATTTGTTCGATAATTTGGTGTATTTTCTAGAAGAAATTACTCCTGTTGCAGAGCAATATGGAATTAAAATGGCTATTCATCCGGATGATCCGCCTTTTTCTATCTTTGGGTTGCCGCGGATTGTCAAAAACAGAGAAGATATCGAACGGATTTTAACTAGTGTAGACAGTCCAGCTAACTGTTTAACTTTTTGCTCCGGCTCACTTGGAGCAAATTCAAGTAATGACTTAGTTGATATTGTGAAATCATTCACTAAGAGAATCCCTTTTGCCCATATTAGAAATGTTAAACGTTTTGAAGATGGTAGTTTTATAGAAACTTCTCATCATGTGGAGGATGGATCTGTACCTATTACTGAAATTGTTAATGGATTATATGAAAACGGTTTCTGTGGGTATGTTCGACCAGATCATGGGAGACATATTTGGGATGAAGTATGCAGGCCGGGATATGGGTTATATGATCGCGCGTTAGGGGTAATGTACTTATTAGGAGCTTGGGATACAAACAAAATTTTAACAAAAGAGAAAATGCAAAAAATATAAAGAAAAGATAATAGGAAAAGGAGAGGTTCCTGATACTTTCTTTTTTCCTATTATGCTTTCAGATAAATGAAAACGTTTTACCTATGTTCGTATTGATAATAAAAATAGGAGGCGTTAGAAATGGGAAAAAAACAAAAAGACGTTACTCTTGCAAGGAGTATTGGATACGGCTTAACAGACATGATGGGTGGAGGGGCTTTTACCATTATAGGCGCATGGCTTTTGTTCTTTTATACAAGTTATGCTGGTTTGACGCCAGTTGAAGGTGCTTCTATTATTGCGATTGCTCGTATAGTAGATGCAGTCGTCAGTTTATTTATGGGAAGCTTTTCAGATAACTTTTTAAAATTTAAGTTAGGAAGAAAATTTGGACGGCGAAGATTTTTCTTATTGATTGGTTCACCACTTATGCTTGTATATGTATTACTCTGGACTTCGGGAATGAATTATTTATATTATCTCCTTACTTATTTAGCATTTGAAATTATTGCAGCGATGGTTTTAATTCCATGGGAAACACTCCCTTCTGAAATGACAACTGACTTTAATAAACGAACGAAATTATCAACTGCTAGAATGTTTATCTCAGGACTTGGAACCTTTTTAGCAACATTTATACCTGGACAGCTCTTTAGTATTTTAGGACAAGATAATTCCCTTGCTTTCTTCATTAATGGTGCTTTTTTTGCAGTTGTTTTTGCTATATGTGTGTATATTTCTTTCCGTTCTACATGGGAACGAGAAGTTTCGCCTGAAGAATTACAGATACTGATGAGCCAGAAGAAAGAACGAAAAAATGGTTTAAAGGTAGTGATACAAACGTTTGTGGATTTTGCTTCCACTTTCAGGGTGAAAAGCTTTCGTAAACATTTATTAATTTATATTTGTTCGATGACAGCGAAAGATGCTTTTAACGCAGTATTTGTATTCTTTTGTGTATACGCTTTAAATAGTACTTCCACTGTAGCAGCGAATCTACTTTCATTTAGTATTATTGGGCTCCCTGGAGCTATTCTTTATGGATTTTTAATGATTAAAATTGGACCAGCAAATTTATTTAAAATATCGTATTCTACCATGATTTTATGTTTATTAGGATATGGGGCGGTTTATTTATATCATCCTAGTAATTTAATCCTAGTGTTAGGGGTTATTTCCTTCTTTTATCAAATTGGAAGAAGTATGCTGGAATTCATTCCTTGGAATGTCTTTCCATTTATTCCAGATGTAGATGAAATGATTACGAGGAAAAGAAGAGAAGGAATTTTTGCTTCTGTAATGACGTTCTTTAGAAAGTCTTCTGTAGCGCTTGCCACCTTTTTAGTTGGAGCCATCTTAGAGGCAGGGGGATTTGTACAAGGCTCGGCAACGCAGCCACAGAGTGCTGTTCATACTATAATGTCTATCATGATTATTGGGGTAGGTCTTCTGCTTTTTATTTCATTAATTACAGCATTCACCTTTAAATTAAATAAAGAAACGCATGGTGTTCTTGTAGAGGAAATTGAACGTTTAAAGAACAACGGTTTAAAAAAGGATGTAGATCCAAAAACGAAGAAAGTGGTCGAATCTTTAACAGGTTATTCCTATGAAAAGCTTTGGGGTGGAAAGACAGATGAGGCTTTAACACAAGTGAAGATTAATTAAGAGGAGGATAACAAAATGAAGGGTTTTATGGATAAAGATTTTTTATTACAGACAGAAACAGCGAAAAAATTATTTCATGATTATGCGGCAACAATGCCAATCTATGATTATCATTGTCATTTAGAGCCAAAGGAAATTTATGAGAATCGAAGGTATGAAAATATTACAGAGCTGTGGCTAGAAGGGGACCATTATAAATGGCGTGCCATGCGTGCTAATGGCATAGATGAATTCTATATAACTGGAGATGCAGATGATTACAGTAAGTTTGAGAAATGGGCTGAGACCGTAGAAAGGTTAATTGGAAATCCACTTTATCATTGGACGCATTTAGAGTTAAAACAATATTTTGGAGTGGAAGCAATTCTAAAAAAAACGTCAGCAAAGGAAATATGGGAAATTTGTAATCGCAAAATACAGAGTCCAGATTTTTCAGCAAGAAGCTTAATTGAAAGGTCAAATGTAGCTCTTATTGGTACTACAGATGATCCGATTGATGATTTAGTTTTTCATAAGTTATTACAGGAAGACAAAACTTTTTCGACAACTGTTTTACCAGCATTTCGTCCAGATCACCTAATGGCAATTCAAAGCAATTATTGGGCAGAATATGTTGGAAAACTAAGCAATCTTACAGGAGTGGAAATAACGAGTTATAGCACTTTGATGGAGGCAATAGATCATAGGATAGAGTATTTTCATGGGATTGGCTGCAAATTGTCTGACCATAGTTTAGAAATGGTTGTATATGAACCAGCAACAATGGAAGAGTTAAATATGATTGTAAAAAAAGCGTTGACTGGTGAGGCTATTACTCAAAAAGAAAATAATCAGTTTTTGACTAGTTTACTTGTTAGCCTTGGTAAAGCATATAGCCAAAGAGGATGGGTGATGCAATATCATATCGGAGCATTAAGAAGTGCGAACTCTCGTTTATTTCAATCAATTGGTGCAAATATAGGCTGTGATTCGATGCAAGATAGTCCTATTGCTATTCCATTAGCGAAATTATTAGATGAGCTGGATCGAGATGACAACCTCCCTAAGACCATTCTGTATGGATTAAATCCGAATGCTAATGAAGTTTTAGCAACGATGGCTGGGAATTTCCAAGAAGGTGGAATTCCATCCAAAGTACAATTCGGATCTGGCTGGTGGTTTAATGATCATATCGAAGGTATGGTAGCACAAATGAAAACACTTGGGAACCAAGGGCTATTATCGAGATTTATTGGAATGTTGACAGATTCACGCAGTTTTTTATCTTATAGCCGTCATGATTATTTTAGAAGAATTCTATGTAATCTAATAGGGAATTGGGTGGAAAATGGAGAGTACCCAAATGATATAGAATGGCTCGGGCAAATTGTTCAAGATATATCTTATTATAATGCTCAGCGTTATTTTGATTTTCAGTTAAAAATGGATTACTGAATCGATGCAAATAAAAATAAAGAAGGCGAAGAATGTTGTTATTACTAGATAAAGAGGCTATTCAATCCAAGAAAGATAGTTTTTCAAGAATAGGAATAAAAACACCTAATTATGATTATAGAGGAATATGGGAAGAGACAAAGAAAGAGCCTATTTGGTTACATATAGGGGGTGGGAATTTATTTAGAGCTTTTCATTCGGTATTACAGCAGCATTTAATTGAAAAACAAAAAACGAAAAAAGGAATAATCGTTGTATCTACCATGGATGATGGATTAATCGAAAAAATTTACCATCCATATGATAACTTAAGTCTAAATGTAGTAATGAAAAGTAACGGTACGCTAGATATGGAAGTCATTGCAAGTGTGGCGGAAAGTATAGCTGCCTATAGTAATAATTATTCGTGGCAGCGTCTGATAGAGATATTTACAACTTCATCCTTACAATTCATTACTTTATCGATTACAGAAAAAGGGTATGAATTAAGAGATATAAAAGGAAATCTTCAACCAACTATAATAAAAGAATTAGAACAAGGACTTTATCAACCAAAACATACGATGGTTATGTTAACTTCGCTGTTGAATGAGCGATATAAGGCTGGAAAGATACCTTTAGCATTAGTTAGCACAGATAATTTCTCCCATAATGGAGATAAGCTGAAAGATGCTATTCTCACGGTTGCTGCTTATTGGCAAAAAAGAGGGGTTGTGGACAAAGGATTTATTGAATATCTAACAGATCAAACAAAAATTGCTTTCCCATGGACCATGATAGATAAGATTACGCCACTTCCTTCTGTTGCAGTAAAAGAAAAGTTATCTGACCTTGGTTATGGAAGTACAGAATTGATTAAGATAAGAGAAAATGCTCCCACTATTGCTCCATTTGTGAATACCGAAGAAAGTGAATATTTGGTTATGGAGGATTGTTTTCCAAATGGAAGACCATCATTAGAAGAAGTAGGTGTATTCTTTACAAATAGAGATACAGTGGATCAAATTGAAAGAATGAAGGTATGTACGTGTTTGAATCCTCTTCATACAGCATTGGCTATATTTGGCTGTTTACTAGGATATACTTCCATTGCGGATGAAATGAAAGACAACGATCTTAAAAGTTTAGTAGAGAAAATAGGCTATGAAGAGGGGATGAAAGTCGTAACTGATCCCGGAATTATTCATCCAATGCAGTTTATAAAGGAAGTAATAGAAGTACGTTTCCCCAACCCAAACAATCCAGATACACCGCAGAGAATAGCAGCTGACACCTCTCAAAAACTAGCTATTCGTTTTGGAGAAACAATTAAATTATATGTAAAAAGAGATGATTTGGATGTTGAGGATTTACACTTTATCCCACTAACGATTGCTGCCTGGTGTCGATATTTGATGGGGATTAATGATGGTGGTAAGGAAATGTCGTTAAGTCCTGACCCTTTGTTAGAGGAATTACAAAAGCAAATAAAAAAAATAAAGTTTGGCAGCCCTGGCTCAGTAGGAAATTACTTACAGCCAATTCTATCAAATGAGCGAATATTTGGTAGCAATTTATATGCAATAGGGTTAGGAGACAAAGTAGAGCTGTTTTTTAAACAATTCATACAGGGATTAGGAGCTGTTAGAAAAACACTTCATAATCAAATAAGTTTAAAAGCTTGATGCATAACGCCGTGAAAAAATTATCGAAAGTGTAGGAAAAGAAGAGGCACATCTAAACCGGCACTATGTCAAGGACACAATAAAAAAGAGATTAAGCAAAGAGAAGTATAAAATTTGAAAGATGGATTGGAATGGCATTTAAGTAGGGAATAAAAAATTAACTTTTCTAAAAAGAAAGCGTTGACATATTTTGCAAGACGTGATAAATTACAGATATCAAATAACAAAACTTAAAAGTTCCGTGAAGGAATGTTACCTTAAGTGGGCATAACCTGAACTGACTAGAAGAACATGCTATTGTTTTGCGTGTATTTTAGTCAGGTCAGGTTTTTTTATTTGTAAAAACCAAATTCCATAGCTGAAGGAAGGGTAAAAAAATGAAATATGAGCAATTAGCAAAGGATATTATTGCCAATGTAGGTGGAAAAGAAAACGTTTCCAGTGTTGTGCACTGTATTACACGTCTTCGCTTTAAGCTTAAAGATGAAAGTAAAGCGAATACAGAAGTCCTAAAAAATATGGATGATGTTGTAACTGTCATGAAAAGCGGCGGTCAATATCAAGTCGTTATCGGCAACCATGTTCCCGATGTATACAAAGCAGTTGTTTCAGTAGGGGGTTTCCAAAACCAACAGCCTGTAGAGGAAGAGGAAGGTCCTAAAGGTTCACTTTTCAATCGATTTATCGACATGATCTCAAGTATTTTTACGCCAGTTCTTGGTATTTTAGCAGCTTCAGGGATGATTAAAGGGTTTAATGCACTATTTCTATCAACAAAATTGTTAACGGAATCATCTGGTACTTATCAAATTCTAAATGCCACAGGTGACGCACTATTTTATTTCTTACCAATTTTCTTAGGATATACAGCGATTAAAAAATTTGGTGGAACACCGTTTATTGGAATGGCGATAGGGGCTGCATTAGTTTATCCAACCTTATCCACTTTAACGACAGGTGATCCATTATATACTTTGTTTGGAGGTACATTATTTGAATCGCCAGTCCATGTTACGTTTTTAGGGATACCAGTAATTTTAATGAGTTATTCGTCTTCGGTTATCCCAATTATTTTATCGACATTCTTTGCATCTAAAGTAGAGAAATGGCTAAGAAGTGTAATTCCAGATGTAGTGAAAACATTTATTGTGCCATTATTTACATTAGTGATTGTAGTTCCAGTTACATTTCTTGTTATTGGCCCGATTGCAACATGGGCAAGTACATTAATTGGTCAAGGATCTTTATACTTATATAATTTAAGCCCCGTTATTGCAGGATTATTGTTAGGTGGATTCTGGCAAGTGATTGTTATTTTCGGTCTTCATTGGGGATTAGTACCAATTTCTATCAACAATGTAGCGACACTTGGCTATGATACGATTTTATCTCCTGTCTTCGCAGCGTCTTTTGCACAGATTGGGGCAGTTCTTGCAATTTTGATCAAGACAAAAAATCAAAAGTTAAAAACATTGAGTTATCCAGCGTTTATTTCCGGTATCTTTGGTGTAACGGAGCCAGCTATTTATGGAATTACCTTACCTTTAAAGAAACCATTTATTATTAGTTGTATTGCTGCAAGTATTGGTGGTGCTATTGCCGGGTTAACAGATATAAAGGGTTATATCGTTGGCGGTCTTGGAATTTTTGGTCTTCCTTCTTATATTACACCAGAGGGAATCAATATGAACTTATGGGGAGCAGTTATTTCCATCACAGTTGGCTTTATCGTAGCGTTCTTATTGACATTGTTCTTTGGCGGCATTAACAAAGGACAAAATTCAACAGGAAATACTACAGCATCGAACCAAGTAGCAGCAACAAAGGTAGAAAAAGAGGAAGTGCTAAGCCCTCTAAAGGGAGAGGTAAAACCTTTATCAGAAGTAAAAGATGAAGCATTCGCATCTGGTGCACTTGGCCATGGTATCGCTATTGAACCAAGTGAAGGGAAATTATATGCTCCTGCTGATGGGACGGTTTCTGCTTTATTTCCGACGAAACATGCAATTGGGATTACAACAGATACTGGTGCAGATATTTTGATTCATATCGGAATGGATACTGTTCAATTAGAAGGCAAACATTTTATTGTACACACTACACAAGGTGAGTTAGTGAAAAAAGGACAATTACTTATTGAATTTGATATGGATGAAATAGCAAACTCAGGCAAGCTTTTAACAACACCAATTGTGATTACAAATTATAGAGAGTTTCATTTAGCGATGACAGATAAAAAACAGATTCAACAAGGAGATTCTTTATTCCACCTCGAAACTAAGTAAAAATAAGCAAGAATTAGGAGAAAGGATGAGACATTATGGCATTTCCAAAAGGTTTTTTATGGGGCGGTGCAATTGCCGCTAATCAAGCAGAAGGAGCCTATTTAGAGGATGGAAAGGGGTTAACTACTGTTGATTTATTACCAACTGGTGATAAAAGATTTGAAATTATGATGGGGAAGCTTCCTTCCTATCAACCACTTGAAGGAGAATTTTACCCTTCACATGAAGCGATTGATTTTTATCATCGTTATAAAGAAGATATTGCTTTATTTGCAGAAATGGGATTTAAAGCATTGCGCTTATCAATTTCATGGGCAAGAATTTTTCCAAACGGAGATGACGCTACTCCAAATGAAGCGGGATTGAAATTTTATGATAATGTTTTCGATGAGCTCTTAAAATATGGAATCGAGCCAGTCGTAACCATTGCTCATTTTGATGTACCAATAAATTTAGTAAAGAATTATGGCAGCTGGAAAAATCGTAAATTAGTCGATTTCTTTGAAAAATATGCAACTACCTTATTTGAGCGATATAAGGATAAAGTGAAATATTGGATGACCTTTAATGAAATCAATATGCTTTTACATTTACCGTTTGTTGGAGCAGGTTTGGTATTTGAAGAAGGAGAAGATAAGCTTCAAGTGAAATATCAAGCAGCCCATCATCAATTGGTTGCTAGCAGCTTAGCTGTAAAGGCTGGACATGAGATTAATCCTGATATGAAAATTGGCTGCATGCTGGCGGCGGGTCAAACATATCCATATTCCTGTAATCCAGATGATGTCTTGGATGCAATGGAAAAAGATAGAGATTCTTTCTTTTTCATAGACGTTCAATCTCGTGGGAAATATCCTGGCTATGCGAAAAGGTTTTTCCGAGATAAGAATTTAAAGATTGAAATGGAAGAGCAGGATGAAGCGTTATTAGAGAAGTATACGGTTGACTATATAGGCTTTAGTTATTATGCAAGTCGTACGACAAGTACAAATCCAGAGGTCAATAAGCAGACTTCGGGCAATGTGTTTGGTTCTATTGAAAATCCATACTTGGAAAAGTCGGAATGGGGTTGGACGATTGATCCTAAAGGTTTCCGTATCACTGCAAATCAATTGTATGATCGCTATCAAAAGCCACTATTTGTAGTAGAAAATGGGTTAGGTGCTGTCGACATTCCTTCGGAAGATGGAGAGGTAAAGGATGATTATCGGATAGATTATCTACGAAAGCATGTGTTAGAAATGTCTGAGGCCATAGAGGATGGTGTAGAAATGATCGGATATACGAGCTGGGGGCCAATTGATATTGTAAGTGCCTCTACTGGTGAAATGAAAAAACGCTATGGCTATATTTATGTAGATAAAGATAACGAAGGGAACGGAACATTAGAGCGATCAAAGAAAAAAAGCTTTGATTGGTATAAAGAGGTTATAGCCTCTAATGGAGAGAATGTATAATTGGAAATAGGAAAGTTGATTTTTCAGCTTTCCTTCTTTCCTATTTTTAAACCATTATCACGATCACTTATCCATGATAAGGAAAAAAAGCCATATTAAACTACAGGTGGTCAAATGAAAATAGAAAAAGTATATAACAATAATGTAATTGCTGCGTTTAATGAACAAGACGAAGAATTAGTAGTAATGGGTAGAGGTATAGCTTTTCAAAAGAAGCCTGGTGATTTAGTGGAAGAAGCAAAAATAGAAAAAGTATTTGCTTTGAAAAATAATGATATGTCGGAAAAGTTTAAAACACTTTTATATGAAGTACCTGTTGAATATATCGAAATCACAGAGGAAGTCATTAAGATTGCTAGCAGCAGGCTAGGCAGAAAGTTAAATGATAGTTTTTATATCTCTTTAACCGATCATTTGCATTTTGCTGTTCAGAGAATCCAAAAGGGGTTTGAAATTAAGAACGCTTTATTATGGGAAATAAAAAGGTTTTATAAGGAAGAGTTTGCTATTGGATTAGAGACCATTCAACTAATGAAAGAGAAATTAGGTATTGAGCTGCCAGAAGATGAAGCTGGTTTTATTGCAATGCATCTAGTTAATTCAGACCTGAGTCAAGAAATGCCTAATATTGCAAACATCACAAAGGTTATGCAAAATATATTAAATATTGTTAAATACCATTATAAGATGGAATTTGATGAGGACTCTTTAAACTATTTTCGATTTCTTACTCATTTGAAGTTCTTTGCACAAAGGCTCTATAGCAAGACATACATGGATGATGATGATCCATATCTATTCGAAATGGTGAAACATAAGCATAGAGAAGCCTTTAGATGCACGGAAAAAATAAATGAATATATTGAAAGTCAATTCAATTATTCTTTAACAGATAATGAAAAGTTATATTTAGCTATTCATATACAAAGAGTTGTTAATCGTTAGTTATTCCATTAGTGGTCCAAATATAACCATCAGTGCGGAGGAAGAACCTCCCGCTGATAGAAGTTTTAATTATTGAAGATAAGTTAAATCACTTAGGCTTTGTTCAAGTAAAATATTGTTTAGAAAGTATTTATTTTTTGCCAAAACGATTCATTGAACAAAGCCTTAAATGAAGAAGGGATAGAATTTTATATGATAAATGATTACTGTGTAATCGATCGATCTGTAATATCTTTTTCCTCTGCTTGTTCCTCTATGGTGTCTTCTTGTACTTTCTCGTATTCTTTTCTTACTTCTCCGCAAGTGATGCATATACCACTGTAATAATAATTATATTTATGATATTTTCGTATCTTACAAATAAGGGAACCCAATAACATACATAACAACTCCTTTACCTATTCCATTCTACAGTACAAGTGAATTTTGTTTGGTTAAATAACCGTTACGAACCTACCAAATTCATGACAAACATGTCTACTTTATCTTTTTTATGACAAACCTCCAAAAAAAATTACAAATTAGAAGAGAAAAGGTATAGAAAGAAAAAGGATAATAAGGAGTTGCTAAAAGAAGAAACTTTTTCATGTTTTATATCGTAAAAGGGGTAGTTGTAATATAACTGTAAATGAATATACGTACAATTACCTAGATAATGCTGTAAAATAATAGGTATCGATAGTTGGAAGAATTTGAATGTAAAAAAGGAGAGGTTCTTTGTGGGGGTTATGCTAAGCAAGGGTCAAAAGATAGATTTGACAAAATCACATCCTGGGTTAAGGAATGTAGTAATTGGTTTAGGCTGGGATATCAATCAGCATGGTGCCAACTATGATTTAGATGCGTCAGCTTTTTTGTTGGGCGATAATCATAAAGTATGGAGTGATAATGATTTTATATTTTATAATAATCCAACTGGTCCTAATGGATCGGTAGTATATAGTGGAGATAACCGGAGCGGGCATGGCAGAATGGACGATGAACAAATTCGAGTGGATTTATCCCAAGTACCTTCCACTATTCAACGCATTGCTTTTACCATTACCATTCATGACGCTTATAATAAAGGACAAAATTTTGGACAAATATCTAATGCCTATGTCAGAGTATTTAATGAGGGAGATCAAGTAGAACTTCTTCGTTTTAATCTTGGAAGAGATTATACAGTTGAAACTGCTATTGTTGCAGCAGAGCTATACCGACATCACGGAGAATGGAAATTTAATGCTGTCGGAAGTGGCTTTCAAGGTGGGTTAGCTGCCTTATGCAGCAATTTTGGAGTAACAGTTGATGATGAACCCCAAGCACCTGCCTATCCTAATGATTCTATCCAACAAGCTTATCAAGAACCTAATAGGCCTTACTACCAGTCATTTGAAACGCAAACTTATCCGGCTTCAAGTAGCGGGGCTTATCAGCCAAACTGGCAACAGTCTTATACTAATAGAAATCCACAAATGTATGGACAAGATGCTGTTAATGACGCTTATTCTAGTGATCATATGCAGTGTATAAGATGTAGAAGTACAAATGTCCGTACCGGCGAAAAAGGCTTCGGAATTGGCAAAGCGGCAATTGGAGGATTGATTTTAGGACCTGTCGGTTTATTAGGTGGATTTATCGGAAAAGGACAGCTGAAAATAACTTGCAATAGTTGTGGCTATAGTTGGTCTCCATCTCAGACGGATTATGCTGAATGGGGAAGGCAGCAGAAACAAAGAGCTAGAGATCTCTTTATGCGCTATAAAAATCCAGATGTACTTGACGCTGTTGTCGCTGCATGTGCATTAGTAGGAATGGCTGATGGAAGGCTAGACCATGCAGAAGAACAAAAAATGATGGAGTTTATCCATCAAAGTGAGGAATTACGTGTTTTTGATACAAATAAAGTAATTCAGCAATTTAATTACTTTGTCCGAAAAATAGAATATGATCAAATTATTGGTAGAGCTGAAAGCTTTCGAGCACTAGGAAAAGTTCGTTCAAAGCCAGAGATTGCTAGACTTGTAGCTCGGTATTGTATTGCGATTGGATATGCAGATGGTCATTTCGATCAAAGGGAAAAACAAGTGGTGACAGAAATTTGTCGAGAATTAGGTTTAAATCCACAGGAATTTTTATCTTAAAAAATGGCAATGCTAGATATAGAAGCTAGATGAAAAGAATCGATTGGTTACTAGTAAGAAAATGATTGCTTAGTTGAAAGATAGGGTCGTAACAATCACATAAACTAGCAAGTTACTAGAAATGCAACAGGAGGAGAAGAATGGCAGGAAATCATAGTTTGGTAATTAACAGAATAATCGGTAATATCGAAAAGGTGATGATTGGGAAAAGGGATGTAGCAGAACTGAGTTTAATTGCTTTGCTTGCCCAAGGGCATGTTTTATTAGAAGATGTTCCAGGAGTTGGGAAAACAATGATGGTGCGAGCTTTAGCGAAATCAGTGGGAGCTAATTTTCGTAGAATTCAATTCACTCCAGACCTCTTACCTTCTGATGTAACGGGAGTGTCTATTTATAACCCGAAAGAGCTAGAATTTCAATTCGTGCCAGGACCAATCATGGGAAATATTATTCTAGCTGATGAAATAAATCGGACATCTCCAAAGACTCAGTCAGCTCTTTTGGAAGCGATGGAGGAAAGTAGTGTAACGATTGATGGTGTGACACATCAGTTACAAAAGCCATTCTTTGTTATGGCAACCCAGAACCCAATTGAATATGAAGGAACCTATCCTCTACCAGAAGCACAATTAGATCGCTTCTTATTGAAAATGAATATGGGATATCCAACTGTAGAAGAAGAAATAGAAGTGTTAACTAGAGTCCAAGTAGCAGCGCCAATTGAAAAATTAGAGTCAGTTGTTAGCTTAGATGAGTTACTTACTCTTCAAAATGAAGTAAGACAAGTGTATGTGGATGAGACGATTAAAAAATACATTGTGGAACTCGCTACTGCAACAAGAGAAAATGCGAGTGTTTATCTAGGGGTCAGTCCGAGGGGTTCCATTGCATTAATGAGAGCATCACAAAGCTATGCCTTTATTCAAGGAAGAGATTATGTCATCCCAGATGATGTGCAATTCTTAGTAAAAGCTGTTTTTGCTCATCGAATGATTTTAAAATCAGAAACAAAGTTCGATGGGATAACAGCAGAAGAAATTATTAATCGAATTATTGGGCAAGTATCTGTCCCGGTACAAAGGTTAGTGAAGTAATGAAAAGATCTTTGCAAAAATTAAATCGGATTTGGAAATTAATTTTGCTATTTTTATTAATAGTGATGGTATTTTCCTATGCTATGTTTCAAGGTGGGTTTGTAAGCTGGTTTTTATTTTATAGTTTTTTACCATTTGCTTTATATGGTCTTTTTATTGCAGTCTATCCAATGCGGGATTGGCAAGTGAAACGAAAGATTTTGAAATATGAATATAGTGCGAAAGAAGAAATGCATGTAGAAATTGAATTAACGAGAAACTCGTTTTTTCCTGTTTTTTATATGGTGGTGAGAGATTCCTTTAGTTCCACAGTGGGGCAGAAAATAGAAGAAAAGAGAATGCTAATGCCTGGATTAAAGCGGAGACTACGCTTTAATTATACAGTGAAGGAGTTGCCAAGAGGAGAGCATGTATTTGATCAAATCTGTCTCCAATTAGGCGACCCTTTAGGTCTGATTGAGAAGGAGAAGGTCTATATTCAAGTAGAACGGATTCTAGTGTATCCTCCTATTGAAGAAATGATATATAAACCGCTGGAAAATCACTATGAGCAGGGAATGACTTCATCGAAGGAGCGAGTGCAGCGAGATACGACAATGGCAGTTGGTGTGAGAGAGTATCAGCCAGGTGACCGCTTTTCATGGATTAACTGGAAAGCAAGTGCAAGGCGCAATAATATGATGACAAAGGAATTTGAACAAAAGCAGTCGCATGACATTATGATTGTGATGGATTGCCAAGAAAATAAAAGAATGGAAACGACAGTGTCTTTCACCGCTTCTATCATTCGAGCTATTTTAAAAAAAGGTGCGCAAGTAGGCTTATTATCGGTAGATACGGATCGTAAAATTTTTCCAATAAGAGGAGGGGAAAGTCACCAACAATACCTTCTCCATCATTTAGCGAAAGTACGTACTACAAAGGAAATCACATTAGCAGAGGTTTTAGATAATGAAAGTAGTCAATTGCCCCCACAGGCCACTATCATGTTAATTACTTCCCAAGTAACGAGAGAACTTATAGATAAAGCTGGGTGGTTGGCAAGTAAAAGATATAATATTGTGATATTTACCATCACGGGACAAAAGGAAGGTTTATCTAATGAAGAAAGAACATTAAGTGCATTTGCTGGAAAAAAGGGCATTCGAATCATTCCTGTTTCTAAGGGGAGATTTAAAGAGGCTCTTGGAGAGGGGGTGGCATAAATGGGAACACCCTATAGCAAACAACATATCACAATTGCCAATTTTTTATTATATATTTTAGGTTTTTTATTAATTTGTGAATGGCTCGGACCGTTGGAAGCATTAACGAATACAGAGAATGTGATTGTTTTTCACTTATTTCTTGCGTTATCTTTATTGTTAGCCTTTTTCCGGACACCGAGCTGGGTAAGCGGCACATTAAAGACTGTTTATATTATATTTATTCTTCAATATTTATATTATGAGGAATCATTTTTTACTTTTCAATGGATTCAACCTTTTGCAGCCGAATTTATCGATAATTTAGCATTGGTATTTAATACAAAGTGGCCGGAAATGACAAATATGTTTAAAAGCAGTCTCTGTTTCATTTTATTATGGCTGATGGCGTATTTAATTGATTATTGGCTAATTAAGCGAAGAAAGATTTTTACATTCTTTTTGCTGACAATTATTTATATTACCGTATTAGATACTTTTACGATTTATAGTGCTGATGCGGCAATTATTCGTACGGTAATCATAGGTTTTACAGCAATGGGCATGTTAACATTCTTTCGATTAAGTGATAAAGAAGGAGCTAGAAATACTAACAGTTCGATCGTAAAATGGATGATTCCTTTACTTTTATTCGTAATTGGAAGTGCTGGGATTGGCTACTTATCACCAAAGGCAGATCCTATTTGGCCAGATCCTGTTCCTTTTATCCAGACAATGGGGGATAAAGGAGGAGAAGAGGACGGAGATATTCTAGGAAGCGGTGTTCATCGAGTTGGTTATAGTGTCGATGATTCGAGGTTAGGGGGAGACTTTATTGGTGATTCTTCCTTGGTCTTTGTTGCGGAGGTAGAAGAGCCTCATTATTGGAAGGTAGAAACGAAAGATACTTATACCGGAAAAGGCTGGGTCCAATCAGAGGAATCTTTAAAATTAAATCGGGACAACTTTGAAGTATTAGATCAAGGTGGCGAAATTCCTTTTGTCTCTTTTGTAGAAGGGGAAAATGTGAAGCGGACAGAGTCTGAAAGCACCGTGCAATTTACCAATGGCTTTTCTTATTTACTATACCCATTAGGGGTAAAAGAAGTATCTGCTGCTAATTCGTTCATGGAAATTGAAAGTGGGAATGAACGTGGTGTTTTTAATGGATATGTAGAAAGTTACTCGGTTAAATTTGATGTGCCGGAATACAGTCTAAATGCGTTAACAACAGCTGATATGGAAGACTTTATAAGAAATAATCCAGACATGGTGAAACGCTACCTTCAGCTTCCCGATTCATTGCCGCAAAGAGTGAAAGATCTTGCTGTTGATATAACGAAAAATGATGAAAATCTATTTGCAAAGGTACGTGCGATAGAAACTTATTTCTCCTCTAATGGTTTTGCTTATAGTCAAAATAATGTTGCAGTCCCGAATGAGGAAGAGGATTATGTGGATCAATTCTTATTTGAAACAAAGCTGGGTTATTGTGATAACTATTCGACTTCTATGGTTACCCTGCTGCGTTCTATTGGGATTCCCTCAAGATGGGTTAAAGGTTTTACAGAGGGAGAATTTGTAGAAGCGGACGGGGATATTCGCCGCTATGAGGTTACAAATAATAATGCACATTCATGGGTAGAGGTTTATTTTCCAGAAGTAGGCTGGGTTTCCTTTGAGCCAACGCAAGGATTCTCTAATGCGAATACGTATATTAATGATGTGGAAAGCAATCGAAATACTGAGAATAATGAAACACAAACACCAGAGGAAAAGGCACAACAGCCAAAAACGCCAGAACAAAAACCAGAAACTCCAGAGCAAACAATAGAGCAAGCATCACCATCTACAGAAGGATGGGAAAGTTATAAAACTACTGCTAAAGAAAATTGGCAGTGGGTCACTATAGTTCTAGTAATCATCATTACAGCAGGATTAGCAGCCTATAAATTTCGCTATAAATGGCTTCCTTATTATTACATTTGGAAATTCCGAAATACAACAGAGGAAGCTAATTTTCCAAAAGCTTATATGGTGCTGCTGCATCTACTAGAGATAGCCGGACTCCGCAAGAAGGAAGAAATTACCTTAAGAGAGTATGCAAAGCAAATAGATCATATTTATTCAAGTGAAGAAATGAGCCAATTGACTGCTAAATATGAGGAATATCTGTATAAAGGTTATATACAAAAAGAGACTTGGGAAGATGTGAAAGAATTGTGGGAAAATTTAATTAAAAAAACAACAGCTTGACCATCGATTCGACATGTTGTTACAATATTCACATCTATATATAATTCCTTCATATATCCTCGATGATATGGTTCGAGAGTCTCTACCGGGTCGCCTTAAATGATCTGACTATGAAGGCAGATAAGTCTTTGATTTATTTAGCTTTTATGAAGAAGACTAGAATTCTGCCTTCGTTTTTATTTGAGGCGGATTCTAGTCTTTTTTTGTTGGTATTTTATAAAAGGTGGTTGTTTTCTTTCGAAATCAGCTTTTTTGTAAAAAACAAAATCTGATTAAGAGAAAAAGATAAGCATGAATAATGAAGGTATTTGGAAATAGTAAGAAGAGAAATTCAAATAGAGTAGTTGGGGTGAATAGGAATGGGGAAAGCGCATATAGAAGGTCAGGAAATGATCGTTGTCCTAGATTTTGGTAGTCAATATAATCAATTGATTACAAGAAGAATTAGAGAATTTGGAGTATATAGTGAGTTGCATCCACATACCATTACAGCTGAAGAGATTAAGGAATTAAACCCTTCTGGAATCATTTTTTCAGGCGGACCTAATAGTGTATATGATGAAAATGCATTTGGCGTAGATGAAAAAATATTCGATTTAGAACTTCCTATTTTTGGCATTTGTTATGGAATGCAATTGATGACCCAACATTTTGCCGGAAAAGTGGAAAAAGCAAAGCATCGTGAATATGGAAAAGCAGCAATTAATATCGAAAACAACTCTAAATTATTCACTGACCTTCCAACAGAACAAATTGTTTGGATGAGCCATGGTGATTTAGTGGTCGAAGCTCCTGCTGGATTTACAATTGATGCAACAAGCGCTTCTTGTCCGATTGCTTCGATGAGTAATGAAGAAAAAGGATTATATGCTGTTCAATTCCACCCAGAAGTACGTCACTCTGTATATGGAAATGAATTATTGAAAAACTTTGTATTCGGTGTTTGTGGCTGCAAAGGTGACTGGTCAATGGAGAACTTCATTGAAATTGAAATGGAAAAAATTCGCCAGACAGTCGGCGACAAGAAAGTTCTTTGCGCCTTAAGTGGTGGAGTAGATTCTTCTGTTGTTGCTGTGTTGATTCATAAAGCTATTGGCGATCAATTAACCTGTATATTTGTAGACCATGGACTTCTTCGCAAAGGCGAAGCGGAAGGGGTAATGAAAACTTTCACAGAAGGCTTTAACATGAATGTCATTAAAGTAGATGCGAAAGAACGTTTTATGTCTAAGTTAGAAGGTGTAAGTGACCCTGAGAAAAAACGAAAAATTATCGGAAATGAATTCATCTATGTGTTTGATGATGAAGCAGCAAAATTAGAAGGAATTGATTTCTTAGCACAAGGTACTCTTTACACAGATATTATTGAAAGTGGTACAGCTACTGCACAAACCATTAAGTCCCATCATAATGTAGGCGGACTTCCTGAAGACATGCAATTCCAATTAATTGAACCTTTAAATACGCTATTTAAAGATGAAGTACGTGCTTTAGGTTCTGAATTAGGAATAGCTGATGATATTGTGTGGAGACAGCCATTCCCGGGCCCAGGTTTAGGGATTCGTGTATTAGGAGCTATTACAGAAGAAAAACTAGAAATCGTCCGTGAATCAGATGCCATTTTACGCGAAGAAATTAAAAAAGCTGGCTTAGAACGCGATGTATGGCAATACTTTACTGTCCTTCCTGATATCCGCAGTGTTGGAGTTATGGGAGATGCACGTACGTATGATTATACAATCGGTATTCGAGCAGTTACTTCTATCGATGGAATGACATCTGACTGGGCAAGACTGCCATGGGATGTACTAGAAGTGATTTCGACAAGAATCGTTAATGAAGTAGCCCATATTAACCGCGTCGTGTATGACATTACTAGTAAGCCGCCTGCGACGATTGAGTGGGAATAAGAATACATTTGAAGAGGGAACACCGATTTATAAGGATTTAACCTTGTAAAAAATGGTCAAATACTATATAAAATAATATGGTTCCCTACCAAAAACCCTACCAAGAAACAATTTTGGTAGGGAATTTTGTTTGTTCATTGAATTTTGGTAGGGAACATTTTCTGAGATAACTTGGTTATATTATAATAAATATCTCTATGTATAATGTTATTCCATAATTAGCTTATAATCATCATAATGACCACAATAAACAGAAGAATTAAGTATATTTTGGAAAAAAGTTTGTCAGATAACTTTTGAGCCCAAGATCTTCCAATAGGTACGCCAACAAAACCACCGATTGTAAACCCGATTAGCGCAGGTAAGTATATAAACCCTAGAGTGGATGAAGGCATTGTATCTATCTGTATTCCTGTAATTAAATAAGTAAGGGCTCCAACGATAGCAATTGGCAGACCTAATGGGGTAGCCAGAGCTACAGAGTGTATCATACGCATACCTCTATTTCTAAGGTAAGGAATTGTCATGGTACTTCCGCCAATACCTAACAAGGTTGAAAGAAATCCAATGCCTATTCCAATAAAAGATGCTGAACTTTGCTTAGGCATATGAAATGATTGTTCATCAATCTCTCTGGTGAATGATTTTTTGAAAATGTTTGAAACCAAAACGTAAATTAAGAGACCAATGAACGCAAACCTAAGGAAATCGCTATCAATATAGACTGCAAGCATACCACCTATTAAAGAACCTATTGCAATATACCCTACTAATAGTTTGAAGACTGACCATGTCACATTGCCTTTTTTCGCATGATTATATGTTGAATTGAATGAATTTATAATCATAACTGCTAATGATGTACCAATAGCTGTATGCATTAAATATTCGCTTGGAATAGAATCTGGTAAAAATGCAAATAGGATAGGAACTACTACGAATCCACCCCCAAAGCCAAACATACTTGATAGAATTCCAATAATAACACCAATTAATGCAAACATTAAAAATGATAATTCCACTAAAAATCATCTCTCTTTACTTATATTAATTAAAAATTGTTCTTAGAATCAATATAATGTTAGCATACTACAAAGAGAAGTTGGGCTAATTCAAGCTGTTTGTCATTCATTGAATTTCTTAAGAAAAGAAGGTGGAAATATAGAGGAATAAGAATAAGTGCTGGTATGCAATATTGTTTTATCGGAAAAAAACGGATCATTATTTCATGTAATTGAATAATCGAGAATGCGTTGATACAAGAAGAAGTAAGTATCCACCGGCTCTACCGGTGGATACTTACTTCTTTTAGATGTTTTTCTACTAGATAAGCTGTTTCCTCAATTGATTTATCTGTTACATCAATAACATAGGCATTATGCTTTTTAAATACTTGTTTTGAATACTCTAGCTCTTCATAAATTCTTTCTAAATTTGTATAACTAGATGAGTGACTCAATCCTAAAGAATCTAAGCGATTACTTCTGATTCTGGATAGTTTTTCTGGATTACAAATCAAGCCGATTATCTTCTGCCCCTCTAGCTTCTCTAATATGGTAGGTAAGGGGACTTCAGGTATAAGTGGTAAATTTGATACTTTATAACCTTTATTGGCTAAATACATACTCAAAGGAGTCTTGGAAGTACGGGAAACACCGAGTATTACAGCATCGGATTGAAGAAATCCTTGCGGGTTCTTTCCATCATCATATTTTACTGCAAATTCGATTGCTGCTATTTTATTAAAATATTCTGTATCTAACTTATGTACAATACCAGGTTCTTCTATGGGGGTATAACCTGTTTTAGATTTAATAATCTCAAAAAAGGGATTCATTAAATCCAAGTAATGTAACTTTGTTCGCTTACTGAAGTCTTTAGCAACATTAGCTAAATGGTTATCAACTAATGTGCTAACTACTACTGCATCATCTTTTAACGCGTCATTTAATATATCAACTAACTCTTCTTCTTTGTTAACAAAAGAAAAACGGTAGCTGTTGTTGAATACCAAATCTGGAAATTGAGCAGTTACAGCTGCTAATAATTTTTGTGAAGTTTCCCCTATTGAATCGGAAATGGTATATACAATGATTTCATTTTTCATAAAAAATCTCCTCTATTCATTTAATTCTGCCTTTCTTGCCTGTTGAATAATGAAATTTAATATTCTGGTTTTAGTGATTTTTCCAATCACTTTTCTTTCATTTTCATCATCCACAACAGGTAATGAGTCCACCTCAAAATCTTGAAGAATACTTGCCGCTTCTAAGATGTCCATGTCTTTTTTACAGACTTTAATATGAGGTACGCGAGTCATACAGACCGCTACAGGTGTCTGATCTATATTCGTATTTAATGAGGCTCTTAATAGGTCCTTTCTTGATAAAACCCCTAATAGAAGCTTTTCTTCTCCAGTGACATATAATGAACCTACATCATACATAAATAAAGTTGTTATAGCATCTCGAATGGAAGTATCTTGATTAACCATTAACGGCGGCATCATTATCTCATTTACTTTTGTATTGAAAGTTTTAAAAAAGAAAAATTTCTCTAAATCTGATCCCGAATAGGTGTACCCAATTTTGGGGGTAGCTTGTAAGATTCCAACAAGCGTTAAAAAAGATAAATCTGATCGCAGGGTGGCTCTTGATACATCCAACAAATCAGACACCTTTTCTCCACTTACAGGTTGATATTCTTTGACTATTTTAATAATTTTTTCTTGTCTTTCACTTAGTTTCATTATTATCTCCCGAAAAATAGATAGTTTAAATAGATAATAGGATTATCATCATTATGGCTCTATTATACATCGATAATTTAATTATTCAACTTTAATATGTGTGTTATTTTTAATATTGACAACTATATATGTATCATATTAAAGTGTAAATAAAGTTAATGTGATACATATTTAAAATATGGAGGTAGACGATGGAAAAGTTGATTTATTTTTTCGAGGAAGGAAGTAGTGAAGATAAAGGATTATTAGGCGGCAAAGGGGCAAATTTAGCTGAAATGACTCGTTTAGGGTTACCGGTGCCAGCAGGATTTACGATCACAACGGAAAGCTGCATGAAGTATCTGGGAGAACCTTCTTTTTTTGAAAGCTGGTTAAAAGAGGATATTTTGGAAGCGGTTATAAAATTGGAGACAGAGACGAAAAAATCCTTTACAGGCGAGGAAAATATTTTATTAGTTTCTGTAAGAAGTGGTGCAGCATTTTCTATGCCAGGTATGATGGATACGATTCTTAACTTAGGATTAAATGATCTACGAGTTCAATCTTTAGCTCAATTAACTAGTATAGATTTTGCATTTGATTGTTATCGAAGATTATTGCAAATGTTTGGTGATGTAGTTTATGGCATACATAAGGATAAATTTAATATACGACTCCGAAAAATGGAAAAACAACTTAGTAAAACAGTTGCAGAATTTCAAGAAAAGGACCATTTGCAATTAATCGAGTCTTTTAAAGAGCTATATATGGAAAACAATAGGGTTTTTCCACAAAATCCAATAGATCAATTATTTGAAGCTACTAAAGCTGTTTTTAAATCATGGAATAATCATCGAGCAAAGGTTTATCGTGAATTACATGAAATTCCTCATCATTTAGGAACAGCAGTAAATATTCAATCAATGGTTTTTGGGAATAGCGGAAATGAAAGCGGTACAGGTGTTGTGTTTACAAGGAATCCTTCCACTGGCGAAAATAAATTGTTTGGTGAATTTCTGCTAAATGCTCAAGGGGAAGATGTGGTAGCGGGTATCCGTACACCAGAATCTATCGAATCATTACAACAAATCCTTCCGAAAGCATATGCAGATTTTAAAAGATATGCCAATATACTGGAACAGCATTATAAAGATATGCAAGATATTGAATTCACGATTGAAAAAGGGGAATTATTTATTCTGCAGACAAGAAACGGAAAGAGGACGGCTAAAGCGACACTGCAAATTGCAGTAGATTTAGTTAAGGAAGGATTAATTACAAAGAGTGAAGCTTTATTACGTATTTCACCTGGAACGATTGATCAATTGATCCATCCTATATTTGATCCACAGGCTATTCAAAACGTCGAATTACTGGCAGAGGGTTTACCGGCCAGTCCTGGCGCAGCTACTGGTGCCATTGTTTTTACTTCGGAAAAAGCAAAAGAATGTCATGCTCTTGGCCAGAAAGTAATTCTTGTGCGACAAGAAACTTCACCCGAAGATATTGAGGGAATGGTTGTCAGCGAGGCTATCGTTACAAGTCGAGGAGGAATGACTTCGCATGCAGCAGTTGTTGCCCGAGGAATGGGAACTTGCTGTATAACAGGATGTGAAGGATTAACTGTCAATGAAGAATTGAAAACAATTACATGTGGAGAAAGGATTTTGACTGAAGGCGACCTTCTCTCTGTAGATGGTACTGCTGGTAAATTGTACTTGGGCGAAGTCCCTACTGTTACAGCGGAAAACGACCAGAATTTACAGCTTCTTCTTTCTTGGGCTGATGCATATGCTGATTTACAAGTACGTGCGAATGCTGAGACAGTTCACGATTTAAAAACGGCTATTGAGTTTGGAGCAACTGGTATAGGATTAGCGAGAACGGAGCATATGTTTTTTGGTGAAGAACGAGTGCTGGAAATGCGCCGTTTGATATTAGCGGAGAATAAAGAAGAAATCAGAGATGCATTAGACAAATTGCAGGCCTTCCAACAAGAAGATTTTTACCAGATGTTTCAAGTTGTTGAAGATAAACGAATGGTCATTCGCTTATTAGATCCGCCTATGCATGAATTTCTGCCTCGTGACCTAATTGAGATGAAACAGTTAGCGGCAAAGTTAAATAAACATCCATCGATTGTTGAAAAACAAATTAAGAGGCTGCAAGAAACGAACCCAATGTTAGGCCATCGTGGCTGTCGTCTAGGAATAACTGAACCACAAATTTATCAGATGCAAGTAAGGGCTATCTTCCATAGCGCAATCCAGTTAACAAAAGAAGGCTATACTGTCTTTCCTGAAATTATGATTCCGCTTGTGGCAGAAAAAGAAGAACTGGCCTATGTGAGGGCATTTTTAATAGAAACAATTGAAAATATCTTTGTTAATCATCAAATGGAGCCTTTTCCGTATGAAATCGGAACAATGATTGAATTACCACGTGCCTGTATAATAGCCGATCAACTTGCTCAAGAAGCCGATTTTTTTAGTTTCGGTACAAATGATCTTACACAAATGACATATGGCTTTTCTAGAGATGATATTGGGAAATTTATTAATTCATATAAAGAGAAAAATGTTATGACGAATGATCCTTTTCAAACTCTCGATCAAAATGGAGTAGGGGAATTAATTAAATTAGCAGTAATGAAAGCACGACAGACTAAAGAAAACTTGATGATTGGTATTTGTGGAGAGGTTGGCGGAGATCCTAAATCGATAGCTTTCTTCCGGAATATTGGTATCGACTATGTTTCTTGTTCGCCATATCGTATTCCTGCTGCTCGCTTAGCCATTGCCCACGCAAGTATAAATAAATAAATAAATATTTGTTAGAAAGCGAACGATTATTAATTTTTAATTATAATTGTTCGCTTTTTGTATTGACGAGTATTCGTCAAGCTGATAAACTGAATTTACAACTGAAAAAGATTTTACTCGTATAATATCGGGGAATACGGCCCGAAAGTTTCTACCGAGCTACCGTAAATAGCTTGACTACGAGGTAAGTGTATATATAGGGAATCGTAATGAAATCATTTTTATTTTATTAAGTAATTTGCCCTTCCTATATAACACAAACCCTTAGTCAACGCTCCTTAATCGTAGGAGTGTTTTTTTGTTTTAGTAGATAATTAAAGCATTATGAGAGGGGAAAGATTAATGAAGAAGTTTTTCAAATTTGAAGAACTAGGCACAAATTACCGCAAAGAGTTTTTAGGTGGTTTCACTACATTCCTTGCGATGGCTTATATTTTAGCGGTAAATCCATTTACATTATCATTAGGGGATGTAGCTGATCTTCCTGATGCGCTGCGTATGGACTATGGAGCAGTGTTTGTTGCAACAGCTCTTGCTGCTGCTGTGGGTTCTCTTATTATGGGTATTTTCGCTAATTATCCTATTTCTTTAGCACCAGGATTAGGGTTAAATGCATATTTTGCTTATACCGTTGTTTTAACACAGGGACATCCATGGGAATATGCGTTAGCAGCAGTATTTATTTCAAGTGTATTTTTCTTATTGTTAACAATCTCTGGGCTTCGTGAGAAATTAATTAATGCTATTCCAGTAGAATTAAAGCTTGCGGTTGGCGCAGGTATAGGGCTATTTATAACGTTTATCGGATTGCAAAATTCTAAAATTATTGTTGATAACTCAGCGACACTTGTCCATATTGGTGATTTAACCAATCCAAGTACATTGCTAGCGATATTTGGTATTTTCATTACTATTATTCTTATGGTTAGAGGGATTCATGGCGGTGTATTCTATGGAATGATCATTACAGCAGTAGTCGGCATGATTTTCGGTGTAATTAATACTCCTTCTGCTGTGGTATCTGCTGTGCCAAGCATTAAACCAACATTTGGAGCGCTATTCTCTGCGCTTGGTGATCCAGGATTTTATACACAGAGCATGTTAGTGGTCGTTTTAACATTTTTATTTGTAGACTTCTTTGATAATGCGGGCACATTAGTTGCGGTTGCTAATCAAGCAGGACTTATGAAAGAGAATAAATTACCAAGAGCAGGAAAAGCGTTATTCGCAGATTCCATTGCTTCTATGGTAGGTTCTATATTCGGTACTTCTACCACAACTTCCTTTATAGAGTCTTCAGCAGGTGTAGCGGCTGGTGCTCGTACTGGGTTTGCGGCAGTAGTGACAGCTGGATTCTTCTTGCTATCCTTGTTCTTCTTCCCGCTATTGGAAGTAGTCACATCAGCAGTTACAACACCAGCTTTAGTAGTAGTAGGTATTTTGATGGTTTCGTCCCTAGGTAAAATTGATTGGACAAAGTTTGAAGTGGCTGTGCCGGCCTTCCTTACTATTGTTGCGATGCCTTTAACATACAGTATTGCAACAGGTATAGCGGTAGGATTTATTTTCTATCCAATCGTAATGATTGTTAAAGGTCGTATCAAAGAAATTAATCCAATTATGTACGTATTCTTTGTTATCTTTGCATTGTACTTTATCTTCTTGCAATAGTAGAAAGGGATTTGGAAATAAAAATAGTGTGAGATTTTATGAGTTTAAGAGAGTATATTTTCTTAGTAGGATGAGGATATCCATTTTTGGGTATCCTTTTTCTCATTTTTTCGTTGACTTACTATAAAGACTTTAATAACATTGAGTTACCGAGATGTCTGTCGAAGTGGGGAAATAAGTATGCCTAATTTACTAATAAAGAAAGCGCTGAATAATAATGTGCTCATTGGAGACCATCCAACCTATGGAGAAGTAGTGCTTATAGGAAAAGGTATAGGCTTTAATCAGAAAAGCGGGGATTATATTGATATTAGTGTTGTGGAAAAGTTATTTGTCTTAAAGGATGAAAAGGAGCAGAGCAATTATTTAAAGCTTCTTCCTCAAGTGGATAATGATTTATTAGATGTAATAGTATCATCTATTGAATTGATTAAAAACAAGACAAATGCAAAGTTGAACGAGCATATTCATATAGCGTTAACAGATCACATTATGTTCGCTTCCTCCAGAGTTTCGAACGGACTAGTATTAAATAATCCATTTTTGATTGAAACAAAGGCGTTGTACCCGTTTGAGTATTCAATAGCTGAAGAGGTTGTAAAATTAATCGGAGAACAATCAGGACTTCAATTACCAGTGGGTGAAATCGGTTTCATCGCTTTGCATATTCATAGTGCCATGATGAACAAAAATTTATCAGAAGTTAATCGGCATTCACAGTTAGTCACACATCTAGTGAATTTAATAGAAGATCAACTAGAAACGAAAATTGATAAAGATAGCATCGATTATATGCGCCTTGTTAGACATTTGCGTTTTGCGATTGAACGGGTCAATACAGGAGAAAAAGTAGAAGAACCAGAAAAAATAACATTGCTATTGAAGAATGAGTATCCCCTATGCTATAATCTTGCGTGGAAGCTCATAAAAGTAATGCAACAAGTACTTAAAAGGCCAGTCTTTGACGCAGAAGCGGTATATCTGACAATGCATTTACAAAGACTTCAGAAAAAAATTAAATAGGTATTATCTTATCAACGTGTTACTGATTCGATCAGGCATGAGTGAAAAAGATGGTTGAGTTAAATGTTTTAGGGTAACCTACCCTTGAAGGTTTTTTCAATCTCTCTTTACTCATGCCTTTTTTGTTTTTTTACTCTTGATTGAGAAAGCTTTTTGAGCCGAAAAATAACTTAGGAGGATTATGAAATGTTTAAAAAGATTTTTGGTGTTTTACAGAAAGTCGGTAAAGCACTTATGCTCCCAGTAGCTATTCTTCCGGCTGCCGGTATCTTGCTTGCCTTTGGTAATGCACTGCAAAACCCAACACTTGTAGATATTGCGCCGTTTTTAAATAATAGTGGGGTAGAGATGGTTGCATCTGTAATGGAGGATGCAGGGAACATTATATTTGGTAACCTTTCCTTACTATTTGCTGTCGGAGTTGCCGTTGGTCTAGCTGGCGGTGAAGGGGTTGCTGGTTTAGCGGCTATTATTGGATTCCTTATTATGAATGTTACAATGGGTACTGTTCTAGGCATTGATGCGAAGGACTTAAAAGGCAGTACAGAATATGCAGCTGTTTTAGGGATACCTACTCTTCAAACTGGTGTGTTTGGTGGCATTATTGTTGGTATTGTTGCTGCCTCGATGTATAATCGTTTCTTTGAAATTGAGTTACCATCCTATTTAGGATTCTTTGCTGGAAAACGATTTGTTCCAATTGCGACAGCTGCAAGTGCTGTTATTTTAGGCTTGATCATGATTATTATTTGGCCGCCAATACAACATGGATTAAATGTTTTCTCTGAGAACATGTTGGGTGCTAATTTAACTTTATCAGCATTTATTTTTGGTTTAATTGAAAGATCATTAATTCCATTTGGTTTACACCATATCTTCTATTCTCCTTTCTGGTTCGAATTTGGTAGTTATACTACGAAAGCAGGAACAATTGTAAAAGGTGACCAAGCTATCTTTATGAGCCAAATTAAAGATGGAGTTCAAAATTTAACGGCAGGTACATTTATGGTTGGTAAATTCCCATTTATGATGTTCGGGTTACCTGCAGCAGCTCTTGCAATTTATCATGAAGCACGTCCAGAGAAAAAGGCAATTGTTGGTGGATTAATGGGATCTGCAGCATTAACTTCTTTCTTAACTGGTATTACAGAACCACTGGAATTCTCATTCTTGTTTGTAGCTCCAATATTGTTTGGGATTCATGCTGTTTTTGCAGGTTTATCCTTTATGACAATGCATTTATTAAATGTAAAAGTAGGAATGACATTCTCTGGTGGTTTAATCGATTATGTGTTATTCGGTTTAATTAATCCGCAAACAAATGCATGGATTATTATTCCAGTAGGTTTAGTGTTCGCGGTTATTTATTATTTTGGTTTCCGTTTTGCGATTCGTAAGTTCAATCTTAAAACACCTGGTAGAGAAGACGAGACAGAAGAAAGTGACAGTAGTTCAACAGGAGCAACTAGCGATCTTCCGTACGATGTGTTAGAAGCAATGGGTGGACAAAACAATATTGCCCATTTAGATGCGTGTATCACTCGTCTTCGTGTATCTGTTAATGATATTAAGTCTGTTGATAAAGATCGTTTGAAAAAACTCGGTGCTGCTGGAGTGCTTGAAGTAGGGAATAATATTCAAGCTATCTTTGGTCCTCGTTCAGAAACGATTAAAGGCCAGATGAGAGATATTATGAGTGGGAAAAGACCACGTCCTGCTGCACAACCATCTATGGATAAAGAAGTACAAGAGCAAATTGAAGAGGTAAATCCAAGTGCCATGCAAAGCAATATAACAAGTGAAGATTCATTTGTTGCTCCTATTAAAGGAGAATTGGTTCCTATTACAGATGTACCAGATGCAGTATTTGCAGGCAAAATGATGGGAGATGGTTTTGCGATTATTCCTTCTGAAGGAACAGTTGTTTCTCCAGTTGACGGAAAAATCGTTAACTTATTCCCAACGAAACATGCTCTTGGAATTTTGGCTGACAACGGTCGTGAAATTTTAATTCACTTTGGTATTGATACAGTTAAATTGAAAGGGGAAGGTTTTGAAACACTTGTGACTGAAAATGATCAAGTGAAACAAGGACAGCCTCTATTGAAAGTAAACCTTGACTACATTAAGGAAAATGCAACAGCAACAATTACTCCTGTTGTGTTTACGAACTTAGCTGAGGGTGAAGCTGTACAAATTAATAAACGTGGTAATGTAGAACTTAAAGAGGAAGGCGTAATAACTATTACTAAGTAATAGAATATATAGAAAAAACTCGGTCTCTTGATCGAGTTTTTTCTATATTATAATGAAGTTTTTTAACGAGAGGTATGATGTTAGAAATGATCATTTAGTTTAGATTTTATTCTTTTGGAATAATATATTCGAAGATGCTTAAGAGAGAGCGAGATGCTAGGATCGCGGGTGGTTTTTATTTTTTTAGTATTTATTTATATTTATTATTGACTAAACTGTGAAAAGTTGCTATTATATGAAAACAGCCTTGCTAATGCTATTGATTCATTTAAGTTGATAGTAAAATAAAAATTATATTAAAAAAGTAATTGACTTATTTAGCAAAGGTTGATATGATATAAAAGTTGCTTCTGATAGCAACGATAAATTGCTCTTTGAAAACTGAACAAACAAACGTCAACAATAATCGTTTTATAACTAGCATTATAAAACAAAAAAAGTAACAAAAAGCTAGAGTTTAGCAATGAGCTAATCAACTCTTTATTGGAGAGTTTGATCCTGGCTCAGGACGAACGCTGGCGGCGTGCCTAATACATGCAAGTCGAGCGGACTTTAAAAGCTTGCTTTTAAAGTTAGCGGCGGACGGGTGAGTAACACGTGGGCAACCTGCCTGTAAGACTGGGATAACTTCGGGAAACCGGAGCTAATACCGGATAATCCTTTTCCTCTCATGAGGAAAAGCTGAAAGACGGTTTACGCTGTCACTTACAGATGGGCCCGCGGCGCATTAGCTAGTTGGTGAGGTAACGGCTCACCAAGGCGACGATGCGTAGCCGACCTGAGAGGGTGATCGGCCACACTGGGACTGAGACACGGCCCAGACTCCTACGGGAGGCAGCAGTAGGGAATCTTCCGCAATGGACGAAAGTCTGACGGAGCAACGCCGCGTGAGTGATGAAGGTTTTCGGATCGTAAAACTCTGTTGTTAGGGAAGAACAAGTACAAGAGTAACTGCTTGTACCTTGACGGTACCTAACCAGAAAGCCACGGCTAACTACGTGCCAGCAGCCGCGGTAATACGTAGGTGGCAAGCGTTGTCCGGAATTATTGGGCGTAAAGCGCGCGCAGGCGGTCCTTTAAGTCTGATGTGAAAGCCCACGGCTCAACCGTGGAGGGTCATTGGAAACTGGGGGACTTGAGTGCAGAAGAGAAGAGTGGAATTCCACGTGTAGCGGTGAAATGCGTAGAGATGTGGAGGAACACCAGTGGCGAAGGCGACTCTTTGGTCTGTAACTGACGCTGAGGCGCGAAAGCGTGGGGAGCAAACAGGATTAGATACCCTGGTAGTCCACGCCGTAAACGATGAGTGCTAAGTGTTAGAGGGTTTCCGCCCTTTAGTGCTGCAGCAAACGCATTAAGCACTCCGCCTGGGGAGTACGGCCGCAAGGCTGAAACTCAAAGGAATTGACGGGGGCCCGCACAAGCGGTGGAGCATGTGGTTTAATTCGAAGCAACGCGAAGAACCTTACCAGGTCTTGACATCCTCTGACACTCCTAGAGATAGGACGTTCCCCTTCGGGGACAGAGTGACAGGTGGTGCATGGTTGTCGTCAGCTCGTGTCGTGAGATGTTGGGTTAAGTCCCGCAACGAGCGCAACCCTTGATCTTAGTTGCCAGCATTCAGTTGGGCACTCTAAGGTGACTGCCGGTGACAAACCGGAGGAAGGTGGGGATGACGTCAAATCATCATGCCCCTTATGACCTGGGCTACACACGTGCTACAATGGATGGTACAAAGGGCAGCAAAACCGCGAGGTCGAGCAAATCCCATAAAACCATTCTCAGTTCGGATTGTAGGCTGCAACTCGCCTACATGAAGCTGGAATCGCTAGTAATCGCGGATCAGCATGCCGCGGTGAATACGTTCCCGGGCCTTGTACACACCGCCCGTCACACCACGAGAGTTTGTAACACCCGAAGTCGGTGGGGTAACCTTTTGGAGCCAGCCGCCTAAGGTGGGATAGATGATTGGGGTGAAGTCGTAACAAGGTAGCCGTATCGGAAGGTGCGGCTGGATCACCTCCTTTCTAAGGAAAATGGAATTTACATTCCATCAAAGATTGTTGACGATTTGATTGTTCAGTTTTGAGGGAGCAATTAATTCCTCAAAACAGTAATAAGTTTGAGGGTAAAGAGAAACAAGTAGATCAAGGAAGCAAATGCGCGAGCACCGGAGCGTACGACAGTACGTGAGGAGCAGAGCGAAGAAGCTGACGAAGAGATGCGAAGTTTATCTTTAGCCGAAATTGTTCCTTGAAAACTAGATTATGAATAGTAAGAACCAAGAAAGAAACCGAGTAATCGCCATCTTAGATTCTCTATTTTAGAGAATTACTTCTTTGGAAAGTAGTCGTATTAAACGAATACTCCTTCAAAGATTGGAGAGCAAAGAGAAGCAAGTAGGTCAAGGAAGCGACCGAACGAGCACCAGAGCGTACGACAGTACGTGAGGAGCAGAGTGAAGAAGCTGACGAAGAGATACGCCGCTTATCTTTGGTCGAAACTAAGTTAAGTTAGAAAGGGCGCACGGTGGATGCCTTGGCACTAGGAGCCGATGAAGGACGGGATTAACACCGATATGCTTTGGGGAGCTGTAAGTAAGCTTTGATCCAGAGATTTCCGAATGGGGAAACCCTCTATCCGTAATGGGATAGAATCTTTACCTGAATACATAGGGTACTGAAGGCAGACCCGGGGAACTGAAACATCTAAGTACCCGGAGGAAGAGAAAGCAAACGCGATTCCCTGAGTAGCGGCGAGCGAAACGGGATTAGCCCAAACCAAGAGGCTTGCCTCTTGGGGTTGTAGGACACTCTATATGGAGTTACAAAGGAACGGGGTAGACGAATCGATCTGGAAAGGTCAGTCGTAGAAGGTAAAAACCCTGTAGTCGAAACTTCGTTCCCTCTTGAGTGTATCCTGAGTACGGCGGGACACGAGAAATCCCGTCGGAAGCAGGGAGGACCATCTCCCAAGGCTAAATACTCCCTAGTGACCGATAGTGAACCAGTACCGTGAGGGAAAGGTGAAAAGCACCCCGGAAGGGGAGTGAAATAGATCCTGAAACCGTGTGCCTACAAGTAGTTAGAGCCCTTTTATGGGTGATAGCGTGCCTTTTGTAGAATGAACCGGCGAGTTACGATTACATGCGAGGTTAAGTTGAAGAGACGGAGCCGCAGCGAAAGCGAGTCTGAATAGGGCGAAATAGTATGTGGTTGTAGACCCGAAACCAGGTGATCTACCCATGTCCAGGGTGAAGTCCAGGTAACACTGGATGGAGGCCCGAACCCACGCACGTTGAAAAGTGCGGGGATGAGGTGTGGGTAGCGGAGAAATTCCAATCGAACTTGGAGATAGCTGGTTCTCTCCGAAATAGCTTTAGGGCTAGCCTCAAGATTTAGAGTATTGGAGGTAGAGCACTGTTTGGACTAGGGGCCCCCATCGGGTTACCGAATTCAGACAAACTCCGAATGCCAAATACTTATTCTTGGGAGTCAGACTACGAGTGATAAGATCCGTGGTCAAGAGGGAAACAGCCCAGACCACCAGCTAAGGTCCCAAAGTATACGTTAAGTGGAAAAGGATGTGGAGTTGCTTAGACAACCAGGATGTTGGCTTAGAAGCAGCCACCATTTAAAGAGTGCGTAATAGCTCACTGGTCGAGTGACTCTGCGCCGAAAATGTACCGGGGCTAAACGTATCACCGAAGCTGTGGATTGACATCTTTGATGTCAGTGGTAGGAGAGCGTTCTAAGGGCGTTGAAGCTAGACCGTAAGGACTGGTGGAGCGCTTAGAAGTGAGAATGCCGGTATGAGTAGCGAAAGATGAGTGAGAATCTCATCCACCGAATGCCTAAGGTTTCCTGAGGAAGGCTCGTCCGCTCAGGGTTAGTCGGGACCTAAGCCGAGGCTGAAAAGCGTAGGCGATGGACAACAGGTTGATATTCCTGTACCACCTTTAAATCGTTTGAGCAATGGGGGACGCAGGAGGATAGGGTAAGCGTGCTGTTGGATTAGCACGTCCAAGCAGTTAGGCTGGTAATGAGGCAAATCCCATTACCACATAAGCGGAGCTGTGACGGCGAGGGAAATATAGTACCGAAGTTCCTGATTCCACACTGCCAAGAAAAGCCTCTAGCGAGATTTAGGGTGCCCGTACCGCAAACCGACACAGGTAGGCGAGGAGAGAATCCTAAGGTGAGCGAGAGAACTCTCGTTAAGGAACTCGGCAAAATGACCCCGTAACTTCGGGAGAAGGGGTGCTCTTGCGGGTGCAAGCCTGCGAGAGCCGCAGTGAATAGGCCCAGGCGACTGTTTAGCAAAAACACAGGTCTCTGCGAAGCCGCAAGGCGAAGTATAGGGGCTGACACCTGCCCGGTGCTGGAAGGTTAAGAGGAGGGGTTAGCACGTTAGTGCGAAGCTCTGAATTGAAGCCCCAGTAAACGGCGGCCGTAACTATAACGGTCCTAAGGTAGCGAAATTCCTTGTCGGGTAAGTTCCGACCCGCACGAAAGGTGTAACGATCTGGGCACTGTCTCAACGAGAGACTCGGTGAAATTATAGTACCTGTGAAGATGCAGGTTACCCGCGACAGGACGGAAAGACCCCGTGGAGCTTTACTGCAGCCTGATATTGAATTTTGGTACAGCTTGTACAGGATAGGTAGGAGCCTTGGAAGCCGGAGCGCTAGCTTCGGTGGAGGCATTGGTGGGATACTACCCTGGCTGTATTGACATTCTAACCCGCACCCCTGATCGGGGTGGGAGACAGTGTCAGGTGGGCAGTTTGACTGGGGCGGTCGCCTCCTAAAAAGTAACGGAGGCGCCCAAAGGTTCCCTCAGAATGGTTGGAAATCATTCGTAGAGTGTAAAGGCACAAGGGAGCTTGACTGCGAGACCTACAAGTCGAGCAGGGACGAAAGTCGGGCTTAGTGATCCGGTGGTTCCGCATGGAAGGGCCATCGCTCAACGGATAAAAGCTACCCCGGGGATAACAGGCTTATCTCCCCCAAGAGTCCACATCGACGGGGAGGTTTGGCACCTCGATGTCGGCTCATCGCATCCTGGGGCTGTAGTCGGTCCCAAGGGTTGGGCTGTTCGCCCATTAAAGCGGTACGCGAGCTGGGTTCAGAACGTCGTGAGACAGTTCGGTCCCTATCCGTCGTGGGCGTAGGAAATTTGAGAGGAGCTGTCCTTAGTACGAGAGGACCGGGATGGACGCACCGCTGGTGTACCAGTTGTCTTGCCAAAGGCATCGCTGGGTAGCTATGTGCGGAAGGGATAAGTGCTGAAAGCATCTAAGCATGAAGCCCCCCTCAAGATGAGATTTCCCATAGCGTAAGCTAGTAAGATCCCTGAAAGATGATCAGGTTGATAGGTCAGAGGTGGAAGCATGGCGACATGTGGAGCTGACTGATACTAATAGATCGAGGACTTAACTAAAATAATCTTAGCGTAAGCTAAGAAAGATTACTTGTTCTTTCTTTTACTTCATAATCTAGTTTTGAGGGAATAACCTCAAAAATTAAATAGTCTGGTGGCGATAGCGAGAAGGTCACACCCGTTCCCATACCGAACACGGAAGTTAAGCTTCTCAGCGCCGATGGTAGTTGGGGTTCTCCCCCTGTGAGAGTAGGACGTCGCCAGGCGCAAAAAGACCTAAAAGCATATTGCCTTTAGGTCTTTTTATGTGGATAAGTGCTTTTGTTTAGTTATTGTAAGGGATAGATACTTATTCCATTTTTATTATTAGTTGATCTTCAATGACTTTCGAAACTTCAAACGCACCTTCAGATTTGTTTGAACAGATAACAGTATGAATTTGTGATTTGGGGTAAAAGGCAGAATGAAAATTAACTCCAGGATCGTAACCCATAATATGATATTTAAAAATAGCATTTTCCTTTTTCTCTATCCATAACCCATAACCATAAAATCCGGTTGATTTCTTTGTTTGAATAAATGGAGTAAGTAACTTGGAAGTATATTCATCACTTAATAATTGATTAGTTAGAAGTGCATTCCATAAACTTGACATATCAAGTGCAGTTACAAATGCGCCTCCATCTGCACCACCTTTTGCAGGCAATGAGTAAATATTTGTTCTCCATTTATTGTTCGGCAAATCGATATAACCTAAAGCAGTGTTTTTTGGAAGAGCATCTAATTCATAATAACCAGAGTTTTGCATTCCGACTTTTTTAAAAATATTTTCTTCGATAAAATCAGTAAATGACATTTTACTTACTTCCTCGATGACCAATCCAAGTAAAATATATCCAGCATTATTATAATGAAATTTTTCCCCAGCATTTGATTTCATGGGTTTATTCTGAAAAAGAGGCAAAAAATCGGTTAACTTTCTTATATGATACATGGGAAGGTCTATCCACAACTCCTCGAAATCATCCATTATTTCCTCGTCGAAATAGTCTGGTATTCCAGCTGTGTGTGTTAAAAGGTGATGAATTGTAATATTTTTATTAAAATTTGGAAAGGTAATAGGAAGACAATCTTCTAATTTTGATTCGAAAGATAGTTTACCTTTCTCGACAAGTTGGCAAATAGCGATTGACGTAAATAATTTACATCCTGATGCAATGCCGAAGCGTGTATCTATAGTGTTTTTTATGTTATCGCTACGATTTGCATAACCATAACTTGCAGAAAATAAATTATTTTCTGCTTTTTTGATAAGAATGGTTCCTGAAAACTTATTTCTATTTACAGTAATTTTTATTTGGTATTCTAAACTAGTTTCCATTGTATCTCTCGCTTTCTAGTTAGTATATCTTTAGTCTAACTTAACTCCATCCATATTGTACCATATAATTTATTTTCAAAAGGGACATTGAAGTATCTTTCGGGTTTTGGAAATTAAATACGGATTTTTGTATGGAACAAAATAACGCTTTTTTCTCATGTAAAAGTTAATATAGTGGGGAAAATAAAAATGAACCAAAAGAATATCCTTGGGTTAATTCCTTTTCGCAAGTATAAGGACGATGATAAAAATTTCAATAGAAAGAAACGAGAAAAAACTATTATGGTTTTTTGGGAGAAGACAATAGAGGTTGGCGATGAGTATTCAAAGTGCCCTATAGATTGTTGTAAGATAAGACTATAATAATCAAAGAATGGAAATATTCCTTATGTAAATTAATAGGTAATCGTGATTTCCTGCTGTACTCAATAGTTTGTTAGAGGTTTATTGAAAATTTAAGTGATTAGTATCTTTTATCAAATGGGAGTAATAAAAAAAGAGTGCTTAAGGAAAGTATATATATGCTGGAATTTAAAATAAAAAACAGTTGACGATTAAATAAATAATTGGTATTATATAAAAGTTGCCTCGAACGGTAACGATAATTGATAATTTAATAGTTAAAAGTTTTTAAGAAAGTTATTGACTAGTAACTATTAAATGTGATAATATATAAAAGTTGCATCTGATAGCAACGATAAATTGCTCTTTGAAAACTGAACAAACAAACGTCAACAATAATCGTTTTATAACTAGCGTTATAGAACAAAAAGTAACAAAAAGCTAGAATTTAGTAATGAGCTAATCAACTCTTTATTGGAGAGTTTGATCCTGGCTCAGGACGAACGCTGGCGGCGTGCCTAATACATGCAAGTCGAGCGGACTTTAAAAGCTTGCTTTTAAAGTTAGCGGCGGACGGGTGAGTAACACGTGGGCAACCTGCCTGTAAGACTGGGATAACTTCGGGAAACCGGAGCTAATACCGGATAATCCTTTTTCTCTCATGAGGAAAAGCTGAAAGACGGTTTACGCTGTCGCTTACAGATGGGCCCGCGGCGCATTAGCTAGTTGGTGAGGTAACGGCTCACCAAGGCAACGATGCGTAGCCGACCTGAGAGGGTGATCGGCCACACTGGGACTGAGACACGGCCCAGACTCCTACGGGAGGCAGCAGTAGGGAATCTTCCGCAATGGACGAAAGTCTGACGGAGCAACGCCGCGTGAGTGATGAAGGTTTTCGGATCGTAAAACTCTGTTGTTAGGGAAGAACAAGTACAAGAGTAACTGCTTGTACCTTGACGGTACCTAACCAGAAAGCCACGGCTAACTACGTGCCAGCAGCCGCGGTAATACGTAGGTGGCAAGCGTTGTCCGGAATTATTGGGCGTAAAGCGCGCGCAGGCGGTCCTTTAAGTCTGATGTGAAAGCCCACGGCTCAACCGTGGAGGGTCATTGGAAACTGGGGGACTTGAGTGCAGAAGAGAAGAGTGGAATTCCACGTGTAGCGGTGAAATGCGTAGAGATGTGGAGGAACACCAGTGGCGAAGGCGACTCTTTGGTCTGTAACTGACGCTGAGGCGCGAAAGCGTGGGGAGCAAACAGGATTAGATACCCTGGTAGTCCACGCCGTAAACGATGAGTGCTAAGTGTTAGAGGGTTTCCGCCCTTTAGTGCTGCAGCAAACGCATTAAGCACTCCGCCTGGGGAGTACGGCCGCAAGGCTGAAACTCAAAGGAATTGACGGGGGCCCGCACAAGCGGTGGAGCATGTGGTTTAATTCGAAGCAACGCGAAGAACCTTACCAGGTCTTGACATCCTCTGACACTCCTAGAGATAGGACGTTCCCCTTCGGGGGACAGAGTGACAGGTGGTGCATGGTTGTCGTCAGCTCGTGTCGTGAGATGTTGGGTTAAGTCCCGCAACGAGCGCAACCCTTGATCTTAGTTGCCAGCATTCAGTTGGGCACTCTAAGGTGACTGCCGGTGACAAACCGGAGGAAGGTGGGGATGACGTCAAATCATCATGCCCCTTATGACCTGGGCTACACACGTGCTACAATGGATGGTACAAAGGGCAGCAAAACCGCGAGGTCGAGCAAATCCCATAAAACCATTCTCAGTTCGGATTGTAGGCTGCAACTCGCCTACATGAAGCTGGAATCGCTAGTAATCGCGGATCAGCATGCCGCGGTGAATACGTTCCCGGGCCTTGTACACACCGCCCGTCACACCACGAGAGTTTGTAACACCCGAAGTCGGTGGGGTAACCTTTTGGAGCCAGCCGCCTAAGGTGGGATAGATGATTGGGGTGAAGTCGTAACAAGGTAGCCGTATCGGAAGGTGCGGCTGGATCACCTCCTTTCTAAGGAAAATGGAATTTACATTCCATCAAAGATTGTTGACGATTTGATTGTTCAGTTTTGAGGGAGCAATTAATTCCTCAAAACAGTAATAAGTTTGAGGGTAAAGAGAAACAAGTAGATCAAGGAAGCAAATGCGCGAGCACCGGAGCGTACGACAGTACGTGAGGAGCAGAGCGAAGAAGCTGACGAAGAGATGCGAAGTTTATCTTTAGCCGAAATTGTTCCTTGAAAACTAGATTATGAATAGTAAGAACCAAGAAAGAAACCGAGTAATCGCCATCTTAGATTCTCTATTTTAGAGAATTACTTCTTTGGAAAGTAGTCGTATTAAACGAATACTCCTTCAAAGATTGGAGAGCAAAGAGAAGCGAGTAGGTCAAGGAAGCGACCGAACGAGCACCGGAGCGTACGACAGTACGAGAGGAGCAGAGTGAAGAAGCTGACGAAGAGATACGCCGCTTATCTTTGGTCGAAACTAAGTTAAGTTAGAAAGGGCGCACGGTGGATGCCTTGGCACTAGGAGCCGATGAAGGACGGGATTAACACCGATATGCTTTGGGGAGCTGTAAGTAAGCTTTGATCCAGAGATTTCCGAATGGGGAAACCCTCTATCCGTAATGGGATAGAATCTTTACCTGAATACATAGGGTACTGAAGGCAGACCCGGGGAACTGAAACATCTAAGTACCCGGAGGAAGAGAAAGCAAACGCGATTCCCTGAGTAGCGGCGAGCGAAACGGGATTAGCCCAAACCAAGAGGCTTGCCTCTTGGGGTTGTAGGACACTCTATATGGAGTTACAAAGGAACGGGGTAGACGAATCGATCTGGAAAGGTCAGTCGTAGAAGGTAAAAACCCTGTAGTCGAAACTTCGTTCCCTCTTGAGTGTATCCTGAGTACGGCGGGACACGAGAAATCCCGTCGGAAGCAGGGAGGACCATCTCCCAAGGCTAAATACTCCCTAGTGACCGATAGTGAACCAGTACCGTGAGGGAAAGGTGAAAAGCACCCCGGAAGGGGAGTGAAATAGATCCTGAAACCGTGTGCCTACAAGTAGTTAGAGCCCTTTTATGGGTGATAGCGTGCCTTTTGTAGAATGAACCGGCGAGTTACGATTACATGCGAGGTTAAGTTGAAGAGACGGAGCCGCAGCGAAAGCGAGTCTGAATAGGGCGAAATAGTATGTGGTTGTAGACCCGAAACCAGGTGATCTACCCATGTCCAGGGTGAAGTCCAGGTAACACTGGATGGAGGCCCGAACCCACGCACGTTGAAAAGTGCGGGGATGAGGTGTGGGTAGCGGAGAAATTCCAATCGAACTTGGAGATAGCTGGTTCTCTCCGAAATAGCTTTAGGGCTAGCCTCAAGATTTAGAGTATTGGAGGTAGAGCACTGTTTGGACTAGGGGCCCCCATCGGGTTACCGAATTCAGACAAACTCCGAATGCCAAATACTTATTCTTGGGAGTCAGACTACGAGTGATAAGATCCGTGGTCAAGAGGGAAACAGCCCAGACCACCAGCTAAGGTCCCAAAGTATACGTTAAGTGGAAAAGGATGTGGAGTTGCTTAGACAACCAGGATGTTGGCTTAGAAGCAGCCACCATTTAAAGAGTGCGTAATAGCTCACTGGTCGAGTGACTCTGCGCCGAAAATGTACCGGGGCTAAACGTATCACCGAAGCTGTGGATTGACATCTTTGATGTCAGTGGTAGGAGAGCGTTCTAAGGGCGTTGAAGCTAGACCGTAAGGACTGGTGGAGCGCTTAGAAGTGAGAATGCCGGTATGAGTAGCGAAAGATGAGTGAGAATCTCATCCACCGAATGCCTAAGGTTTCCTGAGGAAGGCTCGTCCGCTCAGGGTTAGTCGGGACCTAAGCCGAGGCTGAAAAGCGTAGGCGATGGATAACAGGTTGATATTCCTGTACCACCTTTAAATCGTTTGAGCAATGGGGGGACGCAGGAGGATAGGGTAAGCGTGCTGTTGGATTAGCACGTCCAAGCAGTTAGGCTGGTAATGAGGCAAATCCCATTACCACATAAGCGGAGCTGTGACGGCGAGGGAAATATAGTACCGAAGTTCCTGATTCCACACTGCCAAGAAAAGCCTCTAGCGAGATTTAGGGTGCCCGTACCGCAAACCGACACAGGTAGGCGAGGAGAGAATCCTAAGGTGAGCGAGAGAACTCTCGTTAAGGAACTCGGCAAAATGACCCCGTAACTTCGGGAGAAGGGGTGCTCTTGCGGGTGCAAGCCTGCGAGAGCCGCAGTGAATAGGCCCAGGCGACTGTTTAGCAAAAACACAGGTCTCTGCGAAGCCGCAAGGCGAAGTATAGGGGCTGACACCTGCCCGGTGCTGGAAGGTTAAGAGGAGGGGTTAGCACGTTAGTGCGAAGCTCTGAATTGAAGCCCCAGTAAACGGCGGCCGTAACTATAACGGTCCTAAGGTAGCGAAATTCCTTGTCGGGTAAGTTCCGACCCGCACGAAAGGTGTAACGATCTGGGCACTGTCTCAACGAGAGACTCGGTGAAATTATAGTACCTGTGAAGATGCAGGTTACCCGCGACAGGACGGAAAGACCCCGTGGAGCTTTACTGCAGCCTGATATTGAATTTTGGTACAGCTTGTACAGGATAGGTAGGAGCCTTGGAAGCCGGAGCGCTAGCTTCGGTGGAGGCATTGGTGGGATACTACCCTGGCTGTATTGACATTCTAACCCGCACCCCTGATCGGGGTGGGAGACAGTGTCAGGTGGGCAGTTTGACTGGGGCGGTCGCCTCCTAAAAAGTAACGGAGGCGCCCAAAGGTTCCCTCAGAATGGTTGGAAATCATTCGTAGAGTGTAAAGGCACAAGGGAGCTTGACTGCGAGACCTACAAGTCGAGCAGGGACGAAAGTCGGGCTTAGTGATCCGGTGGTTCCGCATGGAAGGGCCATCGCTCAACGGATAAAAGCTACCCCGGGGATAACAGGCTTATCTCCCCCAAGAGTCCACATCGACGGGGAGGTTTGGCACCTCGATGTCGGCTCATCGCATCCTGGGGCTGTAGTCGGTCCCAAGGGTTGGGCTGTTCGCCCATTAAAGCGGTACGCGAGCTGGGTTCAGAACGTCGTGAGACAGTTCGGTCCCTATCCGTCGTGGGCGTAGGAAATTTGAGAGGAGCTGTCCTTAGTACGAGAGGACCGGGATGGACGCACCGCTGGTGTACCAGTTGTCTTGCCAAAGGCATCGCTGGGTAGCTATGTGCGGAAGGGATAAGTGCTGAAAGCATCTAAGCATGAAGCCCCCCTCAAGATGAGATTTCCCATAGCGTAAGCTAGTAAGATCCCTGAAAGATGATCAGGTTGATAGGTCAGAGGTGGAAGCATGGCGACATGTGGAGCTGACTGATACTAATAGATCGAGGACTTAACTAAAATAATCTTAGCGTAAGCTAAGAAAGATTACTTGTTCTTTCTTTTACTTCATAATCTAGTTTTGAGGGAATAACCTCAAAAATTAAATAGTCTGGTGGCGATAGCGAGAAGGTCACACCCGTTCCCATACCGAACACGGAAGTTAAGCTTCTCAGCGCCGATGGTAGTTGGGGGTTCTCCCCCTGTGAGAGTAGGACGTCGCCAGGCACAAAAAGACCTAAAAGTATATAGCTTTTAGGTCTTTTTGTGTGTGGATAAGTAGACTGATGTAATTTAAAAGCAGTAAGGGGGATTTCCGTAATCACAAACTTTTTTGTAACGTTGAGGCCGTGGGTGGAAAAACGGATTTTCATCTTATCCTTTAATTTTCTCATAAGCTCTAGTAATTTTTTTCTTCCTTCTGGATTTCTAAGGTGGAAACTGGTTCATTTTCTCGGTTAGTCCAACGAATGAAAGGCTATTATTTATAATTCATTTAAAATTTCTTGGGAGTCATCCAATTAAAGAAACTAGGATGCTGGGGCATAAAGTCAATATGTTTACGATAGTCATTTTCTCCGTTGGAAGAGATGGAACCTTTTGTTCGGGATAGCGAAGCAGCGAGCATATGAAGAAGAATAGTTGGTTTCCCCAGCTTCATTTGGACCTAATAATGCTGTACAACAATTATTTTTAATGGTGAAAGGAGATTTACTTATTGCTTGATGGTCTTTAAAATGTTATTTCTAATGATTTACTTGTACGAACGTTTTAGTGTCTCCTAATTTTTTTCTTCCTATGCCAAAATATAAAATTGGTCCGAGTAAACTAATGAATAAAAAGAAGAGTGGAGGCATCTTCGTTTCCTTCTTTTGCAAATCTAATAAGTCTTTTCTCATTGTCCAAAGTAAAATCGATGCCTCCTTTTTCTTTTTCAAATCATAAGACGGTTAATCACTGCGAATAGTTCATTTAATTTTATTTTTTATTCTATATTTACTATTACTAAAAAAATCTTTATGGAATAATGTTCATAAAAAGGATGTATGTTAAGCTTCTATTACCTTAATTGATTTCTAAATGTTATGAAAAGATGAAGAGATGGTTAGGGGAAATTGGGAGCAGATTAGGCAAGGAAATGATTGAAACTATTATTTGTAAAAACGGATTTCTTTAATCTTATAAGTGTATCTTAAGATGCCTATTAGATTATAGGTAACGTTTTTAACAACTGTTTAATAAGGGTGAAATAGCCAAGTATGCTTTAATACATTTTTTAACTGTCATTCGCATCTATTGATGATTTTGTTAAAGCGTATAATAAAGAGGTAATCTGGATTCATAACTAACTTGTTCTTTTTTTATAAAGAATCGCTTATGATATATCAACAATCAATAGCTTTATGTGAAGTTTCGAATAGGGATAAGAAAAATAGAAATTAGTCTAGAAAAAGTAAGAAATAATAACTTGTATGAAGTTTTGAGAAAGTTCCTTAGTGAAAAATATTTCATGGGGGTTAAAATAGAAAGACTGCGGAGGTACTAAAGTGCAATTTAATGAAAGGATAGGTCGGGATATAAAGGGAGAATACCAGAAAATTCGTCGCCGAGTAGCAGTAAGGGCTGTGATGATTGAGAAGCAAAAGATTTTACTTATGCAAACAAATAAAGGTGACTTTAAGTTTCCGGGAGGAGGGACTTGTAGAAGCGTTATGGAGAGAAGTGAAAAGAATATCTAGGAAAAGTAATAGATAATCAAGTTGATTAGTACGATAAGCATATATATTTTCAAATGGTATCTCATTATTATCTGTGTGAGCTTGTAAAAGATGAAAAGATGGAGCAAGAGCTAGACGCTTATGAGTTTGAACTCGATTCTACGCCAGTATGGATATTTGTTGATAAGGCGATTGAAGAAATAAATATGCATTATCTCAATTAAATTACAATCCTTGGATAGCTAGAGAAAATTCGATTTTAGAAAAAATAAAAGACACTATCTATTAAATAAAGGAGAAGATTGCGATGTATGCAGTAGTTGCATTGTTTAATCTAGAATTAGAACAAAGAATAAAAATGATATGGGAAGGCTTAGAGAGTAACGAAATATCCTATTATGCGAGAGAAGTCGGTGATAGAGTGCCACATATTACACTAGCAAACTATAAAGATATTCCGGTCATGAGCTTTATACATAAGATGGGAACTTTTTATAAAGGTAAAGAAAAAGTTAGAGTTGATTTTCAGACAATAGGATCTTTTATAAATACAAAAACGTTATTTTATTCCCCGACTATAACTGAAGAGTTACTTGATTTACATTCTGATCATCATAGAAATTTCGCCTCCTTTATTGATGATGAAGAGTCGGTATATCTTCCGGGTAAATGGGTTCCGCATTGCACCTTAGCTAATAGACTTTCAGAAGAAAAACTTAAGGATGCATATAATTATTGTTTAAAGATGGATGAAAAGCTAAAAGGGGAAATAAACCGAATAGGATTAATTAGAATAGATAGTAAAAAGCATGCTCCTCTTATATATTCTGAGAGTTTAATTTGATTGGAAAAATATAAAAAACTGTTGACGATTGTATGGATAATTGTTATTATGTAAAAGTTACCTTGAATGGTAACGGAAATTGATAATTTAATAGTTGAAAGTTTTTAAGAAAGTTATTGACTAGTAACTATTAAATGTGATAATATATAAAAGTTGCATCTGATAGCAACGATAAATTGCTCTTTGAAAACTGAACAAACAAACGTCAACAATAATCGTTTTATAACTAGCGTTATAAAACAAAAAAGTAACAAAAAGCTAGAGTTTAGCAATGAGCTAATCAACTCTTTATTGGAGAGTTTGATCCTGGCTCAGGACGAACGCTGGCGGCGTGCCTAATACATGCAAGTCGAGCGGACTTTAAAAGCTTGCTTTTAAAGTTAGCGGCGGACGGGTGAGTAACACGTGGGCAACCTGCCTGTAAGACTGGGATAACTTCGGGAAACCGGAGCTAATACCGGATAATCCTTTTCCTCTCATGAGGAAAAGCTGAAAGACGGTTTACGCTGTCACTTACAGATGGGCCCGCGGCGCATTAGCTAGTTGGTGAGGTAACGGCTCACCAAGGCAACGATGCGTAGCCGACCTGAGAGGGTGATCGGCCACACTGGGACTGAGACACGGCCCAGACTCCTACGGGAGGCAGCAGTAGGGAATCTTCCGCAATGGACGAAAGTCTGACGGAGCAACGCCGCGTGAGTGATGAAGGTTTTCGGATCGTAAAACTCTGTTGTTAGGGAAGAACAAGTACAAGAGTAACTGCTTGTACCTTGACGGTACCTAACCAGAAAGCCACGGCTAACTACGTGCCAGCAGCCGCGGTAATACGTAGGTGGCAAGCGTTGTCCGGAATTATTGGGCGTAAAGCGCGCGCAGGCGGTCCTTTAAGTCTGATGTGAAAGCCCACGGCTCAACCGTGGAGGGTCATTGGAAACTGGGGGACTTGAGTGCAGAAGAGAAGAGTGGAATTCCACGTGTAGCGGTGAAATGCGTAGAGATGTGGAGGAACACCAGTGGCGAAGGCGACTCTTTGGTCTGTAACTGACGCTGAGGCGCGAAAGCGTGGGGAGCAAACAGGATTAGATACCCTGGTAGTCCACGCCGTAAACGATGAGTGCTAAGTGTTAGAGGGTTTCCGCCCTTTAGTGCTGCAGCAAACGCATTAAGCACTCCGCCTGGGGAGTACGGCCGCAAGGCTGAAACTCAAAGGAATTGACGGGGGCCCGCACAAGCGGTGGAGCATGTGGTTTAATTCGAAGCAACGCGAAGAACCTTACCAGGTCTTGACATCCTCTGACACTCCTAGAGATAGGACGTTCCCCTTCGGGGGACAGAGTGACAGGTGGTGCATGGTTGTCGTCAGCTCGTGTCGTGAGATGTTGGGTTAAGTCCCGCAACGAGCGCAACCCTTGATCTTAGTTGCCAGCATTCAGTTGGGCACTCTAAGGTGACTGCCGGTGACAAACCGGAGGAAGGTGGGGATGACGTCAAATCATCATGCCCCTTATGACCTGGGCTACACACGTGCTACAATGGATGGTACAAAGGGCAGCAAAACCGCGAGGTCGAGCAAATCCCATAAAACCATTCTCAGTTCGGATTGTAGGCTGCAACTCGCCTACATGAAGCTGGAATCGCTAGTAATCGCGGATCAGCATGCCGCGGTGAATACGTTCCCGGGCCTTGTACACACCGCCCGTCACACCACGAGAGTTTGTAACACCCGAAGTCGGTGGGGTAACCTTTTGGAGCCAGCCGCCTAAGGTGGGATAGATGATTGGGGTGAAGTCGTAACAAGGTAGCCGTATCGGAAGGTGCGGCTGGATCACCTCCTTTCTAAGGAAAATGGAATTTACATTCCATCAAAGATTGTTGACGATTTGATTGTTCAGTTTTGAGGGAGCAATTAATTCCTCAAAACAGTAATAAGTTTGAGGGTAAAGAGAAACAAGTAGATCAAGGAAGCAAATGCGCGAGCACCGGAGCGTACGACAGTACGTGAGGAGCAGAGCGAAGAAGCTGACGAAGAGATGCGAAGTTTATCTTTAGCCGAAATTGTTCCTTGAAAACTAGATTATGAATAGTAAGAACCAAGAAAGAAACCGAGTAATCGCCATCTTAGATTCTCTATTTTAGAGAATTACTTCTTTGGAAAGTAGTCGTATTAAACGAATACTCCTTCAAAGATTGGAGAGCAAAGAGAAGCAAGTAGGTCAAGGAAGCGACCGAACGAGCACCAGAGCGTACGACAGTACGTGAGGAGCAGAGTGAGGAAGCTGACGAAGAGATACACCGCTTATCTTTGGTCGAAACTAAGTTAAGTTAGAAAGGGCGCACGGTGGATGCCTTGGCACTAGGAGCCGATGAAGGACGGGATTAACACCGATATGCTTTGGGGAGCTGTAAGTAAGCTTTGATCCAGAGATTTCCGAATGGGGAAACCCTCTATCCGTAATGGGATAGAATCTTTACCTGAATACATAGGGTACTGAAGGCAGACCCGGGGAACTGAAACATCTAAGTACCCGGAGGAAGAGAAAGCAAACGCGATTCCCTGAGTAGCGGCGAGCGAAACGGGATTAGCCCAAACCAAGAGGCTTACCTCTTGGGGTTGTAGGACACTCTATATGGAGTTACAAAGGAACGGGGTAGACGAATTGATCTGGAAAGGTCAGTCGTAGAAGGTAAAAACCCTGTAGTCGAAACTTCGTTCCCTCTTGAGTGTATCCTGAGTACGGCGGGACACGAGAAATCCCGTCGGAAGCAGGGAGGACCATCTCCCAAGGCTAAATACTCCCTAGTGACCGATAGTGAACCAGTACCGTGAGGGAAAGGTGAAAAGCACCCCGGAAGGGGAGTGAAATAGATCCTGAAACCGTGTGCCTATAAGTAGTTAGAGCCCTTTTATGGGTGATAGCGTGCCTTTTGTAGAATGAACCGGCGAGTTACGATTACATGCAAGGTTAAGTTGAAGAGACGGAGCCGCAGCGAAAGCGAGTCTGAATAGGGCGAAATAGTATGTGGTTGTAGACCCGAAACCAGGTGATCTACCCATGTCCAGGGTGAAGTCCAGGTAACACTGGATGGAGGCCCGAACCCACGCACGTTGAAAAGTGCGGGGATGAGGTGTGGGTAGCGGAGAAATTCCAATCGAACTTGGAGATAGCTGGTTCTCTCCGAAATAGCTTTAGGGCTAGCCTCAAGATTTAGAGTATTGGAGGTAGAGCACTGTTTGGACTAGGGGCCCCCATCGGGTTACCGAATTCAGACAAACTCCGAATGCCAAATACTTATTCTTGGGAGTCAGACTACGAGTGATAAGATCCGTGGTCAAGAGGGAAACAGCCCAGACCACCAGCTAAGGTCCCAAAGTATACGTTAAGTGGAAAAGGATGTGGAGTTGCTTAGACAACCAGGATGTTGGCTTAGAAGCAGCCACCATTTAAAGAGTGCGTAATAGCTCACTGGTCGAGTGACTCTGCGCCGAAAATGTACCGGGGCTAAACGTATCACCGAAGCTGTGGATTGACATCTTTGATGTCAGTGGTAGGAGAGCGTTCTAAGGGCGTTGAAGCTAGACCGTAAGGACTGGTGGAGCGCTTAGAAGTGAGAATGCCGGTATGAGTAGCGAAAGATGAGTGAGAATCTCATCCACCGAATGCCTAAGGTTTCCTGAGGAAGGCTCGTCCGCTCAGGGTTAGTCGGGACCTAAGCCGAGGCTGAAAAGCGTAGGCGATGGATAACAGGTTGATATTCCTGTACCACCTTTAAATCGTTTGAGCAATGGGGGGACGCAGGAGGATAGGGTAAGCGTGCTGTTGGGTTAGCACGTCCAAGCAGTTAGGCTGGTAATGAGGCAAATCCCATTACCACATAAGCGGAGCTGTGACGGCGAGGGAAATATAGTACCGAAGTTCCTGATTCCACACTGCCAAGAAAAGCCTCTAGCGAGATTTAGGGTGCCCGTACCGCAAACCGACACAGGTAGGCGAGGAGAGAATCCTAAGGTGAGCGAGAGAACTCTCGTTAAGGAACTCGGCAAAATGACCCCGTAACTTCGGGAGAAGGGGTGCTCTTGCGGGTGCAAGCCTGCGAGAGCCGCAGTGAATAGGCCCAGGCGACTGTTTAGCAAAAACACAGGTCTCTGCGAAGCCGCAAGGCGAAGTATAGGGGCTGACACCTGCCCGGTGCTGGAAGGTTAAGAGGAGGGGTTAGCACGTTAGTGCGAAGCTCTGAATTGAAGCCCCAGTAAACGGCGGCCGTAACTATAACGGTCCTAAGGTAGCGAAATTCCTTGTCGGGTAAGTTCCGACCCGCACGAAAGGTGTAACGATCTGGGCACTGTCTCAACGAGAGACTCGGTGAAATTATAGTACCTGTGAAGATGCAGGTTACCCGCGACAGGACGGAAAGACCCCGTGGAGCTTTACTGCAGCCTGATATTGAATTTTGGTACAGCTTGTACAGGATAGGTAGGAGCCTTGGAAGCCGGAGCGCTAGCTTCGGTGGAGGCATTGGTGGGATACTACCCTGGCTGTATTGACATTCTAACCCGCACCCCTGATCGGGGTGGGAGACAGTGTCAGGTGGGCAGTTTGACTGGGGCGGTCGCCTCCTAAAAAGTAACGGAGGCGCCCAAAGGTTCCCTCAGAATGGTTGGAAATCATTCGTAGAGTGTAAAGGCACAAGGGAGCTTGACTGCGAGACCTACAAGTCGAGCAGGGACGAAAGTCGGGCTTAGTGATCCGGTGGTTCCGCATGGAAGGGCCATCGCTCAACGGATAAAAGCTACCCCGGGGATAACAGGCTTATCTCCCCCAAGAGTCCACATCGACGGGGAGGTTTGGCACCTCGATGTCGGCTCATCGCATCCTGGGGCTGTAGTCGGTCCCAAGGGTTGGGCTGTTCGCCCATTAAAGCGGTACGCGAGCTGGGTTCAGAACGTCGTGAGACAGTTCGGTCCCTATCCGTCGTGGGCGTAGGAAATTTGAGAGGAGCTGTCCTTAGTACGAGAGGACCGGGATGGACGCACCGCTGGTGTACCAGTTGTCTTGCCAAAGGCATCGCTGGGTAGCTATGTGCGGAAGGGATAAGTGCTGAAAGCATCTAAGCATGAAGCCCCCTCAAGATGAGATTTCCCATAGCGCAAGCTAGTAAGATCCCTGAAAGATGATCAGGTTGATAGGTCAGAGGTGGAAGCGTGGCGACATGTGGAGCTGACTGATACTAATAGATCGAGGACTTAACTAAAATAATCTTAGCGTAAGCTAAGAAAGATTACTTGTTCTTTCTTTTACTTCATAATCTAGTTTTGAGGGAATAACCTCAAAAATTAAATAGTCTGGTGGCGATAGCGAGAAGGTCACACCCGTTCCCATACCGAACACGGAAGTTAAGCTTCTCAGCGCCGATGGTAGTTGGGGGTTCTCTCCCTGTGAGAGTAGGACGTTGCCAGGCACTAAAAGACCTAAGAGCATATGCTTTTAGGTCTTTTTTCTATACTAAATATTATCCGAATCATAAATCTGATTTTAGGGATTAATTTGTCAAAGTTGAATTAGATATGAAAATGAAAAAATTCTACTTTCTTCTATTATTTAATCCTTTTTCTGATTTATCTGTCTTCTGTATGTAGAGGGAAGATTGTTTACTTCTCTCTAAATAGGTAATTATAAGTATAATATAGGAATGATTAATACATCTGGGAGTGAGAAAGTATATGCTTGAAAATAGTGTTACAATGATATTGATTATTCTTGTAATTAATATTGTTTATGTTTCTTTTTTTACGATACGAATGATTTTAACTTTAAAGGGACAAAGATACTTAGCTGCCTTCATCAGTATGATTGAGGTAGTCATTTATGTTATTGGATTAGGGCTGGTTTTAGATAATTTAGATCAAATTCAAAACTTGGTTGCCTACGCTATTGGTTATGGAATAGGAGTCATTGTAGGGATGAAGATAGAGGAAAAACTGGCTTTAGGATATATAACAGTAAATGTTATTACAAAGGAATATGATCGAGATTTACCGAAATCATTAAGAACACAGGGATATGGAGTAACAACGTGGACTGCACAAGGATTAGAAGGCGACCGTATGGCTTTGCAGATATTGACTCCTCGAAAATATGAATTAAAATTATATCAAACAATTAAAGAATTAGACCCAAAAGCATTTATAATTGCATATGAGCCAAAAACAATATATGGCGGGTTCTGGGTGAAAAGTGTTAAGAAAGGAAAGTTATTTAATGAGTAAGAAAAAAAGATTTGAAGTGCAAACAAATGAGTCGATTGATGACTGTTTAGACAGAATGAAACAGGAAGGCTATATGCCAATAAAGCGGATGGAAAAGCCTGTTTTTAAAGAAGTAAAGGTAAATGGTCAAATGTCTTATGAGCCTGTGTCACAGCAAATAATCTTTGAAGCTATCCAATTAGAAGGTTAAATCACGAACAATAAAAATAAAACTATATTAATTGTTCGACATTTAGTGTTGACAATATATAAATATGCTTGTTAAGATGGTATAGTGTTAACTAACAGATAAACGAAATAATTGTTTAATTAAATAGCCCTCATATAATAATGGGAATATGGCCCATAAGTTTCTACCCGGTAACCGTAAAATACTGGACTATGAGGGAAAGTGAATGAAAAAGAGCTGAAAAAAGTAGAAACCTACTTTATTCAGGTTTATTTAAGCTCTGGACAGATACTTTCTCTCTTTTAGTGTAGAAGTTTTCTGTCTAGGGCTTTTTAAATTGGAATCAGGGGGAAGAGCATGACCGCATCAGTTGGTATTATCATGGGGAGTAAATCAGATTGGGAGACAATGAAGCATGCTTGTAGCATATTAGATCAACTGGAAGTAGATTACGAGAAAAAAGTAGTCTCTGCTCATCGTACTCCTGACTTAATGTTTGAATATGCTGAAAGCGCGAGAGATAGAGGAATTAAAGTAATTATTGCGGGAGCAGGAGGAGCAGCACATCTTCCAGGGATGGTTGCAGCTAAGACAACTTTGCCTGTTATAGGAGTTCCTGTTCAATCAAGAGCTCTAAATGGGCTGGATTCATTATTGTCAATTGTACAAATGCCTGGAGGAGTTCCTGTAGCTACTGTAGCAATTGGAAAAGCTGGGGCAACTAATGCTGGACTTCTTGCAGCCCAAATCCTTGGTGCCTCAGACTTAGAAATAGCAGAAAGACTTTTTTCCATGAGAGAAAGAACAAAAAAAGAAGTGATGGAAAGTAGTGATGAGCTTGTCTAATCGAGTAATCTTACCTGGGCAGACGATTGGCATTATAGGTGGCGGTCAGCTAGGGAGGATGATGGCAATTGCGGCAAAAGCACAAGGGTTTAGAATTGCTGTATTAGATCCGACTGAAGACTCTCCTTGTGGGCAGATAGCTGACTATAAAATAGTAGATGCATATGATAGTCTATCTGCTATTAAGAAGCTAGCAGAGATTAGTGATGTCATTACGTATGAATTTGAAAATATAGATGCTGTTTGTCTCGAATGGCTAACGAATAATGCGTATGTTCCTCAGGGTTCAGCTTTATTAGAAATAACGCAAGATCGGGTGAAGGAAAAAAAAGCAATCGAACAAGCTGGTATTAATATAGCTCCATATGTTGTCGTAGAAAAAGCTAGGGATATTTATAATGGATTAGCAGAATTAGGCTATCCAGCTGTTTTAAAAACGGCCCGTGGAGGTTATGATGGAAAAGGCCAATATGTTATTAAAGAAAGCAGCCAAATAGCAGAAGCGGAAAAGCTTTTGAATAATGGAGTCTGTGTATTAGAAAAATGGATTTCTTTTAATAAGGAAATATCAGTTATTATCACTAGAAGTGGAAAGGGAGAAGCTACTGTTTTTCCAGTTAGTGAAAATATTCATCTTAATAATATTTTGCATGAATCAATTGTTCCAGCTCGCATTAGTGACTTAGCAAAGGACTTAGCGATTGAAAAGGCAAGTAAGCTTGCTGAAAATCTAAATTTGGTAGGAACATTAGCAGTAGAAATGTTCCTGACCGAGGATGAAGAGATTTATATTAATGAGTTGGCACCTAGACCACATAACTCTGGGCATTATACAATTGAGGCATGCGAGACTTCACAGTTTGAGCAGCATATCCGTGCGGTGTGCAATTGGCCGTTAGCAAGCACTAGATTATTAAGACCTACTGTTATGGTTAATATTCTCGGTCAGCATCAAGAAAAGATAATCGAACAAATTCCTGAATTACAGGATTGGAAGATCCATCTTTATGGAAAACAGGATCCTAAAGAAAATAGAAAGATGGGGCATGCTACCTTGCTTCGTTCTTCTGTTGAAATGGCTTTGGATGAAATCGAGAATACGCACATATGGAAGGTACAGAAAGAAAAAATCGGAGGATAAACAATGATTGATCGTTACACAAGACCAGAAATGGGAAACATTTGGACAGAGGAAAATCGCTTTAAAGCGTGGTTAGAGGTAGAAATTTTAGCATGTGAGGCTTGGGTAAAGCTTGGTGAAATTCCACAAGAGGATGTAAAAAAAATCCGCAAAAATGCTTCATTTGATATCGAGCGTATTAAAGAAATAGAAATGGATACAAGACATGATGTTGTAGCATTTACTAGAGCGGTATCGGAAACACTTGGAGAAGAACGAAAATGGGTGCATTACGGTCTAACTTCTACAGATGTTGTAGATACAGCACTTTCCTACTTAATTAAACAAGCAAATGAAATTTTATTAAAAGACGTAGAGAACTTTATTGATGTTTTAAAAAACAAAGCGCAAGAACATAAGTATACCGTTATGATGGGACGTACACATGGCGTACATGCAGAACCTACAACATTCGGTTTGAAACTAGCACTATGGCATGAAGAAATGAAACGTAATCTGGAAAGATTTAAAGCAGCTGCTGAAGGTATTGAATACGGTAAGATTTCTGGTGCGGTAGGAACTTATGCTAATATTGATCCTTTTGTTGAGCAATATGTTTGTAAAGAATTAGGATTAAAGCCAGCGCCGATTTCAACCCAGACGTTACAGCGCGATCGCCATGCGGATTATATGTCTACTTTAGCGTTAATCGCTACATCCATTGAAAAATTTGCAGTAGAAATTCGTGGATTGCAAAAAAGTGAAACAAGAGAAGTAGAAGAGTTTTTCGCAAAAGGACAAAAAGGTTCTTCAGCAATGCCGCATAAACGTAACCCAATTGGTTCAGAAAATATGGCTGGTCTTGCTCGTGTGATTCGTGGTTATATGCTGACTGCTTATGAAAATGTTCCTCTATGGCACGAAAGAGATATATCTCACTCTTCTGCTGAGCGGATTATTATTCCTGATGCAACGATTGCCTTAAATTATATGTTAAATCGCTTCAGTAATATCGTGAAAAACCTAACTGTATTCCCAGAGAATATGAAGCGTAATATGGATCGTACACTGGGATTAATTTACTCACAACGAGTATTACTAGCTCTAATAGATAAGGGGCTTACAAGAGAAGAGGCGTATGATACTGTACAGCCTAGAGCAATGGAATCATGGGAAAAGCAAGTACCATTCCGTGAGCTAGTAGATAGCGATGCAGTCATTTCTTCTAAGTTAACAAAAGAAGAAATTGATGATTGTTTTGATTATCACTTCCATATTAAACATGTTGATACGATTTTTAATCGTCTTGGACTATAAAAAAATAAGAGCTGTCACCTAATATGGCAGCTCTACTATAAATTATGAAAACAGAATATACCGAATTTTGAGTAAAAAATTGCAAGTTAGAATTTTTCGTTTTATCCCTAATTTTTTTGATAAGGAGACTCTTCAAATGGAAAAGAGAGCTTTATTGTATGAAGGAAAAGCAAAAAGAGTGTATGAAACTTCGGATGAGAATATAGTTTGGCTGGAATATAAGGATTCCGCTACTGCCTTTAATGGAGAGAAGAAAGCAACTATTACAGGCAAAGGTCGATTAAATAATGAGATTACTAGTTTACTATTCTTAAAATTAAAAGACTTTGGTATTCCATCGCATTTCGTGGAAAGATTGTCAGAAACAGAACAGCTTGTGAAAAAAGTGGACATTATTCCGTTAGAAGTTGTTGTTCGAAATTTAGCAGCAGGCAGTTTTTCAAAAAGATTAGGAATAGAAGAGGGAATTTCGTTATCAAAACCGCTAGTTGAGTTTTACTACAAAGATGATGCATTAGGTGACCCAATGATTACGGAGGACCATATCGAAGAGTTAAAGCTTGCATCAACAGATGAAGTTGCCATTTTAAAGAAAAAGGCATTGGAAGTAAATGAAGTATTATGCAGATTTTTTGGAGAATTGGGAATTAACCTGGTTGATTTCAAATTAGAATTTGGCAAAGACAAAGAGGGAAATGTTCTTCTTGCGGATGAAATTTCGCCGGATACATGCCGACTCTGGGATAAAGAAACTAATGCGAAATTAGATAAAGACGTATTTCGTCGCGATATAGGAAATTTAACAGATGCATATGAAACTATTTTAGCGAGATTAGGGGGCAGTCAACATGTTTAAGGTTAAAGTATATATCACATTAAGAGAAAGTGTATTAGATCCACAAGGAAATGCCGTAAAAGGATCACTGCATTCATTAAATTATAAAGAAGTAGAAGATGTACGTATCGGTAAATATCTAGAATTAACAATTGATAAATCAGAAAGAAACATTGATGAGCTAGTGAAGGAAATGTGTGAAAAGCTGCTTGCTAATACAGTTATTGAGGATTACCGCTATGAGGTGGAGGAGGTTGTTGCACAGTGAAGTTTGCAGTAATCGTATTTCCAGGATCCAATTGTGATGTTGATATGTTTCATGCGGTGAAAGACGAGCTTGGAGAAGAAGTAGAATACGTTTGGCATGATACAGACAGCTTAGAAGGCTTTGATGGAATTTTGCTTCCAGGAGGTTTCTCTTATGGTGACTATCTTCGTACAGGAGCGATTGCAAGATTCAGTAATGTAATGAGAGAAGTAATAAAAGCAGCAGAAGCAGGCAAACCAATTCTAGGTGTATGTAATGGATTCCAAATATTATTAGAAGCAGGTTTACTGCCTGGCGCGATGAGAAGAAATGAAAGCTTAAAGTTTATCTGTAAGCCAGTTGAACTGCAAGTAGTAAATAATAATACGATGTTCTCCTCTGCATATAAGGAAAACGAAGTAATCACTGTCCCGATTGCGCACGGAGAAGGCAATTACTACTGTGATGAAGAAACATTAGCAAACTTAAAAGCAAATAACCAAATTATCTTTACTTACAATGGTACAAATCCAAACGGAAGTTTAGAAAATATTGCGGGAATCATAAATGAAAAAGGTAATGTCCTTGGCATGATGCCACACCCAGAAAGAGCGGTAGATGTGCTTTTAGGTGGAGCAGATGGTCTGAAAATATTTAAATCAATCGTTAGTCAGTGGAGGGAAGCAAATGTCGTTAATGCTTGAACCAAGTCCAGAACAAATTAAATCAGAAGAAATTTACAAACAAATGGGTGTGACGGATGAAGAGTTTGCGATGGTAGAAGGAATTCTTGATCGTCTTCCAAACTATACAGAGATTGGGTTATTTTCTGTTATGTGGTCAGAACATTGCAGTTATAAAAATTCGAAACCAGTATTAAGAAAATTCCCAACGACAGGACCTCAAGTGTTACAAGGTCCTGGTGAAGGTGCAGGGATTGTAGATATCGGTGATGGTCAAGCTGTTGCGTTTAAAATCGAGAGTCACAACCATCCATCTGCTATTGAACCATATCAAGGCGCAGCAACAGGCGTAGGCGGAATTATCCGTGATGTCTTTTCCATGGGAGCAAGACCAATTGCGATTCTTAACTCACTACGATTCGGTGAATTAGATAATGAACGGACAAAATACCTTTTTAAAGAAGTAGTTGCTGGAATTGCTGGCTATGGTAACTGTATAGGGATTCCAACAGTTGGTGGAGAAATTGCATTTGATGATTCCTATGCTGGAAATCCGCTTGTAAATGCGATGTGTGTTGGGTTAATTAATCATGAAGATATAAAAAAAGGCCAAGCGCATGGTGTGGGGAATACGGTTATGTATGTTGGAGCCAAAACAGGACGTGACGGTATTCATGGTGCGACATTTGCTTCTGAGGAATTAACAGAGAACTCAGATGAAAAGCGTCCAGCAGTACAAGTTGGAGATCCATTTATGGAAAAGCTTCTTTTGGAAGCATGTCTTGAACTGATTCAATCAGATGCATTAGTTGGTATTCAGGATATGGGGGCTGCAGGACTGGCAAGTTCCAGTGCAGAAATGGCGAGTAAAGCCGGCTCTGGTATTGAAATGAACTTAGATTTAGTACCACAGCGAGAAACAGGAATGACTGCTTATGAAATGATGCTTTCTGAATCACAAGAACGTATGTTGATTGTCGTGAAAAAAGGAAGAGAACAAGAAATTAAAGATCTTTTCCATAAATATGATTTAGAAGCAGTAGCAATTGGTGTTGTAACAGGTGATAAAATGCTTCGTCTTCTTCATAAAGGAGAAGTAGTAGCAAATGTGCCTGCAGATGCTTTGGCAGAGGATGCGCCTGTCTATCATAAGCCATCTAGTGAACCAACATATTATCGTGAGTTCCAAGCAATGGAAAACTATATTCCTACCGTAAACAACTATGGAGAAACACTTCTTAATCTGTTAAAACAGCCTACAATTGCAAGCAAAGAGTGGGTTTATGATCAATATGACTATATGGTTCGGACGAATACAGTTGTTGCACCAGGCTCTGATGCTGCAGTAGTACGTATTCGCGGAACGAAAAAGGCATTAGCGATGACAACGGACTGTAATGCAAGATATTTATACTTAGATCCAGAAACAGGCGGCAAGATTGCAGTAGCAGAAGCAGCACGTAATATTGTTTGTTCTGGGGCAGAACCACTTGCCATTACAGATAACTTGAATTTTGGAAATCCAGAGAAACCAGAGATTTTCTGGCAAATTGAAAAAGCGGCAGATGGAATTAGTGAAGCTTGCTTAGCTTTGAATGCACCAGTAATCGGCGGGAATGTCTCTTTATATAACGAAACAAATGGAACAGCTATCTATCCTACTCCTGTCATTGGCATGGTCGGATTAATAAAGGATACGAAAGACATTACTACACAAAGCTTTAAATCTGCTGGTGACTTAATTTATGTGCTTGGGGAAACAAAAGCAGAGTTTGGCGGAAGTGAACTGCAAAAATTGCTTGAAGGAACTATTTCTGGCAAGGCACCTTCCTTAGATTTAGAGCTTGAAAAAACGTATCAGCAAGCAGTACTGGAGGCAATTCGTGCAGGCGTTGTAGAATCTGCTCACGATTTAGCGGAAGGTGGCTTAGCTGTTGCTGTTGCGGAAAGCTTAATCAACTCAAAAGGATTAGGAGCCAAAGTAAAGGTTACAGAAGATGCTGTAACAGCACTTTTTAGTGAATCACAATCACGTTTCTTGCTTTCAATTAAACCAGAAAACAAAGAGACTTTTGAAAATTTAGTTCCTGCTACACTAGTAGGAGAAGTTACAGATACAGCCGTTCTTACCATTAGTCAAGGGGAAACTATTCTAGTAAATGAACAGGTTGATTCGTTAACGAATGCCTGGAGAGGAGCAATTCCATGCTTGCTGAAATAAGAGGGTTAAATGAGGAATGTGGCATTTTTGGTGTTTGGGGACATGAGGATGCATCTCAATTGGCATATTATGGACTGCATAGCTTACAGCATCGTGGTCAAGAGGGCACTGGCATTGTAGCGACAGATGGAGAAAAATTAAAAGGAATTAAGGGAGAAGGATTAGTCTCTGAAATTTTCACGCAAGAAGCAATAAAAGAGTTAAGCGGAAAAGCTGCAATTGGGCATGTACGTTATGCCACAGCAGGAGGCGGCGGATATGAAAATGTCCAGCCTCTTCTGTTCCACTTCCAAAGCGGAAGTATGGCACTTGCTCACAATGGAAATTTAGTAAATGCCACAGCTTTAAAAAGCCAGCTAGAAGCACAAGGAAGTATCTTTCAAACAAGCTCTGATACAGAGGTGCTTGCACATTTAATTAGAAGAGGCGGCTTTGCGGCTTTTAAAGAAAGAGTGAAAAATGCGCTGACAATGATTAAAGGTGCCTATGCTTTTCTTATTTTAACGGAAACAGAATTAATGGTTGCCCTAGATCCAAATGGAATGCGTCCTCTTTCTTTAGGGAAATTAGGTGATGCTTATGTTGTTGCATCTGAAACATGTGCCTTTGATGTGGTTGGAGCAGAGTTTGTTCGTGATATATTACCAGGTGAACTGTTAATCATTGACGATAACGGCTTCCGTTCAGAAATGTTTTCTGTCGCTTCTAATATTGCAATGTGTACGATGGAGTATGTTTATTTCTCTAGACCGGATAGCAATATCAATGGGATCAATGTCCATACTGCGCGTAAAAATCTTGGGAAAAGATTAGCAATCGAAGCACCAATTGAAGCAGATGTAGTAACGGGAGTACCTGACTCTAGTATTTCAGCAGCAATTGGATATGCGGAAGCAACAGGCATTCCGTATGAGCTTGGATTAATTAAAAATCGTTATGTTGGCAGAACTTTTATTCAGCCTTCGCAATCCCTTCGCGAGCAAGGTGTCAAGATGAAGCTTTCGGCTGTTCGTGGAGTGGTAGAAGGGAAAAGAGTAATAATGGTGGATGATTCAATTGTACGTGGTACAACAAGTAGACGCATTGTAACGATGCTAAGAGAAGCAGGAGCAACAGAAGTACATGTATTAATCAGTTCTCCACCAATTAAAAATCCTTGCTTCTATGGAATTGATACGTCAACAAAAGAAGAGTTAATTGCATCGAAATATTCTGTAGAAGAACTGCGTGAAATCATTGGTGCTGATTCGCTCATCTTCTTAAGTACAGAAGGAATGATTGATGCGATTGGCCGTACAGATGATGGGGAAAACAGAGGGCATTGTTTAGCTTGCTTTACTGGCAAGTACCCGACAGAAATTTATCCGAACGCTGATCATCCATATGAAAAAGTTTAACAATAACGGTAAATAAAAGAAAGGCGGCATGCGATGATGTCGCTTTTCCATTGAATTATCACAATTTAGGAGGCATAAAATGGCTGAGGCTTATAAACAAGCAGGCGTTAATATAGAAGCAGGCTATGAGGCAGTAACAAGAATGAAAAAGCATGTGAAGAAAACGATTCGTCCAGGCGTTATGGGGGGATTAGGCGGATTTGGCGGCATGTTTGATTTATCTGTTCTAAATTTACAAAACCCCGTTTTGGTATCGGGGACAGATGGGGTAGGAACAAAGCTAATGCTTGCTTTTATGCTGGATAAGCACGATACGATTGGAATTGATGCTGTGGCAATGTGCGTAAATGATATCGTCGTCCAAGGGGCAGAACCAATCTATTTCCTTGACTATATTGCTTGTGGAAAAGCAGAGCCTGGTAAAATCGAGGCCATTGTCAAAGGAATTGCAGACGGTTGTGAGCAAGCCGGATGTGCGTTGGTTGGCGGAGAAACAGCTGAAATGCCGGGCATGTATGGGGAAGAAGAATATGATCTAGCAGGATTTGCTGTGGGAGCTTGTGAGAAAGAAAAACTTATAACAGGTGAAAAAATCCAAGCTGGAGATGTCTTGATCGGTCTCGCTTCTAATGGTATTCATAGCAATGGCTATTCTCTTGTGCGAAAATTATTTTTCGAAAAAGCGAGTATGTCTTTATCTGATTATATCGAGGAATTCGGCTGTACATTAGGTGAAGAGTTAATCAAGCCGACTAGAATTTATGTAAAGCCCGTTCTTTCTGCTTTAGCAGAATTTGAAATTAAAGGTCTCGCTCACATTACTGGGGGAGGATTTATCGAAAATATTCCAAGAATGCTTCCAGAAGGTTTGGGAATGGAATTGGATGAAGCTAATTGGGAAGTACCTGCTGTTTTTGAAAAAATGGAGGGAATTGGCGAAATCGATCGTAAAGAGATGTATAACATCTTTAATATGGGAACGGGAATGGTTCTTGCTGTAAGCAAAGAGGACGAAGAACAGATCATTGATCACTTTACTCGAATAGGAGAAAAGGCGTATACAATTGGAAAAGTAACAGACGACGGGGAAATAAATATCATCCTCAAATAAAGGCGGAGGACTGTATATGAAGCGGATTGCTGTTTTTGCTTCTGGTAATGGATCTAACTTTCAGGCAATAATAAATGCAGTGAAACGAGGCGAATTAAATGCATCTATTACTTTATTAGTCTCGGATAAACCAGGAGCTTATGTGATAGATAGAGCGATAAAAGAAGAAATTCCCACCTTTGTTTTTGCAGCGAAGAATTATCCAGAAAAAGCAGATTATGAAAAAGAAATTTTAATGCATTTAGATAAGAATAAAATTGATTTAATTGTTCTTGCAGGATATATGAGATTAGTAGGCGACACACTTTTACAAGCTTATGCAGGAAAAATAATCAATATTCATCCATCTCTTCTGCCATCTTTCCCAGGCAAGGATGCCATAGGCCAAGCTATAGAGGCAAGGGTCGAGCAAACGGGCATTACGATTCATTATGTGGATGCAGGAATGGATACCGGTCCCGTGATTGCGCAAGAATCAATTATCTTAACTGAAGAAGATACTAGGGAAAGCGTGCAGGAAAAAATTCAGGCGTTAGAGCACCAGTTATATCCAAAGGTAATTCAACAATTGCTCCATAAAGCAGAAGCATTTCATTAATAAGTACGTAATCAACAGGCATGAAATATCAGGAGGAATAATAATGAAAAAAAGAGCGTTAATTAGTGTTTCTGATAAAACAGGTATTACAGATTTTGCAAAAGAGCTTCATGAATTAGGTTTTGAGTTAATTTCGACAGGCGGGACAAAAAAGGCAATTCAAGATAGTGGGATTCCTGTAATGAGTGTTAGTGAAGTCACTGGCTTTCCTGAAATATTAGAAGGAAGAGTGAAAACTTTAAATCCTTATATTCACGGGGGATTGCTTGCTAAATTTGATGAACCTAGCCATGCTGCTCAATTAGAAGAGCATAAGATTGATCCGATCCAACTCGTATGTGTCAATTTATATCCTTTTCAACAAACGATTGCGAAGCCGGATGTAACCGTAGAAGATGCAATTGAAAATATCGATATCGGCGGACCAACAATGCTTCGTGCTTCGGCAAAAAATCATCAGTATGTAACTGTAGTGGTAGATCCGGTTGATTATCAAACGGTTATTTCGGAATTAAAGCAGGGAGCGGAAGTCTCATTTGAAACGAGACGCAGACTTGCTGCAAAGGTATTCCGTCATACAGCTGCTTATGATGCGATGATTGCAGAATATATGACAGAGCTTACGGAAGAGGAAACACCAGAGAAATTAACGGTTACATATGAACTAAAGCAACCTTTACGCTATGGAGAAAATCCACATCAAAAGGCAGCTTTTTACCGCAAGCCTTTAGGATCTGAATTTTCGATTGCAAATGCGACGCAACTGCATGGAAAAGAACTGTCTTACAATAATATCAATGATGCAGATGCTGCTATCCAAATTGTAAAGGAATTTACAGAGCCTGCTGCAGTTGCGATTAAACATAGTAATCCTTGTGGAGTTGGAACAGGCGAAGATATTTTCACAGCTTTCTCGAAAGCATATGAAGCAGATCCAGTCTCTATTTTTGGCGGAATTATTGCATTAAATAGAGAAGTAGATGCAGAGACAGCTAGCAAACTGCATGAAATTTTCTTAGAAATAGTAATCGCTCCTTCGTATTCCCAAGAAGCATTAGATATTTTACAAGCAAAGAAAAATATCCGTTTATTAACGATTCCTTTTGGAACAGGAAGCAGCAAAGAAATGAAATTCACTTCGATTGAGGGTGGATTATTAACACAAGATTTTGATCGCTATTCTTTAGAGGATGCAGCCATCACCATTCCTACAGAGAAGAAGCCTACAGACGAAGAGTGGGAAGCGCTGAAATTTGGATGGAAAATTGTGAAGCACGTTAAGTCAAATGCAATTGTAGTAAATAACAAAGAAATGACGCTAGGTGTTGGTGCAGGGCAAATGAATCGTGTTGGTTCTGCAAAAATTGCTTTAGAGCAAGCGGGAGAAAAAGCAGTAGGGGCAGTATTAGCATCAGATGCATTTTTCCCGATGGATGACACGGTTGAAGCGGCTGCAAAAGCGGGAGTAACAGCAATTATTCAAACAGGTGGAAGTATTCGTGATGAAGATTCCATCAAAAAAGCCAATGAATACGGAATTGCAATGGTATTAACAGGAGTAAGACATTTCAAACATTAATATCTTGAAAGCTTGGGGGATATAAAAGAATGAAAGTACTTGTTATTGGCCGCGGTGGTCGGGAGCATGCGATTTGTACAAAAGTAAGCGAAAGTGAAAAAGTTGAAACAGTTTTTGTAGCGCCAGGAAATGTCGGAATGACTGATGTGGCAGAGCGTATTGAAATAGCAGAAACAGAGGTCGAAAAACTGGTTGATTTTGCACTTACACAAAAGATTGATTTAACCATTGTCGGCCCAGAAGTACCGTTACTTCTTGGTGTAGTGGATGCATTTCAAGCAGCTGGCTTAAAGGTATTTGGTCCGAATCAATGTGCTGCAGAAATAGAAGGAAGCAAATCTTTCGCGAAAGATTTAATGAAGAAATATCATATTCCAACAGGGGAATACCAAACCTTTTCGGATTATGAGGCGGCGAAAGCGTATATTGAGGAAATGGGTGCTCCAATTGTTATTAAAGCAGACGGATTAGCAGCAGGAAAAGGTGTAACCGTGGCGATGAACATGGAAGAGGCATTAGAAAGCATCCAAGAAATGCTTGTTGGCGAAAAATTCGGAAGTGCATCTGCAACAGTTGTTATTGAGGAGTTTTTAGCCGGGGAAGAATTTTCTTTAATGTCTTTTGTGAATGGAGAAACCGTGATTCCATTAGAAATTGCGCAAGATCATAAACGTGCTTTTGACGGAGATAAAGGGCCAAATACAGGGGGAATGGGAGCTTATTCTCCTGTTCCACACATTGATCCGGCAATCGTGCAAACTGCTATTGAAACGATTGTAAAACCTACGGCAAAAGCAATGATAGCAGAAGACAGAACATTTACAGGTATTTTATACGCTGGCTTAATTGCAACGGATAAAGGCCCAAAAGTAATTGAGTTTAACGCAAGACTAGGGGACCCAGAAACACAAGTCATCTTACCACGGATGAAGTCCGATTTAGTGGAAGTCATTTTATCTATTTTAAATGGAGAAACTCCGTCGATTGAATGGTATGAAGAGGATATGCTAGGAGTAGTTATTGCGGCAAAAGGCTATCCAGAAGCATATGAAAAAGGTGCAGTTATCCAAGGATTAGATAAAATGGAGGATGTCTCTATTTTTCATGCGGGAACCGACTTAAATGAAGCTGGTGCATTTACCACGAATGGCGGACGTGTTTTGTTAGTTGCTGCTAAGAGCCGTACATTAAAAGAGGCACAGGATAAAGTATATAAAGAACTAAAGAAATTAGAGAGCGATGGCATTTTTTATCGAAAAGACATTGGCTTTAAAGCAGTAAAATAAGAAGGAATCCCTGTATGTGAGACTTTGTTGATGATTGCATATGGGGGTTTTTTGTTGTTTTAGTATGTTAGTGGAAAACATAAGTATATATAGTGAAAGGCAACAGAGAAAGGCTGTCTGTGCCGGGAAGCAGGAAAAAGAAGGAGCATGGGTAAAAGAGGAAGTCCTCATAGCCCGATAACATGTAAAAAGCAATGTCATAGGTAACGAAAGAACTTCCTCTTTTATAATTTATGCTAATTCAATTCCGCCTGTTATTCCGTATATTTGTGCGGTAACATAGCTAGATTCATCGGATGCTAAGAAAACATAAATACTAGATAGTTCGACTGGTTGTCCAGCTCGTTTTAATGGAGCTTGCTGACCGAATGTTGGGATGGCTTCACTTGGCTGTCCGCCTGTAATTTGTAAGGCAGTCCAAATTGGGCCTGGAGCAACGGAGTTTACCCGGATTCCTTTAGATGCTAATTGTTTGGCAAGTCCACGAGTAAAGCCATTGATAGCAAATTTAGATGGAGCATAATCTAATAAATTGGGACTAGGGTTATAGCCTTGAACAGACGTAGTTGTGATAATAGAAGCTCCCTTTGGCAAGTATGGAAGTGCTGCTTTCACTACCCAATAGAGAGAGAATACATTTACTTCGAAAGTTTTTCTTAGCTGCTCTGTTGAAAGTTCCATAATATCATCAACTGCTTGTTGTTTTCCTGCAACTAAGGCTAATACGTCGAGTCCACCAAGTTCATTATAGGCTTTGTCCACTAAGTCCTTGCAGAAACTTTCATTACTTAAATCTCCAGGTATAAGAATGGCTTTTTGTCCTTCTGCTTCGACTAACTTTTGTACTTCATCAGCATCTTCTTGTTCTTCTGGTAGGTAGTTAATCGCTACATCTGCACCTTCACGAGCATAAGCGATGGCAGCTGCACGCCCAATTCCAGAATCACCACCGGTAACTAATATTTTTCGATTTTTTAATTTACCAGATCCTTGATAGCTAGTTTCTCCACAGTCAGGTTGTGGATCCATTTTAGCTTGGACACCAGGAGGTTCCTGATATTGTTTTGGAAAGTCATCGTTATAGTATAGATCTAATGGGTTTTTTGGCTTTGTCATTTGACCAGCTCCTTCGTTCGTTTCTGTTAATGCATTTACCACATCCTAGCATTCCTAAACCTATATTTAGCAAGAGATAAAGGCTATCCAATCTCTCGGATAGCCCGTGCAGTAATTATTTTTTCATATCATCTGGGGAAAATATCTTCTCTGGACTAAATTGCTCCATCATCTCAGTAACTTCCTTAGATGATGACTCAGAATTATTGGTTTTACTTTCATCTGATGAGGGGATATTGGAACTTTGACTTTTGGAATGGTTGTGCTCAGATTTTGGCATAATTGCATCCTTTTTCTCATAAAGAGCAACAACTGGACAATAACGAACAATCCCTTCTGCAATTTTCATTCCAGCAAGTAGAGCAATAAGAAAATAAGATTGTTTATAAGGCTTTTTTGCCATTTTTGCTGTGCTCCATGCGAGAAATGCACAGCCGCAGGTAATTCGAATAAGCGCATTGATCAAACTTATATTTTGTTTTGGATTCATAAGTTTCGTTCCTCCTACATAAATTTAACAAAACGGTAATATGAATTGTTACTTTATATGGTAAAATAATGTTAATCTTAGGGAATTCCATACAAATTCTTCATCTTATAAAGAAAAATCGTTACATTTTTATATACAGGTAACAGATATGAAAAGGGAGGAAGCGTAGTGTTAGCTCAGCGATATCGATGGAAAAACAAAGTTTTGCGTGACCATGTATCCATTTTGAATGGTGAAAAATCCCCTTCAATCGTTTTAAAAAATGCAACATATTTAAATCAGGTATTACGAAAGTGGTTACTTGCTAATATATGGATATATCAAGATAGAATTATTTATGTGGGCAATGATATGCCCAAACAAATAGATCAAGCAGAAATTGTTGATTGCACTAATCTTTTTTTAGTTCCAGGATACATTGAACCACATGCGCATCCTTTTCAAATTTATAATCCCCTAACCTTAGCCCAATATACATCACAATTTGGAACAACGACACATGTGAATGATAACTTAGTTTTGGCTATGCAGTTAGAAAAAAAGAAAGCGTTTACTTTTTTAAACTTCATGAAAGATATTCCTTCCACTATATTATGGTGGAGCAGATATGATGCCCAAACAGAGTTGCAAGAGGAAGAACTAATATTTTCTCATGGGAATGTAAAAAGTTGGCTGGAGCATGATGCAGTTATTCAAGGAGGAGAGCTAACGGGATGGCCGAGGCTTCTCGATGGTGATGATATGATGCTTCATTGGATGCAGGAGACGAAACGATTAAGAAAAAGAATTGAGGGGCATTTTCCAGGAGCATCGGAGAAAACACTGGCCAAATTGATGTTGCTGGGAGTGGATAGTGATCATGAAGCAATGACTGGGAAAGAAGTGTTAAATCGTTTGCTCCAAGGATACAAAGTTAGTCTTCGTTATTCGTCTATTCGCCCAGATTTACCGAAATTATTAAAGGAAATAAAAGAATTGGGCATTGAACAATATGATTATTTTATGCTAACAACAGATGGATCTCCTTCTTCCTTTTATGAAAATGGCCATATTGATCAGCTTATTCGGATTGCGATGAATCATGGCGTACCAGTAATAGATGCCTATAATATGGCAACCATTAATATCGCTAAATATCATGGAATGGAACATTTGCATGGGAATATTGCAACGGGAAGAGTTGCAAATATCAACTTTCTGAAGGATAAAAAAAATCCAACTCCTGTTTCTGTATTAGCAAAAGGAATTTGGGTGAAAAAAGATGGAAGAGAAATGAGAGATGCGTACCCTATTGTTGATTGGAAACAGTTTGATTTAAGTCCATTAGATATAAAGTGGAATGTAAATAGTCTTGATATGCAATTTTCAATGCCGTTTGGAATAAGCTTGGAAAATGCCGTCATTACAAAGCCCTATTCCATTTCAATTAATGTTTCTGATACTATTCTCACAGAGGAACATGATGAATGTTATTTCATGTTGATTGACCGAGAAGGAGAATGGCGAATCAATACTTTATTAAAGGGTTTCTCCAATAGAATCGGAGGAATGGCGAGTTCTTATACAGGTGATGGAGATATTGTGTTATTAGGAAAAAGCCAAAAAGATATGATAACCGCATTTGAACGATTAAAAGAAATAGGCGGAGGGATTGTCTTAGTGAAAGATGGCAAGGTTGATATAGAAATTCCTTTGCCATTAAGAGGGATGATGGCTTCCATGTCGATGGAAGAATTAATTGAAAAGGAAAAAGAACTATTCGACTATATAAAGGACAGAGGTTATCGTTATGAAGACCCAATTTATACAATTGTATTTTTCACCTCCACTCATTTACCATATATTCGGATAACCCAAAAAGGTTTATATGACGTAATGAATAAAACTGTACTCTTTCCAGCGATAATGCGTTAAAATATAAAAGAGTCCTATTGTTTAATTAGAATATTCTGATATATTTAATAGGTAAAGTTCTATTCTCTTATAAGGAGAGTAGTTATATAGTCACAACATTCCCATTGCACCAATAACGAAATAGGAGGGGACTATGAAGAAAAGGTGGTTTGTTTCTCTATTTCTGCTTTTTGTCTTAACAGCCTGCAATAGTGAACCGAAAGATGTTGGAAAACATAATGGTAATCAAACTGGCAATGGAGCTAAGGAAGAAGAGGGAATAAAAGATCTTTCTACTTTGTATCCACTAACTGGGCTCCCTAGTAACACAGAAAGTACGAATCGTGCAGTTTCTGTTATGATTAATAATCATCCTAAAGCGAGACCTCAAACAGGACTGACAGAAGCAGATATTGTGTATGAAGTATTAGCAGAAGGAGAAGTTACCCGATTTCTAGCGATTTTTCAAAGCTCAATCCCTAAGCTTATTGGTCCTGTCCGTAGTTCCCGAGACTATTATATCGAGCTAGCAAAGGGTTATAATAGTTTATATATTGCACATGGATATAGTCCAGAAGCAAAAAAACTACTTACAAACGGTTATATTGATAATTTAAATGGGATGGAGTATGATGGCACCCTCTTTAAAAGGTCCCCTGACCGAGTTGCACCTCATAATTCTTACATAAGCTTTGCTAATATTGAGAAGGGGGCAAATGCAAATAATTATTCACTAAAAGGGGCACCAGAATCTTTGTTATTTTTAAATACAAAGGAGTTAGAGGAAATCGAGGGAGAAGAGTCAAGCTCGATCAACATTAATTATGGGAAAAATCCAAACTATAATTCACAGTTTTTATATGATCAGGATGTTCAGAAATATATTCGTTTTTCAAATGGAGAACAAACAATAGATAATGAAACAAAAGCAACTGTGGCGGTAGATAATGTTTTTATTATTGAAACGAGTCATAAGGTTGTTGATAATAAAGGAAGAAAAGACATTGATTTACTATCTGGCGGCAATGCGTATTTGTTACAGCATGGAAGATGGCAGGAAATAGATTGGAAAAATATAAACGGGCGAATTCTCCCCTTTAAAGAAGATAAACAAGTTGGACTCATACCAGGAAAGACATGGATAAATATTATTCCTTCTACTCCAGGATTAAAGAGTGCTGTTACGCTGAAAAAATAATTAAATAGTTTTTTATAATCCATGTAGTTAATTCATTAAGGAAAAAATGGAGGTATCCTATGCAAATAGATAAATTAAGAGGAAGAGAGTTGGATCAATTATTTGAGTCCATTCTCTCCCTAGAGAGTTTAGAAGAATGCTATCAGTTTTTTGATGATTTATGCACAGTGAATGAAATTCAATCACTATCACAGCGGTTAGAAGTTGCAAGGATGCTTCGAGAAGGCAATACTTATCATACAATTGAAAAAGAAACAGGTGCAAGTACCGCAACTATATCTCGTGTAAAACGATGCTTAAATTATGGTAATGACGCGTATGAACTAGCATTATCAAGAATTAAGAAAGAAGAACAGACCGAAACGGAAGAATAGGATAAAGGGATGTCCCCAAAAAAGATTAAGTCCACGCGATTTTCTTTTTTCGGACAACCCTTTTTTTATTTTAGAAAGAATAAACATACTTACTTGTTTTGTGAATCATGAAACAATTGCTTTGCCTATTTCGTCCAATAGTAAAAGTGCTATAAATTCTAACCAGGTGCCCTGCGATTTTCTGATCGTCTAGCTCCGGCGCCTACCGCCTAGCAAACTTCAGGACACCTCCCTACGATAAGTCAACATCGGCTCACTAGTGTTCACCGTGTTTCCTATATCTTAGTCGATGCCCCTCCAGTTTGAGCGGCGGTAATCAAGGCGCCTACGCTTTTCTGATTGTCTAGCTCCGGGCACCCAGGAGCTGCTGGGCTTCGCGCCCTTTCCCTACGATAAGTCAACATCGGTTCACTGACGTTCACCGTGTTTCCTATATCTCAGGAAAGGTCACTCCATCCCACACGCTCCTACCGGGTGCCCTGCGCTTTTCTTGATTGTCTAGCTCCGGCGCCTACCGCTTAGCAAACTTCAGGACATCTCCCTACGATAAGTCAACATCGGCTCACTAGTGTTCACCGTGTTTCCTATATCTTAGTCGATGCCCCTCCAGTTTGAACGGCGGTAATCAAGGCGCCTACGCTTTTCTGATTGTCTAGCTCCGGGCACCCAGGAGCTGCTGGGCTTCGCGCCCTTTCCCTACGATAAGTCAACATCGGTTCACTGACGTTCACCGTGTTTCCTATATCTCAGGAAAGGTCACTCCATCCCACACGCTCCTACTGGGTGCCCTGCGCTTTTCTTGGCACCAAGAAAAATTTACAAGAAATTATACGGTAGGATTTCTTTTTTGATGGAATATCTAATGCTATAATGAAATGATGTAATGGTTAGAATGGAGGAAGTTTGCATGTATGATGTGCGCGAATGGCGTCATGTATTTAAATTAGACCCAAATAAGGAAATTTCAGATGAAGCATTAGAAAGTTTATGCGAATCTGGTACAGATGCAATCATCATTGGCGGAACAGATGGGATTACGTTGGATAATGTATTGAATCTCATGGCTCGTGTTCGTCGCTATACAGTACCTTGTATATTAGAAGTGTCAACAATAGATTCGGTTTCACCCGGATTTGATTTATATTTTATTCCTACGGTTTTAAATAGCAGTGATCCAAAATGGATAACTGGTCTTCATCATGAAGCAATGAAGGAATACGGAGAACTAATGGATTGGGATGAATTTCTTATTCAAGGCTATTGTGTTTTAAACGAAGATTGTAAAGCTGCAAAATTAACGAGTGCGAAAACAAATTTATCAGAAGAAGATATTGCAGCCTATGCTTTAATGGCAGAGAAGATGTTTCATTTGCCTATTTTTTATATGGAATACAGTGGGAGTTATGGAAATCCTTCGTTAGTTAAAGCGGCTAAAAGTCAATTGAACGAGACGTTCTTGTTTTACGGTGGAGGAATTGAGACTGTGGAACAGGCAGAGGAAATGGGAAGATATGCGGATGTCATTGTAGTCGGAAACGTTATTTATAAAGACCTATCAGCCGCATTACACACAATTGAAATAAAAAAGAGCAAGCGTTGAATAAACAATAAAGCTAAGTTAAAATAGAATATATGTTCTTATGGTGGTGAAAAGATGCAATTTTTAACAGATAAAATTTTAAATGGATTAAATCCTGAGCAAAAGGAAGCAGTAAAAGCAACAGATGGCCCTCTCTTAATAATGGCAGGGGCAGGAAGTGGAAAAACCCGAGTTTTAACACAGAGAATTGCTTATCTTATGGTGGAAAAGGGAGTCAATCCATACAATATCTTAGCAATTACGTTTACCAATAAAGCAGCGAAGGAAATGCGTCAGAGGATAGCAGCTGTTTTAGGTGGAGCAAGCGAAGAAATATGGATATCAACTTTTCACTCTATGTGTGTACGTATTTTGAGAAAAGATATTGATCGAATTGGATACAATCGTAATTTTACAATATTGGATACGACTGATCAGCAATCTGTTATTAAAGGTATTTTAAAAGACCGTAATATCGATCCGAAGAAATATGATCCCCGTGCTATTCTTGCAAGTATTAGTTCTTCCAAAAATGAACTTGTAACTCCAGAGGAATTTGCGAAGACTGCTGGTGATTACTTCTCACAAATAGTTAGTGATGTATATACAGAATATCAAAGACGTTTACGAAAGAACCAAGCATTAGATTTTGATGATCTAATTATGCAGACCATTAATCTTTTTCAAAGAGTACCGGAAGTTTTGGAATACTATCAACGTAAATTTCAGTATATTCATGTGGATGAGTATCAGGATACGAATAGATCGCAATATATGCTGGTCAAGCTTCTAGCAAGTCGATTCCGCAATTTATGTGTAGTTGGTGATTCTGATCAGTCTATTTACGCATGGCGTGGTGCAGATATTTCAAATATCCTTTCTTTTGAAAAGGATTATCCAAATGCAAAAGTAGTAATGCTGGAACAAAATTATCGTTCCACCAAAAGAATTCTACAGGCAGCAAACCAAGTCATTGCTAATAACTCTAGCCGTAAAGATAAAAACTTATGGACAGAGAATGAAGACGGAAGCAAAATTTACTATTATCGAGCAGATAGCGAGCAAGGAGAAGCACAATTTGTTATTGGGAAAATTCAAGAATTAAGAAGAGAAAGCTCTTTGAATTTATCAGATATAGCTATTCTGTATCGAACAAATGCACAATCTCGTGTTATGGAGGAAATGCTTCTTAAAGCCAATATTGAATATTCGATTGTTGGAGGTATAAAGTTCTATGATCGAAAGGAAATTAAGGATACGCTTGCTTATCTTCGCTTAATCGCTAATCCTGACGATGATATTAGTTTTCAACGAGTGATTAATGTTCCAAAACGTGGAATTGGCTCTAGTTCTGTTGATAAGATTGCCAATTTCGCAGCAATGCATGATATGTCTATGTATCAAGCATTAGAAGCTGTTGAATTAATTGGTTTAAGTCCAAAGATTACAAAAGCTGCCAGTGAATTCCGTGATTTGATTCAAAATTATACAAGAATGCAGGAATACTTATCTGTAACAGAACTTGTCGAAGAAGTTATTGATAAATCTGGTTATGTAGATATGCTAAAGGCAGAAAAGTCGATTGAGGCTCAAAGTAGATTAGAAAACATTGAAGAATTTATGTCCGTATCGAAGAACTTTGAGGAAGCTAACGATGATAAATCGTTAATTGCATTCTTAACAGATTTAGCATTGGTTGCTGATATTGATAAGTTAGATGATGACGGAAATCAAGCGGATTCGGTTGTCTTAATGACCTTGCACTCTGCAAAAGGTTTGGAATTCCCAATTGTTTTCTTAATTGGTCTGGAAGAAGGTGTGTTCCCTCATTCCCGTTCATTAATGGAAGAAACGGAAATGGAGGAAGAACGACGCCTTGCATATGTAGGCATTACGCGAGCTGAAAAGCAATTATATTTAACCAATGCACAGATGAGAACGTTATTTGGACGTACCAATATGAATCCACCTTCTCGTTTTGTAAAAGAAATTCCAGAAGATTTACTAGAAGGATTAAATCCAGTTTCAAATAGGCAAAGAATGGCTTCTCCTCAAAATAGTAGTCGAAGCTCTTACACACAACAACAGCCAACAAGAAAGGCTGTTATTCGTCCTGCGGCAGTTGCAACAGGCGGTGAAGGAATCGGATGGAGTATAGGCGATAAAGCAGTCCATGGAAAATGGGGCACTGGTACAGTTGTAAGTGTAAAAGGCGAAGGCGATTCAAAAGAATTAGATATTGCTTTTCCGAGCCCAGTAGGGATTAAACGATTATTGGCTAAATTTGCACCGATTCAAAAAGGATAAGGAAAGGAAACGGATATATGGAACAAAACCTTGCAGAGAAGCGAGTAAAAGAGCTGCATAATTTATTAAATCAATATGGATATGAATATTATGTTCTGGATAATCCTTCTGTTCCTGATTCGGAATATGACGCATTATTAAATGAATTAATCCAGTTGGAGGAAAAATTCCCAAGCTTAAAAACCAATGATTCTCCATCCCAGAGAATCGGAGGAGAAGTATTGGATATGTTCTCAAAGGTTCAGCATCAAAAGCCGATGTTGAGCTTAGGAAATGCATTTAATGAGGCGGATTTACGTGATTTTGATCGGAAGGTTCGTGCAGTTATCGGTGATGATTTTTCATATGTTTGTGAATTAAAGATAGATGGGCTTGCTGTTTCTCTTCGATATGAGAATGGTTTATTTGAGCAAGGAGCTACACGAGGAGACGGAACCACTGGAGAAGATATTACAGCGAATCTCAAAACAATTCGCTCCATTCCGCTCCGATTAAATCAGGCGGTGAGTTTAGAAGTCCGTGGAGAAGCATTCATGCCAAAAAAGTCGTTTGAGGCACTGAATAAAGCGAAAGATGAAAATGGAGAAGAGCCATTTGCAAATCCACGGAATGCTGCAGCAGGCTCGTTACGTCAATTAGATCCTCGCATTGCGGCTTCTCGAAATTTAGATATTTTTCTCTATGCGATTGGAGACGCTGGGCAGACTGGTATTCAATCTCATAGCGAAGGCCTTGATTTATTAGATACTCTTGGCTTTAAGACGAATAAAGAAAGAAAAAGATGTGCAACCATCGAAGATGTTTTACATTATATTGAAGGCTGGCAGGAAAAACGCCCTCACTTGCCATACGAAATAGATGGTATTGTGATAAAGGTAGATAATTTAGTACATCAAGAACAGCTTGGAACAACCGTGAAAAGTCCAAGATGGGCGATAGCATATAAGTTTCCAGCTGAAGAAGTAATGACGAAGCTTCTAAGCATCGAACTAAATGTTGGAAGAACAGGTGTGATTACACCTACTGCTGTACTTGAGCCAGTAAAGGTTGCGGGTACAACAGTGAAAAGAGCTTCCTTGCATAATGAAGACTTAATAAGAGAAAAAGATATTAAGCTTGGCGATATGGTCGTAATAAAAAAGGCTGGAGACATTATTCCAGAAGTAGTAAATGTTTTAGTAGAAAAAAGAACTGGTGAAGAAGAAGAATTTCTGATGCCAACTCATTGTCCTGAATGCGAGAGTGAACTTGTACGTATCGAAGGGGAAGTGGCCTTACGATGTATTAATCCAAAATGCCCAGCACAAATTAGGGAAGGCTTGATTCATTTTGTTTCTCGAAATGCAATGAATATAGACGGACTAGGTGAGCGAGTAATCAGCCAATTATTTTCCGAAAAACTAATCGAAGATGTTGCTGATTTATACACTTTACAATTCGACCAATTAATTCAATTAGAAAGAATGGGCGAAAAATCTGTTCATAATTTATTAGAAGCAATTGAAGCATCAAAGCAAAACTCCCTTGAAAGGTTATTATTTGGTTTAGGAATTCGACATGTAGGGGCCAAGGCGGCCAAAACAATTGCGATGGAATTTAAAACAATGGACCAGCTTATGGTAGCCACTAAAGAGGATTTAACAGCTATTAACGAAATTGGTGAAAAAATGGCTGATTCGATTGTTACTTTTTTCGAACAAGAAGAAGTAATCGAATTAATTACTGAGCTTAAAACATATGGTGTTAATATGGAATATACCGGTCCATTACCAATAGCAGTAGAAGAGAGTGATTCAGTCTTTTCTGGCAAAACAATTGTATTAACAGGAAAGCTAGAGCAGCTTTCTCGTAATGAAGCAAAAGAACAAATTGAATTATTAGGTGGTAAAATAACAGGAAGTGTTTCAAAGAAAACAGATTTAGTGATTGCAGGGGAAGAGGCAGGAAGTAAACTGACAAAAGCGGAACAGCTAGGCATTGAAGTTTGGGATGAGGAAAGACTTATGGCAGAATTGAAGAATAAAGGTGTGTTTAACGAATGAAGAAACACGTATTGATGGTGTTGGTACTAGTATTGGTTCTATCAGCTTGTGCACCAAACTTTAATAAAGAAGAAAAAGTAAAGACAGAGGATGTAGATAGTAATACGACGGAAACAGCTATTCTGCCGAACTATAAAATCTCTGATGATTATTATAAGGTAGTGGTTCCATTTAAGCCATCTGAAGCAAGAGGATTAGTAGTAAACAATTTAAATACTCGTTATGACATTGCTGAATTTGAAACAGGCTTAATGAGAATTGCACAAAATGCCTATGACCCTGAAGAATATTTTTTTCAAGAAGGTCAGTATTTAGATAAAGATTTAATCACCAGCTGGCTGGGCAGAAAGTCAGAAAAGAATCCTGATGGGCTAAACCCAGCAGGCAAGGACAAGGGTAAAGTACCTGTTTATTTAGCTCATATACTGGAGCATGATTATTTGGTGAAAACGGATGATAAGAGCTTAAAGCTTGGGGGAATTTCCATTGGTTTAGCAATGAATTCTGTATACACCTATGAAGAAAAGGGCGCGGCTAAGGAGCTTAAAATTGATCGAACAAAGCTTGAAAAAGAAGGAAAGAAAATTGCAGCAGAAGTAGTCAAAAGAATAAGAGGAGTCGAAGGTCTTGGACAGGTTCCGATTATTATCTCTCTTTTTGAGCAAAAGGAAAGCTCTTCAGTTGTACCTGGAAACTTCTTCGCTTACGCAAAGATTGCAGGAAACAGTAATAGTATTGGTGATTGGGAAAGTATTAACGAAAAATATGTATTATTCCCAAGCTCTGATACAAAATATAAATCAGAAGTAGATGCATTTTCTTATTTCAAGCAAGATATCGAGAAATATTTTCCTAACTTTAATGGTGTGGTCGGAAGAGCTTTCTACGTGAATGATAAAATGCAGAATTTAAGTATCGAGATTCCGATTCAATTTTATGGAGAAGCAGAAGCGCTCGGCTTCACACAATTTGTCGCAGGAAAGGTGATGGAGCATTTCCCTCCAAATAATTCTTCTTCTGTACAGGTTAGCATTACATCTGTTTATGGACCAGAAGCATTAATTGTTCGTGATGTAGATGCAGAAGAGCCGTATATTCATATTTATCAATAATGATGGAGAGTGTTCAGCATCATGCTTCCCTTAAACGAGTGGAATGAATGATGCTTGTCACTCTTTTTTTTGTATGATGACAAAAAAAGTTCAAAAAGGTACAAGGTTTTTTACTAGCGGATTAGAGTATAGTATGGAAAGAGGAATCTATTTAAAGGAGTTGTGAGTATGTCATCAAACCCTAACTTAGATGATTATATGCAAAAGGGGATGTATGGGGCGAAGGAAACAAAGCCAGAAGAACGAAGAAAATTTCTCAGTACCTTAAGAGAAAGAGTGGTGATTGCATTACAGCAATCACAAGTAATGGAACCATCCCCCTATAAGGAAATATTAGATGCGATGAAACAGAATCCGGGTGCGAAGCTATATTTAAATGGTCATCTAGACTATTCGTACTTATCGAAGTATATCAAGGAAGCTAACGAAGCCCATATGGAATACACGATTGTAACCAATAAGGAGGCAGACAGTGATATTGGTTTATTAATTGCTTATGATCATGCGATTAATAAAGAAGATATATATATCGGAGAGCCAAAAACGGATTTAGTTGCAGAGGAATCTTCAAAAACAGATCAGAAAAAGGGATTGCTTACGACGATTGGAAAATGGTTTAGTAAATAAGAAATGGCCCAAAAGAAAATCTTTTGGGCTTTTTATTATGGATTAACATTGCGTGCATGTTTACTTCTCTTGAAATAGGTAAATAAAAAAAGAAAGAAAGTAAAAAACATTTGTGTTGTCCAATTATATTGTGTACAATGTAATTGCGAAAACAAAATTTATTGGAGGAATGAATCATGAGCGATACAATTCTTACAACGTCTGTTACAGCAACTGGAGGAAGAGAAGGAAGAGTAGAATCTGAAGATTATGTTATTCAATTTGATACAGCTATGCCAGGTACACAAAGAGCGAAGGAATTGGAAGATGCGACAAATCCAGAGCAATTATTTGCAGCAGGATATGCAGCATGTTTTGACGGGGCGCTACAATTAATGGCACAGAGAGAAAAAGTTAATTTTGAATCTGAAACAACAGCTAGTGTCAGCTTATTAAAGGATGAAACAGATCAAGGATTTAAACTAAGTGTTAAGTTATCTGTAAAAGGAACTGGAATTGAAAAGACAGTACTAGAGAATTTAGTACACAAAGCTCATAATTTCTGCCCGTACTCAAAAGCAACAAGAGGTAATATCGAGGTACAATTAGAAGTTGTTACAGCTTAATATTTTGTAAAAGAGAGAAGAAGGAATTTGAAATTTCTTCTTCTCTCTTTTATATTTCCTTATGTTATTTCGTTAAATTTTGCAAAAGCAATTGAAGGGATTGCTTTAAATCATTGATTTCCTTATCCGATTTTTCGAAAAGTTTTAGGATCTCTGTTGGAATACACTCAGCTTTTTGTTGTAAAGAAGCACCTTTTTCCGTTAATGTAATTAGTACCGAGCGCTCATCTTCAAGGGAACGTTTGCGTTCTAGTAGTTGTTGCTGTTCCATTCTTTTTAGCATCGGTGTTAATGTACCCGAATCAAGATATAAATGATGTCCCATTTCCTTTACACTAAGGCTTTTATGCTCCCAAAGTAGTAAAAGTACTAAGTACTGTGGATACGTTACATCGAGCTCTTCCAACAATGGTTTATATTTTTTCGTCAATTCACGAGAACTTGCATATAAAAGAAAACAAAGTTGATTTTCTAATTTTAATGCATCTAATTCATTCATTTTTGTCACCTAGCTTTTTAGTCTTCTTCTAAATATAAACTATTGTAGCGGATTTTGCTTCCTTTTCCTATCTATTTGCAGAGAATAACCTGAAAAAGAAGGAGTTTATAAGTAATTAGCGAAATAAAGTAGGAAAAGGAAAAAAATGGAGAGTGAATATGGATATCACAGCGTTAAGACCAAAAAAAAGATCAGCCTTGCGCCTTTATGTCGGAAAGAAATACTATATAACCAAAAGATATGCCCAATGGATCATAGCAAGAAAACAATATGCGATGAAAAAACAAACCGCTTTATTACCCCATTCTTATTTTACCCATAAAACAATGCTCTTAAGAGAACTAAAAGATGTAGATATGAAACTGCAATATAATAAAATTGTTAATTTGAAAATAGCTGTTTCAAAAATAAATCAGATCGTACTAGAACCAGGAGAAACCTTTTCCTATTGGAGAACAATTGGAAGGCCGACATATAAAAAAGGTTACGTTGATGGCATGGTTCTTTTTGCAGGAAGTTATCGGACGGGCGTTGGCGGGGGACTATGTCAGTTGTCTAATCTTATTTATTGGATGGCCTTGCATACCCCGTTAACCGTAGTGGAAAGACATCGGCATAGTTATGATGTTTTTCCGGATTCTAACAGAACACAGCCGTTCGGAAGTGGAGCAACCTGTTCCTACAATTATTTAGACCTGCAAATTAAGAATGAAACAGATACCTCTTTTCAACTATGCCTCGAAGTGACAGATTCTCATTTGAAAGGAGAATGGAGAGGAGCATCGCCAAGTTTATATCGTTATGATGTATTTGAAAAGGCACACCAAATAACCCCCGCTTATTTCGGAGGTTATATCCGCCATAACCAAATTTATCGGAAAAAGTATAACAGGAGAGGAGTATTATTGGAAGAAGAGTATATTACAGAAAACCATGCAATAATGATGTATGAGCCACTCCTTACTTCTGATGAGGAAAATATACCATAAAAAAAGAAGAGAAAACAGCTCTTCTTTTTTTGTATTTAAAGGAAGGGACAATCATCTTAGACAAGATGGTATAATAAGAGAAATGATACTGATTAAATGTAAAGATTTTTTATTTTGGAAATAGCTAATGGAAATTCAATTAGGTTAATGGTAGTGGAAAGACATTATTTTTTGTAGAAATCGCCTTCTGACAAGATATATTCCTTCTTTCGGTTGCTTTCCTATTGATTTGTTTGCTATTATCAGATTATTGTGTTGTACGTATAATGATGGAGGTGACATACATAATGTCAAGAATAACAAAGGAAGAAGTAAAACATGTTGCCAATCTTGCTAGACTTGAAATATCAGAAGAGGAAGCAGAGCTTTTTCAAAAGCAATTAGATGCTATTATTTCTTTTGCAGAAGAACTAAATGAGCTAGACACAGAGGGGATCGAGCCAACTTCCCACGTTTTAGATATGAAAAATGTGTTGCGTGAAGATGTACCAACAAAAGGTCTGCCTGTTGAGGAAGTTTTACGTAACGCACCAGATCATCAAGATGGGCAAATTAAAGTTCCATCTATTATGGAGTAAGGAGGGGAAACTACATGAGTCTTTTTGATCAAAAAATGACAGATTTACAAGAACTATTACATAAAAAAGAGATATCTGTATCGGATTTAGTAAAGGAATCGTATAGTCGTATAAAAGATGTAGATGAGAAAGTACAAGCATTTTTAACATTAGATGAAGAAAATGCTTTATCTAAAGCTAGTGAATTAGATAGTAAATTAGTGAACGGGGAACATTCAGGCAGCTTATTCGGAATGCCAATTGGTATCAAAGATAATATTGTTACGAAGAATTTAAGAACAACCTGTTCAAGCAGAATCTTAGAAAATTTCCAGCCGATTTATAATGCTACAGTTATAGACAAGCTGCAAGCAGCAGGAGCAATAACAATTGGAAAACTTAATATGGATGAATTTGCTATGGGTTCTTCAACTGAGAATTCCTATTATCAAAAGACGAAAAACCCTTGGAATCTTGAGACCGTTCCTGGTGGATCATCAGGTGGATCAGCAGCATCTGTAGCAGCAGGGGAGGTATTATTTTCTCTTGGATCAGATACTGGTGGTTCTATTCGTCAACCAGCAGCATTTTGCGGAGTGGTCGGCTTAAAACCTACATATGGAAGAATTTCTCGTTTTGGCTTAGTAGCATTTGCCTCCTCATTGGATCAAATCGGCCCAATTACACGTACGGTAGAAGATAATGCTTTCTTACTTAATGCTATTTCTGGAGTAGATCCAATGGATTCTACGTCGGCAAATGTAGAGGTTCCTGATTTTACAAAGGGGCTTACTGGAGATATTAAGGGCATGAAAATAGCTGTGCCGAAAGAGTATCTAGCAGAGGGTGTTAGCGAAGTTGTGCGCCAATCAGTTCTAGATGCTTTGAAAGTATTGGAAAAATTAGGGGCAACATGGGAAGAAGTATCCCTGCCACATAGTAAATATGCCCTGGCAACTTACTATTTACTATCTTCTTCAGAAGCATCAGCAAACCTATCTCGTTTTGATGGAGTTCGTTATGGATATCGTGCGGATAATGCGGAAACGTTAATCGATCTATACAAACGTTCTCGTGCTGAAGGGTTCGGAGATGAAGTGAAGCGTAGAATTATGCTTGGTACTTTTGCTTTAAGCTCTGGCTACTATGACGCTTATTATAAAAAAGCACAAAAGGTACGTACTCTTATTAAAAAAGACTTTGAAGATGTTTTTGAAGAATATGATGTAATTGTTGGTCCAACTACACCGACTCCTGCCTTTAAATTGGGAGAAAAGGTAGATGATCCTTTAACTATGTATGCAAATGATATTTTAACAATTCCAGTGAACCTTGCTGGAGTTCCAGGTATTTCTGTTCCTTGTGGATTCTCTAACGGTTTACCGCTTGGTTTACAAATTATTGGAAAACACTTTGATGAAGCATCTGTTTATAAAGTAGCGTATGCGTTTGAACAGGCTACAGACTATCATAAAC